>NZ_JAMYNZ010000005.1:0-477250 GCF_040319465.1 Mesorhizobium sp. M0910
GCGCTCGTGTCCTCGAATGGCATCCCGAACCCCCCAGCGCAAAGCGCGCCAAACTGTTCGCGATGTCCTCGCACACCTGTTCGCGATGTCCCCGGTCCAAACACCTCCTTGAGGGGGAGATGGCCGGTAGGCCAGAGGGGGTCGTCGCGCGTGGATCGGCGACCCCCTCTGTCGCCTTCGGCGACATCTCCCCCTCAAGGGGGGAGAGCTGCAACTTCGCCGTCCGCGCTTGCTTCCTCGCTGGTCAAAACCCTCGCGGCTTGGCACAGTCGGGCAAACGGGAGCCTGTTGATGCCGAAGACCGCCAACGCGACAAAACCAAAACCCTGGGCCGAGATGGCGACGCATCTGGTCGATGTCGCCATGGGCCGCAAGCCCGCCGATCTCGTCATCCGCAACGGGCGCTGGGTCAACGTTCATTCCGGCGAGATCATCGCCGGCACCGACATCGCCATCGCCGGCGGTCGCTTTGCCTATTGCGGGCCGAATGCCGGCCACGCCATCGGCCAGGGCACCAAGGTGGTCGATGCCGGCGGCCGCTACCTGGTGCCGGGGCTTTGCGACGCGCATATGCATGTCGAGAGCGGCATGGTGACGGTGACGGAATTCTGCCGCGCGGTGATCCCGCACGGCACCACATCGATGTTCATCGATCCGCATGAGATCGCCAACGTGCTCGGCCTGCCGGGCGTGCGGCTGATGCATGACGAGGCGGTCGCCATGCCGGTCAACGTGCATGTGCAGATGCCGTCCTGTGTGCCGTCGGCACCGGGGCTGGAACATGCCGGCGCCGAGCTGACCGTCGCCGATGTTGCCGAGGCGATGACCTGGGAGAACATCGTCGGGCTCGGCGAGGTGATGAATTTTCCGGGCGTCGTCGCCAATGATCCGGTGATGTCGGGCGAGATCGCGGCGACGGTGAGGGCCGGCAAGACTGTCGGCGGGCACTATGCCTCGCGCGATCTCGGCCTGCCGTTCCACGGCTATGTCGCCGGCGGCGCCGAGGACGATCATGAAGGCACGCGCGCCGAGGATGCCATCGCCCGCGTCCGCCAGGGCATGAAGGCGATGCTGCGCCTGGGTTCGGCCTGGTATGACGTGGCCTCGCAGATCAAGGCGGTGACGGAGAGCGGGCTCGACCCGCGCAACTTCATCCTGTGCACCGACGACAGCCACTCCGGCACGCTGGTGCACGAAGGCCATATGGACCGGGTCGTGCGCCACGCCATCAACCAGGGCTTGAAGCCGGTGACGGCGATCCAGATGGCGACGCTCAACACCGCCCAGCATTTCCGGCTGGAGCGCGAGATCGGCTCGATAGCGCCGGGACGGCTCGCCGATCTGCTGATCGTCTCCGACCTCGCCGAAATGACCATCGACGAGGTCTATGGCCGCGGCGTCAGGCTGGCCAAGGGCGGCAAGCTCGAAATCGACATTCCGGCCTACGACTATCCGCGGACGGCGAAGAACACCGTCAAGCTCGGCAAGAAGCTCAAGGCAGGCGATTTCGACATCGCGGCACCGATAGGCGCCAACGAAGTGCGGGTGCGGGTCATCGGCGTCATCGAAAACCAGGCGCCGACGCGGGCGCTGGAGGCCGATCTTGCCGTCGAGGACGGGCTGGTTGCCATGGATCGCCGCAACGATGTCTGCCAGATCGCGCTGGTCGAACGCCACAAGGGCACCGGCGGCGTCACCAACGCCTTCGTCTCCGGCTTCGGCTATATCGGCGACTGCGCCATGGCCTCCAGCGTGGCGCATGATGCCCACCACATCATCGTCGTTGGCACCAACAAGCAGGACATGGCATTGGCGGTGAACCGGCTGGGTGAGGTCGGCGGCGGCGTCGTGCTGTTCTCCAAGGGCAAGGAACTGGCGCTGGTCGAAATGCCGATCGCCGGGCTGATGTCGGACGAGCGGGCGGAAATCGTCGCCGCCAAGGCGGACAAACTCAGCGACGCCATGCGCCAGATGGGCTGCTCGCTGAACAACGCCTACATGCAGCACTCGCTGCTGGCGCTGGTCGTCATCCCCGAGCTCAGGATTTCCGACGTCGGCCTGATCGACGTGACGACCTTCCAGAAGGTTGATTTGTTCGTTTGAACGCCGCCGGGGCGCCTATTCATCCGCCGGTGGCGATGGTCAGCACTTTGAACGGCGTGGTGATGACGATTTCGGCGACCGAGCCGACGGCCTTGCCGAGGCCCTGGCCGAGATTGTCGAGCTGGGCCGGCGCGGTCTCTTCGGAGGCGAGACCGGCCGGGGCGCGCAGGCGGTCGCCGAGCAGCTGCACCAGGAACGGGTTGTCGGCGAATTTGGCGTGGTTCAACCGGTCGCCGCCCTTGGTCTTGGTCAGGTCGACCACCGAGACGCCATAGCTGGCGAGGTCGGCCGCGTCGCCATAGTCGCCAACGCGCGGCTTGTCGCCGGAGATCAGGGTCGACAGCCTGAGCGCCCGGTCGTCGCCCGAAAGCAGCACGGCGAACGGCTTGTCGGGCTTGCCGTAGCGGATCATCTGCTTCTTGAACACGTCGACGTCGATGTCGGGCGAAGCCAGGATGACGTAGCCGAGCTTGCCGCCGAGGTCGCGGTCGCCGGTGATCGCAAGCTGGCGCAACGCTTCCATCGTCACCCAGGTCCCCATCGAATGGGCAATGATGTCGATGCTCTTGGCGCGGCTCTTGGCGAGCATGCGCAGCGTAGCTTCGAGATCGTCGCGCGCCGCATTGGCGCTTTCCTTGTCGTAGATGTAGCCGGTCGTCTTGCCGCTCGACGCCCACGAAAACAGCACCGGCGTGCCGGGGTATTTCGTGTCGTGCGCGATCTGCGTCAGCCGGTAGATGCCGTCGTCGAAACCGTTGTTGAAGCCGTGCACGAAAACCAGCGCGCGGTCGCCGCGCAGGGCGATGTCGGCGCCGACCGCCTTGGCGAATTGCGGCGCGCCTTCGTAGAAGGTGACGCCGGTCGCCGTGAAATCCTTCGCCGGATTGCTGTTGGCCGAGCCCTTGACCCGTTCGATGGCACCGACCTGATGCACCTTCGGCACCGTCACCTCGACGCTGGCAAAGCTGGTGCTCGGCGAACGGTCGCCGTCGAACACCTGCCGGGGCTCCTTCGTTGCCCTTTGCCGGGTTGTGGCGACGAAGATCTTGTGCGTCGCCGCAATGTCCGAAGCAGGCACGATGATCGTCGTCTTGTTGAGCAGATCGTGCGTGTTCTGGCCGGCGCAGCCTGCCAGCGCGAGCGCGAACGCAACGACGAGAAAGATCTTCGAAGGCACGATCACGCGGGCTCCCGCAAAGGCGACGTCGAGCCGGAGACGTCTTGGCCTATTCGATAGAGGCAGAGGCCGGCACGGTCCAGTTCAAACTGTTCCGATGGTGCGGCAATGGTCAACAACGACTGCCGCGCAATGCAGCTATTGTCCGACCGAGGCAATCCGGTCGGTCACCTCGCGGTCGCTGGCAAACCCGTCATCCTCGCGCAGCTTCTGGCCGATCAACTGCACCAATTCCGGATTGTCAGCGAACTTGGTGTGGTTGAAGCGGTCGGCTCCCTTGACGCTGGAGAGGTCGACGACCGAGACGCCATAGCTGGCGAGGTCGGCGGCGTCCTTGTAGTCGCCGACGCGCGGCCGCGCGCCGGCGATCAGGCCGGACAGCCTGAGCGCCCGGTCGTCGTCGGAGAGCAGCAGGATGAACGGCTTGTCCGGCTTGCCGTAGCGGCGCATCTGGCTCTTGAACACGTCGACGTCGATGTCGGGCGAGGCCAGCACGACGTCGCCGAGCTTGCCGCCGAGATCGCGGTCGCCAGTGATGGCGAGCTGGCGCAGCGCCTCCATGGTGACCCAGGTCCCCAGCGAATGGGCAACGATGTCGATGCGCCGCGCGCCGGTCTGCGCCAGCATTCTCAGCGTCACTTCCAGCTGGTCGCGGGCAACGCTGGCGCTTTCCTTGTCGTAGACATAGTCGGTGGTCTTGGCGCCCGACGCCCAGGAAAACAGCACCGGCGTGCCCGGATAGCCGGAATCATGGGTGATCTGCGTGACGCGGTAGACCGCATCGTCGAAGCCGGTGTTGTAGCCGTGGACGAAGACCATGACGCGGCCGCCGCGCGCCGCGATGTCGGCGCTGAGCGCACTGGAGAATTTCGGCTGGGTGTCGTATCCGACAACCTCGGAAGCCATGAAGTATTTGGCCGGATCGTCCGACTTGCCGCGCGAGCGCCGCTCGATCTGGCCTGTCTTGTGGATGCCGGGGACGGTGACGTTGACGCGGGCATAGTTCAGCGTCGCCGACCGCTCGCCGTCGAAGACCTTGTTGGGATCGTCGGAGCGCTTGCGCGTCGTTGCGATGAAGATCGAGTGGTTGCCGGCGATTTCCGTCACCGGCACCGCCATCATGGCGCTGCCGAGCAGTTCCTCGGTTTGGCGGCCACCGCAGCCGGCGAGCAGCGCGGCAAGGACAATGATGCAAATCGTCTTCAAGGGCACTTAAGCAATTCCACTCCGGCCTGACCAAAGGCCATCCACCTCCGCCGCCCCTCCCGGACAGGCGAAGTGCGGCAGAAGTAAGTCGCGGATGCCGAAATGCGCTCAGTGCCTCGCGACGGCCATCGCACTGTTGCGCGAAAGCCAGAACGGCGGCAGGAACGCCGGGATGTTGGAAAACGGCAGCACTTCCGGCTTCAGTCTTATGCCAAGCACGTCGGTCATGAAGGCGCGGCGCGCCTCGATGCGGCGCCAGGCTTCGGGATAGCGCGCGGCGATCTCTTCGCGCAGCGCCTCGTCGGCCAGCGCGATCCCGTCCTCGATGTTGGTGGTGAAATAATCGGTGCCGGTCGCCGGGATGATGTCGACCTGCAAGGCCATGCCAGACCTCAATCTGATGTCGGAGCCGGAAAATACCGGCGAATGCATCCATTCGTCGATATGGATGAGATGGCCGGGATTGAGCGACACGCCGAAGAACGGATCGCCGATCCGGTCGTGCACCGCCTGCCACAGCGCGCCGCCGGGAACGCCGATGCCGACCGTCTCATACCAGTCGACGACGGCGCAGAAATAGGGCGCGACCAGTTTCTCGACATAGTCCTGGATGCTCCTTGGAAGTTCGGCCGCGCCCTCGACCAGAAAACCGGCGCGGGCGTTGAGCGAGCCATGGATGCCGTAGGCCATGGTGATCGGGTCGCCGCGCTTGATGATTTCGAGGCGCGGGCTTGGCAGGCCATAGGCCGCGCGCCTGCCGGCCGACAGCATCGGGTGACAGCATTGCGGCAGGCCGTTGATGCCCATCAGCCGCGCCGCCCGCAATTCGGTCATGCCGGGTTCGATGACCTGTAGGACATTGCGCAGGCCTTGCGAGGAATAGGTCGCGGCGAATTCGAACGCGGCCAACTGGTCGGCCTCGTTGATGGCGCGCAGGCCGTCGGCAGGGTTCATCAAAAGGTTTGCCGCGTTGACGATCACGCCCCTATCGCCGGCAAGCGTGCGTAGCGTGTCGGCGATGAAGGACGGCAGGTCGAGCGTCGTTTCACCAAAACCGGCATCGCCGGGGCCGAACGGTTTCCAGCCGATGGCGCCGATGCGCTGGCCAGCTTTCAGGCCGCAATCGGCAAGAATGTTGGGAAGCGCCTGCGAGCGGTCGCGCGGCTGCGCCGGCAGCGAGAACGTCTGATAGAGCACGCGCTCGTAAGGCCCGTCGCAGATCTCGGCATAGCCCCAGCCCTCATTGCCGACCAGCAGTTTCGGCGGCTTGCCGGGAACGATGACCAGCAGCGTCTCCTCGAAGCGCGGATCGTAGCCGCAGAGATAGGCGACATTGGCGGCATGTTCGCGGTCGCCATAGACGACGAACGCGTCGAACCCCGCTTCGCCGCCGCGTGTAACCAGTGCCGCGATGCGGGCCTCATAGGTGGCGCGCGGAACCAGCGGCATCACCGTCGGCTCGCCGAACTCCGGCAGCGACACGGTTTTCTGGGCCACCGATGCGACAGGCATGAACAGACGCTCCTAACGGCCAACGAGGTTTTGGGAACACCCTTTCAGGGTGGCCGGACAATGGCTTCGTGAAGCCGGATATGCAATAGCGGGACCGAATTCGGCTAGCCTGTGGGGTGCTCTTGCCATGACCAGTTTCTCCTCTCGCGTCGCTGCCGCCGCTGCCGCGATCCGCGAGATGTTTCCGGAAACGCCGCTGCAGGAAAACGACTATCTGTCGAAGAAGAGCGGCGCGCGGGTGCTGCTGAAGCGCGAGGACCTGACGCCGGTGCGCTCCTACAAGATCCGCGGCGCCTTCAACTTCTTCCGCAAGACGCTTGCCGCCGGCAACGCTGCCGAGCTGTTCGTCTGCGCCTCGGCCGGCAATCACGCGCAGGGCTTTGCCTTCGTCTGCCGCCATTTCGGCAAGAAGGGCGTCGTCTTCATGCCGGTGACCACGCCGCAGCAGAAGATCGACAAGACGCGGCTGTTCGGCGGCGAGTTCGTCGAGATCAGGCTGGTCGGCGATTTTTTCGACGACTGCTACCGCGCGGCACTCGAATTCACCGAAACTGCCGGCGCGCACATGGTGCCGCCTTTCGACCACAAGGACATCATCGAGGGGCAGGCGACGGTCGCCTACGAGATATCAGGCCAGATGCCCGGCGCGCACATGGCTGATATCGTCATGCTGCCGGTCGGCGGCGGCGGCCTGGCCGCCGGCGTCACCCATTATTTCGCCGACCAGCTGCGTGAAACACGTTTCGTCTTTTGCGAGCCGGCCGGCGCCCCGAGCCTGAGCGAGAGCCTTGCCGCCGGAAAGCGGGTCAAGCTCGCCAAGGTCGACAATTTCGTCGACGGCGCGGCGGTGGCCGAGATCGGCCGCGAGCCGTTGCGCCACCTCAAGGAGTTTGCTGCCGATGCGGTGCGGCTGATCCCGGAAAACCGGCTCTGCGCGACCATGATCGAAATGCTCAATGTCGAAGGCGTCGTGCTCGAGCCGGCCGGTGCGCTGGCGATCGATGCGCTCAAGGATTTTTCCAAAAAGGAAATCAGGGGCAAGACCATCGTCGCCGTGGTGTCTGGCGGCAATTTCGATTTCGAGCGGCTGCCGGATGTGAAGGAACGGGCGCTGCGCTTCGAGGGCTTGAAGAAATACTTCATCATCCGCTTTCCGCAGCGGCCCGGCGCGTTGCGCGATTTCCTCGAATTGCTTGGTCCTGACGACGACATCGCCCGCTTCGAATATCTGAAGAAATCGGCGCGCAATTTCGGCTCGGTGCTGATCGGCATCGAAACCAAGGACCGCCGCAATTTCGACCTGCTCAAGGCGAATTTCGACGCCGAGAGCGTCCATTACCAGGACATCACCGACAACGAGACGCTCGCCGGGTTCATCATATGAGCAGCAACGATCTTCCGAGCACTCAGGCGAAGGTTTTTATCGCGCTGTTTTCCGGCATCAATGTCGGCGGCAACCGCATCGTCAAGATGGCGGAGCTCAGGTCATTCTTGGAGCAGCTCGGCTTCTCCGATATCGCCACCCATGTGCAGAGCGGCAACGCCGTGTTCCGGTCGCCAGACGGCGATGCGGCGATGCTGACCAGGCGGCTGGAAGCGGAATTCGAGAAGAAATGGGGCTTCCATTCGCGCATCATGGTGCGCGATCTCGGCTGGCTCGAGCGGCTGGCGGCGGACAATCCCTATCCGGAAGTGGCCGGCGAGCCGACCAAGCTGCATGCTTATGCGCTGGAGCGCCGGCCGACCGCCGAGGAGGTGGCCCGTCTGGCGGAAAAATGCACCGGGCCCGAACGCTTCGAGATCAAGGGCGACGTGCTCTACCTGCATGCGCCCGACGGCCTCGGCAAATCGGTCTTTGCCAATCTCATCCCGCGCGTTCTGAAGGTGCCCTGCACGGCGCGCAATTGGCGCACCGTGCTGATGCTGCTGGACACGGCCAAGGCCGGCGGTTGACAGGTCGTCTACGCGGCCGGAGCGCGTTTCCAGTCGAATGCCAGCTCTTCACGGAAGGCGAAGCGCTTGATGTGCTCGGCGACGACCGTTTCCAGGCGCTCGAGCGAGCCGGCTTCATCGGTCGTCACTGCAATGTGCAGCGCAGCCGGGTCGGCATCGAGAACCGTGCGGCCGAGCGTCAGATCGATGGTGCCATGGTTCGGGTCGAATTCGACGGGAAACTTGTGCGCCCAATGTTTGCACAGCTGCTGCAGATAGCGGCTGGCATGTTCGGTGGCGACGTCGACATGGCTGGCCGGCATGAATGAATTCTCCTTGGGAATGCGAACGGGAAAACCGAACCAGGGCCCGCCGACGTCCGCTCAAGATAGCGTGATGGCTACCAGCTGCCGGTGTTCGGCATCGACGCCCACGGCTCGGCCTTTGGCTTGGCCGGGCCTTTCTGCAACAGCTCGATCGAGATGCCGTCCGGCGATTTGACGAACGCCATGTTGCCGTCGCGCGGCGGCCGGTTGATGGTAACGCCATTGTCCATCAGCCGCTGGCAGGTGGCGTAGATGTCGTCGACCTCATAGGCAAGATGGCCGAAATTGCGGCCGCCCTTGTAGTCTTCCGGGTCCCAATTGTAGGTCAGCTCGATCAGCGGCGCCTTTTCGGAGATGCCGCTCTGCTCGTCTTCGGGCGCGGCGAGGAAGATCAGCGTGTAGCGGCCCTGCTCGTTTTCATGGCGGCGCACTTCCTTGAGGCCAAGCTTGTTGCAGTAGAAATCGAGCGAAGCATCGATGTCGGCGATGCGGACCATGGTGTGCAGATAGCGCATGATTTCCTCCTTATGTTGCGTTGCGGCGCACCATAGGGGCGGCCCGGCCAAAGGGCAATCGGCCACGCTTGCCAGCGCCGGCAAACGGCAAATCCGCTATTCCTGTATGGAACCGTGAAAAAAGGCAGGTCAGGTCTTGCACACACCGGAAGCCGCGGTGTTAATCTGATACCAAGAATCAGTTGCAGTGTTTCTTGAAAAAAGGGGGCGTTCTTATGGGGGAAAAGGCCTCTTTCATGGGGCGGGACGGGGCCGGTAGCGATGCGTTGAAGCGGGATGAGAGCGCCGATACGGCCGATCTCATCGAAATCGCTGGCGCCATCAAATGGTTCGACGTAGCCAAGGGCTACGGGTTCATCCTTCCCGATGATGGTACTTCGGGCGACATCCTCCTCCATGTGACATGCCTTCGAAAGGACGGTTTTCAGACCGCGCTTGAAGGCGCCCGTGTCGTCTGCCTGGTCAAGCAGGGCGAGCGCGGGCTGCAGGCCTTCCGCGTGCTCTCGATGGATGTCACCACGGCGGTGCATCCGGCGGAGATGCAGGAGCAGCGCACCCATGTCGCGGTGACGCCGGAAAGCGGCCTCGAACGGGCGCTGGTGAAATGGTTCAACCGCACCAAAGGGTTCGGCTTTCTGACCCGGGGCGAGGGCACCGAGGATATTTTCGTCCACATGGAGACGCTGCGCCGCTACGGCATCACCGAACTCCGCCCGGGCCAGGTGGTGCTGGTCCGCTTCGGACGCGGCGACAAAGGCCTTATGGCTGCCGAAATTCACCCCGATATGGGTACCTTGCCGGTCTCGCATTAGTTCCGGTCGAGGATTTCATATGGCTCACAGGAACCGGCTGACGGCGGGCGCGCTCTGCGCCGGGATTTTCCTCATCGTCGCCGCAAGTGCCTTCTTCTATTTTCAGCAACCGAGTTCGGCCGGCGGCAAGGCGATGATCCTTCCCGTCGACCCGGCGCCGCTGGTCGCGGTGACGAAGGCCGGCGAGCGTTCTTTCTCCGTCGAAATTGCCGACACGCCCGCCGAGCGCGAGGCCGGCCTGATGTTCCGCCGGCACATGGCCGACAATCACGGCATGCTGTTCGTGTTCGGTGCGCCGCAGGATGTGAGCTTCTGGATGAAGAACACGCCGATGCCGCTCGACCTGATCTTCGTCGGCCAGGACGGCCGGATCCGGGCGATCAAGCAGGGCGAGCCGCAGTCGGAGGCGATCATCTCGCCGGACGAACCGGTGCGCTTCGTGCTCGAGCTCAAGGCAGGCACCGCCGCCAAAAAGGGCATTAAGGACGGCGACCTGCTGCGCCATCCGGCCATCGGCACGGCGCCTGGGCCGGCCATGCCGCCGCCCGACAAGGGCGACGCGCCGAGTGTCGATTCCGACTGAACGAACGGGCAGGATCTTCGGCCGATGCAGTTCTTCTCCCATGATGGTTTCGACCTTGCTTTCCTTGATCGCCAACCGGCGTCGGGGCAGGGCGATCCGGTGCTGATGATCCACGGCTTTGCCTCGAGCCATTACGTCAACTGGGTGTCGCCCGGCTGGTTCAAGACGCTGAACGATGCCGGCTACCGTGCGATCGCCTTCGACAATCGCGGCCACGGCTCGTCGTCGAAGAGCTATGACGAAGCCGACTACACGCCGGCAAAAATGGCGTCCGACGCGGCAGCGCTTTTGAACCATCTCGGCATCGAACGCGCCCATGTCATGGGTTATTCGATGGGCGCGCGCATATCGGCGTTCCTGGCGCTCTCCAACCCGGACAAGGTGGCGACGCTGGTCTTCGGCGGCCTCGGCGTCGGCATGGTCGCCGGCGTTGGCGACTGGGATCCTATAGCCGACGCCCTTCTGGCCGACGATCCGGCAGGCACCAGCGATCCGCGCGGCCGCTCGTTCCGCGCCTTCGCCGATCAGACCCGCAGCGATCGCCGGGCGCTCGCCGCCTGCATCGCCACCTCGCGCGAATTGCTGAGCGAGGCCGACATTGCCCGCATTGCCCAGCCGACGCTGATCGCCGTTGGCACCAAGGACGACATCGGCGGCTCGCCGGATGAACTCGCCGCTCTGATGCCCAACGCCAGGGCTTTTCACATCGAAGGCCGCGACCATATGCTGGCGGTCGGCGACAAGGCCTTCAAGCAGCGCGTGCTGGAGTTTTATGCCGAGCATCCGCTTTGATGGACGGCTCCCAAAGCGACCATTGCGCCTGAAGCTGGGGTCCTTAGCGGTTTTGCAACGATACAGGAGTAAATAAGCGCGACGTGTGGATCGGTTCAAACCCGCCATGCGCTGAACGGAGGGCAGGGGGTATCATGGCACAATGGGGAAGGACCGACGCCGCTTTGCCGGGCGTCATTGCAAAAGGCACGTTCGGCGAATGGTCCGTTGTTCTAGCGCTGGCTGCTTTAGCGGCAGGGGCGATGGCGATCACCGCGTTGATAGCAATGCCGAGCGACGCGTCTCCACTGCTCCAGAACAGTGCGACGGGCTTCTTCGCTGCGGTATTTTTTCTGGCCGGGCCTTTGGCACATCTTACGGGAGTGGTCTTCGGGTTGATGGCCGTTGGTCCCCCAAACGACAATCGTGTGCTCGGCCTGGCTGGCATCGTGGTCAATGGTGCGTCGCTGGCGGCTGGGGTGTTCATGTTGTGGGGAATGGCATCGACTTTTGGCGCGTTCACCTGATTTCGGGCAAATCTCCCGGACGCAAGGGAGCGACGCGAGCTACGATCCAAGCGCCCTGAGCGAGCGTGCAATGTTTTGCTTGGCCCGCGTTTCGAAGCGCCGGCGGAACTCCTCGCTGTGAAAGATATGCGGGCGCGCGAGGAAGCCCTTCAGGACGGCGGCACGGCCGGCCCGCCACATCGGCTCATCGACCCACTGGTATTCGCGGCGAACCGCCTGTTCGTAGGCGTCGAACACGTCGGGCGCGGCACCCAGGATCGCCAGGTCCATGTCGAGGAACAGCGCCGCGTCACGAACCGAATGTTGATCGTCAAGGGGCGGCAATTCGTGGCTGGCAGTGGCAGTGATCATCGCCGCAATGCGACCGATGCGTTGTGCGTCGGAGCGGCCGGCGAGCTTCTCCTCGGCAAGTGCGGCACTCCTCGCCTCATTGTCCTTGGCGCGGCTGTCGTAGATCGCGTCGTGGAACCAGATCGCCGCTTCGACTGCTTCAGGATCATGCAGCAATGCCTTGTAATCGTTGGCTAGCGCCAGCATCGCCTCGATATGGCCAAGGTCGTGGTAGTGGCGATCTTCGGCCGCATAGAGCGCGGAAAGCTCGCGCTTCAGGGTCTCGTCCATCAAGGTTGGGTTTTCCATGGCTGCTTGAAATTCCGCCAACCAAATCCATTTGACGAAGCACTAAGGAAAATTGAGTTCACCCGTGCTATGATCTGGCTTATAGGTGCGGCCGGAGAATAGGCAAGCCGCCAACCGAGACAGTGGATGACATTGGATGGCCGGAGACATCAGATGAACAGCGTTACGATTTCCCGTCCCACCATGGTGCAGCCGGTAGATCCGATCTGGCGTTCGATCCGCGATGAAGCGATGGAAGCGGTCAACCGCGATCCGCTGCTGGCGGCGTTCCTCTATTCGACCATCCTCAACCAGGAAAACCTGGAAGAAGCGGTCATTCACCGGCTGGCCGAGCGCCTCGCCCACCAGGACATCGGCTCCGACCTCATTCGCCAGACATTCAAGGCAATGGCGGCCGACGACAAGGATTGGTCGACGACGGTGCGCGTCGACATCCAGGCCTATTACGACCGCGATCCGGCCTGCGACCGCTTCATCATGCCGGTGCTCTACTTCAAGGGTTTTCATGCCATCCAGACGCACCGGCTGGCGCATTGGCTGTGGAACCAGGGCCGCCAGGATTTTGCGCTGTATTTGCAGAGCCGGTCGTCCTCGGTGTTCCAGACCGACATCAATCCGGCCGCCCGCATCGGCAAGGGCATCTTCCTCGACCACGCCACCGGCCTCGTCGTCGGCCAGACGGCGGTGATCGAGGACGACGTGTCGATCCTGCACGGCGTCACGCTGGGCGGCACCGGCAAGGCCGGCGGCGACCGCCACCCCAAGATCCGCTACGGCGTGCTGATCGGCGCCGGCGCCAAGATCCTCGGCAGCATCGAGATCGGCCATTGCTCGAAGATCGCGGCCGGCTCGGTGGTGCTGTCGCCGGTGCCGCACAACAAGACGGTTGCCGGCGTGCCGGCCCGCGTCGTCGGCGAGACCGGCTGCGATCAGCCGTCGCGGCAGATGGACCAGCTGTTGCCATCGCAGACGATGGACCACGTCGTCAGCTTCGACATCTGAGTGCTCGGGCAGGGCTGAATTCCTGCCCCCTATGCCGGCTTGCCTTTACATGGCCATTGTCGACGTGCCAGAAGCGCGCTCACCAATGCATGTCGCCCAAAAGTGCCCAGCGGTTTTGGGATAGCGACATGGATGAAGCAAGATTCAAAGCGCGTCGCATCGATCTCTTCAGACGCGACGTACTTTAGCAAGCGACGATCGGAGAAGACTGTTGAAGCCGGACGAAATCAGAAAGCTGGACGCCTATTTCAAGCGCACCTTCCAGAACCCAAAACTCGAAGTGAAGGCGCGGCCGCGCAAGGAAGATTCGGCCGAGGTCTATGTCGGCGACGAGTTCCTCGGCATCGTCTTCAAGGACGAGGACGACGGGGACTATAATTTCTCGATGGCGATCCTCGACATCGATCTGGCCTGAGCCGGGAATTTTGCGACTGGCGCCGGCGGGACAGCGAAGGATCGCTACGGAACGGCTCGTTTCGTTGCTTACCGCCCGGTCTTCAGCACACGCGTTGCCTCGCCCGAAATCGCCGCATCGAGCGCCTGCCAGTCGCCCAGGAATTCCCGCGGGAAGCGGTAGGTGAGGCTGAGATTATCGCCGACCAGGATGTCGCGCTCGCAGGGCGCTAGCGATTCGTCCGCGCTCGGGCCGCTGAGGCAGCGTGCAACAAACGGATCCTTGCCGGGGCGGTCGGCGACCGCCAGCACTTCGTTGAGATAGCCTGATTTTTCGCTGAAGGCGTAAAGCGTCGTGCTGCCAGGGCCGGGCGTACCCGGCTTGGCAATCAGCGCACTGTAGATCGGCGCAAAGCGGCCGCTCATGTCGCGCGACATCATCTGCGGCTCGAACGACAGGAAGACGATGTCCTTGCTGGGTCCGGTGTGGTTGAAGTCGTTGCGGGCAGCCTCGCTGTAACCGTCCATCTCGGGATAGCGCAGATAGAGGTCGAGCCGCGAGGCGATGCCGTCGCGCCGGGCCTGGGCAAAGCGGATGACATTGGCCGGCACGGCGATGACGTTGTTGCCGATGACGACCTTGTGGACCGTGGTGTCGTCGGTGTACCCGGCCATGGCGATCGAGCGGCCGAACCATCTGCCGCCAAGGCTGATCGCCATCGAAAGCAGCGCCAGCGTTGCGAATGCATAAAACACCCGCTTCATCAGCGTCGAATCGACAACACTGAGTTGCTGGCCCTGTGTTGCGGCTGCCTGCTTCATCGCGACCCTCATCTGTCGTCCCGTCGGGTGTGCCTGAGCGGCACATCTCGGCGCGGCACGGCTCTTGCTATGCAGCTTTTGCAGGCGACTGTGCGATTTCATGGTAAACGGAGGGTAAAGATGGGTCCCGTCGAACAAATCATATTCAGTTTTATGGCTGGGCTGACGGCTTGCGGCCTGGCCGGATCGGCGATGGAGCTGATCGCAGGCCGCAAGCTTGCCTTCGTCCAGCCCTATGTATCGTCGAAGCACATGCTGCGCTCGCTCGCTGCGACGGCTTGCGCCGGGCCGCTGATGTTCGCCAACGAGGCGCTGGACGCCTGGCGCGAGCGTCGCATCTCGGTGCTGGGGCTGATCTCCTGCGGCTGTATGGCGACCATCTGGGCGCTGGCGCTGGGCATGGTGGTGATCGCCATTGCGTCCTGGGCGGCTTCGCTTCTAGGGTCTGGCAGCTTGTCGGTGTGAGACGATCTGGAGACAGCAATGCCGATCTACGCGATTGACGGAAAAGCGCCCGCCTTCGAGGACGCCGACAGCAACTGGATCGCGCCCGACGCCACGCTGATCGGCAATATCAGGATCGGCCGCAATGCCGGCTTCTGGTTCGGCGTCGTCGTCCGCGGCGACGACGAGCCGATCGTCATCGGCGCCGACACAAACGTGCAGGAGCACACAATCATGCACACCGACGCCGGCTTTCCGCTGACCGTCGGCCAAGGCTGCACGATCGGCCACCGTGCCTTGCTGCATGGATGCACGATCGGCGACAACACCCTGATCGGCATGGGCGCCATCATTCTGAACGGCGCGAAAATCGGCAACAACTCGCTGGTCGGGGCCGGCGCGCTGGTCACCGAAGGTAAGCAATTCGCCGACAATTCGCTGATCGTCGGCTCGCCCGCGCGCGTCGTCAGGACGCTCGACGAAGCCGCAATCGCCAGGCTGCGCGCCTCGGCCGCGCATTATGTGGCCAACGGCAGGCGATTCAGGGCTGGGCTGAAGAAGGTCTAGCCGATCCAGAAATGGTGGAGCCGGCCTTGGGATACCGAAAGCATAGCCCCTTCCAAGTCAAACCGGCTGGGCGGTCGGCCGGAACAAGATCTCGTTGATATCGACGTCGTCGGGCTCGTTGATCGCGAAGGCGACCGTGCGGGCAAACGTATCTGGCCCCACGGCGATCTTGCTCACGAAGTCCCTGGTGTCCTGCTGGATATCCTTCTCGCTGATGTGCTCGAGCAACTCTGTGGTGACAGCGCCCGGCGAGATCACCGTGGTGCGGATGTTGTAGGGTTTCACCTCTTTCCGCAGACCCTCGGACAGCGCACGCACGGCGAACTTGGTGGCGCAATAGACCGCCGCACCCGGGTCGACCACATGGCCGTATACGGACGAGACATTGATAATGTGCCCCGATCGCTGTTCCTTCATGTACGGAAGTGCGGCCGCGATGCCGTAAAGGACGCCCTTGATGTTGACGTCGATCATCCGGTCCCATTCGTCAATCTTGAGCCGTTCGAGCGGGGCCAACGGCATGAGGCCCGCATTGTTGAGCATCACGTCGATGCGGCCGAATTCCCGGACCGCCGTGTTCACCAGGTTCTGGACCTGGCCGGCGTCGGTGACGTCCGTAGTGACGGCCTTGGCTTTGAGCCCAGCGGCGGTCAGTTCCTGGACAAGCGCGTCGATGCGGTGTGACCGGCGTGCACCCAGGACCACGGAAGCGCCTCGCGCGGCAAGATGGTGTGCCGTCGCTTCACCGAGGCCACTGCTGGCACCGGTGATGACAACGACCTTGTTCTCGATTCCTTCGGACATGAGATTCTCCTAGACAAGAATTGAAAGAGTTCAGGTGCGGGGGCCGGCCGAGGCGGCGAGCAAGGCCGAACCCGTGAGCAGGACGGCGGCGAGAAGGAAGGCGCTCCACCAGCCGGCCGCGTCGAACAGCAGGCCTCCCGCGATAGCGCCGCCCGCGATCGCGAACTGGATCAGGGCGACCTGGAGTCCGCCCCCGGCCTCCAGGTCTTCAGGGATGAGCGTGGTCATCCAGGTGTTCCACGCCACCGGGATCGGGGTCGCGAACAGTCCCCAAAGAACCAGCAGGCCGGCCGTCGTGTCTGCAAACGGTCCAAAGGCAATCAGGAGTAGAGCGAAGACCGCGAGGGCACTCGGCAGCCCGATGAGCACGGCTGTGAGGTGCCGCCGGAGTATGAGGCCGATGATCGACAGTCCCGCCAGGCCGCCGAGGCCGACGCCCAACAGAGCCATTGAGAGGGTGTTGACCTCGAGGCCCGTCACGTTTTCCAGAAACGGCCGCAGGTAGATCGAGAGCGCGTTCTGCCCGATGAACGCGAGCCCGGTTGCGCCCATGCCGATGGCGAATCTGCGATTCCGCAGCAAGCGGAACATGCTCGACACCGAGGCGGCCTCCATCGGTGGCATCTTCGGGAGAACGGCCAACTGCCACACGAGCGCCGCAAGGCCGATGGGGACAGTGACGAAAAAGGCTCCCCGCCATCCGATCAGCGATCCGAGGAAGCTGCCGACGGGCGCGGCGATCACCAATGCGAACGCAGTGCCACCCTGGAGCAAGGCAATGGCCTTGGGCAGGTCGGGTCCCGGGGCCAAGCGGGCCAGAATGGCCGTCGACAGTGACCAGAAACCGCCGATCGCGATGCCGACCAGCGCCCGCCCGGCCAGGAAGACCAGGAAGTTGGGAGCAACCGCCACCGCCAGGCTCGATGCGGCCAGCACTGCCGTATGGAGCAGAACCACCGTCCGTCGATCGACGTTTCGCAACAGCGAGTTGCCGAAGAGGCTGGTAACCACGGCGAAGAATCCGGATACCGCGATTGCCTGGCCGGCCTGACCCTCGGAGACGGCCAGATCCTGAGCGATCGGGGTGAGCAGGCTCACCGGCAGGTGTCAGCAGCGGCGGCCTCGCCCAGCGCGAGTTCAATGGTCATAAGGCAGTCTCCTGTCCGTTCCCGAATTAAGTAGTCGGGCTGGCCAAATGCGACTAGCGGGTATAATTTTGATGTGGTTGTGAATGAGGCTCATCAATGCCACGCGACGAGTTCGCCGAAATGCGCGCGTTTCTGGAGATCACCCGGACGCGGAGCTTCACCCGAGCAGCCGCCAAGCTCGGCGTCACTCCTTCGGCTCTTAGCCACACCATCAAGTCGCTGGAGTCGCGGCTTGGCGTCCGTCTTCTGTCTCGCACCACGCGCGACGTGGCCCCGACGGCGGCCGGTCAACGCCTCAAGGAAGGCATCGAACCGCATTTCGAAGGCATCGCGGCTGAGCTCAGCGCTCTCGGCGTCCTGCGCGACAGGCCGTCCGGCAACATTCGCCTGGTGTGCACCGACGATTCGGTCGACATTGTCTTCCGCGCCCGGCTGCCAAAGTTCCTGAGCGACTTCCCCGATATCAATGTCGAGCTGGTGGTTGATAACGCCTTCACCAACATCGTCGAGCGCCAGTTCGACGCCGGTGTTCGGCTGGGCGAGTCCATTGCCCGGGACATGGTAGCCGTGCGCATCGGAGCCGACGTGACCTACACTGTCGTCGGCTCACCCCGTTACTTCGCCCACCGGACACCGCCGCAGACGCCGCAGGAGCTGACCGACCATAACTGCATCAACTACCGGCTGCCGACGTCAGGATCGGTCTATGCATGGGAATTGCGGGAAGGAGCGCGCGAGTTCAGTGCTCGGGTCGAGGGGCAACTGACGCTTAACAACATGGGGCCGGCGATCCAGGCCGCGCTTGACGGAGTGGGCTTGGCCTATCTACCGCGCGAACTCGTCCTGCCACACATTGAGAGTGGCCTTCTTCAGGAAGTCCTGACCAAATGGTGCCCGACGTTCCAGGGTTACCACCTGTACTATCCAAGCCGACGCCATCCCTCTCCGGCGTTTTCCGCCTTTGTCGACACGTTCCGTATCAGGGGCAAGTAACAGCGTTTCGACGGCAAACGGCAGCTCGTATCCCACAAACGATCGTGAGACAGCTTGGATGACGAAGCGCAGTTGGAGGCAAAGCCGAGATAACTGTATCGAGATGTTGTTCCGCCGGAAATGGTGGAGCCGGCCCGGGGACGGGGCCGGCTCCTTAAACCCGGTCGTTGGGGACGGGGAGGGTGGGGACTCGACCGGGTTTCTCCTAAAGCGCGAAGTCATGCGACGCACTTAACCTCTGTTTTATGCATGTCGTTATCCCACAACCGCTACGCGCTTTTGGGCGACATGCATTGGCGTCCTCAGCGGACGCTGGCGACCGCGTCGGAGCGGCCGTCGTTGATCGTCACCCAGGCGCCGGAATTCCGGTCGGACTGGCGCTTCAGATAGGTGTAGCCGGTATTGGTCCAGGACAGCACCTTGGGCTGCAGATTGTCGAGGATGAACTCGCCAAGACTGGTGCGCACGGTCAGCACAGCATGGCCGTCGCCGTTGCGCTGACGCACGACCGTCATCAGCAGATCGCCGGCCGGCACGCCGATGCTCATCAGCTCGCGGCGCTTTTCCAGCGCATAGTCCTCGCAGTCGCCGAAGCCGTTATTGGGAAAGGACCAGACTTCCTCCTTGCCCCACATTTCCATGTCGGTGCGGGGCGCGACCTTGCTGTTGACCGAATTGTTGATCTTGACGATCGTCGCCCACAGCTTGCGGGTGAGCTCGACCGGTGCCTGGTCAGGCGTCCTCTGATTGCATTCCCGCGGAAACTGCTGGCACAATTCGTAGTGACCGACCGGCTGTGTGGTGCGGCCGCCGGTGTGCATGAAGGCCGGCTCCGCCGCGTTTGCAGTCCCCCAGCCGAAAAGCTGCATCGCTATTGCCGCCAGCAACAGCTTGCCCCTCATCCTGTTCATTATTCCGTCTCCCCGTTTGAGGAGACAATGACACGGCTGGATTTATTTGACGCAAAAGCGCGAAGTAGACATTAAGTAAAACAACAATAGAATAAACATAAAATTTGATGCAATTAAGTATAGAATTGTTTATGGATTCCAGCCGGGTGCGTTCCCATGCTTCGTCGCCCCGTTCGAACAGCTAAGATGGCGGGACGAGGGGGCGCGAAGGTCGCCAGCCTCGCTTCCCGATGGCGCTAACGCTTCCGCGTCAGCCGCGCGGTGAGCTGAATTCGGTATCAAGCGTTTCGGGGCGCTGGATGACGGCGAACTCGATGGCGATGCCATCTTCGAAATGGCGCACCACCTGGCCGCGCATGGTGCCCAGCGTCACCTGGACGCCGATGGCCGGCTTGACGTCGATCTCGATCGCCGCGCCCGACAGCGACAGGTCGATGATGCGGCACTGGTACTGGCGTCCGTCGGCAAGCTGCAGCACGCTCGTCGGGTTGCGCGGCGCGACGCGTTCATGGCGACGGTCTTCCGGCAGGTCGAGCTCGTGCTTGTTGGCAAGCCAGGTCAGTTGCGCGGCGAGCTTGTCCCTCTTGCGCTCCGACGCGATGACGGTCATCGCAAAGCCATCCTGCAAAGTGCGGGTAATGACGCCCTCGATGCGTCCGATATGATCGATATAGGCAATGACCTTTTCGCCAGCCAGGCCGGCGCGCTCGGTGCGCAGCGAAACGTTGCCGGGCGACATGTCGACTACCTGGCAGGGATGTTCGGTGCGGTCTTCCAGCATGAAGCGTCCGTAAATCTTCACGCGGACGCGCTGAAAGTTACGCCTTTCAGCTTGGGACGGTGCATGGTCGACCGCCGCTGACCTCATCACTGCCATACCCCGTTCGGCATTCCGCGCATGGATGCGGGGAATTTCAGCGGAAAACTACAACAAAGCAGGTTAACAAAGGGGAAAACCCGGCGCTGTTGCTTTAAGCTTTGGGCATCATTCCTCGCGTCCGCCGTCGAAGACGACCAGGTGACGGATGCGGCGGGCCTGGCCGAGCGCCGAAATCGTCTCGGGCGGGTCGAATTCCGACGGGGCGAGCGAGGGAACCTCTATCGCCGGCCGGTTCTTCAGGAACATCGGCTCCTTGTCGGGATCGACGACACGGATCGAATCGATCAACGCGTCGAAAACCGGGTCCGCGCCCAGCCAGAAGGGCTTTTCGACGGCGCTTATCACGCCGAGGCAGCGCGGGCTCTCGACCCCGCCGTCGAGCGGCAACGCGAGCAGCTCGAACCTGTTGGAGCGGCCATTGCGGCTGAAACCCTCATAGGTAATGAGGGCCGCCGATTTCAGGTCGAAGACGCCGTCGGTCAGCTTCGAGATCAGCCGCTGGTCCTTTTCGCGCCACAGCGAAGGGAATGAAAACCCCTTGAGTTCGCGGCCATAGACTGCGCAAAGCCTGGTGCCGGCCAGCCGGAACACCGCTTCGCCGCGCGTGTCCTTTTCCAGGATAAACGTGTCGGCCAGCAGCGACTTGATGTCGGCCGGTTCGACTTCCGAGCGCTTCGGGGCAGGGCGTCCGTCACGCAACCGGTTCCAATAATGGAACAGCGTGATCGATCCGGTCTGGTTCATGCTAATGCTGCTCCGCGCATTCTGTCTTCTGATGTCCCATCGGTGAACAGAAGGGCGCCCTCCGAAGACCTACATGCGTTGCGGAGCAGGATGCGTGCCAGCATCGTTAATACTTGTTCACGGGTCGGGGCGGTTAAGGTTAACAACTGGTTTACGTTGCGCGCCTGCCAGCCCTGTGGCACACCGAAATCACTCCAGAAGCGGTCGTTTTGCGACGATCGGCAGCACTTCAGTCAAGAGTTCAGGGGGAGCAAGGGGGCTCGACCAGCCGTTCAAGGGAAACCTTGGACGGCTTCTTTTTTGATCCGGGCCTGCTGATTCGCCGTTTGTGATTCGGTTGGCCGTGATCTACATGCTCGCGAAGTCCAATCCAGCGACTGAGTGCAAGCCATATGAGTGACCCAGAAAGCCCACCGCAGATCGAGCAGGGCCAGGGTGGGCGTGTCGCCCGCGAACCGGAGCAGCGCCGCGAGCCGGTGTTCAACCTGCCGCCCGTGGTGCTGGCGGTGATCGGCATCTGCGTCGCGGTCCATCTGATCCGGGTCTATTGGCTGACCGACGACCAGGACTTCGAACTGCTTGTCCGGGCTGCCTTTGTGCCGATCCGCTATTCCGGCCGCTTCGACCTGGATTTCTTCGCCTTTTCAAGCCCTTTTACCTATGCCTTCCTGCATGGCGGCTTTGCCCATCTTGCCATCAACATGGTGTGGCTCGCGGCTTTCGGCTCACCGTTGGCCAACCGCTTCGGCGCGCTGCGCTTCAGCCTGTTCTTCGCCGCGACGGGACTGGCGGCGGTGGCGCTGTTCTGGGCCATGCACCCGCTTGGCGAGGCACCGCTGGTCGGCGCCTCCGGCGCGATTTCCGGCATGATGGGCGCGGCGGCGCGCTACGGCTTCCGCATCGACCGCTCGTCGGGCAAGGCCGCCTTCGCTGGCCGGCCTTTGCCGATGGCGGCGGTCCTGCGCTCGCGTGGCGTCGTCACCTTTCTCGCCATGTGGATGGTGATCAACCTGGCGACCGGCCTCTTCGGCCTGGCGCCCGGCATTGACGGCCAGATCGCCTGGGAAGCCCATATTGGCGGCTTTCTTGCCGGCTTCTTCGGCCTGCGGTTTTTTGATCGGCGAGAGCAGGTGCCCCGGCAGACGGAGGAGCCGGAGAGCTGAGACCTCCGCACTTGAAAAGCAACCGATCGCGGCGCACCATGTTCATCCCAGGGAAAGCCGGCCAGGGCAGGAGCCGGCAGGAAATGCAGAGGAGGACGCCATGACTGTTAAGGCAATTCTCGAGGCAAAAGGCCACGACGTGGTGACGCTCGGGCCGAACGAAAAGCTCAGCGAAGCCATCCGCATGCTTTCCGAACACAGGATCGGCGCGCTGGTCATCACCAACGGCGATCACAAGATCGTCGGCATTCTTTCCGAGCGCGATGTGGTGCGGGTTCTCGCCAAGGAGGGGGCCGCGGCGCTCGACCTTGCCATCCGCTCGGCGATGACGCCCAAGGTGAAGATCTGCAATGAGAACCACACCGTCAACGAGGTGATGGAGATCATGACCAAGGGTCGCTTCCGCCATCTGCCGGTGGAAAAGAACGGGCTGCTCGACGGCATCGTGTCGATCGGCGATGTGGTCAAGCGGCGCATCGAGGATGTCGAGCGCGAGGCCGAGGAGATCAGGGCCTATATCGCCACGGCATGAGGCGGCGGCGGCCGGGTTGCCGGCCATTTGAATTTTTCAAGCTGCTATAGCAGTCCATCGCGGCAGCTGCGGGCCTGTGCCGCGTCGGCGCCTGCGGCTTGGCGCTTGTCTCGCGAAGCGGTTTGCACTAGCGAAGTTGCACACCAAAATATGCGTTCCGCATATCCGCAATTCCAATATGCAGGCCCTTATGAGCATCATCGATACCCGCACGCCCGACGCCAAGCGCCTGGTTCCCGGCGCCACCGGCGACTGGGAGATCATCATCGGCCTCGAGGTCCACGCGCAGGTGACCTCGCAGGCAAAGCTGTTTTCCGGCGCCTCGACCACTTTCGGCGCCGCGCCCAACGCCAATGTCAGCCTGGTCGATGCGGCGATGCCTGGCATGCTGCCGGTGATCAACGAGGAATGCGTCAAGCAGGCGATCCGTACCGGTCTGGGCCTGAAGGCCCAGATCAACCACAAATCGGTCTTCGACAGGAAAAACTATTTCTACCCCGACCTGCCGCAGGGCTACCAGATCTCGCAGTTCAAGCAACCGATCGTCGGCGAGGGCAAGGTGATCGTCTCCGTCGGCCCCGACCGGCAGGGCGAGTTCGAGGATATCGAGGTCGGCATCGAGCGCCTGCATCTGGAGCAGGATGCCGGCAAGTCGATGCACGACCAGCATGCGACGATGTCCTATGTCGATCTCAACCGCTCCGGCGTGGCGCTGATGGAGATCGTTTCGAAGCCGGATATGCGCTCCGCCGATGAAGCCAAGGCCTATGTCACCAAGCTGCGCACCATCGTGCGCTACCTCGGCACGTGCGACGGCAACATGGACGAAGGCTCGCTGCGCGCCGACGTCAACGTCTCGGTACGCCGGCCTGGCGGTGAATTCGGCACGCGCTGCGAGATCAAGAACGTCAACTCGATCCGTTTCATCGGCCAGGCCATCGACTCCGAGGCGCGCCGCCAGATCGCCATCCTGGAGGACGGCGGCAAGATCGACCAGGAAACGCGGCTGTTCGATCCCAATAAGGGCGAAACGCGCTCGATGCGTTCCAAGGAAGAAGCGCACGACTATCGCTATTTCCCGGATCCCGACCTTCTGCCGCTGGAATTCGACCAGGCCTATGTCGATGCGCTGGCAAAGGACCTGCCTGAACTTCCGGACGCCAAGAAGGCACGGCTGATCTCCTCGCTCGGCCTGTCGACCTACGACGCCTCGATCCTGGTATCGGAAAAGGCGGTCGCCGACTATTTCGAGAAGGTGGCCGCTGGTCGCGATGGCAAGCTTGCCGCCAACTGGGTCATCAACGATTTGCTGGGTGCGTTGAACAGAGCCGGCAAGAGTATTGAAAATGCTCCGGTTTCGCCCGATCAGCTCGGCGCGGTCATCGATCTGATCAAGGAGGGCACCATCTCCGGCAAGATCGCCAAGGATCTGTTCGAGATCGTCTGGAACGAGGGCGGCGATCCGCGTCAGCTGGTCGAAAGCCGCGGCATGAAGCAGGTCACCGATACCGGGGCTATCGAAACGGCGGTGGACGAGGTGATCGCCGCCAACCCGGACAAGGTCGAACAGGCGCGCGCCAAGCCGACCATGGCCGGCTGGTTCGTCGGCCAGGTGATGAAGGCGACCGGCGGCAAGGCCAACCCGCAGGTGGTCAACGAGCTGGTCAAGGCCAAGCTCGGGATCGAATAGGATGTTCGTCCGCACCGCCAGCGAGCGCGATCTTGCGGCGGTGCGCGCATTGCTGGTGGAGACATGGCACGCCACCTATGACGCCATCTACGGCGCGGCGCGGGTCACCGAAATCACCGACGAATGGCATTCGATCGCCGCGCTCAAAGCGCGGTTGACACGACCGAACTCGGAATTCCTGGTCGCGGACGACGGCAAAAGCATCGGTGGCATGGCTTTCGCGGCCGCCACGACGGATGCCGGGGTCGTCATGCTGAACCAGCTTTACGTGCATCCGGCCTGGCAGAGGCAAGGCATCGGCCAGGCCCTGCTGGACGAGATCGAGGCCAGCTTTCCGGAGGCCCGAACGCTGCGCGTCGAGGTCGAGGAAGCAAATGCTCCGGCCGTTGCCTTTTACCGCTCGAGAGGGTTCACGCCCGCCGGCAACACGGCCGATTGCGGCGGCGCCTCAGGATTGCCGGCGCTGGTTTTGGAGAAGGCGATCGGCTAGCTCGTTCGCCTGGCGCTCAGTTGCGTTTCACGGGCAGGTTGAAGCAGCCGGCGGCGAGAAACTCGCACGGCAGGCTGCCGCCGCCGTCCGACGTGTGCGGGGGCGTAGCGGCTTCGATCTTTTCGACCTCGTAATATTTCGAGGTGACGCCCCATTTTTTAACGCCCTGGCACGTCGAGCGCACGCCAACCTCCGTCGCCTTTGCCGCCGTCTTGTAATAGGTGGTGATCCGGCAGGATTGGCTGACCGGCAGCGCGTTCGCCGGGATCGTGACCGGCGGCAGGAAGTTCGGGAAGGCAAGCAGCGAGATTGCCGCAATGATCCGGACGGCGGGCATGGTGTGGGGCGAGTGCAGCATCGTGCGTCTCCATCGATGGCGCCGCTCGCTCGCGGCGCAGCGGCGCGTTTGTTTCCGCAAGATCAGGCCATGACGCCGGCGCTGCCGCATCGGCCGCGCGGGGGATGGCGGGAACTGCCGCCGTGATCCGCGAGCGGCCGCGTCAGCGCGTTTTCGGCTTGATAAGCGTCTTTATCGGAACGGCGACTTTTGGAGGCCGGACCGTACTGGTTCCACCATCGACGGCCAGCTCGCCGCTATTGAGATAGCGTACCGTATAGTGCAGCTCATAGGCGGGAACTCTGATCCATGTAGGCTTGGGATTGAACTGGTCCGGAGGCCTCGAATACCACTTCGGGATCTGCATGATCTTGGAACCGGCACCGAATCCCGCAGTCTTGGCCGCTACTGCGAAGGCGCTGTCTCTGGGATCGTTCGGCGGCTGGTCGACATTGCCGATGACCACTAGCGAATCGTATTTTCGCGCGTCGAGCCGTACTGCGGGAAGGTTCAGCGCAGCCACGTCGCCTTCGCGCATCGTCAGCGCCTTCTGAAGGCCGTCCTCATTGGCGTAGACGTTGAGGTTTATAGCCTCGGATTCCGCATAGACGACATTGCTGTGGAAGTCGCGGGCTGACAGGCGTGTGAGGCTGTCGAAGGTGACTTCAACCGTCGGCTTGGCTATGGCGTCCGTCACCACCAGGTTGCGCCGCGGCACCGTCCAGAAGATGAGATCATCGCCGGTAGCCTGCGTGCCGGCATCGGAGCCGTCTATTGCCGAGCATTTCGAATTTGGAACCGGCGTCGTCACCGGTAGGGGTGCCGAAAACGAGTTGCGTACCTGCGCGTCGATGTAATTGCCGACGTTGAAAACGTCCTCGAGGATGTTGCCGCCCTCGAAGCTCGCCGGGCCGGGTTGCGAGCGGATGATGACCTGGCTGGAATCGGTCTGCCAGCCGCTGCAGAAGACGTTGACGTCTATGGGAATGCCGATGTGGCGGTCGGAGGTCACCGGGATCGAGACTTTGATGGTCAGGATGTAAGGAACTTTGACAAACCAGCTGTTCGGCTGGTTCAGCATCTGCGTCGCAAAGCGCGACGGCCGCCATTGCTTCAGCGATTCGATCGATGCGCGTGACGATCGTCCCTGGGCGGCCAGCTGTGCGTTGGTGGCGTCGACCTTGGCTTGCGCCAGGTTGCGGACGGTGTTGGTGATCAGGAACACGCCGAGTTCGGCTTTGCACGGCTTGTTCGATTGTGTGGCGTTGCATGGGGCAAGTGCCGCACTGGGAACCGGCGGCCCCGAAGGCGGCGGCTGGGCGGCCGCGGTGGCCGCCATCAGGCAGAAGAACAGCATCATGCAGGTTTTCAACATGGTATCCTCGCTCTGTCGTTGGAAACCACCCTCCGGCTAGACAGCAGCACTTCTTCGATGGCGGTTCATCGCCCGCACGGGGGATGAACCGCGAAACGTCGGGCCGGCCCAGCGACGTCGAGCCGCCGTCCTTTCGGATCGGACATCTACTGCTTCACGACGCCTTTGGTTGTCGCCTTCGGCGCGACGACCTTGGGCTTGGGGGTTTTCGGGCCGGGGTCGACTACCAATGCAGCCGTGCAGGAGCACTTGCCCGAACCGCAGTTCAGGTCGCCCTTGCACATTTTGGAGTGCCGCATATCGGTGCAGTCGGCGGTCCCGGAGCAGGAGCAACTGCCTTGCCCGATCGTTCCGGACTGACATTTGAAGCTCCATGCCGGATCGGCGGCAAGGCCGGCCACAGCGAGCGATAAGGCAAAAAGCGTCGTCGAGATGAGCTTGCGCATGAATACCTCCCGGTTCTATCGAGCGATGGAACCACGAAGCAGCAACGCTTTCATCTCCCGCGCGGGGGACGAACTCGCATACCGGTGACGATCGTCAATGCTGTCCCTTCAGCACGACGAGATAACCGCGTTCGACGCGAAGCCGGAAGGCGATTTGCCCTGCAGTGCCGGGATCCTTGGAAACCTTGTCGATGACATAGCCGCTGGGATGCGAGCCAAGCCATTCTTCCGGTTTGTCGGTGCTTTCGAATGGCCTTTGCAACCGGGCCAGGAAGCCGACTTCGCCTTGATAGTCGAAAGCCACGGCCCAGTCCGCATCCTTTCGCTCGTCTATGAAGTTGGCGAGCGGCGTCAGGTCATAGCGTTTGAACGCGGCTGCCGATGCCACCGCGTGGCCGATGCCGAAAATGACAAGCATGACGACGGCCGAGCTTTTCAGCCTGGCGAGCGGGATCTCCGCCATGAAATACCCGAACAGGATGGTCACGAACGGCAACATCGGCACGACATAGTGAGGCTGCTTGCCGGATATCGCGCTGAACGCCAGCAACACGGCAACGAACGAGAACGACAGCAGGCGCAAGGCGCGCAGATCCGGCGACTTCGTCTCGATCAGGCTGCGTATCCGCGTGCGCAGCTTCAACCGCCAGACCTCGGGTATGAAGATCCACGGTATGAACATGACCGGCAGCAGCAGCAGATAGAAATAGAACGGCCGGCCGTGCGAATTGCGCAAATTGCCGGTGACGCGCCCCGCCGATTGGTTCCAGACCAGATCATAGACGAAACTGCCCTTTGTCAGGATCGTCGCCGGCACCAGCCAGATCGCCACCGGAATCAGCGCGGCAAGCACCGCCAGGCCCACTCCAGCGAGGAAGTTCGGTGTCGTCAGTCCCGCCCGTCGGTCGCGCCAGAACGGGTAGAACAGGATGGGCGCGCCGATATGGATCAGCACCACCGGGCCTTTCGTCAGCACGCCCATGCCGATGAACAGCCCGGCCAGAACGGCCTGCCAGCGATTGCCGCTCCGGGCAAAGGCAATCAACGACAACAGCGCGGCGAGCACAAACACCGTCAGCAACAAGTCGAATAGGATCAGCGTCGAATAGATGACGAACACGCAGCTTCCGGCAACCAGCCAGGGGATGCGCCGTGCGATGTCGTCGCGGCCCGGAAACAGGGTCTTTGCCAAAGCCGTCGTCAGCCAGATGACGAGCGAGGAGGCGGCGAAGATGACCAGCATCGCGGCCGGCCGGCTGGCGCCGAAAATCTTCCAGACAAGGTCGATAAGCCAAAACAGCAGAGGCGGCTTCTGCAGATAGGGCGCGAAATTCATCGTCGGGACGAAGATCTGTCCGCTCAGATACATTTCCCAGGTGACGCTGAGATATCGCGTTTCGTCGACGGGCAGCAGTGGCCGGAAAGCGACTGCGATTACGATCAGCCCAAGCAAAAAGAGGTAGGGGAGCAGCCGCTTGGTAGATGTCGGTGTCAAAGATTGAGATCCGCGCCAGAAACCATTTTCTTTCCAGCCGAGCAGAGTGCTGCGTTTCTGGACCGCGAACGACCGCACCACGATTTTGGCCGAATTGCAACGATGCCGGTTTCGTTTCCCAGATTTTGCGGACGATGGTGGCAAAGGTTGAAAAACTTACCGGCCGAGTCATTTGGACCACCGCCGGTTCGAGAATCTGCGCAAATCAACTGGAGCGCAACGGCGGTGACAATTCGCGCATCAAGAGTTCGAGCTCGCGCTGATCGCCGGTGCCGGTCTTGTCGAAGATCGTCGCCAGCTGCGACTTGACGGTGCCGTCCGAGACGCCGCCGGCCGCGGCGATTTCCTTTCGCGTCAGGCCGGCGGCAACGTGACCGGCGACTCGCCTTTCTGCCGCGGTCAGTCCGAACAGCGCCGCAATGGCGTCCAGCGCCGGGGTCGGTGTCGAACCGGCCGCGGCGATGAAGATCGCTGCGGCGGCCCGCTGCGAGATGCGCGCCGAGATTTCACGCCGCGCCAGCGGCATAACATGGGCCACCGCCGGAACGGCCGTCTTGGCCAGGGGAATGTTGATGCCGCAAGGTCCGAGTGCGAATTCGTCGCGCGTGCCGAGCTGGACGGCACGGCCGATCGCGGCGTTGGCGTTGGCATAGGTGAAGGACAGCTGTCCGCGCACGCAAGCGACCGAAATGTTTTCGGCGAGCAGCGCTTCGGCTGACGGGTTGGCGAAGATGATGGTCATGTCTTCGGCGACGATCAGCACCGGATGGTCGAGGCTTTCGATGATGGAGCGGAAGATTTCGGCCTTGCGCCGCTCGGCCTCGAACAGGTCGCCGATGGTCACCGCGCGCCGCACATGCGGCGCCAGCAGGCAGACAAGCTCGAGATCCTCGCGGGAAATCTGGCGTCTGTCCTTGTCGGTCACCACCATTAGCGTACCGATCCGGGTCGGCCGCTTCATCAACGCCACCCAGAAGAAATCGTCCAGCCGGTTGGGTTGTACCCATTCGCGCACGATGCGGCTTTCGAGCCATCTCTGTCGTGTATCCGGGCCTTGCAGGGCGTAGATCGAATCGACGGTGAAGGGCACGTCGATCTCCATCTTGGGAACCGCCGCATAGAACGGTACTTGCGAGCCGTAGTCATGCTTCAACGGCTCAAGAACTGCGGGATCGCCGCAGGATACCGAAAACCGCGCAGAGCTGCTGATCGTGTCGATGACGGCGAGCATGGCAAGCCGGCCTTCCGCCAGATTGCAGATGGCCTCGAGTGTCGCCTGCCAGCGGTCGACGTCGGCAATCGAATCGTAGATCGCCTCAACGACCTGCGGCAATGCGCGACCGGCCGTGCCCGCCAGCGATGACATAAACCCCTCTCATTTGCCGTCCTAGGCAACGAAGCATCAACTGTTAGAATAACGCTGCGTAAGGTTGCCAACAACTTATTTCATCTGCTTCGGACGGCCGCGAAAATAGCATGAACGTATCGCTTTTCCGTCAGCCATTTGCTCGCCGGTTGCGGCAAGACCCTTGCCTTCGCAATGCCGTGACGCCATAAGCAGGTACAGGCGCCGCAGCCGCCGCGAGGACTTGCCACAAGGACTTGCCACGAGGATTTGGATGAAGACTTTCCTTCTGCAGTTTTTCACCTGGTGGAACAGCCAGACATTGGGAACGCGCTTTCACACCTGGCGGCATGGCAAGAAGGTCGGGCAGGACGAGGTCGGCAACGTCTACTATGAGGGCGGCGTCGATTCGGAAGGCCGCACCCGCCGCTGGGTCATCTACCGCGACTATTCGGAAGCCTCGGCGATTCCGCCCGGCTGGCATGGCTGGATCCATCACCGTGTAGACGTTCCGCCGCCAAGCGAAGACTACAAGCCACGCGACTGGCAAAAGCCGCATGTGCCGAACCTCACCGGCAGCCCCGCAGCCTATCGGCCGAAGGGGTCGGTGCTGACCAACCGGCATCGTCCGCAGGTGACGGGCGACTACGACGCCTGGACGCCCGGTTCGTGATCGATCGCCGCGACAGGCCGCGGTCCCCCACGGAGGCGGTCCCCACGCGGGCGGTCCTTTGTCGCCACAATTACTGTTTAGCTGTTTGCTGATCCGACAGCAGCAACTAGCCTTGGCGTTAAGAGAATCACCCGGGCGCAAATCACCGGACCTTGCATGAGCATGTTCAGCCGAATTTTGACGGGCGGATTAACCGCGGTCGTTCTCGCTTCCATGGTGGCGCTTGCCGCTGCGCAGGAATTGGCGCCGCCTGCGCCGGACGCGTCGGTAGCGCCTGCAGCACCGGCAGTATCCGAACGCCTCACCAATCCCGTCGCTGAATTCGCCGGCATCGACAAGATCACCGGCCGGATCATCACCTTCGATGTCTATATCGACGAGACGGTGCAGTTCGGCGCTTTGCAGGTGACGCCGCGCATCTGCTATTCGCGGCCCGAAAACGAAGAGCCGAAGACGGATTCGTTCGTCGAGGTCGACGAGATCACGCTCGACCGGAAGATACGCCGTATCTTCACCGGCTGGATGTTTGCCGAAAGCCCCGGGATCAACGCCGTCGAGCATGCCGTCTATGATATCTGGCTGAAGGGCTGCAAGCAGAAGTCCGACGTGCCGGCACCCGCCGCCCCCAAAACCAACTAGAATCTGTCAGCGCGCGGCGGATACCGCGCCCCGCGGAACCGCCGCGTTCCCCGAGCGTTGGTGCCTCTCTACGGAGGAGGTTGCCATGATGATGGCCAACAAGAACGAACTTCTCGACATCGAAAGGGGATTCTGGAGCGGCGACGCCGACTACTTCAAGGCCAATGCCGATACCGAATGCCTGGTGGCCTTCCCGCAGATGGCGCGGGTGATGAGCAATTCCGATCTGGCCGAAACCGCCACGGACCAGAACCGCTGGCGCGATCTCGACATCGACCTCAAGGGCATCATCGAGCCGGGCAGCGACATCGTCATGCTGACCTACGAGGCGCGTGCGACCCGGCAAAATGGCGAAGCCTATGCGGCGCTGGTCAGCACTGGCTATGTCCACCGCGTCAATGGCTGGAAGATGATGTTCCACGCACAGACGCCGCTGTGACGGCAGCAAAAAGCTGACTGGCCGCTAGAGCAATTCCACGAAAAGTGAACGGTTTCCGTCCGGAATTCTGTGAAAACGATGAACCATTCTCCAGGTTATGGAAAAAACACCGCCTCGCCCTTCAGCGCCTCGGCCAGCATCTTCTCGTACTTGCCGCGCGGCACGTCGATTGCGCCGAAGCGTTTGAGATGCTCGGTGGTGAACTGCGTGTCGAGCAGTGCAAAGCCGCGCGCCTTCAGGCGTTCGACGAGGTGAACCAGGCAGGCCTTTGACGCGTCGGTCTCCCTGGCGAACATGCTCTCGCCGAAAAACACGCGGCCGAGCGATACGCCGTAGAGCCCGCCGACCAACCGGTCGTCGTGCCAGGCCTCGACCGAATGGCAATGGCCCATCCGATGCAGCTCGATATAGGCTTCGCGGATCGGCGCGTTGATCCAGGTCGACCGACGTTCCTCGCGCCTTTCGGCGCAGGCCTCGATCGTCGCCTCGAAGTCGAAATCGATACGGAACTCGAACAGGTTCTTGCGGATCGTCTTTCTCAGGCTTTTCGGTATGTGGAACCCGTCGAGCGGAATGATGCCGCGCGTCTCCGGCCGCACCCAGAATACTTCGGGGTCATTGGCGCTTTCGGCCATCGGGAAGACGCCGGAGGCATAGGCTTTGAGCAAAAGGTCGGTCGGGATGCGATAACCGGGTGCGTAGGGACGGGTCATCGCTTCGCCCCTGTATCACTCGCCTTCGGCCAGGTATTTTTCCAGCCAGTGGATGTCGTAGTCGCCATTGGCGATGTCGGCGTTGCCAACGAGGTCGCGAAACAGCGGCAGCGTCGTTTTGATGCCGTCGACGACGAATTCGTCGAGCGCGCGCCGCAGCCGCATCATGCACTCGACGCGGTTGCGGCCGTGCACGATCAGCTTGCCGATCAGGCTGTCGTAGTAGGGTGGGATCTTGTAGCCCGAATAGACGCCGGAATCGACGCGGATACCGAGGCCGCCCGGCGTGTGAAAGTGGGTGATGGTGCCTGGCGAGGGGGTGAAGGTGCGCGGATCCTCGGCGTTGATGCGGCATTCGATGGCATGGCCGTGGAAGCGGATATCCTCCTGGCGCACCGAAAGCCCGCCGCCCGAGGCGACGCGGATCTGCTCGTGCACGAGATCGATGCCGGTGATCGCCTCGGTCACCGGATGTTCGACCTGCAGGCGCGTGTTCATCTCGATGAAATAGAACTCGCCGTCCTCATAGAGGAATTCGATGGTGCCGGCGCCGGAATAGCCGAGATCGGCGATGGCCCTGGCGCAGACGCCGCCAATATGCGCGCGCTCCTCGGCATTGAGCGCCGGCGAGGGCGCTTCTTCCCAGACCTTCTGGTGGCGGCGCTGCAGCGAGCAGTCGCGCTCGCCGAAATGCACGCCGCGCCCGGCGCCATCGCCGAACACCTGCACTTCGATATGGCGCGGCTTCTGCAGATATTTCTCGATGTAGACGGCGTCGTCGCCGAAGGCCGCACCCGCCTCCGAGCGTGCCGTCTGCAGCGCCACCTCGAGGTCGGCCTCGCTATGCGCCACTTTCATGCCGCGCCCGCCGCCGCCGGCCGACGCCTTGATGATCACAGGGTAGCCGATCGCGGCGGCAATGCGCTTGGCTTCCTTGTCCTCGGTGACCGCGCCGTCGGAGCCGGGCACCACGGGGATGCCGAGGCGCTTTGCCGTGCGCTTGGCCTCGATCTTGTCACCCATAATGCGGATATGGTCGCCGGTCGGGCCGATGAAGGTGATGTTGTGCGCGGCGAGGATGTCGGCGAACTTGGCGTTCTCCGACAGAAAACCGTAGCCGGGATGCACTGCGTCGGCGCCGGTGATCTCGCAGGCGGCGACGATCTGGTGGATGTTGAGATAGCTGTCGCGCGACGGCGGCGGGCCGATGCAGACGCTCTCGTCAGCGAGACGCACATGCATGGCGTCGGCGTCGGCGGTCGAATGCACCACCACCGTCTGGATGCCGAGCTCCTTGCAGGCGCGCAGCACCCTGAGGGCGATTTCGCCGCGATTGGCGATGAGGATTTTCTGGAACATCTTTCGCCTGTTCCCGGCTCTACTCGATCACAACGAGCGGCATGCCATATTCGACCGGTTGCGCGTCTTCGAACAGGATCGCCGTCACCGTGCCGGCGCGCGGCGAGGGGATCTGGTTCATCGTCTTCATCGCCTCGATGATCAGCAGCGTCTGGCCTTCCTTGACCTTCTGTCCGACCTCGATGAACGCCTTGGCGTCGGGCGACGGCGCCAGATAGGCTGTGCCGACCATCGGCGAGGCGACGGCGTTCTTCGACACGTCGGGCGCCGCCGGCACGGCGGCTGCCGCGGGCTGCGCGGCTGCCGGCGCGTGGGCCGGCTGCGCTGCGGCGACAGCATGGACGGCCGGCGCCTGCCGCGAGACGCGCACCTTCAGATCGCCCAGCTCGACCTCGATCTCGGTCAGGTTGGTGTCGTTCAGTATGCCCGCCAGATCGCGGATCAGCTGCTGGTCAACACCGTTCTTCTTTATCGACATTTTCGAGCCTTCTGTTTGTTGGCCGGTCATAGGCGTGCAGCCAGCGCCTGCAGCGCCAGCGTGTAGCCGAGCGGCCCGAACCCGCAGATCATGCCGACGGCGACCGGCGCGACCATGGAGACGTGGCGGAATGGTTCCCGCGCATGGATGTTGGAAAGATGCACCTCAGCTACCGGCAGCGGCGCGACGGCGCGGATGGCATCGTGAATGGCGATCGAGGTATGGCCGTAGGCGCCCGGATTGATGACGATTGCGGCGGCCTTGTCGGCGGCCTCCTGGATCCAGTCGACGAGGTCGCCCTCATGGTTCGACTGGCGGAAATCGATCTCCAGCCCAAGTGCGGCACCTGCCTGCTTGCAGTCGTCGGCGATCGCGGCAAGCGTCTTGCCGCCATAGATACCAGGCTCGCGCTTGCCGAGCGCGTTGAGATTGGGGCCGTTCAGGACGAAAACCGTTTTCAAAAAATGCCGACCTTTCCCGGCGCGGCTAAGCCGGCGCGCCGGACCCTCTATAATGGGCATAGACGCTGGCGAAAAGAGCGCAAGTGCGTTCTTTCGCCGTCCACAACAGCCGGAAAACGGCCCGCGCCGGAAACCCGCAGCCCCAATCGAAACCCGAACGCTAATCAGAGCGCCGCCTTCGCCGCCTCGATCTTTTCGGCCAGCACTTCCTGGCCAAGCGCGCCGAACACAACCTCGTTGCCGACCACGTAGGACGGCGTTCCGGTGATGGCGAGCTTGGTGGCGAGATCATAGGTCTTAGAGAAGGCCTCGGTGATGCTCGGGTCCTTCATCTTTTCGCGCAGCGTCGTCTCGTCGGCGCCGAGCGACAGCGCCACCTTGATTGCCGCCGCCTCGGTGGCGCGCCCCTGGCCGCCGAGCAGCGCATTATGGAATTCGCCGTATTTCTCGGGCTTCAGCAAGTGGAAGGCCATCGAGACGACGCTCGCCTTCTGCGAATCCGGGCCGAGGATCGGGAATTCCTTGAGCACGAAGCGCAGGTCCGGATCGGCCTTGGTCAGCGCGCGCATGTCGTCGATGGCGCGTTTGCAGTAGCCGCAATTATAATCATAGAATTCGACGATAGTGACCTTGCCGTTGGGATTGCCGACAACGCCGTCAAAGGAGGAATTGAAGATCTGGTCCTTGGCGTCTTTGATGACGCCGAGACTGGCGACGCGCTGTTCTTCCTTCTGCTTGGCCTCGAGTGCCTGCTGTGCTTCCAGAAGCACTTCCGGGTTCTTCAGGAGATAGTCGCGGACGATGCCTTCGACTTCGGTGCGGTCGAGCTTGGTACCCGAGGACGCCGTCTGGGCAAGCTGCGCCGTGCCGGCCTTCGCCGTCTGCGGATTGCCGGCGACGAAGCCGAACGCCAGCATGGCGAGAGCCGCTGCCACTCCGGTAGTGCCCAGCAGAATTGCCTTGGTCATGATCCTCGATCCTCTTGCCCGTGTTCCGGTCCGCTCGCTTTGGCTGTGTCGCAGCCTGCGTCCGAAAGGTTCACTTCTTCTTACCTAATGGTGCGTAGTTTATAATGTCCTGCGCGCGAAGCCAGCCGGGCTCGCCCCGCTTCATGCTCTGCTGCGCCCGCATGGCGAAGATCTTCGCATTCTTGTAGTCGCCGGAATAGAAATGCCCTTCGGCGGTTGCAAGCTCGGCGGCCGGGATGCTGCCGAGTTCCCCGTAAGCCTGTGCCAGATAGCGGTATCCGTCGGCGTTTTCGCGATCCCGTCCGAGGCCGGTGTTGATCTGCGCCACCGCCTTCTTCAGCGAATCCTCCGTGCCGATGGCCATCAGCGCCTGGCCGTAAGAGACCGGCAGCAGCCCGGATCGCGCCGGATCGAGGCTGACCGCCTTGGCATAGGCGTCGGCAGCATCCTTCGGCCGGTTCGCCTTCATCAGGATGTCGCCGCGCAATTCCTGGAAATACGGATTTTTCGGCTGTTCCTTGATCAGCGCGTTGGTCTTGGTGAGCGCCGAAGCAAGATTGCCGAAAAGATAGGTCATCTGCGCGTCGCCATAGCGCGAGGCGAGGCTGCCGGGGTTCTTGCGCATCAATCGTGACGCCGCCGCCTGGCCTTGCATGTAGGCGGCGATCTTGATGCGCATCATATCGTGGCGCTGCTGCAGTGCCGGCGGGTCGACCTTGTCGACGTAAGGGCTCTGCTTCACCAGCACTTCGAGATTGGCGATACGCTCCTGCGGCATCGGATGGCTGATGCGATAGGGATCGACTTGCCCGCCAGAGAGCGACAATGCGTTCTGGAAACGGCCGAACGTCTTCAGCATGCCCATGCCGGACTGGCCGGTAGCATTGAGATAAGCTATCGCCGAGCGGTCGGCGGTCATCTCTTCGGTGCGCTGATAGGCTAGGATACTGCGTTGCGCCATCTCGCCGCCGCCGGCCATCACGCCCATGCCGGCCCCAGCGAGGCCGCGGCTGTTGCTGGTGGCGCCGGCAACCATGGCGCCGGCGCCAAGCAGCGTCGCCAGTATTGCCATCGTCTTGGCACGCTCGAGTTGCTCCCGCAGTTTCTGCTGATGCCCGCCGGCGATATGGCCGGCCTCGTGGGCGATGACGCCGATAATCTCGTTGGGCGTTTCGGCCGTCATCAGCGCGCCGGTATTGATGAACATGCGGCGCCCGGCAACAAAGGCGTTGAAGCTCTGATCGTTGACCAGCACGATGTTGATGGCGTCGCCCGATAGACCGGCCGCCTTGAAGATCGGCCGCGCGTAGTCGCGTACCAGCGCTTCGATCTCGGCATCGCGCACCACCGGCACATTCTGCGCAAATGCATCGACCGAGCCGGCCATGGCGACCACCGCGGCAAGCGCAAGCGTCGCGAAAGCGCGCGCTGTCCTGGCGATCGTCGATTTGGGTCGGCTCAACATGGCAGGTCCACTGGTAGACGAGTGGGCGAAGGATGAAAAGTCAGCAGCCTAAACTTACCGAACTTGTGATCCCCACACCAATCGGGCATTTGTGCGGCGCGGCCAGCATGGCCGGCACGCGCGGACAAGTGTGGTGGATTGAAAAATGGTTGTTTCGCTTTCGCGCCGCGGCGCGGTCGAACCGTTCCACGCCATGGACATCCTGGCCGAGGCGAATCGGCTGAAAGCCAACGGCCTGCCGGTCGTATCCATGGCCGTCGGCCAGCCTTCCGATCCGGCGCCGGCCGGGGTTCGCGTAGCGGCGGCCAATGCCTTGAAAGCAGGCCGCATCGGCTATACCGACGCGCTGGGCCTCGCCGGTCTGCGCAAGGCGATCGCGGCGCACTATGGCGAGCATTACGGGCTTGACGTTTCGCCCGAGCGGATAGCCGTCACCACCGGATCGTCGGCTGCCTTCAACCTTGCTTTTCTGGCGATGTTCGATCCAGGCGATCGCGTCGCCATCGCCGCCCCCGGCTATCCGGCCTATCGCAACATCATGGCCGCGCTCGGCATCGACATCGCCGAGATCGAGTTGGACGGCGCCGCCTACCTCCATGCCGAGCACCTGCAAGCCGCGCATCGCGAAAAACCTCTGAAGGGCGTGCTGTTCGCCAGCCCGGCCAACCCGACCGGCGCGGTCATTCCCGCCAGCGATCTCGAGGCGCTGGTCAAGACGGCCCAAGAGCTCGGCATCGCCGTAATCTCGGACGAAATCTATCACCGGCTGGCCTATGCGGCGCCAGACACGACCGCGCTTTCTTTCGGCGCGGATGTGACGGTGATCAATTCCTTCTCGAAATATTATTGCATGACCGGCTGGCGCATCGGCTGGATGGTGCTGCCGCAGGAACTGGTGCGGCCGGTCGAGCGCATCGCCCAGAGCCTCTATATCTCGCCGCCCGAGCTGTCCCAGATTGCCGCGATCGAGGCGTTCAAGGCGACGCCAGAGCTGGAAGCGGTGAAGGCGCGCTATGCCTGGAACCGCGAGCTCCTGATGCAACGCCTGCCGGAGCTCGGCTTTGCTTTGGCCGCGCCCATGGACGGCGCGTTCTACGCCTTCTGCGACGTCACCAGGCACACCAATGACAGCATGGCGTTTGCGCGCCGGATGCTGGCCGAGGCGCATGTGGCAGCGACGCCCGGCCGCGATTTCGATCCGCTGCAGGGCCATCGCACGATGCGCTTTTCCTACGCCGGTAGCCACGACGACATGGTCGAGGCGATGGCGCGCATCGAACGCTGGCTGAAGTAGCGGGGGCGACGATGCCGGAGCTTGAACAGGCGTCTCAACTTGAACAGGCGCCCCAGCTTGAACAGGCCTTGCGCGAGGTCGCCACCGAAATGGCGGAGCGTACCGATCGCGGCGACGTCGCCAGCTATATTCCCCAGCTCGGCGAGATCGATCCGAAAAATTCGGCATCGCCGCGGTGACCAATGACGGCCGCGTGCTGACCGCGGGTGACGCCGACGAGGCGTTTTCAATCCAGAGCATCTCAAAGGTGTTCACGCTGACGCTGGCGCTCGGCAATGTCGGCGACGCGCTGTGGCAGCGGGTTGGGCGCGAACCTTCGGGCAATCCGTTCAACTCGATCGTCCAGCTCGAGCACGAGAACGGCATTCCGCGCAATCCATTCATCAATGCCGGCGCCATCGTGGTCTCAGACATCCTGCTTGCCGGCCATCAGCCGCGCGAGGCGATCGGCGAGATCCTGCGCTTCATCCAGTTCCTGGCCGATGACGACACGATTATCGTCGACCGCGAGGTCGCGGCGTCCGAACGCGCCACCGGCTTTCGCAATTTCGCGCTCGCCAATTACATGAAATCGTTCGGCAATCTCCACCATGCGCCGGAACTGGCGCTGGGCGTTTACTTTCACCATTGCGCTATCGCCATGAGCTGCCGGCAACTGGCCCTGGCCGGCCGCTTCCTCGCCAATGGCGGCAAGAACCCGGCGACCGGGCATTCCGTCGTCTCGGCCGAGCGCGCGCGCCGCATCGGCGCGATGATGCTGACCTGCGGCCACTATGACGGCTCCGGCGACTTCGCTTTCCGCGTCGGCATTCCCGGCAAGAGCGGCGTTGGCGGCGGCATATTGGGAATCGTGCCGGGCGTCGCCTCGCTTGCCGTCTGGTCGCCTGGCCTCAATGCCAACGGCAATTCCAGGCTGGGCTCGACCGCGCTGGAAAAACTGGCGAAGATAATGAACTGGTCGATCTTCGCACCCTAGTGTCGTCGCCTGCAATTGGGGCAAAAAAAATCCCGCGCGGCCGATCGGCGACGCGGGACTTTTCTAATCAGAAAGTCTGGCTAATGCACGGAAAGGCTTAGAAAAAGCCCTTCCGCTGCCACCAGCCGGCACGCTTTGGCTTGTCCTCGGTCTTTGCTTCCTCGGTCTTTGCCTCGTCGGCGACGATCGAGGAGACGACCGGCACGACCGGAGCATCCACCGGTACGGGCTTGCGCCGCGACGGCCGGACCTTCGGCGTTTCCTCGGCAGCCGCCACTTCGGTCTCCGGCGACACCGGCGCGGGGGTCTCGCCGGAAGCCAGGGAGGCGGCCTCGGCAGCCGATGTCTCGGCGCCCGCAATCTGGGCAACTGCTTCCGCCGCAACCTTCTTCGGCTTGGCGGCGCGGCGCGGCTTCTTCGGCTTTTCGGCGCTCGGCATGTCGTCGTTCGCCGGAGCAAGCACCGCAAGCTCTTCGGCCGGCGGGGCACCTTCCTGCTCGCCGGTCACGGGCTCTGCTTCCGACACGGCACCTTCCGTCATGGCGGCTGGCTCGCCGGCGCCGGCTTCGACGCTGTCCTCGCCGTCTTCACGGCGATTGCGCTTGCCGCCGCGCTTGCCGCGCCGGCGCTTCTTGCCGTGACCGTCGTCCGCCGCTTCCGCCGCTTCGGCAACACCGGCCGGCGCTTCACGTTCCGCTTCGGCGGCTTGGACGCCGTCGACTACCAAGGCATCCTCTGTCGGCGCCGAAACGGAAGCACCTTCCACAGCAGCGCCATGTTCGCGGTCCCGGTGGTCACGATCCCCGTGTTCACGATCCCCGTGTTCACGATCCTTGCCGCCGCGCCGTCTGCGGCGCTTGCGGCGCTTGCGATCGCGACCTTCGCCGTCCTCGCCGGACCTTGGCTGCTGCGGCTGCTGGGCAGGGCGTGGCTGCTCGGCCTGCACCGGTGCCTCGTCTTCCTCCTCGAGGACGATCTCGTCCTCGGGTTCTGCCGGCTCGACATAGGCCGGGAAGGTGCGCGCCTCGACGAAGCCTTCCGGCTTTTCGGCCAGCGCACCGCGGAAGATGGCATAGTGTTGTGCACCGACCGTATCATCGGCTTCGATGGTGATGGTCACACCGAAGCGGTGCTCGAATTCCACCAGCGTGCCGCGCTTGTGATTGAGCACATAGAGTGCGGTCGCTGCCGGCGTCCGCACCGTGATGTGGCTGCGCGAATCCTTGAGCAGGAATTCCTCGATTGCCCGTACCACCATCAGCGCGACCGACGAATCGGAGCGCACATGGCCGGTGCCGCCGCAATGCGGGCAAGGCTTCATCGTCGATTCCAGCACGCTGGCACGGATGCGCTGGCGCGACATCTCCATCAGGCCGAAATGCGAGATGCGGCCGACCTGGATGCGGGCACGATCGTTCTTCAGGTGATCCTTCAGCCGCTTCTCGACGGAGCGGTTGTTGCGGTTCTCCTCCATGTCGATGAAGTCGATGACGATGAGGCCGGCGAGATCGCGCAGCCTCAATTGCCGCGCGACTTCCTCGGCAGCTTCCAGATTGGTGTGAAGTGCGGTGTCCTCGATCGAGTGCTCCTTGGTGGAACGGCCCGAATTGACGTCGATGGCGACCAGCGCTTCCGTCTGGTTGATGATGATGTAGCCGCCGCTCTTCAGCGTCACCTGCGGCTGCAGCATGCGGTCGAGCTGCGCTTCGATGCCGTTGCGCACAAAGATCGGCGTCGTGTCGCGGAACGGCTGAACCACCTTGGCGTGGCTCGGCATCAGCATGCGCATGAAGTCCTTGGCCTCGCGGTAGCCTTCTTCGCCGGAAACCAGGATCTCGTCGATATCCTTGTTGTAAAGGTCGCGCACCGAACGCTTGATCAGGCTGCCTTCCTCGTAAACCAGGGCAGGGGCCGTGGATTGCAGCGTCAGATTGCGGACGTTTTCCCAAAGCCGCATCAAATATTCGTAGTCGCGCTTGATCTCTGCCTTGGTGCGGCTTTCGCCGGCCGTACGCAGGATGACACCCATGCCCTGCGGCACTTCGAGATCGGCGACCACTTCCTTCAGCCGCTTGCGGTCCTGCGCATTGGTGATCTTGCGCGAAATGCCGCCGCCGCGCGCCGTGTTCGGCATCAGCACCGAATAGCGGCCGGCCAGCGACAGATAGGTGGTCAGCGCCGCGCCCTTGTTGCCGCGCTCTTCTTTGACGACCTGCACCAGCAGGATCTGCCGGCGCTTGATCACTTCCTGGATCTTGTACTGGCGGCGCACCGGCTTGCGGCGGTTGCGCACTTCTTCCAGCGCGTCTTCGGCGCCGACCGATTCGACCTCGTGATCGTCCGAATGCGAGGATTGCACCTCTTCCAGCATGCCGCGATCATTGTCCTCGGAGGTTGCTTCGCCGCTGGTCTCGGCCCCGCCCGCCTCGGCTTCGCTTGTCTCGACTTGCGGGACGGCTTCCGAGATTACGTCGGCATCGACGCTGGCAGCGATGGAACTGGAACCGCCTTCGGACGGCTCGGTCTCGCCGCGATCGGCGACCTCATCGCTCTGTCCGGCGGCACCCTCGCTCTGTCCAGTAACGTCGGACATGGTTTCGCCATTGTCGGTAGCGGCATCCAGCTTTTCTGCGACGGCACCTTCGCCGTTCTCGCCGTCGGACGCGCCTGCCTCGTGCCTGTGCTCGCCGCGGTCACGGCTCTTGCCGCCGCGCCGGCGTCCGCGCTTGCCACGGTCGCGGCTCTGGCGGTCCTCGCCTTCGGCGGCTTCCTCGTCCTCTTCGTCCTGGGCTTCCTGTGCTTCCGCACGCAGCAGCGCCTGACGGTCGGCGACCGGAATCTGGTAGTAGTCGGGATGTATTTCACTGAAGGCGAGGAAACCGTGACGGTTGCCGCCATATTCGACAAAGGCTGCCTGGAGGGAAGGTTCGACGCGCGTTACGCGGGCGAGATAGATATTTCCTTTGAGCTGCTTCTTGTCCTGGGATTCAAAGTCGAATTCTTCAATTCGGTTACCGCGAACGACGACAACGCGTGTTTCCTCCGGGTGGGAGGCGTCTATCAGCATTTTGTTGGGCATTATTTCGTTTCCTCCCGGCAGCCGTCGGCCGCAGCTTGCGGGACAATGCCCGCTGCCGTGGACCTGGAACATGAGTGCCGGACAATTGAACGTCCGCCGGCCGCTGCCTGAGCGCCATGGCGGTGCCGCCCGCAGCCATAGTGGCGCGGTTTGTTGCGGACCTTTCCATGATTGCGCTTGAAGCCATCGTCACCAGCAGAACCTTTTGAACCAAAGCCCGGGAAAAACCGGACCAGCTTGTTTGCTCATACAGAGCCGGCACGGGACAATCCCGGCCGTTTTGCTCACGCAGGCGATTCCCCCGCCACGGGAGCACGCCTGCGAAAATCGTCGCGATCACCGATGCCTTCTTCGCCTGAAGCGAAAGGAGCCGTCTTGCGTCTGACCTGTAGCAGGAAGCTGCGGAGGAGGACGGTTCCAGGATTGCAGTGATCCACCATCGCTTTTATGATTTGGCGGGTTGGAAGGCAACCCCGATTCCCGATGCCGGCAAAAAGCCGTTCCGCAGCGGAAGCACAGGTCCCAAGCCTTCCATGAAAAGGCTTGGTTAACCTTCTCTGGATACCAATCGTTAATCGAGTTCGCGGCCTGCCGGCACTTTGACAAGCAACAGGGCCCTTCGACAAGCGGTCGGGCATGACGCCAAAACGGGAGCGACTGGTAGAAAGATGGGACTGGCAAGCTTCGCAGACAAGGGCCGTCATCATGGAGGCTGGTTCTTCCGCACCGCCTGCCTGCTGTCGCTGATCCTGGCTTGCCTGGTCTTTTCGCCGCTTTCGCGTGCTGCCGACGCACCGCTTGCTGCCACAAGCTACAAGATGGCCGGCGATGCCACCAAGATGCGCATCGTCATCAATTTCGACCGCGAGCCCGACATCAAATGGTTCCTGCTGCGCGGCCCCGATCGCCTGGTCATCGATCTGCCGGCCACGAGATTCGCCCTCAATGCCAAGGACGTAAAGCCGCGCGGGCTTGTCCGCGCCGTGCGTTACGGCGAGCTCGGCGAGGGGAAATCGCGGCTGATTCTCACCGGCAAGGGACCGTTCGCCGTCGACAATCTCGACGTGCTCAAGAACGGTGACGGCAACGGCTACCGCATCGCCATCGACATGTCGGCAGCGTCGCAGCGAGAATTCGACGCAGCGCTCGCCAATCAGGCGCTGACGACCGGCTCGACGGTCTCCGCCGACAAGGCCGGCAGGGTCGGTACCGGGCCGGTCTCCAATCCGGGCCATCGTTTCACCGTCGTCGTCGATCCCGGCCATGGCGGCATCGACGGCGGTGCCGAGGGCCTGAACGGTACGGTCGAAAAGAACGTGACGCTCGCCTTTGCCATGGAACTGCGCGACAAGCTCGCCGCCAGCGGCAAATACGACCTGTTCCTGACGCGCGAAACGGACGAGTTCCTGCGGCTCGACGACCGCGTGCGCATTGCCCGCCAGCATGAGGCCGACCTGCTCATCTCGATCCATGCGGACACGATCAGCCTCAAGGGCATTCGCGGTGCAACCGTCTACACCGTGTCCGACAAGGCTTCCGATCCCGAGGCGCAGGCGCTTGCCGACCGTGAAAATCTTTCCGACCAGTTCGCCGGCATGGAGATCAAGGACGACAGCAAGGAAGTGACCGATATCCTGATCGACCTGATCCGCCGCGAGACGCATAATTTTTCGATGAGCTTCGCCCATACTCTCGTCGGCCAGCTTTCCACCAGCGTCGGTCTGATCAACAACCCGCAGCGTTCTGCCGGCTTCAAGGTGCTGAAGGCGCCGGACGTTCCATCCGTGCTGGTCGAACTCGGCTATCTGTCGAACGCCAAGGACGAAGCGCAGTTGCTCAGCGCCGATTGGCGCAACAAGGCGACCCAGAGCATAACCAATGCCGTTGCCCTGTTTGCTTCGGCCAGAAGCGGAACGGGGGCCGGAGGCTGAAATGCCCACCGGCGCCCACAACCTGAAGCAGCGTTGCACGGCGACAACACCCTGTGCTTTTTATTTCCGGCATTCGAAACCGAAATCCCGCGCCGCCGTATTTTGCCCACATGGTCGCGACATGGATTTTGCGATTACGGTTTGGGATCGTCCCGAAAGCTTGCGTGAAGGGCGGCTTCGTTTAGGAAATTCCCGAACCAAGGACTGGAGCGGGTATGATTCGTCTCATTGGCTATTTCTTCGGCATCGGCACGACGCTGGCCCTTTTGGTCGCGGCGGGCGTGGCGATCTATATCGGCCATTTGTCGAAGGACCTGCCCGATTATGAGGTGCTGGCCAAATACGAGCCGCCGGTGACGACCCGCATCCACGCGTCGGATGGCGCGCTGATGGCCGAATATGCGCGTGAGCGGCGGCTTTATCTGCCGATTCAGGCGATCCCGGATCGTGTCAAGGCGGCCTTCCTGTCGGCCGAGGACAAGAATTTTTACAATCACCCCGGCATCGACGTGACCGGCCTTGGCCGCGCCATTGTCGTCAACCTGCAGAATGTTGGCTCGGGAAAGCGCCAGGTCGGCGCCTCGACGATTACCCAGCAGGTGGCAAAAAACTTCCTGTTGTCTTCGGATCAGACCTACGAGCGTAAGATCAAGGAGATGATCCTCGCCTTCCGCATCGAGCAGGCCTATTCGAAGGATCGCATTCTCGAGCTCTATCTCAACGAGATTTTCTTCGGCTTCGGCGCCTATGGCGTCGCCGGTGCTGCACTCACCTATTTCGACAAATCGGTGAATGAGCTCACCGTGGCCGAAGCCGCCTATCTCGCCTCCCTGCCAAAGGGGCCGAACAACTACCATCCCTTCAAGCATGCCGATCGCGCCTTGGAGCGCCGCAACTGGGTCATCGACCAGATGGTCGAGAACGGCTACGTCACGCATGAAGAAGGCGAGAAGGCCAAGGCCGAGCCGCTCGGCGTCACGCCGCGCCGCACCGGCAACTATCTCTTCGCCGGGGAGTATTTCACCGAGGAAGTGCGTCGCCAGATCATCGCGCGCTATGGCGAGAATGCGCTCTACGAAGGCGGCCTTTCCGTCCGCACGACGCTCGATCCGAAGATGCAGCTGATTGCCCGCAAGGCCATGCAGAACGGTCTCATGAAGTTCGACACGTTGCGCGGCTACCGCGGGCCGGTCACGAGCATTGACATTTCCGGCGACTGGGGCGTGCCGCTGGGCAACGTCAAGCGATTGGAGGACGTGCCGGAATGGTCGCTCGCCGTCGTGCTCGACAGCTCTGCCACCGGCCTGTCCATCGGCCTGCAGCCGACGCGCCAGATCTCCGGTGAAATCGTCAAGGACCGCGTCGAAGGCACCGTCAGCAAGGAAGACATGAGCTTCGCCATGCGCCACGTCGTCGATGGCAGGACCGTCAAGGCGAAGTCGCCGGCCGACGTGCTGAAGCCGGGCGACGTGATTTTTGTGCAGAAGAACGAGGGCTCGGACAACAGCTACAGCTTGCGCCAGGTTCCCGAAGTGGAAGGCGGCCTGATCGCAATGGATCCGCATACCGGACGCGTCCTGGCCATGGTCGGCGGTTTCTCCTACGCGCAGTCGGAGTTCAACCGGGCGACGCAGGCCATGCGCCAGCCCGGATCGTCGTTCAAGCCGATCGTCTATTCGGCCGCCCTCGACAATGGCTATACGCCCGCCTCCGTGATCATGGACGGGCCGATCACCATCCAGAGCGGCAACACGACCTGGACGCCCAAGAATTACGACGGAACGGTTGCCGGCCCGGCGACCTTGCGCTCCGGCATCGAGAAATCGCGCAATCTGATGACGGTGCGGCTTGCCAACGACATGGGCATGAAGCTGGTCGTGGAGTATGCCGAGCGTTTCGGCGTCTACGACCATCTGGCGCCGTATCTGCCGATGGCGCTTGGATCAGGCGAGACGACGGTGATGCGCATGGTGTCGGCCTATTCGATCATGGCCAATGGCGGCAAGTCGATCAAGCCGTCGCTGATCGACCGCATCCAGGACCGCTACGGCAAGACCGTCTTTAGGCAGGACGAACGCGGCTGCTCGAACTGCAACGCCGCCGAGTGGCAGAACCAGCCAGAGCCGGAGCTGGTCGACAATTCCGAGCAGGTGCTCGATCCGATGACCGCCTACCAGATCACATCGATGATGGAGGGCGTCGTGCAACGCGGCACCGGCGCCACCATCAACGAGCTCGGCCGTCACATCGCCGGCAAGACCGGAACGACCAACGACGAAAAGGATGCCTGGTTCATCGGCTATACGCCGAACCTCGTTGTCGGCCTTTATATGGGCTACGATCAGCCGAAAGGCCTTGGCAAGGGCGCGACCGGCGGCGGCCTTGCCGCGCCGATCTTCAAGGATTTCATGCGCGTGGCGCTGGACGGCACGCCCAATGTCGACTTCAAGGTTCCGGAAGGCATGAAGCTGATTGCGATCAATCGCAAGACCGGCATGCGAGCCAACGCGGGCGACGCCGGAACCATCATCGAAGCCTTCAAGCCGGGTACCGGTCCCGCCGACAGCTATTGGGTGATCGGCATGGGTGCGGACGGCTCCAACGCCACCGGCGGGGCGCTGTCGCCGCAGGCCAACCAGGCCATCCAGTCGGGCGGCGGCGGGCTCTACTGATAATCGCTGCATCGGGTCGGACCGGCTTGACGATGATGGTCGAGCCGGTCCATTCCGCTTTACAGAGGCCGGTACATAAAGGGGCCGGCGCTTTACAGGAGACCGTGCCGTCCCTATGTATCGCGCCACCAAACCGCCATCCAGCAACAGGACAGAACAGCCAGCCATGCGCGCGGAAACGCAAAACATTGTCGACGAGATCAGGCAGGCAATCACCCTGCTGAGGAGGCATCTTTGACTGGGACCAAGCCATAAAGCGGCTTGAGTACCTGAACGTCCGTGCCGAGGATTCGAGCCTCTGGAACGAGCCGTTGGAAGCGCAAAAGCTGATGCGCGAGCGTCAGGGCCTCGAGGAAGGCATTGCCGCGGTCAAAGGCCTCACCCAGGCCCTGGAAGACAATATCGGCCTCATCGAGCTTGGCGAGGAAGAGGGCGACGAGGGCGTCATCGCGGAGGCCGAAGCGGCGATCCGCTCGATGCGCGGCGAGGCCAAGGCGCGCCAGATCGAAACGCTGCTGTCGGGCGAGGCTGATGCCAACGATACCTATCTGGAAATCCATGCCGGTGCCGGCGGCACCGAAAGCCAGGACTGGGCCTCGATGCTTCTGCGCATGTATACGCGCTGGGCCGAGCGCCGGCGCTTCAAGGTCGAGGTGCTTGAAGTGCATGACGGCGAAGAAGCCGGCATCAAGTCCGCCACGCTGCTGATCAAGGGCCACAACGCCTATGGCTGGCTGAAGACGGAATCGGGCGTGCATCGTCTCGTGCGGATTTCTCCCTATGACAGCAATGCGCGCCGCCACACCTCCTTCGCCAGCGTCTGGGTCTATCCCGTCATCGACGATACGATCGACATCGACGTTTCAGAATCCGACGTCCGTATCGACACCTATCGGTCGTCGGGATCGGGCGGCCAGCACGTCAACACCACCGATTCGGCGGTGCGCATAACCCATCTCGCCACCGGCATCGCGGTTGCCTGCCAGGCCGAGCGCTCCCAGCACAAGAACAAGGCCAAGGCCTGGGAAATGCTGCGCTCGCGGCTTTACGAGGAAGAGCTGAAGAAGCGCGAAGCGGTGGCGAACGCCACCGAAGCCTCGAAGAGCGATATTGGCTGGGGCCACCAAATACGGTCCTACGTGCTGCAGCCCTATCAGCTGGTGAAAGATCTGCGCACCGGCGTCGAGAGCACCAGCCCGTCGAGCGTGCTCGACGGCGACCTCGACGATTTCATGGAAGCCTCGCTGTCGCAGCGGATCGAAGGTGGCGCCGGCGAAACGGTGGCCGATATCGACTGAGGCCGCCGGGCACCAATCCGGCAGGAATATGGGTTCATCACGCGAGCGTTACGGCCATCGCGCGAGAGTGACGAGCTCTCAATTCGCACTTACCTGTCGTTCTACAACTTTGTTTTTCATCGGATTCTTCAAAATCGATTTCCGCTTTTGACGCGGATGTCTCGGGCCGCCGGTGCCAAGCCTGGAACCAGCGCGAGCCAAATCCCGTTATTGGCGATCCCGTTGCCGGGCTTGACCAGGTTTCGTCAATCAGGGCGGCAGGTTGGTTCCGACTGCAGAGGTCGGCGTCCGGTTGCGACAGCAATTGCTTGCGCCAACCAAGGAATCAGCCCAGCATTCATGCGCTGGGGAGGAAAAAAGCATTTATGGCCGGACGCGGCGTATCTGCGACCTGACGATCCGGCCACTGGGAAGACACGTTCCGGGAACGGGCAAGCGAGATGCTTGACAACCGTTGATAGGAACTGCGCTCATGCCTGCTCTCACAACCAGACCGGCCTCAGTCGCCCGCACGGCGCGCCGACTCCTGAATTCACTTGTCGCGGCAGTGGTTTTGATTGCTGCCGCCATTCCATTTGCGGCGCCTGCTCTGGCGCATGATGCCAAACCGACCGCGGCCATGCCGCAAGGCTGGAGCTATCCGTTCTCTTGCTGCTCGGGCTATGATTGCCGCGAGGTCTCTCAGACATCGATCAGCGAACGTCCGGAGGGCTATGTCATCAAAGGAACCGGGGAGGTCGTGGCCTATAGCGACAAGCGGATCAAGAATTCGCCCGACGGCGAATATCATTGGTGCTCCGTTGCCGGTGCCAATGACGGAAAGACCATCTGCCTGTTCGTGCCGCCATCGTCCTATTAGCGCATGACGCCCAAAGCTTGCCGACGGGGTGACCCGAGGGTGTGCGGCGGCGTTGGCTCGATGAGCCTTCGATCGGCACTCTAGCACTGTTAACCTGTGCATCGCAGGCTCACAGGCCTGCTGACTGGCAGTTGTCAGGAGCGTTTCTTTATGCTGCCTTTGCCGTACGGGGCGGCGGCATTGTGAGGGACCAATTCATGACCATCAAGGCAAGCTGCCACTGCAAGGCGACGACGTTCGAGGTTTCGCAAGCGCCGCAGACGGTGACGCGATGCACCTGTTCCTTCTGTTCGAAACGCGGTTCGTTGTGGGCCTATTACACCCCATCGCAATTCAGACTCACCAGCCCGCCGGAGAATGTTTCGTTCTACCAGTGGGGATCGAAAACCATAAAACACGGTTTTTGCGCCACCTGCGGCTGTGGCACCTTCACCGAGACGCCGGACTGGTCGACAGGCGAGCCGAATTTCGACAATCCCAAGATCAGCGTGAACTCGCGGCTGTTCGACGATTTCGATCTCGACACGGTCGAAGTGGTGGTCATCGACGGCAAGAATCTCTGGTAGCCGGTCGAATTGCGGTGGTCGCACGAGCCGCCGCAGGCGTGTGGAATTGGGCCGGGAAAAGCCGCGGCAACGGCTTTTGCTGGTCCGCTTTTCGCCGCATTTCATGTTACAAGTCGCTGGAAGGGCTGATGCGGTGCGCCGTTGCGCGGCCGTGGAATGGAGAGGGACCACCATATGAAAAAGATTGTGCTCGCCGTCGTGGCGACGGCTGTGCTCGTGAGCGCATGCACCACCGATCCCTACACCGGGGAACAGAAGGTTTCCAACACCGCTGCCGGCGCCGGTCTCGGTGCTTTGGCGGGTGCCGGGCTCGGCATGCTAGCCGGCGGTAACGACCGCCGCAACGCGCTGATCGGCGCGGGCATCGGCGCGCTTGCCGGCGGTGCCATCGGTGCCACCATGGACCAGAACGAGGCCGAACTGCGCCGACAGCTTCAGGGCACCGGCGTCAGCGTCACACGCACCGGCGACCAGATCATCCTCAATATGCCGTCCGACATTACCTTCAACGTCGACCAGGACGCGGTGAAGGCCGGTTTCTATCCGGTGCTGAATTCAGTGGCCCTTGTGCTGAAAAAGTTCCGCCAGACCACGGTCGACGTGTTCGGCCACACCGACTCGACCGGCAGCGACGAGCACAATTTCGACCTGTCGCAGCGCCGTGCTTTGGCGGTCGCCAACTATCTGTCCGGACAGGGCGTCGATTCCCGCCGCTTCGCCGTCACCGGCTTCGGCAAGACGCGTCCGATCGCCTCCAACGCGACCGCTGCCGGCCGGGCTCAGAACCGCCGCGTCGAGATCCAGCTGTCGCCGCTTACCTGAGGCAAGCGCACAAACCTAGAGCGGCCTCGCAAGGGGCCGCTCTAATGGCTATGCCGGCCCTATGGCCGCCGGCACCCTTCATTCGTGATGTCAGGACCGGGCCGGTTGATCGACAATCGCGGCAACGATCCGGCGCACGATCGGAAGCACAATCAGCAGACTGGGAAACGCCACAAGCCATGAAGCGCCCCATGCATAGCTCCAGGCCGCTATAAACCCGTTCGTCCAGCCTGCGCCGATTGCCGTCGAAACCGCCGAGACAATCGACGACATCAGAATCGAAAGAACCAACGGCATCACCACCGCGCCGTAGGAGGGCGGCAGCTTTCTCAATTTGAAGGCTTGGTCCGGTGATGCTTGCATCGAAGTCTCCTAATCAGAAAATATGCGTAGGCGTTATTGTGAGGACGATCAGGCGGCATATGCCGTCTGCAGCGCCAATTCTCGAATGAAGCTTCGCAGCGAACGCGGCTCGCGGCCAAGCACGGCACGCAACGTCAGGCTGTTCCCGCCGAGGCCGTATTTGGCGTAGTAGCTGTGTACTTTGGCCAGCATCTGCAACTGCCGGTCGGTATAGGGAAGGCGGGCCTTCGCCGCCCAGTCCTGAAATGTCGGCTCGCCCGCCGAAACCGGCCGGCCAAGCTCTTCGCTCATCATGGCGACGACCTCTTCGCGGCTGTGCATACCGTCGGCGCACAGCTCGAGGGTCGCATAGGACAAACGCGCTTCGGTCAGTGCGATCGCTGCCACTTCAGCGACATCGCGGTAGTCGACGCGGGCGAGCTTCGCCGTCTTTGGAAACGGCTCGGCGAAAACGCCATGCTCGACGACAGAGGGCCAGGCCGCCGCGATATTCTGCATGAAATTGGCCGGGTGCAGAACGGTGTATTCCATGTTCGTCGAATAGAGGGCAGCTTCGACGGGTACCTTGCTTGCATGGTTTTCCAGCCTCGTGTTGGTGGGCTGGATCACCGACGAAAAAACGAATTTCCGAACGCCTGCTCGCGCCGCCGCCTCAACCATGGCAACCCCCATGGCGGCTTCGTCGGGAGCAAAGGCCGGTCCGATGTGAAAGACACCGTCGACACCTTTCACGGCCTGCTCAAGGCTCTGATGGTTGCGCAGATCTCCGATCGCGATCTCGGATGCGCCGGCTTTCCGGGCTTTTTCGGCACTCGCGGCGTCACGAACAAGCGCCCGAATCCTGGCATTGCGGCCGACGAGTTCAGGCACTACCAAACCGGCAACGCGGCCTGCGGCGCCTACGACCAGGATGGTTGGACTGGACGTTCGCATGACGATCTCCTTCCCTCGAGTCTGCCTTTCGGCCTGTGCAGGGAAGATAAAATCTAGCGAACTGCGTTACAATTAATCGAATTTGCGATAGTTTCTCCCGATTTTCGGGAGAATGAGCGATGAGCCGGATAGATGATTTCGAAGCCTTCATTGCCATTGTCGAGCATGGCAGCCTGACGGCTGCCGCACGCCGGCTGAACCGCTCGCTGCAGTCGGTCAGCCGGGCCCTGGCGACATTGGAGGAATCAATCGGGGTCGAGCTTCTGCACAGGACGACACGCCGCTCGACGCCGAGCGAAGCCGGAGCGGCCTTTTTCCAGCGCATCAAACCCGCCGTCGAGGAAATTAACGAAGCCAGGCTTCAGGCGGCCAATCGACGGTCGGAGCCGTCCGGCATCCTGCGCATGAGCGCCCCGGTTCTGTTCGGCCCGGACTTCCTCGTGCCGGTTATCGCCGACTATATGCGGACATATCCCCGGGTCGAGGTTGACCTCCAGCTTTCCGATGAATTTGTCGATCTCGATGCCGAGGGTCTCGATCTGGCGGTAAGGATCGGCAATTTGCCGGATTCCAATTTACGTGCGAAGCGCCTGGGCGCACTGCGGCGCGTGGTGTTCGGCGCACCTGCCTACTTCCAGCAACACGGCCGACCGGCCCATCCGCTCGAATTGCGCGAGCATGAATGCATCGTACGAACCGATGACGGCCGCCCAGGCGAATGGATGTTTCAGATAGAAGGCAAGCCCCGGCCGGTGAAGGTCGCGGGCACCTTCCGGTCAAATTTGATGATATCGATCTATGCAGCCGCGGTTCACGGATTGGGTTTGGGCTACTCGCCGCTTTGGCAGGTAAAACACCTGGTGGACGACGGCCGCCTGGAACTGGCTCTGACCGAATTCGAGCCAGTGCCGGTGCCGATACACGCCGTGTGGCCGGAAGGCAGATCATCCTCGGCCAAAGTCCGCGCTTTTCTGGACCTGTTGGCATCCCGCCTGGAACTCAAGAACCTTTAGGCGCAGACCAAACTCAACGCCGAGCTTACCTCATTGACATCAAGTTCGTGACTAGAACAGCCGTGGCGGCATCGAGTGCGGGTTGATGGACCTCCGAATGACCGATGTCCTTCAACTGATCGGTCGTCAAATCTGCCAGTGCCCTCCGTCTTGCGGCGGTCCGCCGCCATCCCGTGAAGGCAGCGATCATCATTGCTGCGCCTTTCAAGCTAGACCCAAGCAAGCGTTTGGACATGCTGCGGGCGGCGCGAGTTTCCGAGTGAGCCATTGTTTTGGTCTCCCATTTCGAGTTTGCGCATGGGAGCGTGCCACGCAGACGTTTTCGGCCTGTTCGGCTGGGCGTGAACAACTGGGAGAAGTCCGGCGATCCGCCGTTAAATCGGTGTTAAATCGATCCACCGAGATGCTATTCTGTCGCCGCGGTCAAAGTCTGGAGACGATTTGTGCGCATCCGGTTGCTTGGTGGCCTGGAGGTTACTTCCCCGGAGCACCGGCCTGTCCGGTTCGCCACACGCAAGACTTCGCTCCTTTTTGCTGCCCTGGTTCTCGCGGGCCGCCGCGGCCATGGTCGCGAGCAGCTTTCCGAAGCCTTTTGGCCGGGGCGAAGCAACGGGCAGGCCCGCAATAGTTTGCGGCAAGCGCTGGTCGACATCAGGCGCACGTTCCCCGCCAGCTCGGATGCAGCCGTCTACATCTATGGGGATCAGGAAACCGTTGCGCTTATTGCCGGTCCGGATGAGGCGGACATCTCGATCTTCGACCGGAAATTGGAGCAGGGCCGAACCGCCGATCTCGCCTTCGCCGCCGATCTCTACCGCGGTGAGCTGCTTGCCGGGCAAGCCATCCCTGACGAACTGGACGAGTGGTTTGGACCGTATCTGAGCAAGTATCAGCGCAAGGCGCTGCAATTGGTCGACCGGCTGAGCCTGGCGCTGCCCGCACCCGGCTCAGCCGAAGAGACGGCCTGCGAAGGGCTCGCGGAGCGATTGCTCGCCTCGGATCCGACGGCGGAGGCAGCCCATCGGGCGCTGATCCGCATCCATGCTCATCGAGGCCACGAAAACGCGGCCTTGCGTCAGTTCGAGCTGTGTCGGGCAGCTTTAAGGAAACATCTGAACGCCGAGCCTGAAGAGCAGACAAGCTCGCTGGCGGCTTCCCTGCAGTCCCGTGAACGACCTGAACATCAGCGGCCGGAGCCAAGCTCTGGCGCCGCATCACTGGCGCCGGTTCTGGCAGTCCCGACGAGGCGCGACGACCAGCCATCGATTGCGGTGCTGCCGTTTCAGAACCTAAGCGGTGATATCGAGCAGGAATATTTTGCCGACGGCATGGTGGAAGACATTGTCACCGCCTTGGCTCACTTTCGGCACCTGTTCGTAGTCGCACGGAATTCGAGCTTCACCTACAGGGGACGGTCCATAGACATAAAGCAGGTCGGGCGTGAGCTGGGCGTGCGCTATGTGGTCGAGGGAAGTGTTCGCCGGGCGGGCGACCGCCTGCGCATCGCCGGGCAGCTCATCGACACCTCGACGGAGGCCTATCTCTGGGCCGACCGTTTTGACGGGACGCTCGCCGAAGTCTTCGATCTGCAGGACCAGGTCGCCTCGAGTATTGTCGGCGCAATCACACCGAAAATGGAGGAGGCTGAGATCGAGCGTGCCAAACGCAAGCCGACAGAAAGCCTCGACGCTTATGATTACTACCTCCGCGGGCTGGCGGCCTTTGACCGGACGATCACTAGTAGATCGGCCATCGACGATGCCTTGCGCCTCTTCATGAAAGCGATCGACCGTGACCCGGAGTTTGCCGCAGCCTATGCGCGGGCGGCGCGGTGCTACGCCACCCGAAAAAGCAACGGCTGGATGACAGACCGCGCGAAAGAGAATGCCGAGGCTACTCGACTGGCCAGGAGAGCGGTCGAACTCGGAAGGGACGATGCGATTGCGCTTTCCTTCGGTGGATACGTCCTCGGCTACGTAGGTGGCGACCTTGACGACAGTGCGGCTTGCATCGATCGCGCGCTCGTTCTCAACCCGAATCTAGCGGCCGCGTGGGGCCTAAGCAGCTGGGTCAAGGCTTGCTTTGGCGAGCCAGGCAAGGCCGTCGAGCACGCCGCGCTTGCCATGCGCCTAAGCCCATTGGATCCACGTCTGTTCGCTTGGCAATTCAACACCGGGCTCGCTCATTTTTGTGCCGGCCACTACGATGACGCCGCCGCTTGGGCGGGAAAGTCGCTACGGTACCAACCGAACTACGTGAGCGCGATGCGTGTAGTGGCGGCGAGTCATGCCCTGGCGGGACGCCTGTCGGAAGCGCAGCAGACTATGGCCCGGGTGTGCGAGGTCGATCCCTCGCTGCGGCTCTCGAATCTCGCCGAGGTGCTGCCGCCGTTTTATCGACCGGACGATCGCAGCAGATATATCGAAGGTCTTCGCAAGGCTGGCCTGCCGGACTGACTCGCGGCAACGCTTCGCGCGGCCGTGGGACGCGCAAGCTGGATATCAGACCTTGGCGACGATCCGCATGAAGGCCGGCATGTCGTCGCCGAAGCCGACGGTCGCGTCATTGTCTTCCTGGCGCTGGCGGGCAGGGCGCTCGCGCTGCGGCCTGGTGTCGCCGCGTTCGGGCGCGCGCCGTTCGTTGCGATCGGGGGAAGCCTTCCGTTCAGGTGAAGCCTGGCGCTCGCTGTTTTCCGAGCGGATCGCCTCCTTGCGGGTACGCCGCTCGCCAATATCGGCGACGGCGGCTTCGGCCACGACCGGCTGTTCCTCGCTAACCGCTTCCGGCGCTGCTTCTTCGCTGCGCTTGGCGTGGCGTTCACGCGGCTTGCGCTCGCCCCTGTCCTTGGCGTCGTCCTTACGCCCGGCGCGGCGTGGCGCACCACGGCCACGGCGCGGGGCCTCGTCCTCGCCGCCCTCGCTGGCGACGACTGTCGACAGGTCGCCGTCATGCCACTCGATCTTGGTGCCGATCAGCCGTTCGATGGCGTCGATGTATTTGGTGTCCGATTTGGTCGCGATGGTGAAGGATTTGCCGGAGCGTCCGGCGCGGCCGGTGCGGCCGATGCGGTGGACATAATCCTCGGCGTGGATCGGCACGTCGTAGTTGAAGACATGGCTGACGTCGGGAATGTCGAGGCCGCGCGCCGCGACGTCCGAAGCGACGAGGTACCGCAGCTTGCCGTCACGGAAATTGGCCAGCATCTGCATGCGCGCGCGCTGGTCCATGTCGCCGTGCAGAGCGCCGGCGTCGAAATCATATTTGAGCAGCGAACGGAACAGCTCCGACACCTCGACCTTGCGGTTGCAGAAGATGATGGCGTTCTTCAGCTCGGCATCCTCGGCCTTCATCAGATTGCGCAGCGTCTCGCGCTTGTCCCAGGGTTTTGGCCCGGATTTCACCAGCCGCTGGGTGATGTTGGTGGCGGCCGATGCTGCCTTCGACACTTCGACGCGCACCGGCGCGTGCAGGAATTTCTCGGTGAGCTTGGTGATTTCCGGTGGCATCGTCGCCGAGAAGAACAGCGTCTGCCTGGTGAACGGGATCATTTCGCAGATGCGCTCGATATCGGGAATGAAGCCCATGTCGAGCATGCGATCGGCCTCGTCGATGACGAGGATCTCGACGCCGTTGAGCAGGAGCTTGCCGCGTTCGCGATGGTCGAGCAGGCGGCCTGGCGTCGCGATCAGCACGTCGGCGCCGCGCTCGAGCTTCTTGTCCTGCTCGTCGAAGGACACGCCGCCGATCAGCAGCGCGATGTTGAGCTTGTGGTTCTTGCCGTATTTGACGAAGTTTTCCTCGACCTGCGCGGCGAGCTCGCGCGTCGGCTCGAGGATCAGCGTGCGCGGCATGCGGGCGCGGGCGCGGCCCTTTTCCAGCCGGGTGAGCATCGGCAGGACGAAGGACGCCGTCTTGCCGGTGCCGGTCTGGGCAATGCCCAGCACATCCTTGCCGAGCAAGGCGTGCGGGATAGCACCAGCCTGGATCGGCGTCGGCTCGGTGTAGCCGGCATCGGTAACTGCGGAAAGGACCTTCGGCGACAGGCCGAGGTCTGCGAAGGTCAACGCTTCTTGAGCGATCTGGGTGTCTGAGGACAAGTTTGGCGGTCTTTGGCTGGTTCGGGGGCGCAACGTAAGCAGTCGCGGCAAGCGCCGCGCGCCTGCAAGATTGGTATTGCAGGTAGGCGCAAGCCCACGATTTGTCAACACAAACGGGCGGCATTGGCACGATTGTGAAGTCGTAACCTTAATCGCGATGCTTAATTTACGCAGTGGCTGCCGCGCCCGCTCAATACCTGAACTGTTCGGCGAGAATGCGCTCGTTCCACGAATGATTGGGATCGAACAGCAGCGTCGCCGTTGCCGTCGGCGATTCCCTTACCGTGACCGTCGTCACCGCCTTGACCTCGGTGTGGTCGGCGGCGGCGTTCACCGGCCGCTTTTCCGGCTCCAGAATGTCGAAACGCACGCTCGCCTTGTTGGAGAGCAGCGCGCCGCGCCAGCGGCGCGGACGAAACGGGCTGACCGGGGTCAGCGCCAGCAGCGGAGCGTCGAGCGGCAGGATCGGCCCGTGCGCGGACAGATTGTACGCGGTCGAGCCGGCCGGCGTCGCAATCATCACGCCGTCGCAGTGCAATTCCTCCAGCCGCTCTTGCCCATCCACGGTGATGCGGATCTTGGCGGTCTGGTAGGACTGGCGCCAAAGCGCGACCTCGTTGATCGCCAGCGCCGAAATCGTCTCGCCCTCCGCCGTAACTGCCTGCATCTCCAGCGGACGGATCGTTTCGGCAACGGCCGCCGCGATGCGCCCGGTCAAGCCGCTGGCGCGGTATTCGTTCATCAGGAAACCGATGGTGCCACGGTTCATGCCGTAGACCTTCTTTCCCGTGCTCATCGTCTCACGCAGGGTCTGCAGCAGAAAGCCGTCGCCGCCGAGCGCCACGACGATCCCAGCTTCTTCGACGGATGCCTGGCCGTAACGCGCAGAAAGGCTTTCCAGCGCCGCATTGGCGTCGGCTGTACCGGATGAGACGAAGGCGAAACGGTTGGCGGTTTTGCTCATGGCTCTCAACGACAACCGATTGGCGACGACCGTTTGGCGACCGATTGGCGGCGACCGGTTGCTGGGCCGCGCCAGCGCCGGGTTAGCATGGGTGGGCATTTCTGCAAAGGGCGGGAGGTGTCTTGATATGGCGGCCGAACATGGCGCACTCGCGCATCGTGTCGGAGGACAAAATGATGTGATGGTTAAGGCCCGCCTTAAGCCCTCGTAAAGCCGGATCGATCATGTTAGCCGGCAGCGGACGGGCGGCGTGGGGGCTAACCAGTCGAGGCCGATCTATTGCCGCTGGCACGCTTGATTATCGTCTTCCTGATGCTGGCAAGTTTTGCCCTGGCTTTCGCGGAACTGGTGCGCCAGTCGGAAGAGAAGAGTTTTAGACGGCAGCCCACCGCCTCACGCTGCGGCGACGCGGCGGGGACACCCTGTCCGCAAAGGGCGCTTTGACGTTACTACGCTGGTCCTTAACGGGCGAGCAGATGACAGCCGGCCTGGCGCTTTTGCGCGAGATACTCGTCGACAAGCTGGCGATAGCGGACTCTCCCGAAGCTCGGGAAATGGCCGCCATGCACGACCGAGACATCGAAATCGCGCAGGCGCAGCAGCGTTTCGACATAGTCGTCGATATCGGAGTGATAGACGTCGTCGATCAGCGGGCCGTCATAGATGATGTCGCCGGAAAACAGGATGCCCGTCCTGTTTTCGTAGAGCGCAACGCCGCCGGGTGAATGACCGGGCGTGTGGATCACCTCGAAGGCACGGTCGCCGAGATCGAGGATATCGCCTTGCTCGAGCAACCGGTCGGCCGGTGCGGGCAGGATCCGGTAGCGCTTCGTGTCCCAGCCTTGCGGCATGCCGTCGAACATCTCGTCGGTGGCATAGCGGTCGGCAACCGTCCATTCGTTGCGCGGGTCGGCGAGGATCCCGGCCTCGGCCGGGTGCACGCAGCGGTCGGGAAATTCGTGATGGCAGCCGATATGGTCGAAATGCGTGTGGCTGGCCACGCAGGTGAGCTTGCGCTCCGTCAGCAGCGGCACGTGGCGCCGCAAGCTGAAATGGCCGAGGCCGGTGTCGAACAGAAGATCGCTGTCGCGGCCGCGCACATGCCAGATGTTGCAGCGGAAGAACGGCTTGATCCACGGCTCGTGGATCAGCGTCACGTCATCTCCCATGCGGATCGTTTCGTACCAGTGGCCGGCGTCGATGGTTGGAAGCGTGCTCATGTTCAGTCCGCAAGCAGGATGATGTCGCCAGCATCGCACGATACCGCGACCACGTCGCCCGGCTGGACGGCCGATGCCGAGGGAACCTTGGCGATGAAATGCAGCGCCGGGTCGGTCGCGGAGGTCCCCAGAACACGCTTGAAGCTGCCCTGAAAGACGACATCGCTCACCTTGACCGTGCCAAGCGCCACGCCGCCACTGGTTGCGCCGAGGATAAGATGCTCCGGCCGGACGGCCAGCGCAACGGTCGAGCCGGCCGGCAATGTGCCAGGCACGGAGAGCGACCCAAGCTTCGTGGTGACGGTGAGCTTGCCGCTCTTCGCCTCCGTCACCGTTCCCGATATCAGCGTGCTTTCGCCCATGAAGGTCGCGGAAAAGCGCGTCGCCGGCCGTGCATAGACACGCTCGGGCGGTCCTTCGTCCTCGATGCGCCCGTCATTCATCACCACGCAATGATCGGCCAGCGCCATCGCCTCTTCCTGGTCGTGGGTGACGTGGATGAAGGCGGTGCCGACGCGTTTCTGGATCGCCTTCAACTCGTCCTGCATCTGCCGGCGCAATTTCAGGTCGAGCGCGCCGAGCGGCTCGTCGAGCAACAGCACCGCCGGCTCGACCACCAGGGCGCGCGCCAGCGCCACGCGCTGCCGCTGGCCGCCGGAAAGCTGATGCGGCTTCTTGTCGAAGGCGGTGGCGAGGCCAACCAGCGCCAGCGCCTCGCGTGCCCTTGCTGCCCGGGTTGCGCCATCGACGCCCTGCATGCGCAGACCGAAGCCGACATTGCTGCCGACGCTCATGTGCGGGAACAGCGCATAATCCTGGAACACGGTCGTCGTCGGCCGCTTCGCCGGTGGCACTGCGGTGCAGTCCTCGCCGCGGATCAGCACCTTGCCTTCGCTCGGTGTGACGAAGCCGCCGAGGATGGACAGAAGCGTCGTCTTGCCGGAGCCGGATGGCCCGAGCAGGATCGTGTAGCTGCCCGGCTCGATCGTCAGCGAGACGTTCTTCAGCACGGTGAGCTGGCCGAAGCGATGCGAGACCGAGCTTATATCGACCAGTGGCGCACTCATGCCGGCTTCCTCCGCAACAGCATCAGCTCGAACAATACCACCAGTACGATGGAGACGGCGAAGACCAGCGAGCCGACGGCGTTGGTCTTGGGATTGAGGCCGGAGCGCAGCAGGTTCCAGATCTCGACCGGCAGCGTCGTGTCGAAGCGCGTCAGCAGGAACGAGATGACGAATTCGTCCCAGGAGAAGGTCATCGACAGGAAGAAGCCGGCGAAGATCGCCGGCGCCATAACGGGTACGGTAATCAAAAGCAGCACCTTCCATTCGGCGGCGCCGAGATCGCGCGCGGCGCGCTCGATATTGATCTGGTGGTCGCCCATCTGGCTGTAGATGATGGCAAAGCAGAGCGGCAGGTTGATCACGACATGGCCGATGCCGGCGGCAAGTAGCGATTTCGGTATGCCGGTCCAGTTGAACAGCACCAGCAGCCCCATGCCGATGATGAGATAGCTGACGGTCAAGGGCAAGGTGATCAGCCCGCGCATCAGGCCCGAGCCCGGCAAGGCGAAGCGCGCAAAACCCCAGGCGGAGAGAAAGCCGAGCGTGACGGCGACAGCCGAGGAGACGACCGCCACCAGCAGCGAATTGACCAGCGCCGAAGTCAGCCGCGTGTCGGCGAGCACGGCCTCGTACCAGCGCAGCGACGGCCCGGTGAAGGGCGGGATCGGAAACGAGGTTGCCTGCAGCGAAAACAGCACCAGAACGACGACCGGCAGAAATATGAAGCCGTAGATTGCGATGGCGTAAAGGCCGGAGACGAGGCGGATGAAAGCGCGCATGGTCAGGCCCGCTCGATCTTCAGCCAGCGGGCGCAGAGGTAGGCGATGGTGACCACCGCCATCAGGATGATCGACAGCGCCGAGGCGAGCGGAAAGTCGCCGCGCCGGCCGATCTGCATCATGACGAGCTGCGGCATCAAAAGCTCGTTGTTGCCGCCGAGGATCTGCGGCGTGATGTAGTCGCCGATGCACAGCACAAAGGTGAGGAAGGCACCGACCATGATGCCAGGCAAGGTCAGCGGCAGAACGACATGCAGGAAAGTCCGCAGCGGCCCGGCGCCGAGGTCGGCGGCGGCCTTGCGGTAGCTGGGGCTGAGCTGCTTCAGATTGGCGAAGATCGTCAGCGTCAACAGCATGACGAAGAAATGCACGAAGCCGGTGATGGTGGCCAAACGCGTATTGGCGAGTTGCAGCGGTTCGCCGAACAGGCCGGAGCCGGTCAACGCGCGGTTGACGACGCCGTTCTGTGCCAGCACCAGCAGCCACGAATAGGAGCGCACGACATAGGAGGTCCAGAAGGGCAGCACCGCCAGCATCAGCGCCAGCCGCTGCCAGCGCTCCGGCACCTGTTCGGCCAGAATCCAGGCAAAGGGATAGGCAAGCAGCACCGAGATAATGGTGACGATCGCTGTGACCTGTAGCGAGTTCACCATCGCCTGCCAGTAGGACTGATTGGCAAAGAATTGGCTGTAGTTGGACAGCGTGAAGCCGCCGCCTTCGTGCGCCGTCAGGCTAGATACCGCCATGGCGACGAAGGGCAGCACGAAGAACAGCAACGTCCAGCCGAGCGCCGGCGTGACCAGCGCCCAGGGCAGGGCGCGCCCGCTGTTGGCGGCGTTCACGACCGGCAGCCGGTCATTGCGCCTGCAGCATTTCGGTCCAGACGTCCTGCATCTTCTTGTCGAGATCGGCATTCGGCGCCGGATAGGCCTGGGCGCGGGCGAGGAATTCCGGCTGCTCGTCGAAGCGCAGGATCTTCTTCTGCTCGTCGCTCAGGGCCGCCTTGCTGTTGGCCGGCATGCCCCAATAGCAGGACGAGGTGGCGAGCCGCGCCTGCCCTTCGGGGCTCATAATGTACTGGATGAATTTAAGCGCCAGATCCTTGTTCTTGGAATCCTTGAACATTGCCAGCGACTGCGACCACAGCACCGCGCCTTCTTTCGGAATAGAGAAGTCGAGGGCAGGGTTTTCCTTGGCCAGCCCAGCCGTCACCCATTCGCCGCCGCCGACCAGTATGTCGACCTCGCCTGTCGCCAGCGCCGTCTGGCTGGCGGTCACTTCGCCGACCAGCTTGGCGTTGGCCTTCATTTTGAGCAGCTCTTCCTTGATGGCAGGAAGGTCGGCTTCCGTCAGTTCCGCAGTCTTCTTACCGATCGCCAGTGCGGCCATGCCGATGACCGGCAGGTAATAATCGTAGATGGCGATCTTGCCCTTGTATTTGTCGCCGGTCAGCGCGGCAAGCGACTGCATGTCGGCCGGGTCGACCTTGGTCTTGTTGTAGCCGATCGTGTTGTAGCCGAACTTTTCGGTGATGCCGTAACGCTTGCCGTCGACGACGGTGGAGCTATCCATCTTCACCTGCGGAAACAGATCGGCCAGCGGCAGCTTATCTTCCGGTAGCGGTTCGAACAGGCCTTTTTCGACGCCCCGCGGTATGTCGATGCTGTCGATCACCATCACGTCCCAGTCGCCCGGCTGCGACTGTTCGACGATCGCCAGGCCGGCGCCGGTGCCTTCGAACTCCTTGACATTGACCTTGACGCCGTTCGCCTCCTCGAACGGCTGCAACAGCGCCGGATCGGCGTGATCGCACCAGATCAGCGCGTTGAGGTCCTGCGCCTGAGCGAGGCTGCCCGCCGCCAGTAGCAGTGCTGCCGCGGCACACGCGCCCTGGCTCTTCAGAACGGAAAGCGGATTCCTGACGGTTGGATTGGGGGTCTTTGGATTGACGGACATCGAGTGTTCTCCCTTGCCTTTTTGGCTTGTAGCAAAAAATTGAACCAATTCTAAAATTGAGTCAATTCTGTTTTTGTGGCAAACAGCCGCTATGAGCGGATTGCGGGCAAGGCAGAAGGCGGATCGGCACCGCCGCATCATCGAGGCGGCGGCGGCGCTTTTCCGCGATGCCGGCTATGAAGGCGCCAAGATCGAAACTATCGCCGCGCAGGCCGAAGTCTCGGTCGGCACGATCTACAACTACTACCAGAACAAGGGCGACATCCTCGGCGCGATCGTTTCGATGGAGGTCAACGAGGTGCTGAATGCCGGGCGCGGCGTCGTCGCCAACCCGCCAGCCAATGTCGGCGACGCTCTCGATACGCTGCTCGGCATCTATATCGAACATTCGCTGCATTATCTCAGCAAGGAGATGTGGCGGCAGGCGATGGCGATCTCGACGCAACTGCCGGACAGCCCGTTCGGCCAGGCCTACACGGCGCTCGACCGGGCACTGACCGAGCAGATTCGCGCGCTGATCGCCAGGCTACAGGCGCTCGGCCTGGTGCGCCGCGACATCGATGGTCCCGCGCTCGGCGAACTCATCTTCAACAACATGAACATGATGTTCATCGAGTTCGTGAAGCGCGAGGAGGCGAGGATTGCAGAATTGCGCACGGCGATACGCAGGCAGAACCGGATATTGGTGGCGGCGATTGGGGTGTAAGACGATCAAGGGCGAGTAGGACCAGCAACACAAATCGCCGCAGCCGGAGTATCGCCTAACGGTTGATCAGCCATAGAATGGCCGAGAGCACGATGCTGACCAGTATCGCCGTGGTGATAGGGACATAAAGCCTGAAGTTCTCACGCTCGATCACGATATCGCCGGGCAGCCTGCCAAGGCCGGAGCGGGCCAACCAAGGCCACAGCAGGCCTATGGCGACTATGCTGAGACCAACGACGATCAGAGTTCGCGACATGGCATCCTGCCGGAAAGTGTCGTGCCAGAAATATAGTGTTGACGGATCTTGCAAGCAGCGCTTCCACTCGATATTGCCTCTTGAGTTGAGGTTGAAATCTGTTACAACCTGAACGGGCATCAAAGGAGGGATTGGATGCGGATTTCCATCTGGCATTGGGCTATACTGCTGCTGCTGATCGGCGTGCCTGTTTTCTTTGCCGTTCGGTCAGCCGCAAAGCCATTACAGGATCCTTCGGCTCTCGTAGGTTTTGGAGGCTGGCTTATGCTGCTGGCGATTGGACAGTGCTTGGCACCTTTCCGCACGCTGGCTGAGCTGTTCTCTTCGAGCGGGGGCTATCGACAGCTAATGACGCTCCCCAACGGCGCCTTGGCGGTCTACGGCGAGGTCGCCCTGTTGCTGGCGTTTCTGGTGCTCCAGCTGGTTGTGTTCGTTGCAATGCTCCGGCGGAGTTCCCGTTTCAAGCAGCTGTTCCTGTATCAGTGGTTTGCAATACCAATCGTGTTTATTCTGGACACGACATGGATCTCAGCGGTTATGAGCGCTCCTGTGAGCTTGGTGCTTGCAGGGGATGCGCTGGTAATGCCCGCAGTTTCTTTTGTCCTGACCGGGATCTGGGTCGCCTACGTCTACAAGTCGGTCAGGGTGAGAAACACGTTCGACCGGGCCGCGATATCCGGTCAGGTCGCGAGTGCTTCATAGAGCTTGCCGCGAGCCCTATGTATGGCAGCCGACAAAAATGCCGGGCGCGCTGCATCGACCCAGATTACCCGGCCTGTAGGCCTGCTCGAGCGAGGATTTCAGGAGCCGGCGTGACATGCCCGTGCGGCTTGCAGTAGCCGGGGTCGATCGCGCGATAGCCAAGCAGATGGCCGAGTGGCGCCAGGATCCCCAGCGCCACTCGCTGAATAGCAGGTGGCGGGTGCGTGAAGACGATCACGTCGGCAAATTCCCTGGCGATGACCGCTGCCTGAAGCGGCGAAGGCCTGCCTTTTCTGTCCACCTTGCCGGCATTGGCCAGGCCGAAGAGCATGCCGATCAGCAGCTCGAAACGGTTCGGGTCGACATTGTCTGCACCTGGCGCCCGGTCGACTTCGACCAGCACATGCGCTTCTTCGGTTTTGCTGCTGTTCCACCAATCATGTGCGACGCCTGCTTCGACCGTGGCGGATTGGCCTGGCCCCAGGGACAAAGTCTTCCCGGCGATGCGAGCGTCGAGCCGGCCGCCGAGGACGGCAAACCGTTCCGTCAGGTTCGGGTGGTAGTGCTCGCCCACCACTGCGGCTCCCGGTCGGGCGGTCAGATGAGCGATGCCAGGTCCCTGGCCGCGGTCTTCGGTGCCACGCAGGATGACGGCATATTCGCCGGTCACCTTGTTCTCGTAGACATCTCCACAGCGTGACCTGGATCGGCTCCGGAGTTTCAGACCACCAGGGCCCGGCAAGTTATCGTCAAAGGGTTGGTCGTTCAACGACGCTCGAACGGGCGATTGCGGAAACACTAGTTGCCGGCTCTTCGTCAACGCGGGCGATCAGCGCTCTACCGGACATGCTTTGGCGGCCGCGCTCGCGGAAACGGCACGACCGTCAGTGGCGCCTTGCGGAATTCCGCGATGGCTATTTCTTCAATCAGCGCGTCGAGGGCCTCGTTGACGCGTCGGCTCGTTTCATCCGCGCCGTAGAGGCGGTTTTGTGCGCATTCCAAAAGTTCGCGTGCCGCGGCGAAATCACTTCGCATGACAACACCCTTTGGTTTTTGGCCCGCCGCACGGCCATTGTCGGCGCGCTTAATTGAGCGAGTGCTAATATACACTGGAGCAATTTAATCGAATGCTGTTAAGTGGCCGTCGGGAGGCGGGACGAACCTATGGCCCAGCAAAAAGCAAGACAGGAATGAGCTCGGCGTCTCTTGGTAGGAGATGCTTGAGCCCGATCTGGTTCAGGCTAAGCCGGCAATTTCACGGGAACTTTCTGGCGATCCCGACGCTTCCGGTACGTACCGTCCTAATCTTTCGTATAGTCAGGCCCAAAACGGGTCGGCAGGTTGTCGGCGAATTTCAACCAAGGGAGCTTCTCCTCAAAAGCGACATGCAGCGTAGGTGCAAATTTTTCTGGCTCCTCCATCGCCGCCGCAAAAAAATGCATGACATCAGACATGTTCTTTGAGCGGAAGGACAGCGGCGTGCCACAGTGATCGCAAAATGTTCTTTCCACACCGGGAGAAGAGTTGAATACCTTCGGTAGCTTGCCCAGCCATCGCCATTGGCCGTTCAAGACGCCAATATAGGTGGTCATCGGCGCAGAACATTGCCGCCGACAACTTTCACAATGACAGACCACGCAGGCCTGTGCCGGGCCATCGACTGCAAAGGCAATAGCGCCACATAAGCAATGACCGCGCATGCAAATTCTCCTTGAGCCAACAAGGACAGCTTCATGCCTGGGCGTGAGGGAGGCGCCATGAAATGCGTCGAGCTGGCGCCCAATTCCGACATTCGGCGCTGGCGATTGTCCTCGCCTGCGCGAGGCGTTGCCTCCAAGCTGCCTTCACTATCGCCTTTGCGACATATTGAAATGTTCGTAGAGTTTCTCCGCCAGGCCGCTGGCGCCAAAGCCCGTCAATACCGATGAAAGTGCCAGCGGCGCCTTCTTGTCGAGCATGGCCTTGGCGATCATCAGATCGTCGCTTCGCTTATGAGTCCGCAGCCTAATACGATCTTGGGCGGCTTAAGAATTCTCTGGCGGCGGCAATCTGGCGCCGATGCTCGCGAAGGAATGCCGCGCCGAAGCAAATGGCGAAGGCCAGGACTGACAGGCTTGTCGTTGCTCGTGATGCAGGGTCAGGATCGGGACTTACCAGGAAACGGCAGCCGAACGCCAAGGCGAAGACGACAACGCCACCAAACATGCCGCTGACGAAGGGGGCGGTCGTGCGTTTCTGCTCCAACGAAGACTCCTAGGTTTTCCGCTAGGGAACTATGGTTTCCGCTAGGGAATATATGCGTTGAAGCTGATGTGCTACCGATCCCGACGGCCCCGGCCTGTGGATATCGGGGATGAGCAGATATCAAGCGCCCCGGAGGTCTCAAGAAGCCCGTGCTGGTGCCCCCGGACGGGATCGAACCGCCGACCTTCGGTTTACAAAACCGCTGCTCTACCAGCTGAGCTACAAGGGCACGGCGCTCCGGTTAGCATATTTGCTGCGCCAGTAAAGACAAAACTCCGTTTTTCGGTTCCCGGCGACCGCGCCGGTTCTGCCGCCCAGGGCGTCCTGAAAACGGCCAATTCGCTCCCTATATTGATGCAAGGTGCAATCGCATCAGCGAGGCAGTCGCATGATCAGGTTTGTCATCATTCTCCCGCTCGTCGTCGTGGCCTGGGTTCTCCTGGTGAAACTCGTCAAGGACCTGAAGCGCGCCAATATCGACTGGACAGGCGTCACCACCATCATCGGCTTCATCGCGCTCGCGTTCTGGCTTCGCCATATCACCGGCATGGGCTGAGGCCTGCCGATTGTTCCGGTGGATTGTCGACCAGCGCGACCGTTCGTGGTCGCGGCTGACAGTATCAGACTGGCACCCGACTGCCCCCTTTTTCTGCGTGTCTGAGTGGCAGGGCAGAGGGGTTGTTCCTCCGAACCTCTTAGGACCTGGGTTCCTCGCCCGCCGAAGCGGGGAGAGGTGGCCGCGAAGCGGCCGGAAAGGAGCCTTCGTAGGGCGCGGTCCACTCTTCGTCGCGGCTTCGCCGCGCCACCTCTCCCCACTTCCGTGGGCGAGGAACCCAAGCTGGAATAAAGTCGCGCTCCGTCAGCCTCTCTGTCCTGTCGAACATCGCTTAAGGCGAGATCGGATGCCGCTTCAGCATTCGCCAACACTCTTGCCGATGTACAGGGATTTCCCGACAGCCTAATCTACTGCCGAGCCGAAACAGGGAGAGAGGGCGCTTGGGCGAGCACGATCCGAACGAAGAGCCGATCGAGACGGTTTTCCGCAACGGCACAATCACCACCGTCGGCATCCTGCTGGCGTTCTCGCTGGGCTTCATCACGCATTGGGCCGCCAACCCGATACCATGGGAAATCTATCACCTGGCCGCCGTCGTGCCGATTTTGATCGGCATTGCCCTGCAGATACGAGCGCTGCGGTTGCTGCTCGACATAACGTCTCTACAACGGCGCGTTTATGAACGCGCCAATCGTATCTTCATTGCCGGCCTCATCTTCACCGCCTGCGGAGTTGGGCTGGCGATGCTGCTTGATTTCTACGACCTATCGACCAAGAGCGCGGTGCCCGGGGGCTAGCTCTGGCCATCCTGGCAGATGTCGCACCATTCGGCGCTGGTCAGCGCTGCCATGCGCTCGGTTCGCTGCCAAGGCCGGGAGGGGTCGGCAGGCCGCCGATCATCCTCGTCACCTGCGCTGCTGCATCGCGCACCAGCGGGCCGATTTCGGCCAGCCGCTCCGGTGTGACCCGTACCGTCGGCCCGGAGACCGAGACGCCGCCGATCGGTTCGCCGAATTCGTTGAAGATGGCGGCGGCGACACAGCGCATACCTGGATGCCGCTCCTCGTCATCGACCGACCAGCCGCGCAGCTTGATCGTCACCAGATCGCGGGCGAGCGCCGAGATGTCGGACAACGTGTTTTCGGTGAAGCGCTCCAGCCCGGCCCGGCGCAGTATGGTGGCTACCCGTTCCGGCTCGAGATGCGCCAGCACCGCCTTGCCGATGCCCGAGGCATGGAAGGAACTGCGCGTGCCCGGCCGGAAGAAGGCGCGGATCGCCTGGTGCGTCTCGACCTGGCTGACGAAGACGACGCAATCGTCCTCGGCGACGCCGAGATTGGCGGTCTCGCCGGTCTTCTCCATCAATTCCTGCATGACGATGCGGGCGCGGTCGACCAGCTTACGGCGGCGCAGGAACGCTGCGCCCATGCGATAGGTCTCGACGCCGATCGACCACAGCTGGTCGGTGCCTTCGAACTCGACCATGCCATGGTTCTCCAGCGTCGTCAGCATGCGGTAGGCGGTGGATGCCGGCAGGCCGGAACTGGCGGCGATCTCGCTCAACGACAGGCCGCTGCCATCGGCGACGATTGCCAGGATGCGCAGCGCCCGGTCCAGCGACTGCACCGAGGCCGCCTCGGACGGCCCGTTGAAAGCGCGCGGCCGGCCGCGCTGGCGTTTTTCGGTGGTTTCCATCGGGCCATTCTTCGCTCTGTTCGCCCAACAAGCAATGAAAAAGTTTTTCACCGGCCGGCGAAGCGAATTTATGGAAAACAGGGAGGCCAATCAATTCAAGCAGCAAGAGCCGTTCCCTGGAAATGAAAAAATATTCTGAAAAAATTGAAAAATAATCGACGCACTGGCATCATCAGCCATCAACAATTCCGTGGAGGCTGACATGGCCAAGATGCGCGCAGTCGACGCAGCCGTTCTCGTTCTTGAAAAGGAAGGCATCTCCTGTGCCTTCGGCGTGCCGGGTGCGGCGATCAACCCGCTTTATTCGGCGCTGAAGGCAAGGGGCAGCATCCGCCACATCCTTGCGCGGCACGTCGAGGCGGCCTCGCATATGGCCGAAGGGTTTACCCGCGCCAGATCGGGCAATATCGGTCTGTGCATCGGCACTTCGGGTCCGGCCGGCACCGACATGATCACCGGCCTCTATTCGGCCGCCGCCGATTCTATTCCCATCCTCTGCATCACCGGGCAGGCGCCGCGGGCACGTCTCAACAAGGAGGATTTTCAAGCCGTCGACATCGCCGCGATCGCCGCACCCGTCGCCAAATGGGCTGTTACCGTCATGGAGCCCTATCTGGTGCCGATGGCGCTGCAGAAGGCGTTCCATCTGATGCGCTCGTCGCGGCCGGGGCCGGTGCTGGTCGACCTGCCGGTCGATGTGCAACTGGCGGAGATCGAGTTCGATATCGATGCCTACGAGCCGCTGGTGCCGTTCAAGCCGGCAATGTCGCGCGCTCAGGCGGAGAAGGCGCTGACGATGCTCGACGCGGCGGAAAAGCCTGTGATCGTCGCCGGCGGCGGCATTATCAACGCCGATGCGTCGGACCTGTTGATAGAATTCGCCGAAGTCACCGGCGTGCCTGTCATTCCGACGCTGATGGGCTGGGGCGCGATCCCCGACGACCACCGCCTGATGGCCGGCATGTGCGGACTGCAGACCTCGCATCGCTACGGCAATGCGACGATGCTCGAGGCCGATTTCGTTTTCGGCATCGGCAACCGCTGGGCCAACCGCCACACCGGTTCGGTCGATGTCTACACCAAGGGCAAGAAGTTCATCCACGTCGATATCGAGCCGACGCAGATCGGCCGCGTCTTCGCACCGGACCTTGGCGTCGTCTCGGATGCCGGTGCGGCGCTTAAAATGCTGCTCGACGTCGCCACCGAATGGAGGACCGCCGGGAAATTGCGCGACTGGTCGGGCTGGGCCGGCGAATGCCGGCAGCGCAAGAAGACGATGAAGCGCAAGACCCATTTCGACCAGGTGCCGCTGAAGCCGCAGCGCGTCTATGAGGAGATGAACAGGGCGTTCGGCCGCGACACCACCTATGTCACCACGATCGGCCTGTCGCAGATCGCCGGGGCACAATTCCTGCATGTCTATAAGCCGCGCAACTGGATCAATTGCGGCCAGGCCGGGCCGCTCGGCTGGACATTGCCGGCAGCGCTCGGCGTTCGCGCCGCCGATCCGGACCGCACCATTGTGGCATTGTCCGGCGACTATGATTTCCAGTTCATGATCGAGGAACTGGCGGCCGGCGCGCAGCACAGATTGCCCTACATCCATGTCGTGGTGAACAACGCCTATCTCGGGCTGATCCGCCAGGCGCAGCGCGGCTTTTCGATGGATTTCGAAGTCAGCCTGGCCTTCGAGAACGTTAATCGACAGGGCGATGCCGAAGCTGGCTATGGCGTCGACCACGTCGCCGTTGCCGAGGCGATGGGCTGCAAGGCAGTCAGGGTGCGCCGGCCGGAGGAATTCGCCGGTGTCTTCGAAGAGGCAAAGCGCCTGATGGACGAGCACCAGGTTCCGGTGGTGCTCGAATTCATCCTCGAGCGCGTCACCAACGTTTCGATGGGCACCGAAATCGACAAGATCACCGAATTCGAGGAGCTTGCCGAGCGCAATGAAGATGCCCCCACGGCGATCGTCATGCTCGATTAAGCCGCATATGAGGAACTACTGCCATGCCACGGTTTTCAGCCAATCTTTCGATGCTCTTTGGCGAGCATGACTTTCTCGACCGCTTCGATGCCGCTGCCCGCGCCGGCTTCAAGGGCGTCGAGTATATCGGTCCCTATGACCATGCGCCGGATGTCGTCGCGGCCAGGTTGAAGAAGAACGGGTTGACGCAGGTCCTGTTCAACCTGCCTGCCGGCGACTGGGCCAAGGGCGAGCGCGGCATTGCGATCCTGCCGGACCGCATCCCGGAGTTCCGGCAAGGTATTGCCAAGGTCGTCACCTATGCGCACGCCCTGGGCTGCGAGCAGGTCAATTGCCTCGCCGGCATCGCGCCGCAGAGCGTCGATCGCTCCGTGCTGGAAGACGTGTTCACCGAAAACCTGGCTTTCGCGGCGGAAAAGCTGGAGCAGGCCGGCATCAGGCTGCTGATCGAGCCGATCAACACCCGCGACATTCCGGGCTTCTTCCTGAATTACTCGGATCAGGCCCTGGCGCTGATCGACCGCGTCGGCTCGAAGAACCTGTTCCTGCAATACGACATCTATCACATGCAGATCATGGAGGGGGATCTCGCCCGTACCATCGAGGCAAACCTCGACCGCATCGCGCATATCCAGCTTGCGGACAATCCCGGCCGTCATGAGCCGGGGACGGGCGAGATCAATTTTCACTTCCTGTACAGCCACATCGACCGCATCGGCTATTCCGGCTGGGTTGGCGCGGAATACAAGCCGAAGGGTGGGACGGAAGCCGGACTGGGATGGCTTCGGGAGTTGGCCGGGCAGGCGGCGGCATAGACGCTACGCATCGCCGCCTTACAAAAAACGGAGAAAGACATGGAAACCATCGGCTTTATCGGCCTCGGCATCATGGGTGCGCCGATGGCGGGGCATCTGCTCGACGCCGGCTACACCGTCGTCGCCAGCGATCATCGCTCGAAGCCGCCGGCCGATCTCGTCGCCAGGGGTCTGAAGACCGTCTCTGGCCACAGCGCCGTCGCGAAAATGGCCGACATCATCATCACCATGGTGCCGGATACGCCGCAGGTCGCCGATGTGCTGTTCGGCGAAAACGGCGTCGCGTCCGGGCTGACAAGGGGCAAGCTGGTCATCGACATGAGCTCGATCTCGCCGATCGAGACCAAGGAATTCACAAAAAAGATCAACGATCTCGGCTGCGATTACCTCGATGCGCCGGTGTCGGGCGGCGAGGTCGGTGCCAAGGCGGCGTCGCTGACCATCATGGTCGGCGGCGAGGAAAGGGCCTTCGAACGCGCCAGGCCGGTGTTCGAAAAGATGGGCAAGAACATCACGCTGGTCGGACCGAACGGCGTCGGCCAGACAACCAAAGTCGCCAATCAGATCGTCGTCGCCCTGACCATCGAGGCCGTCGCCGAAGCGCTTGTCTTTGCTTCAAAAGCCGGCGCCGATCCGGCCAAGGTCAGGCAAGCGCTGATGGGCGGATTGGCCGCCTCGCGCATCCTCGAAGTGCATGGCGAGCGCATGATAAAGCGCAGCTTCGCGCCCGGCTTCCGCATCGAACTGCACCAGAAGGATCTTAATCTCGCTCTCGAAGGCGCCAAGGCGCTCGGCGTCGCGCTGCCCAACACCTCGACGACACAGCAACTGTTCAACTCCTGCGCGGCGAATGGCGGGGCCAAAGAAGATCACTCGGCGCTGGTCAGGGCGCTGGAGCGGATGGCGGGATGTGAAGTGGGGTGAATAGTGAGTAGTGAGCAGTAAATAGTAAGTAGCAGTGAGTAGTTGGTAATGAGTTTGGTCACGACCTACGTGCAGTCTCACCATTCACTCTTTCAAAAATTTCCTTGCCGCATAAAGGCTCACCGCCGCCGCATTCGACACGTTGAGCGAGCGGATGGCGCCGGGCATGTCTAGCCGGGCGAGCGTCGCCACCGTTTCGCGCGTTTTCTGGCGCAGGCCTTTGCCCTCGGCGCCAAGCACCAATGCGATCTTTTCTCCCGAAAAACTCTTTTCGAGCTCCGCCGGACCGTCCGAATCCAGCCCTATCGTCTGAAACCCGGCCTCGTGCAGTTGGCCGAGTGCGTCGGCGAGGTTCTTCACCTCGATCTGATCGATGTGCTCCAGCGCGCCGGAAGCCGACTTCGCCAGCACGCCGGATTCCTGTGGGCTGTGGCGCGCCGTGGTGATCAGCGCGCCGGCGCCGAAAGCGACCGCCGAGCGCAGGATCGCGCCGACATTGTGCGGATCGGTGATCTGATCGAGCACCAGCACCAGCCTGGTGTCGCCAAGCGCATCGAGGCGCTTGGGTTTTAGCGGCTCGGCCTCGATCAGCACGCCCTGATGCACGGCATCCGAGCCGCTGACCTTGTCGATGTCCTTCGGCTCGACCAGTTCCGCCTTGAAGGGCAAAGCGGCAAGATCGGCGATTGCCAGCCGCTCGGCAGCGTTGCGCGTCACCAGCATTTTTTTGATCTTGCGGCGCGGATTGTCGAGCGCCGCCCGCACCGTGTGCAGCCCGTAGAGCCGCACCAGCCCATCCGCCGGGTTCTCGCCGGGCGGCACCGGCTGGCGCGGCCTGAACGCCGGCGCGCCGCCGCTCTTCTCGTCGCGATGCGCACGGCGCAGCTTGGCGTAGTGGGTGTCTTTAGGGGTCTTGGGCTTGTTGTCGTTGCTCATGGCCGGTTCTATAGCCGTGTCGTCCGGTCATGGATACAGCCGCACAAGCTGCTTGTCGGGCGAGGTGTGAAATTCAGCGCTTTTTGCCGGGCTGTTGCGGTTGACAGTTTTGGACGCTCCCGCCATAAGGCGCTGCGCGGAAAGGCTGCTTTGGCGGCCGCGACGCGTCGATGCCTCGTTGCATGGCTCCGGCGGTAGACTGGAGAGGTGCCCGAGTGGTTAAAGGGGACGGACTGTAAATCCGTTGGCTATGCCTACGTTGGTTCAAATCCAACCCTCTCCACCACTGCCGGCCCGGAAGCCCTGAAACGCAGCGCGAGCGTCGGAGCGGATCCGATGCTTGACTGAAAGGCGCGGGTATAGCTCAGTGGTAGAGCAGCAGCCTTCCAAGCTGAATATGCGGGTTCGATTCCCGCTACCCGCTCCAGATTTTCCCCAAGGCCACGGCGCACCTCGCGCACGATCCCGAAGCAGGCAGCGCCAAGCGAAGCGCGTTGCCGATAGTTCAGAGCGTTCAATGCGCGTCCAGAAGGACGCGCATCTTAATCTGTGTTTTACGCATATCGTTGTCCCGAACCGCAGGCGGCGTTGGGCGACAGGCGTCAGCTCGCGAATTTGCTGAAAATGGAGGCGAGCTGGTTCTGCTGCGGCACTTGCCCGTTCGGCGTCAGCTGGTCGACAAGTCCCGGCAAGGCCGCGGACAATTGCTGGAGCAATTCCTGCTGATTCAGGCCCGTCCTTTGCGCGATCTCCTGAATGATTTGCGGCCCGAGAGCGCTGCCCAGATCGTTGGGGTTGATCGGCTGGTTCTGACCGGTGCCGACCCACGAATTGGCGACGTTGCCGTGGCCGGCGTCCTTCAGTTTGTCGAGCAGGCCGCCCAGACCGCCAAGCAGTCCGCCGTCGGCGGATGCGGTTGTATCAGGCGGGACGGGGGCAGGGCTCTGCGCTGCCTCCGGCTGGGCGGAACTTCCACTGCTCAGCATTTTTCCCACCAAAAGTGCGCCGAGCGCGATCATCAGCGGCTTGGCGACGTTGCCGCCGGGAACGGCATTGTCAAACAGTCCCATTGTGGATCTCCATGTCAAATTGCCCGCCCGTCTCCGACAATGACGCATTCATGGCGAATTTCAAGCCAGTTTGAGCTTTCCGTAATCATGATTTTCAAGTTGGCTTGAGCTTTGCTTAATAATGTGGAAGTAATCCGGTGCGGGGAACGGAGAGGAAAAATGTCAATATTAAGCTGGATTATTCTCGGCGTCATCGCCGGCTTCATAGGCAGCAAGATCGTCAATAAAAGCGGGCAGGGCCTGGTGCTCGATATCGTGCTTGGGATCGTCGGCGCCATCGTCGGCGGACTGATCTTCAGCGCCTTTGGTGCGTCGGGCGTTACGGGGCTGAACATCTATAGTCTGATAGTGGCCGTGATAGGCGCGATAGTTGTCCTGTGGGCTTATCACCAGTTTACCGGCAGGCGGGCTCTTTAGAAACGGGCAGACCGGCAGTTGCGTCGGCATTCACCCGAATGCCGAGCGCCTATCTAACCCTTTTGAGGATCTGGCGGATCAGCGTGTTGAGGCCGGCTTCCAGCCCTCTCACCATGATCGGCCATAGTTCCTCCAGCAATCGCTGCCATACGGCATCGCGCCCAATCCTCACCGGCAGATTGGGCATCGCGCCCATTGCCGCCGTCACATCGCGACGCAGCCGCTCGCCACAGGCGCTTGCGCCGCTGATCGTCGGATCGAAGGGCAGCCGGGTAAAATCCCATTTTCCGCGCTGCTCGATGCCGAGATTGCTCTCGACTTCTGCATGCGACAGCACCGTTTTGGGCGTGACCTTGATGCGGCAATATTTGCAGAGTTCGGCGACAACCGCGGTCATCGCGTTCCACTGCGCCTTGGTCATCGGATAGCGGCCGGCATCGAACGGCCTTCCTCCGCCCCGGCCATGCAGCAGAGCGAAACCCCGATCGAGCCGCCATTGCAGTTGAGCGTGTGCGCGGCATATCCCGGTTTTACCCGACCCGAATTGAGCGCGATCGAAGGCCGGCCCCTGACCAAACGGCCATTCCCCTCGACCAGTATGTGATACGCATCCCTATCGGTATCGCCGGCCGAATGCGAGCCTGCCGTCCAATGGCAAACGACGCGCTTCATCGCAACATTGGGCAACCAGTCGGGCGGCAATGCCACAGAAATCTCCGCGACATAAGTTCAGTGACGCAGCACAGTATAATTTCCTTGGCGGCGGACGCGAAAACGAAACGATAGTTTGGTTGAGCGTTTCTAACGGTCAGCTATTCGCCGGCATCTTCGGCGACCGCGTGTTCTCTGTATTGCGGCAGATCGTCAGTGATCGTGAACCACTTCGCCTTGGAGCCGACGAAGATGTGCTGCGTCGGGCGGATGGTTGGCTCGTCGACGAGGCTTCCCATGGCGACATGCACGAAGGCACCGTCGCGGACCACCGAATAGAGCAACGAGCCGCAAGTCTTGCAGTGCGCGTCATGGCCGGTTTCGTCGCCGAAGATCGTGAGATTGTCCTCGCCCCTCGTCAGGCTCAGCCTGTCCCGCTCGATGCCGGCGAACGGCTTGAAGGCCGAACCGGTGGTACGCCGGCAGTTCGAGCAGTGGCAGTTCGCGGCATAGACGAACGCGTCCGCCACCGCGTACTGAACGGCGCCGCACAGGCATTTTCCGGCGAGCATGCGGTTGCTTGCATTCTGGTTGTTTCCGTTCTCCGGGCTTGCCATACGCTTCTCCACTCAGGCGATCGTCCCTACACCCTCTCCAGCTCTAGGCGACTACGGTTAACCGGCGCTTGCGCTCGTCGAGCGAGACGATGGTCAACCCGCTGGCCACCACCAGCAGGATACCGCAGATGGCCAGCGCATTCGGGAGCTGCCGGAAAACCACCAGGCCTGAAATCACCGCCCAGACGGTAAAGCAATAGTAGAACGGCGCCACCACGCTGGTCGGCCCGACGCGATAGGCCATGAAGATGAAGAAGTGGCCGAAGATCAGGAACAGTCCGGCGCCGCCCATCAGCAGCAGGTGACGGGTTTCAGGCACCACCCAGCGCTCGGAAACCAGATGCGCAACGCCGGCGCCGGCCAGCACCACAATCACCGCGGAAATAGCCACGACCATTCCCGGCACGTCGGCAGCGACCTTGCGCCCGGCCAGATCGCGCGCCGCGGACAGGGCTGCATTGCCGAGCGCCAGCAGGGCGTAAACCGAAATCCCCTGCATCGTCGGTTGTGCCACCATCACCGCGCCGACAAAGCCGAGCCCGATCAGCGCCAGGCGAACCCCGCCGATCCGTTCGCCAAACAGCATCGAGGAGCCGACCAGCATCAGCAAGGGCGTGATCTGTCCGAGCGCGGTGGAATCGGCGATCTGCATGTTGGCGAGCGCCACCACGTAGCAAAGGATCGCACCCAGTTCGAGCAGGTTCCTACGCAAAACCTTGGCGTCGAGGATTAGCGGGATGTGCTTGCCATAGCCCAGCACGAACAGCAGCGGAATGCCCCACAACGTTGCCGCCGCGCCGCGCAGGAACAGCACCTCATAGGGCGGCAGTCCCGCGGTTGCGAGCTTCATCATCGTATCGTTGACGATGTAGGACCCGGTCGAAACGACCATGAACAGCGGGCCTCGTATGGCAGTCGGGATGAAATGCATCGGCCCACGAAATCAGACCGGCGCCAAAGCGGCAATGGGCCAGATCCGTCTGTAAATCCGTCAAAGCCGTCAGCCGCCGCCGTAACCATTCCATTTGCCCTTGTTCGTTCCTATATCCGCGCCACATTCTCCGAAACCGGATCACGCGTTCGGGCGGGCGAGCGCGCTCGGCGACAAGGCACTTGTGTTTTTCGGCCTTAGTCGCTAATCGCCCCGCATTCGACTGAACTGAAGGTCCAGGCCGTCCCAGGCCGTCCAAGGAAAGAGACTATGGCAAAAGGTAAATTCGAGCGCACTAAGCCTCATGTGAACATTGGCACGATTGGTCACGTCGACCATGGCAAGACGTCGCTGACGGCGGCGATCACCAAGTATTTTGGCGAATACAAGCGCTATGACCAGATCGATGCGGCGCCCGAAGAGAAGGCGCGCGGCATCACCATTTCGACGGCGCATGTCGAATACGAGACCGCCAACCGCCACTATGCCCATGTCGATTGCCCCGGCCACGCCGACTATGTGAAGAACATGATCACCGGTGCCGCGCAGATGGACGGCGCGATCCTGGTGGTGTCGGCCGCCGACGGCCCGATGCCGCAGACCCGCGAGCACATCCTGCTCGCCCGCCAGGTCGGCGTGCCCTCGATCGTGGTGTTCTTGAACAAGGTCGACCAGGTCGACGACGCCGAGCTGCTCGAGCTGGTCGAGCTCGAGGTGCGTGAGCTTCTGACCAAGAACGAGTTCCCCGGCGACGACATTCCGATCGTCAAGGGTTCGGCGCTTGCCGCACTTGAAGACAGCGACAAGAAGATCGGCGAGGACGCCATCCGCGAACTGATGGCTGCGGTCGATGCCTATATACCGACGCCGGTTCGTCCGCTCGACAAGCCGTTCCTGATGCCGATCGAGGACGTGTTCTCGATCTCGGGCCGTGGCACGGTGGTGACCGGCCGCGTCGAGCGCGGCGTCGTCAAGGTCGGCGAGGAGCTGGAGATCGTCGGCATCCGTCCGACCACCAAGACGACCTGCACGGGCGTCGAGATGTTCCGCAAGCTGCTCGACCAGGGTCAGGCGGGCGACAACATCGGCGCGCTGTTGCGCGGTGTCGACCGTGAAGGCGTCGAGCGCGGCCAGGTCCTGGCCAAGCCCGGCACCGTCAAGCCGCACAAGAAGTTCGTTGCCGAAGCCTACATCCTGACCAAGGACGAGGGCGGCCGCCATACGCCGTTCTTCACCAACTACCGTCCGCAGTTCTACTTCCGCACGACGGACGTGACCGGCATCGTGTCGCTGCCGGAAGGCACCGAGATGGTGATGCCGGGCGACAACATCACCGTCGATGTCGAGCTGATCGTGCCGATCGCCATGGAAGAGAAGCTGCGCTTCGCCATCCGTGAAGGCGGCCGTACCGTCGGTGCCGGCATCGTCGTCACCATCAAAGAGTAATCGTCGGCGCTGCCGGTTGAGATCGGATGCGAAAGGGCGGTCTTCGGGCCGCCCTTTTGATTCTGATATTCCGGCAATGGATTAACCGCATTGCCTTAAATCCTGTTGCAAGCGCCTCTGCCATAACTAGTATAGGTTGCATCGAGGGGGCTGCCCAAATGGTTCCATGGCGCCGTTTGCATAGTCAGGCATGGTGGTCGCTAGGGCTGATCTGCCTGGTGTCGTTGCTTGCCATGGGCCACGCTGCCTTCGCAGCGGATGCAAAGAAATCCACGCCGGAAAAATCCACGCCGGATTTCGGCCCGACGATGCGGTTCGTCGTCGTCCGCAGCAGCGCGCCGGGCTGCGAGCCGACCTGTCCGGAATGGATATCGGCGGAAGGCTCGATTGAAGCCGGCACGCCGGCCCTTTTCAAGCGCACGCTTAAGGCGCTTGGCGCCCGAAAGCTGCCGATCGTCGTCGATTCCCCTGGCGGCAATGTCGAAGCGGCGCTGACACTTGGTCGCCTGATCCGCAAGAACAAGCTCGATATCGCCGTCGGCAAAACCCGCTTCGCCGGCTGCCTGCCAGATATGAAGAACTGCAAGGAAAACGACGGCAAGGGCGCCCGTTATTTCGGCGATGCCTATGGCAACGGCGCCATCTGCAATTCCGCCTGCCCGTTGATGTTTTCCGGTGGCATCCGGCGCGTGGTCGGGGAGTGGGCCTTTCTCGGCGTCCATCAGATCACCACGACCTATGTCCGGACGAAATTGCTGTACCGCACCACCTACCGCATGGTGAAAGGCAAGAGGAAGATACTCAGTACCAGGGTCGTCAGCCGGAAGAACGCGGGCAGCTACAAGACCTACGAAATGAACAAACCGCTGGAGCGGAAGCTGGCGGCCTATCTGAAGGAGATGGGCGTCGGCCTGGGCGTGCTTGAGACCATGAAAAGCACGCCGGCCAGCGGCATCCAGCAACTGATTCCCCACGATATGCTGCAAATGAATCTCGTCACCAGTCTGGATGCCGTCGACCTGCTGACCGCGCCAACCCTGTGCAAATCCGATCCGTTGCCGGCGAGTTGCAGGGAAGTGCCGGCGCCGGCGAATATCGCGAAGCCGGCCGGGCAAGTGGTGGCGAGCGCCGAGCCTGCACCTCTGGGGCTCGAAACCCCGCCGGCGAAGGAGGTCGCTGACATGCGCTTCGTCCTGGTCCGCGGCAGCAACCCGCTATGCAATCCCAATTGCCCGGAATGGATCTCGGCCGAAGGCACGATTACCGCTGACACGGCCGAAAAATTGCGCCAACTGCTTGATAGCGTCGGCGACCGGCGCCTGCCCATCGTCATCAACTCGCGGGGTGGTGACGTGCTCGGTGCTTTGGCGGCCGGAAGGCTGATCCGCGAACGCAAGCTCGACGTCGCCGTGGCGCGGACGGATTTCATTGGCTGCGAGCCGCGGCAGGCCGACTGCACGGCCGAAGACGGCGTCTACAACGGGCTCACGGTCGATGCCGGCGGCGGTTGCGGCTCGGCCTGTCCGATCATGCTCGCCGGCGGTGTCAAATGCCTGGTCGGCCCGCGTGCACAGTTGAGCGTGCATTCGGTACGGCAGGAGCAAAAGGTCAAGGCCTATCTTGAGGACATGACTGTTGGACCCGGCATGTTTTCGGCGATGCAATCGGCGCAATACTCGCGCTACCGGCACCTTGAACCAGAGATGATGCTGAAAGTCGGGCTGACGACCGGGCCTGGGTCCGCGGACGAATTGACCGGGCCTGGCATCTGCAGATCGGAGCCAAGGCCGGAGAACTGCCGCGAGATCTCGGGCGCCAAGGCTCAGGCCACCACGCCGGTCAAGTCGTAAGACCGGTCAAATCGTAAGACAGGCATGATAGCCGCGGCCGACTGGCCATCGAGGCAGGTTGAGCGGCGCTCGATATTTCCGCTATCGTCCAGCGAAGACCAGCATAGGGGGATAGCAAATGAGCCAGGATGCCCCGACATTGTTCGAATGGGCCGGTGGCACCGAAGCGCTGAACCGCCTGACCCAAACCTTCTACGACAACGTCTCTCGGGATCCCATCGTCGGGCCGGTGTTCAAGCACATGTCGCCGGACCATCCCGCTCACGTCGCGGCCTTCATCGGCGAAGTTTTCGGTGGACCGAAAACCTACAGCGAAAAGCATGGCGGCCATCGCGAGATGGTGATGCACCATCTCGGCAAGCATCTGACCGAGGAGCAGCGCCGGCGCTGGATCAATCTTCTCGCCGACGCCGCCGACGAGATCGGGCTGCCTGACGATCCCGAATTCCGCTCGGCTTTCATGGCCTATGTCGAATGGGGATCGCGGCTGGCCAGGATGAATTCCAACAAGGGCCCGACCTGCGATCCCGAGACGGAACCAATGCCGGCCTGGGGTTGGGGGGTGCCGGGCGGGCCTTACAAGCCGCCTTCGGGAACCTGACCGCGCGCGAATCGGTCGAAAGCCTGCCGGCCAGGAAAACGGGTGGCTATGGAGGTCTCGGTCCTCCAGGCTAACGGTTTAAAGTCGCCGTCGAATGGCGCGGCCACATTGAAAACCGGAGGCTTTGCGATGAGATCGGAAGGCAAGAAAAATTCAAACAGCGTCTTTGACAGCGACCGCGGAATCCGAAATCCGTTTGGCGTCATGGACGTCCCCACTCCCGACGACGAGGAGGTGTCGGCGTTCGCCGCCGGCGTGAAACTGGAGGGAACTCCAAGCGATGAAAATGCCGAGGCCTGGGGCACCGAAAGCGACCGCGACCGCAACGACACCATCGAAGGCAGCTGGTCCAGCCGTTGGAACGGCGGTGCCGATCCCACGATCCCGGGCGATACCGAGGATAAATGGAAGTCTGGCCGGGGCGAGGTGAAGACGGCGGGAGAGAGGGTTTACCTGCTGTTCGATTGGCATAATGGCGTGCGCAAGGGGCTCATCGATGCCCAGCGCCAGGGTGCGAAAGGGCTGGTGGGAAAATACATCAATCTGACCGACCCGAAAATCGTGCGTCCATGGGTCGGCTTGATCGTCAGCAATCAACGGATCGACGGGAAATGGCCGGGAGGACGCCTGGACTTTCGAAGATGAAGGCCGGGTAGCGCACGTCGCTCTTTACAGAGCGCGCGGAAGCTTTTAGGAAGCGCCTGCTGCGCCGACATGCGCATACGGGCATAGCTCAGTTGGTAGAGCGGCGGTCTCCAAAACCGCAGGTCGTAGGTTCGAGCCCTGCTGCCCGTGCCATTCTTCGAATGGATACCTAAAACGATTCTTTTGCAGTGCGGCCTTTGAAAACCGGCTTGTGACTTGCCATATAGCATAAGTTGCGGCATAAGGGCCGCATAGCCGGGACGGAACGACTGGATGGTTCCGAGGCGGCGTTTGGGCATAAAGCGGACACTTGCCACTTGCGTGGATCAAGAATCGGTTTTATGTAGACGAAACAGACACGCGACGCGTGGAGCTGGGAAGCCGGCTTTACGCGTCTGATTTGCATGGGCGAAATGATTGCGCTGATTCGGCGCGAACGCACGCTCAAGCGGCACGTCCCGGCCAGCGGGATCATCCAGGAGACCCGGCCAACGGGTCTTGCAGACAGAGCGGCATATGGCTTCGAAAACCACAAATCCTTTCACCTTTCTCCAGCAGGTTCGCGCGGAGACCGCCAAGGTCACTTGGCCGTCGCGGCGCGAAACGATGATCTCGACGGTGATGGTCCTTGTGTTCGCGGTCATCGCGATGATCTTTTTCTTTACCGCAGACGTGGCCATGGGCTTTGCGGTCGAAAAAATCCTCGGCCTCGGACAGTAAGTCCGGCGATTACGGAGAAGTCTTGAAATGACCGCGCGGTGGTACATCGTCCACGCCTACTCGAACTTTGAAAAGAAGGTCGCCGAGGACATCGAGAACAAGGCCAAGCAGAAGGGCCTGTCCGCCGACATCGAGCAGATCGTGGTGCCGACCGAGAAGGTCGTCGAGATCCGCCGCGGCCGCAAGGTCGATGCCGAGCGCAAGTTCTTTCCGGGCTATGTGCTGCTGAAAGCCAATCTGACCGATGCCGTGTTCTCGCTCGTCAAGAACACGCCGAAGGTCACCGGTTTCCTGGGCGACTCCAAGCCGGTGCCGATCACCGAAGCCGAAGCCCAGCGTATCCTGAACCAGGTTCAGGAAGGCGTCGAGCGGCCGAAGCCGTCGGTGACGTTCGAGATCGGCGAAGCGATCCGCGTTTCGGATGGACCATTCGCGTCGTTCAACGGTTTCGTCCAGGAAGTGGACGAAGAGCGGGCGCGGCTCAAGGTGGAAGTATCGATCTTCGGGCGCGCCGTGCCGGTCGATCTGGAATTCGGACAGGTCGAGAAGGGCTGATCCGAAATCCCTGCACCGGTTTCGGCGGCAGGGAAGGCGGCGCGGAGATCGCGCGGCCAAAAACGGGTGGGAGGCGAATGCGGCTTTAGCCGGCCGCGCGGACCGCACCACCAGACTGCAACCGCCGGCAAGACCGGCATGAGAAAAGGCAGGAAGAGAGATGGCTAAGAAGATTGCAGGCCAGCTCAAGCTCCAGGTTTCCGCGGGATCGGCCACGCCGTCGCCCCCGATCGGCCCGGCGCTTGGTCAGCGTGGCATCAACATCATGGAGTTCTGCAAGGCGTTCAACGCGCAGACCCAGGAAATGGAAAAGGGTTCGCCGGTTCCGGTCGTCATCACCTACTACCAGGACAAGTCGTTCACCTTTGTCATGAAGACGCCGCCGGTGAGCTATTTCCTGAAGAAGGCCGCCAACCTGAAGTCGGGTTCCAAGGAGCCGGGCAAGCTCAAGGCCGGTACGATCGGCCGCGACAAGGTGCGCGCCATCGCCGAGCAGAAGATGAAGGATCTGAACGCAAACGACGTCGAGGCGGCCATGCGCATGGTCGAGGGCTCCGCCCGCTCGATGGGTCTGGAAGTGGTGGGCTGAGATCATGGCAAAGATTGCAAAGCGTGTATCGAAGACCCGCGAAGGCATCGATCCCAACAAGGCTTACGCTTTGGGTGAGGCGCTGAAGCTGCTCAAGGATCGCTCCTCGGTGAAGTTTGATGAGACCGTCGAGGTCGCGATGAACCTCGGCGTCGATCCCCGCCATGCCGACCAGATGGTCCGCGGCGTGGTCAATCTGCCGAACGGCACCGGCCGCAGCGTTCGCGTCGCCGTGTTCGCGCGCGGCGACAAGGCCGAAGAGGCCAAGGCCGCCGGCGCCGACATCGTCGGAGCCGAGGACCTGGTCGACATCGTCCAGAAGGGCACGATCGACTTTGACCGTTGCATCGCCACGCCGGACATGATGCCGCTGGTCGGCCGTCTCGGCAAAGTGCTCGGTCCGCGCGGCATGATGCCGAACCCGAAGGTCGGCACCGTCACCACTGACGTTGCCGCCGCTGTCAAGGCATCGAAGGGCGGCGCCGTCGAGTTCCGCGTCGAGAAGGCCGGCATCGTTCATGCCGGCGTCGGCAAGGTGTCGTTCGACGTCAAGGCGCTGGAAGAAAACGTCCGCGCCTTCGCAGACGCGGTGACCAGGGCAAAGCCGGCTGGGGCCAAGGGCAACTACGTCAAGAAGGTGTCGGTCACCTCGACGATGGGCCCGGGCCTCAAGCTCGATGTCTCGACGCTCGCAGCGTCCTGATACGAACAATTGGATCGGCCGCTAAAACGCTGATCCGTGAAAGAATTCCGGGCCTCCGACCTGTCGGTGGCCCGGTACCGGAAGTCGAAAGGCTTCCGGACATCCTGTCCGAGATTGCAGGCGGCCCCAAGCCTTAGGTGATGTGGGCCTTAATTCATGTGGGCCTGCATGAGACGGGTGAAGACCGGACAAAGGGGCGAAAGCTCCAATGAAAGGTTCGAACCGTGTTTGCCTTTTGTCTGCGCACCGTCCGGCTAGCCGGCAGGTGTGGCGAAAGGGGGCAGGATCCTCGAGCGTCGTTCGGGAGATCCGTTACTGGATGGCCCGGCCGGCAAAAGGCAACCCGACGCCTGTCCTTCGTAGAGGGCAGGGGTCAACTGGAGATAGGCAGTGGACAGAGCGGAAAAACGCGAACTCGTCACGGGGCTGAATGATGCGTTTTCAAGCGCTGGTTCAGTCGTCGTGGCCCACTACGCCGGTATCACCGTCGCGCAAATGAACGACCTTCGGTCGAAAATGCGCGCCGCCGGTGGCACCGTCAAAGTCGCGAAGAACCGTCTCGCCAAAATCGCTCTTCAGGGCACGGACTCCGCATCGATCATCGAGCTGTTCAAGGGACAGACGCTGATCGCCTATTCGGAGGATCCGATTGCGGCGCCGAAGGTCGCGTCCGATTTCGCCAAGGGAAATGACAAGCTCGTCATTCTCGGTGGCGCAATGGGCACCACCTCGCTCAACGCCGACGGTGTGAAGGCACTCGCCACACTCCCGTCGCTCGATGAGCTGCGCGCCAGGCTGGTTGGCATGATCGCCACGCCGGCAACCCGGATCGCCCAGATCGTCAATGCGCCTGCGGCCTCGGTCGCGCGCGTCATCGGCGCTTACGCCCGGAAGGACGAGGCGGCATGAGGCCGTTCCTCGCTATCACAAACACACGTTCGAACCTTATGAAGGAACATTGCAATGGCTGATCTGGCAAAGATCGTAGACGACCTTTCGAAGCTGACCGTCCTCGAGGCGGCCGAGCTGTCGAAGCTTCTTGAAGAAAAGTGGGGCGTTTCCGCCGCTGCTCCGGTGGCGGTTGCCGCTGCCGGCGGCGCTGCGGCCGCTGCTGCTCCTGTCGAGGAAAAGACGGAATTCGACGTCGTCCTCACCGAGGCAGGCGCTCAGAAGATCAACGTCATCAAGGAAGTTCGCGCCATCACCGGTCTTGGCCTCAAGGAAGCCAAGGACCTGGTCGAGGCGGCTCCGAAGCCGGTCAAGGAAGGCGTTTCCAAGGCCGACGCGGACAAGTTCAAGGCCCAGCTGGAAGCAGCCGGCGCCACGGTTTAACTAAAGAACGCTTTTAGACCGGGCGCCGGGCGGCGCGCCGCCCGCCACTCCCATCACGTCTAGGGGAGGCTCATAGCGCGAAGAGTGCGAAAACCTCTTTCCTGAGGGCCGCAAACCGGCCTTCAGGAAACGGGTTTTCTCCCGTTTCTGGCCCACCGCCAATTGGTGGTGGGTGAAAAGACAAGAAGCCGCCGACAGGCGGCGGGCAACAAGACAGGGCCGCCAAGGTGGCCCGAGATGCAAGGCGAGCCGCGGCGAGGCTCGTCCCGAGAATTGAGCTAAGGAGCGACGATGGCCCAGACCCAGACTTTCAATGGCCGCAGACGCGTACGCAAGTTTTTCGGAAAGATCCCGGAAGTTGCGGAGATGCCGAACCTGATCGAGGTTCAGAAGGCATCCTATGACCAGTTCCTGATGGTGGAGGAGCCCAAGGGCGGGCGTCCTGACGAGGGGCTGCAGGCAGTTTTCAAGTCGGTCTTCCCGATTTCCGATTTTTCCGGCTCCTCGATGCTGGAATTCGTGAAGTACGAGTTCGAGGGACCGAAATTCGACGTTGACGAATGCCGTCAGCGCGACCTGACCTACGCGGCGCCGCTCAAGGTGACGCTGCGCCTCATCGTGTTCGATATCGACGAGGATACCGGCGCGAAGTCGATCAAGGACATCAAGGAGCAGGACGTTTACATGGGCGACATGCCGCTCATGACCTTGAACGGCACCTTCATCGTCAACGGCACCGAGCGCGTCATCGTCTCGCAGATGCACCGTTCGCCGGGCGTCTTCTTCGACCATGACAAGGGCAAGTCGCACTCGTCCGGCAAGCTTCTGTTTGCCGCGCGCGTTATTCCCTATCGCGGCTCATGGCTCGACATCGAGTTCGATAGCAAGGACGTCGTGCACGCCCGTATCGACCGCCGCCGCAAGATTCCGGTCACGTCGCTGCTGATGGCGCTCGGCATGGACGGCGAAGAGATCCTGTCGACCTTCTACAACAAGATCACCTACAAGCGCGCCGGCGACCATTGGCGTATCCCGTTCAACGTCGAGCGTTTCCGCGGCCTCAAGGCCGTTGGTGACCTGGTTGACGCCGACACCGGCGAGGTCGTCGTCGAGGCCGGCAAGAAGATCACTGCCCGCCAGGCCAGGGCGCTTGGCGAAAAGGGTCTCAAGGCGATCAAGGCGACCGACGAGGATCTGCTCGGCAACTATCTCGCCGAGGATATCGTCAACTATGCGACCGGTGAGATATTCCTCGAAGCCGGCGACGAGATCGACGAAAAGACGCTGAAAGTGCTGCTCGGCACCGGCGAGGACGAGATCAAGGTTCTCGACATCGACCATGTCAACGTCGGCGCCTATATCCGCAACACGCTCAACGTCGACAAGAACGAGAGCCGCCAGGACGCACTGTTCGACATCTATCGTGTCATGCGCCCGGGCGAGCCGCCGACGCTCGAGACCGCCGAAGCCATGTTCAACTCGCTGTTCTTCGACAGCGAGCGCTACGACTTGTCGGCCGTCGGCCGCGTCAAGATGAACATGCGCCTCGAGCTCAAGGCCGAGGACACCGTGCGCGTGCTGCGCAAAGAGGACATCCTGGCCGTGGTCAAGACGCTGGTCGAACTGCGCGACGGCAAGGGCGAGATCGACGACATCGACAATCTCGGCAATCGCCGCGTGCGCTCGGTCGGCGAGCTGATGGAGAACCAGTACCGCGTCGGGCTGCTGCGCATGGAGCGCGCGATCAAGGAACGCATGTCCTCGATCGAGATCGACACGGTGATGCCGCAGGACCTGATCAACGCCAAGCCGGCGGCTGCCGCCGTGCGCGAGTTCTTCGGTTCCTCGCAGCTGTCGCAGTTCATGGATCAGACCAACCCGCTGTCGGAGATCACCCACAAGCGCCGTCTTTCGGCGCTTGGACCGGGCGGTCTGACCCGCGAGCGTGCCGGTTTCGAAGTGCGCGACGTGCATCCGACGCATTACGGTCGCATCTGCCCGATCGAGACGCCGGAAGGCCCGAATATCGGCCTGATCAACTCGCTGGCGACCTTCGCGCGGGTCAACAAATACGGCTTCATCGAGAGCCCGTACCGCAAGATCGTCAATGGCAAGCTGACCAATGAGGTCGTTTACCTGTCGGCTATGGAAGAGGCCAAGCACCACGTCGCGCAGGCCAATGCCGAGCTCGACAAGAATGGTCATTTCGTCGACGAATTCGTCATTTGCCGCAACGCCGGCGAAGTGATGATGGCGCCGCGCGAAAACGTCGATCTGATGGACGTATCGCCGAAGCAGATGGTGTCGGTGGCCGCGGCCCTGATCCCGTTCCTCGAGAACGACGACGCCAACCGTGCGCTGATGGGCTCGAATATGCAGCGTCAGGCCGTGCCGCTGGTGCGCGCCGAAGCGCCGTTCGTCGGCACTGGCATGGAGCCGATCGTCGCCCGTGACTCGGGCGCCGCCATCGGCGCCCGCCGCGGCGGCATCGTCGACCAGGTGGACGCGACGCGTATCGTCATCCGCGCCACGGAAGATCTCGATCCCGGCAAGTCCGGCGTCGATATCTACCGGCTGATGAAGTTCCAGCGTTCGAACCAGAACACCTGCATCAACCAGCGTCCGCTGGTGCGCATGGGCGACCGGGTCAACAAGGGCGACATCATTGCCGACGGCCCGTCGACCGAGCTCGGCGATCTGGCCCTCGGCCGGAACGTGCTGGTCGCGTTCATGCCGTGGAACGGCTACAACTACGAGGATTCCATCCTTCTGTCCGAGCGCATCGTCGCCGACGACGTCTTCACCTCGATCCACATCGAGGAGTTCGAAGTCATGGCCCGCGACACCAAGCTCGGGCCGGAGGAGATCACGCGCGATATCCCGAACGTCTCGGAAGAAGCGCTGAAGAACCTCGATGAGGCCGGCATCGTCTACATCGGTGCGGAAGTGCAGCCGGGCGACATCCTGGTCGGCAAGATCACGCCGAAGGGCGAAAGCCCGATGACGCCGGAAGAAAAGCTGCTGCGCGCCATCTTCGGTGAAAAGGCCTCGGACGTGCGCGACACCTCGATGCGCATGCCTCCGGGAACCTTCGGGACCGTCGTCGAAGTGCGTGTCTTCAACCGCCACGGCGTCGAGAAGGACGAGCGCGCCATGGCGATCGAGCGCGAGGAGATCGAACGCCTCGCCAAGGACCGCGACGACGAGCAGGCGATCCTCGACCGCAACGTCTATTCGCGCCTTTCCGACGTTCTTGTCGGCAAGGAAGCGATTGCCGGGCCGAAGGGCTTCAAGAAGGGCTCGAAGCTGTCGAAGGACACGCTGGACGAGTATCCGCGTTCGCAGTGGTGGCAGTTTGCCGTGGAGAACGAAAAGCTCCAGAGCGAGCTGGAAGCCCTGCGTGGCCAGTACGACGATTCCAAGAAGGCGCTCGAGCAGCGCTTCATGGACAAGGTCGAGAAGGTGCAGCGCGGCGACGAAATGCCTCCGGGCGTCATGAAGATGGTCAAGGTCTTCGTGGCCGTGAAGCGCAAGATGCAGCCCGGCGACAAGATGGCCGGCCGGCACGGCAACAAGGGTGTCGTGTCGCGGATCGTTCCGGTCGAGGACATGCCTTTCCTCGAGGACGGCACGCATGCCGATATCGTGCTCAACCCGCTGGGTGTGCCGTCGCGCATGAATGTCGGCCAGATCCTGGAAACGCATCTGGGCTGGGCTTGCGCCGGAATGGGCAAGAAGATTGGCGATCTGATCGACGCGTACAAGACTGCGGGCGACATCAAGCCGCTGCGCAAGACGCTCGAGAGCTTCATGCCGGCCAACGACCGCAACGAGCCGATCCGCGAATATGACGACGAGAGCATCATTCGCCTCAGCGAGCAGATGCGCCGCGGCGTCTCCATCGCGACACCGGTGTTCGACGGCGCGCACGAGGCCGACATTAACATCATGCTGGAGCAGGCGGGCCTGCACACCAGCGGTCAGTCGCAGCTCTATGACGGACGCACCGGCGAGCCGTTCGATCGCAAAGTGACGATGGGCTATATATATATGCTCAAGCTTCACCACCTTGTGGACGACAAGATCCACGCGCGTTCGATCGGGCCGTACTCGCTCGTTACCCAGCAGCCGCTGGGCGGCAAGGCGCAGTTCGGTGGCCAGCGCTTCGGCGAGATGGAGGTCTGGGCGCTCGAAGCATACGGCGCCGCCTACACGCTGCAGGAGATGCTGACGGTGAAGTCGGACGACGTCGCCGGCCGCACCAAGGTCTACGAGGCGATCGTCAGAGGCGACGACACCTTCGAAGCCGGCATCCCCGAGAGCTTCAACGTTCTCGTCAAGGAAATGCGGTCTCTCGGCCTCAATGTCGAGCTGGAGAACACCAAACTCGACGACAACCCGATCCGGCTGCCCGACGCGGCCGAATAAGCAAGACGCTCGGTCGCGGGAGAGGGCTCTCGCGACCGGGGCGCACCCAAATTCTTCGGCCGATGGCCGATCAAGTCGGCGGGCGTTTGGCCCGCGCTAGATGCAAGGGGTTTCGAGGACCCCGAAAAGGAGAACGGCATGAACCAAGAGGTCATGAATCTCTTCAATCCCCAGGCGCCCGCGCAGGTGTTCGATTCCATCAGGATCTCGCTTGCCAGCCCTGAGAAGATTCTGTCCTGGTCGTTCGGCGAGATCAAGAAGCCGGAGACCATCAACTACCGCACCTTCAAGCCGGAGCGTGACGGTCTGTTCTGCGCGCGCATTTTTGGTCCGATCAAGGACTATGAGTGCCTGTGCGGCAAGTACAAGCGCATGAAGTACAAGGGCGTCATCTGCGAGAAGTGCGGCGTCGAAGTCACGCTGTCGCGCGTCCGCCGCGAGCGCATGGGCCATATCGAACTGGCGGCACCGGTCGCCCATATCTGGTTCCTGAAGTCGCTGCCGTCGCGCATCGGCACGCTGCTCGACATGACGCTGAAGGACATTGAGCGGGTCCTCTACTTCGAGAACTACATCGTCACCGAACCCGGCCTCACCGCGCTGAAGGAGCACCAGCTGCTCAGCGAGGAAGAGTACATGATGGCCGTCGACGAGTATGGCGAGGACTCGTTCACCGCCATGATCGGCGCCGAGGCGATCCACGACCTTCTGGCCGGCATGGACCTCGAGAAGATCGCCGGCGATCTGCGTTCGGAACTGGCTTCGACCACCTCCGAGCTCATGCAGAAGAAGTACCTGAAGCGGCTCAAGGTCGTCGAGAACTTCATGGAATCCGGCAACCGTCCGGAATGGATGATCATGAAGGTGGTTCCGGTGATTCCGCCGGACCTGCGTCCGCTTGTTCCGCTGGACGGCGGCCGTTTCGCCACGTCCGACCTGAACGACCTTTATCGCCGCGTCATCAACCGCAACAACCGCTTGAAGCGGCTGATCGAGCTGCGCGCGCCCGGCATCATCGTGCGCAATGAAAAGCGCATGCTGCAGGAAGCCGTCGATGCACTGTTCGACAACGGCCGTCGCGGCCGCGTCATCACCGGCGCCAACAAGCGTCCGCTGAAGTCGCTGTCCGACATGCTGAAGGGCAAGCAGGGCCGGTTCCGCCAGAACCTGCTCGGCAAGCGCGTCGACTATTCCGGCCGCTCGGTCATCGTCACCGGTCCGGAGCTCAAGCTGCACCAGTGCGGCCTGCCGAAGAAGATGGCGCTCGAACTTTTCAAGCCCTTCATCTACGCCCGTCTCGACGCCAAGGGTTACTCCTCGACCGTCAAGCAAGCGAAGAAGTTGGTCGAGAAGGAGCGTCCGGAGGTCTGGGATATCCTCGACGAGGTCATCCGCGAGCATCCGGTGCTGTTGAACCGCGCGCCGACGCTGCACCGCCTCGGCATCCAGGCGTTCGAGCCGATCCTGATCGAAGGCAAGGCGATCCAGCTTCACCCGCTGGTCTGCACGGCCTTCAACGCCGACTTCGACGGCGACCAGATGGCGGTCCACGTGCCGCTGTCGCTGGAAGCGCAGCTCGAAGCCCGCGTGCTGATGATGTCGACCAACAACATCCTGCACCCGGCTTCCGGTGCGCCGATCATCGTGCCGTCGCAGGACATGGTTCTCGGTCTCTACTATCTCTCGATCGTCAACCAGAATGAGCCGGGCGAGGGCATGGTGTTTGCCGACATGGGCGAGCTCCAGCACGCGCTCGAGACCAAGGCGGTGACGCTGCATGCCAAGATCAAGGGGCGCTTCCGTACGGTCGACGCCGACGGCAAGGTCGTGTCGAAGATCTACGACACTACGCCTGGCCGCATGATCATCGGCGAACTTCTGCCGAAGAACCACAATGTGCCGTACGAGACCGCCAATCAGGAGATGACCAAGAAGAACATCTCCAAGATGATCGACACCGTCTACCGCCATTGCGGTCAGAAGGAGACGGTCATTTTCTGCGATCGCATCATGGCTCTCGGCTTCAGCCACGCCTGCCGTGCCGGCATTTCGTTCGGCAAGGACGACATGCTGATCCCGGACGCCAAGATCAAGCTGGTCTCCGACACCGAGGCTTTGGCCAAGGAGTACGAGCAGCAGTACAATGACGGCCTGATCACCCAGGGCGAGAAGTACAACAAGGTCGTCGACGCCTGGGCCAAGTGCTCGGAAAAGGTCGCCGACGAAATGATGGCCCGCATCAAGGCGGTCGAGTTCGAGGACAACGGCCGTCAGAAGCCGATGAACTCGATCTATATGATGTCGCACTCCGGTGCGCGCGGCTCGCCCACTCAGATGCGCCAGCTCGCCGGCATGCGCGGCCTGATGGCCAAGCCTAGCGGTGAAATCATCGAGACGCCGATCATCTCGAACTTCAAGGAAGGCCTCACCGTGCTCGAGTACTTCAACTCGACCCACGGCGCCCGCAAGGGTCTGGCCGACACCGCCTTGAAGACGGCGAACTCGGGTTACCTGACGCGTCGTCTCGTCGACGTGGCGCAGGACTGCATCGTCAATTCGCTCGACTGCGGCACCGACAAGGGCCTCACCATGCAGCCGATCGTCGATGCCGGTCAGGTCGTCGCTTCGGTTGGTCAGCGCGTTCTCGGCCGCACCTCGCTCGACGACATCACCCACCCGGTCACCGGCGAGGTTCTGGTCAAGGCCGGAACACTGATGGACGAGCGTGACGTGGAACTGATCGAAAAGGCTGGCGTGCAGTCGGTCCGCATCCGTTCGGCGCTGACCTGCGAGGTCAGGGTCGGCATCTGCGCGGTCTGCTACGGACGCGATCTGGCCCGCGGCACTCCCGTCAACCAGGGCGAGGCTGTCGGCGTCATCGCGGCGCAGTCGATCGGCGAGCCGGGCACTCAGCTCACCATGCGTACCTTCCACATGGGCGGCACGGCGCAGGTGGTGGATTCCTCGTTCCTTGAAGCCTCCTATGAGGGCAAGGTCGAGATCCGCAACCGCAACGTGGTGCGCAACTCCGACGGCCAGCTGATGGTCATGGGCCGCAACATGGCGGTGCTGATCCTCGACGAAGCCGGCAAGGAACGCGCCACGCACCGCGTCACCTACGGTTCGCGCATCTTCGTCGACGATGGCGACAAAGTGAAACGCGGCCAGCGTATCGCCGAGTGGGATCCTTATACCCGCCCGATCCTCACCGAAATCGAGGGCAGGGTAGCGTTCGAGGATCTGGTCGATGGCATTTCCGTTCAGGAAACCGCCGACGAATCGACCGGCATCACCAAGCGCGAGGTCATCGACTGGCGTTCGACGCCACGCGGCAACGATCTCAAGCCGGCGATCGTCGTCCAGGATGCCAAGGGCAAGGTCGGCAAGCTGTCGAAGGGCGGTGACGCCCGCTTCCTGCTCTCGGTCGAGGCCATTCTTTCGGTCGAGCCGGGTGCACAGGTTCGCCCCGGCGACGTGCTGGCGCGTATCCCGATGGAAAGTGCCAAGACCAAGGATATCACCGGTGGTCTGCCGCGTGTGGCCGAACTGTTCGAGGCACGCCGTCCGAAGGATCACGCCATCATCGCCGAGATCGATGGCACGATCCGCTTCGGCCGCGACTACAAGAACAAGCGCCGCATCATCATCGAGCCGCATGACTCGACGCTTGAGCCGGTCGAATACCTGATCCCGAAGGGCAAGCCGTTCCATCTCCAGGACGGCGACGTCATCGAGAAGGGCGACTATATCCTCGACGGCAATCCGGCGCCGCATGACATCCTGGCGATCAAGGGCGTGGAGGCGCTTGCCTCCTACCTCGTCAACGAGATCCAGGAGGTCTACCGACTGCAGGGCGTGTCGATCAACGACAAGCACATCGAGGTGATCGTTCGCCAGATGCTGCAGAAGGTCGAGATCACCACGCAGGGCGATTCGACCTACATTCCGGGCGACCACGTCGACGTGATCGAACTGGAAGAGGTCAACGAGCGCCTGGTCGAGGAAGGCAAGAAGCCGGCAGAAGGCCAGCCGGTGTTGCTCGGCATCACCAAGGCCTCGCTGCAGACGCCGTCCTTCATCTCGGCCGCCTCCTTCCAGGAGACGACGAGGGTGCTGACCGAAGCTGCGGTTGCCGGCAAGACCGACATGCTGCAGGGCCTGAAGGAAAACGTCATCGTTGGCCGGCTGATCCCGGCCGGCACCGGCGGCACGATGAGCCAGATCCGGCGCATCGCCACCTCGCGCGACGAGCTGATCATCGACGAGCGCCGCAAGGCGTCCGGCGTCGAGGTCGCCGAGCCGATGCTGACCGACATGGCTTCCGCCGCGCAGTAAGCGCGCAAGAAAGAGAAGATAGAAAAGGGGCCCCAAGTGGCCCCTTTTCGCATTTTGGTTCTCCAATCGGATCGGAGAAGAAAACGATGAACATGAAGACCTGGGCTTCTGTCGACGACTACATTGTCGAGGCTCTTTTCGATGCGGATCCCGCCCTCGATGCCGTTCTGGCGGCCAACCATGACCACGGCCTGCCGGCGATCGATGTTTCGCCGGCACAAGGCAAGCTGCTGTCACTTCTTGCGCGAATGCAGGGAGCCAAGAAGGTACTCGAAATCGGCACGTTGGGCGGCTACTCGACAATCTGGATGGCGCGAGCGTTGCCCGTGGATGGCAAGGTCGTGACGCTCGAGCTTGACCCGCACCACGCCAGTGTCGCGCGGTCGAACTTTGAACGCGCAGGGGTGTCGGACCGGGTAGAACTGCGGGTCGGACCGGCGCTTCAATCGCTTGCGGCGTTAGCCGCCGAGAATGCCGGGCCGTTCGACTTCATCTTCATTGACGCCGACAAGCCGAACAACCCGCACTATCTGTCGTGGGCCATGCGTCTTTCGAGGCCGGGGACCGTCATCGTCTGCGACAACGTCATCCGTGACGGCGCGGTGGTGAATGAAGATGGTCGTGACGCAAATGTCGAAGGGGCACGCGCGGCGTTCTCGTTCATCGGCGGCGACAAGCGTCTGGAAGGCACCGCGATCCAGACTGTTGGCGCCAAGGGCTATGACGGCTTTGCTATAGCGATCGTCAATTGAATTTGCGCGGTGAGTGGCCGGACATGCGATCCGGCCGACGCCCGCTGATCAATCGAAAAAAGCTTGCACCACATTGCGCTTGCCCAGCATGAAGGCGTCGGCGACGTGCTGAAGGGGCGCGAGATCGACGTCGGAGGTACCCGCGCGCACGATCTCGGCAAAGCGCCTGTAAAGCATCGGGTATTCCGCTTCCGGCTCCTCGTGAACGACGCGGCCGTCGACAGCGAGCTTCGAGCCGCCGCCGGAAAGCACCATTTTACCCCGGTCCGTCTTGGCCAGGATGTCCCAGCTCTGCGGGCCGGTCTGAAGCCAGTCGAGTTCCATCGTCACCGGCAATCCATCCGAGGTGCGGAAGGTGACGTGGGCCGCGACCGGGGATGCACGGTTCTCCGGAAAATCGAGCTCTGCCGAACTGATGAACATTGGCGGCAGGATGTGGGTGGCGATCGACAGTGCGTTGATGCCGGGATCGAAGACGCCGAAGCCGCCCGGTGCCCAGATCCATTCCTGATTCGGATGCCAGCGGCGGACATCTTCCTTCCAGATGATGGCGGCCGATCTGATTTTGGTTGAACCGAGGAAAGCGCGAGCGGCCTCGACAGCCGGCGCATAGCGTGAATGCCAACTGGCGAACAGCGAGACGCCGTTCGCTGCCGCCAGCGCCTTCAGGTCCTCGACCTCGCTGACCGTGGCGCCGGGCGGCTTTTCCAGGAAGACATGCTTTTTCGCCACCAGCGCCGTGCGTGCGGCGTCATAACGGAACTGCGGCGGCATGCACAGCGACACCGCCTCGAGCTCCGGCACCGCGTCGAGCATCGCCTCGATCGTCGGGAAATTCGGGATGTCTTCGACTTTACCGTGGCGGCTCGCTGCGGCGACCAGGCGATAATCCTGGTCCTTCGCCAAGGCCGGCAGGTGCTGGTCGCGGACGATCTTTCCCACGCCGACGATGCCGAGCTTGATGGGATTAGAGGACATGGGAGCTCCGCAGGTTGAGTGTGCTTGGTTTTACCAGAGGTCGCTTCTTAGCAGAGAACTTGTGTCGGGCAAGTCGCCGGGCTTTTGTCGCCGGCCGTGAGATCGACCGCGATTCAGATCTCTTCAGATCGGCACATCGAAGGTCACGATCGACACTTCGCCTTCGAGCGCGCCCTGATAGGCGGACAGATGCGGCTCCTCGTCGGGCACGCCGTCCAGGTCACCGATCTGGTCGAGCTCGGCCTCGGCGTAACCTTCCGCGGCAAGTGATTCGAGAGCGCGGCGCACCGCCGAATCGTCGTCCGGGGCGACCAGCATCACATGCACGCCTTCCGGCTTGCCGCCTTTGCGCTTCCACACCCGGCCGGTAATAATGGTGACCGGGCGCTCCTCATTGTCATTCACGGGTTCGTACCTCCGGGCGAGGGGTTTTGGGCTGTTCATGCCGCCTTTTCGCACGAAGCACGGCGTGGAAACAGCCGCAAGCCGGTCACTTTCTGCCTTCCTCTTGAAAAACGGCGCAAGAAAATTACATGCGTTTTTCGCATGGCTGCCAAACCTCGGGTTCAGCGCAATATTTGCCGCTCCGGGGTTGACGGACAGTGGTCACACGAGTAGAAGCCGCCCAGTCAGAACCGATGTGAGGCTCTCGCTTCCGAAGCGACACGCTTTGGAGTTTGCCTCAAACAGGGTTCGTTTTACGAGCGAAAAGACATTTCCGGCGTGCATGAAGCGGCTTCCGCTTCCTCTGCCATTTGTTCGGGCAAGACCGCGAGGCGCGGTTTGTGGCCCGAATTTGCGTATGGAAATGACGCTTTGAGCGGCCCTGACCGGGCAAGACACGGAATTGAGAGACAAGAGGGTTTAATGCCTACCGTCAACCAGCTGATCCGCAAGCCGCGCATTGCGCCGGTGAAGCGCAACAAGGTCCCGGCCATGCAGCAGAACCCGCAGAAGCGGGGCGTCTGCACGCGCGTCTACACCACGACGCCGAAGAAGCCGAACTCGGCGCTGCGCAAGGTGGCCAAGATCCGTCTGACCAATGGTTTTGAAGTGATCGGTTACATCCCCGGCGAAGGCCACAACCTTCAGGAACACTCGGTGGTGATGATCCGCGGCGGCCGCGTTAAGGATCTTCCGGGCGTCCGTTACCACATCATCCGCGGCGTGCTCGACACGCAAGGCGTGAAGAACCGCAAGCAGCGCCGTTCGAAATACGGCGCCAAGCGTCCGAAGTGACCGAAGCGTAGCCAAGGTCGTTCCGGACGGCGTCAAGCGACGATCCGGGATCCAGGCCACCGCGTAGAATTGAGGCAGAGAAAAAATGTCCCGTCGTCACAGTGCAGAAAAGCGTGAGATCAATCCGGACCCGAAGTTCGGCGACCTGATCGTCACCAAGTTCATGAATGCCGTCATGTATGATGGCAAGAAGTCGGTTGCCGAGACCATCGTCTACGGCGCGCTCGACCAGGTTCAGTCCAAGACCAAGCAGGAGCCGGTCACCGTCTTCCATCAGGCGCTCGACAATGTCGCGCCGCATGTGGAAGTGCGTTCGCGCCGCGTCGGCGGCGCCACCTACCAGGTTCCGGTCGACGTGCGCCCCGAGCGCCGGCAGGCATTGGCCATCCGCTGGCTGATCGCTGCCGCCCGCAACCGCAACGAGACCACCATGGTCGACCGCCTCTCCGGCGAGCTGATGGACGCGGCCAACAACCGCGGCACCGCCGTCAAGAAGCGTGAAGACACCCACAAGATGGCAGAAGCCAACCGCGCTTTCGCGCACTACCGCTGGTAAAGCGCGAACGAGACTGAAGAGGCACCTCCCATGGCCCGCGAATATAAAATCGAAGACTACCGCAATTTCGGTATCATGGCGCATATCGACGCCGGCAAGACGACGACCACCGAGCGCGTCCTCTATTACACGGGCAAGTCGCACAAGATCGGCGAAGTCCACGACGGCGCTGCGACCATGGATTGGATGGAGCAGGAGCAGGAGCGCGGCATCACCATCACGTCGGCCGCCACCACGACCTTCTGGAAGGGTCGCGACGGCAAGATGTATCGCTTCAACATCATCGACACCCCCGGCCACGTCGACTTCACCATCGAGGTCGAGCGTTCGCTGCGCGTGCTCGACGGCGCCATCGCGCTGCTCGATGCCAATGCCGGTGTCGAGCCGCAGACGGAGACCGTCTGGCGCCAGGCCGACAAGTATCGCGTGCCGCGCATGATCTTCTGCAACAAGATGGACAAGATCGGCGCCGACTTTTACCGCTCGGTCGAGATGATCGGTTCGCGCCTCGGTGCGCATGCCGTCGTCATGCAGCTGCCGATCGGCGCCGAGACCGAGTTCAAGGGTGTCGTCGACCTCGTCGAGATGAACGCGCTGGTCTGGCGCGACGAGACGCTGGGCGCTGCCTGGGACATCGTCGAGATCCCTGCCGACCTCAAGGCTCGTGCCGAAGAATACCGCGAGAAGATGATTGAGGCCGCCGTCGAAATGGACGAAACGGCGCTCGAGAATTACCTCGAAGGCAAGATGCCGAGCAACGACGAGATCCGTGCGCTCATCCGCAAGGGCACGATCGCGGTGAAGTTCTATCCGATGTTCTGCGGCTCGGCCTTCAAGAATAAGGGCGTGCAGCCGCTGCTCGACGCCGTCGTCGAATATCTGCCGTCGCCGGCCGATGTCCCTGCCATCAAGGGCGTCGACGCCAAGACCGACGCCGAGATCGAGCGTCATGCCGACGACAACGAGCCGCTGTCGATGCTCGCCTTCAAGATCATGAACGACCCGTTCGTCGGTTCGCTCACCTTTGCCCGCATCTATTCGGGCAAGCTCACCAAGGGCATCTCGGTCGACAACACCGTGAAGGGCAAGAAAGAGCGCATCGGCCGCATGTTGCAGATGCATGCGAATTCGCGCGCCGACGTCGAAGAGGCGTTTGCCGGCGACATCGTCGCCCTCGCTGGTCTCAAGGACACCACCACCGGCGACACGCTCAGTGATCCGCTGCATCCGGTCATCCTCGAGCGCATGGAATTCCCCGATCCGGTTATCCAGATCGCCATCGAGCCGAAGACCAAGAACGACCAGGAAAAGATGGGTCTCGCCCTTCACCGCCTGGCCGCCGAGGATCCGTCCTTCCGCGTCAAGACCGACGAGGAAAGCGGCCAGACGATCATCTCCGGCATGGGCGAACTTCACCTCGACATCATCGTCGACCGCATGCGTCGCGAGTTCAAGGTCGAGGCCAATGTCGGCGCACCGCAGGTGGCCTACCGCGAGACGATCACCCGCAAGCACGAGCAGGACTACACGCACAAGAAGCAGACCGGCGGTACCGGCCAGTTCGCCCGCGTCAAGATCCTGTTCGAGCCGAATCCGGAAAGCAGCGAATTCGAGTTCGAAACCAAGATCGTTGGCGGCGCTGTGCCGAAGGAATACATTCCCGGTGTCGAAAAGGGCATCAACAGCGTCATGACCTCGGGCCCGTTCGCCGGCTTCCCGATGATCGGCGTCAAGGCGACGCTGATCGATGGCGCCTACCACGACGTGGACTCGTCGGTTCTGGCCTTCGAAATCGCCGGCCGCGCCTGCTTCCGTGAAGCAGCGCCCAAGCTTGGCGTGCAGTTGCTCGAGCCGATCATGAAGGTCGAGGTGGTGACGCCGGAAGATTACGTCGGCAGCGTTATCGGCGACCTGAACGGCCGTCGTGGCCAGATCCAGGGCCAGGAGGCCCGCGGTGTCGCGGTGGTCATCAACGCGATGGTGCCGCTCGCCAACATGTTCAAATACGTGGACAACCTTCGCTCGATGAGCCAGGGCCGCGCGGCCTACACGATGCAGTTCGACCATTACGAGCCGGTCCCGACCGCGGTCGCGCAGGAAGTCCAGAAGAAATACGCGTAACTCGAAACGAGTTGCACCAGTAACTTAATTCAAGGCCCGCACGGGCTGGCAGGAATGGAGAGATCACATGGCAAAAGGTAAATTCGAGCGCACTAAGCCTCATGTGAACATTGGCACGATTGGTCACGTCGACCATGGCAAGACGTCGCTGACGGCGGCGATCACCAAGTATTTTGGCGAATACAAGCGCTATGACCAGATCGATGCGGCGCCCGAAGAGAAGGCGCGCGGCATCACCATTTCGACGGCGCATGTCGAATACGAGACCGCCAACCGCCACTATGCCCATGTCGATTGCCCCGGCCACGCCGACTATGTGAAGAACATGATCACCGGTGCCGCGCAGATGGACGGCGCGATCCTGGTGGTGTCGGCCGCCGACGGCCCGATGCCGCAGACCCGCGAGCACATCCTGCTCGCCCGCCAGGTCGGCGTGCCCTCGATCGTGGTGTTCTTGAACAAGGTCGACCAGGTCGACGACGCCGAGCTGCTCGAGCTGGTCGAGCTCGAGGTGCGTGAGCTTCTGACCAAGAACGAGTTCCCCGGCGACGACATTCCGATCGTCAAGGGTTCGGCGCTTGCCGCACTTGAAGACAGCGACAAGAAGATCGGCGAGGACGCCATCCGCGAACTGATGGCTGCGGTCGATGCCTATATACCGACGCCGGTTCGTCCGCTCGACAAGCCGTTCCTGATGCCGATCGAGGACGTGTTCTCGATCTCGGGCCGTGGCACGGTGGTGACCGGCCGCGTCGAGCGCGGCGTCGTCAAGGTCGGCGAGGAGCTGGAGATCGTCGGCATCCGTCCGACCACCAAGACGACCTGCACGGGCGTCGAGATGTTCCGCAAGCTGCTCGACCAGGGTCAGGCGGGCGACAACATCGGCGCGCTGTTGCGCGGTGTCGACCGTGAAGGCGTCGAGCGCGGCCAGGTCCTGGCCAAGCCCGGCACCGTCAAGCCGCACAAGAAGTTCGTTGCCGAAGCCTACATCCTGACCAAGGACGAGGGCGGCCGCCATACGCCGTTCTTCACCAACTACCGTCCGCAGTTCTACTTCCGCACGACGGACGTGACCGGCATCGTGTCGCTGCCGGAAGGCACCGAGATGGTGATGCCGGGCGACAACATCACCGTCGATGTCGAGCTGATCGTGCCGATCGCCATGGAAGAGAAGCTGCGCTTCGCCATCCGTGAAGGCGGCCGCACCGTCGGTGCCGGCATCGTCGTCACCATCAAAGAGTAATTTGGACTTAAACCGATCTGTCGCGGGCGCTGCCCGCGCCGCGCCAGAACAAGGAAGTGACGCATGAACGGACAGAATATCCGCATCCGCCTGAAGGCGTTTGATCACCGGGTGCTCGACGCCTCGACACGGGAAATCGTGTCGACCGCCAAGCGCACCGGCGCCAACGTCCGCGGCCCAATTCCGCTGCCGACGCGGATCGAAAAGTTCACGGTCAACCGGTCGCCTCATGTCGACAAGAAGAGCCGCGAGCAGTTCGAGATGCGCACGCACAAGCGTCTGCTCGACATCGTCGACCCGACCCCGCAGACGGTCGATGCTTTGATGAAGCTCGACCTGGCCGCCGGTGTCGACGTCGAGATCAAGCTCTAAGGAACCAGAGGTCAGCGGGGCGACCCGGAACTCTGAAGGAACAAGAGGCGTGGAGGGGCGACAGCCCCGACAGGGAACTCTAAAGGAATTGAACCGATGCGTTCAGGTGTGATTGCAAAGAAGGTGGGAATGACCCGCATCTACAACGATGCCGGGGAACATGTTCCCGTCACTGTTCTCCAGATGGAGAACTGCCAGGTCGTGGCGCAGCGCACGCAGGAGAAGAACGGCTATACCGCCGTCCAACTCGGCGTTGGCCTTGCCAAGGTGAAGAACACGTCGAAGGCGATGCGCGGCCATTTCGCGACCGCTTCCGTCGAGCCTAAGGCCAAGGTTGCCGAGTTCCGCGTCTCCGCCGACAACATGATCGATGTCGGCGCCGAGATCACCGTCGAGCATTTCGTCGTCGGCCAGAAGGTCGATGTGACGGGAACCACGATCGGCAAGGGTTTCCAGGGCGTCATCAAGCGGCACCACATGGGTGGCGGCCGCGCGACGCACGGCAACTCGGTGTCGCACCGTACACACGGTTCGACCGGCCAGCGCCAGGATCCGGGCAAGGTGTTCAAGGGCAAGCATATGGCCGGCCACATGGGTGACACCCGCGTCACCACGCAGAATGTCGAGGTCGTCTCGACCGACGCCGATCGTGGCCTGATCCTGATCCGCGGTGCGGTCCCGGGTTCGAAGGGTGCATGGATCCTGGTCCGCGATGCGGCCAAGGTGGCGCTTCCGGCCAATGCGCCGAAGCCCGCCGCGATCCGCGCCGTTGCAACCGATGGTGCCGCCAAGAACGAGGCCCCGGCCACAGAGGGAGCGGAATAATGGACCTCAAGATTACAACGCTTGGCGGCAAGGACGCCGGTAAGCTGAAGCTCTCCGAAGAGATTTTCGGCCTTGATCCGCGCGAGGACATCCTGCAGCGCGTCGTGCGCTGGCAGCTCGCCAAGAAGCAGCAGGGCACGCACAAGGCCAAGGGCCGCGCGGAAATCGCCCGCACCGGCGCCAAGATGTACAAGCAGAAGGGTACCGGCCGCGCCCGTCACCATTCGGCTCGCGCTCCGCAGTTCCGCGGCGGCGGCAAGGCCCACGGCCCGGTCGTGCGCAGCCACGAGCACGATCTGCCGAAGAAGGTGCGTGCGCTCGGTCTCAAGCATGCGCTTTCGGCCAAGGCCAAAAGCGCGTCGATCATCATCATTGACGAGCTGAAGCTGACCGAGGCCAAGACCAAGGCACTGATCGCGAATTTCGCGACGCTGGGCCTGAGCAACGCCCTGGTGATCGGCGGCGCCGAGCTTGACAAGAATTTCAAGCTGGCGGCGACCAACATCCCGAACATCGACGTGCTGCCCATCCAGGGCATCAACGTCTACGACATTCTGCGCCGCGGCACGCTGGTCCTTTCCAAGGCCGCCGTCGAGGCTCTCGAGGAGCGCTTCAAATGACCGACCTTCGTCACTACGACGTGATCGTCTCGCCGGCGATCACCGAAAAGTCGACCATGGCTTCCGAGCAGAACCAGGTCGTCTTCAATGTTGCCAAGAAGGCGTCGAAGCCGGAAATCAAGGCCGCCGTCGAAGCGCTGTTCGGCGTCAAGGTGATGGCTGTGAACACGCTTGTCCGCAAGGGCAAGATCAAGCGCTTCCGCGGCACGATCGGCCGCCAGAGCGACGTCAAGAAGGCGGTTGTGACGCTGGCCGACGGCCAGTCGATCGACGTCGCGACGGGTCTCTGAGCAAGGTCGCGAGGACAGAACAATGACACTGAAAAAATTCAACCCGGTAACGCCGAGCACCCGTCAGCTGGTCATCGTCGACCGCTCGGGCCTCTACAAGGGCAAGCCCGTCAAGGGCCTGACCGAAGGCCTGACCAAGTCGGGCGGCCGCAACAATTACGGCCGCATCACGGCCCGCTTCATCGGCGGCGGTCACAAGCGCACCTACCGCATCATCGACTTCAAGCGCCGCAAGTTCGACGTCGTCGGTACGGTTGAGCGTATCGAGTACGATCCGAACCGCACCGCCTTCATTGCGCTGATCAAGTACGACGATGGCGAGCTGTCCTACATCATCGCCCCGCAGCGTCTGGCTCCCGGCGACAAGATCGTGGCCGGTGAATCGGTCGACGTGAAGCCGGGCAACGCGATGCCGCTGGCCTCTATGCCGGTCGGCACGATCGTCCATAATATCGAGCTGAAGCCCGGCAAGGGCGCTCAGGTCGCCCGTTCGGCCGGTGGTTATGGCCAGCTCGTCGGCCGCGACCAGGGCATGGCGATCCTGCGCCTCAATTCGGGCGAGCAGCGTGTCGTCCACGGCTCCTGCATGGCCACTGTCGGCGCCGTGTCCAACCCGGACCACGGCAACATCAATGACGGCAAGGCTGGCCGCACCGTGTGGCGTGGCAAACGTCCGCACAATCGCGGTGTGACCATGAACCCGGTCGACCATCCGCATGGCGGCGGCGAAGGCCGCACCTCGGGTGGCCGCCATCCGGTTTCGCCCTGGGGCAAGCCGACCAAGGGCAAGAAGACGCGGTCCAACAAGGCGACCGACAAGTTCATCCTGCGCTCGCGCCATCAGCGCAAGAGCTAAGAAGAGGTAACGCCAAGTGACTCGTTCGATTTGGAAAGGCCCCTTCATCGACGGCTACCTTCTGAAGAAGGTGGACAAGGTTCGTGAAGGTGGTCGCAATGAGGTGATCAAGATGTGGAGCCGCCGCTCCACCATCCTGCCGCAGTTCGTCGGCTTCACCTTCGGTGTCTACAACGGCCAGAAACACGTTCCCGTCTCGGTGAACGAGGACATGGTCGGTCACAAGTTCGGTGAATTCGCTCCGACCCGGACCTATTACGGTCACGGCGCGGATAAGAAGGCGAAGAGGAAATAATCATGGGCAAGGCCAAAGCTCCGCGCAGGCTTGCTGACAACGAAGCGCGCGCCGTGTTGCGCACGATCCGTATCAGCCCGCAGAAGCTGAACCTGGTTGCCGCGCTGATCCGCGGCAAGAAGGTCGCGACAGCGCTTTCCGACCTCGAATTCTCGGCCAAGCGGATTTCCGGCACGGTCAAGAAGACGCTGGAATCGGCGATCGCCAACGCGGAAAACAACCACGACCTCGACGTCGATGCGCTGATCGTGGCGGAAGCCTATGTCGGCAAGTCGATTGTCATGAAGCGGTTCCATGCCCGTGGCCGTGGTCGCGCCAGCCGTATCGAGAAGCCGTTCTCGCACCTCACGATCGTCGTTCGTGAAGTCGAAGAAAAAGGGGAGGCCGCATAATGGGCCAGAAAGTCAATCCGATCGGTCTGCGTCTCGGCATCAACCGCACCTGGGATTCGCGGTGGTTCGCGAACACCGGCGAGTACGGCAAGCTGCTGCACGAGGACATCAAGATCCGCAAATATCTTGAGAAGGAACTCAAGCAGGCTGCGATCTCGAAGGTCGTGATCGAGCGTCCGCACAAGAAGTGCCGCGTCACCATCCATGCGGCGCGTCCGGGCCTGATCATCGGCAAGAAGGGCGCCGACATCGAGAAGCTTCGCAAGAAGCTGATGGAGATGACCAAGTCCGAGACGCATCTGAACATCGTCGAAGTGCGCAAGCCGGAGATCGACGCGACCCTGGTCGCCCAGTCGATCGCCCAGCAGCTCGAGCGCCGCATCGCGTTCCGCCGCGCCATGAAGCGCGCCGTCCAGTCGGCGATGCGCCTGGGTGCCGAAGGCATCCGCATCAACTGCGCTGGCCGTCTCGGCGGCGCCGAGATCGCGCGCATGGAGTGGTATCGCGAAGGCCGCGTGCCGCTGCATACGTTGCGCGCCGACGTCGACTACGGCACGGCCGAGGCGAATACGGCCTACGGCATCTGTGGCGTCAAGGTCTGGGTGTTCAAGGGCGAAATCCTTGAGCACGACCCGATGGCATCGGAGCGCCGCGCCACCGAGGGCGATCATGCGCATGGCGGTGGTGGTGAGCGCGAGCGCGGTCGCCGTCGCGAAAACGCGTAAGACAGTCAGGAATTTGGAGTTAGAACGATGCTGCAGCCAAAGCGCACAAAGTTCCGCAAGCAGTTCAAGGGCCGCATCCACGGTACCGCCAAGGGCGGCACCAACCTGGATTTCGGTGGTTTCGGGCTGAAGGCGCTTGAGCCGAACCGCGTCACCGCGCGTGAGATCGAGGCGGCCCGCCGCGCGATCACCCGCGAGATGAAGCGCGCCGGCCGGGTGTGGATCCGTATCTTCCCGGACGTGCCGGTTACGTCGAAGCCGACTGAAGTCCGTATGGGTAAGGGCAAGGGCGCCGTCGACTACTGGGCGGCACGCGTCAAGCCGGGTCGCATCATGTTCGAGATCGACGGCGTCAACGAAGAAACCGCCCGTGAGGCGCTGCGTCTCGGCGCGGCCAAGCTCTCGGTCAGGACGCGCTTCGTACAGCGCATCGCAGAATAAGGACGGGCTGATCATGAAAGCCGAAGACATCCGGACCAAGACGCAGGACCAGCTGACCGACGACCTGGCCAGCCTGAAGAAGGAGCAGTTCAACCTGCGCTTCCAGAAGGCCACCGGCCAGCTTGAGAAGACCGCGCGCGTGAGGCAGGTCCGCAAGGACATTGCGCGTATCAAGACCATCGCTGCGGAAAAGTCCGCGGCCAAGAAGGCTTAAGGACGAAAACCATGCCAAAGCGCATTCTGCAGGGCACCGTCGTCAGCGACAAGAACGAGAAGACGGTTGTCGTCAAGGTCGAACGGCGCTTCACGCATCCCGTGATGAAGAAGACCGTGCGCATGACCAAGAAGTACAAGGCGCACGACGAGAACAACGCCCACAAGGTCGGTGATCAGGTGTTCATCCAGGAATCGAAGCCGATTTCCAAGGACAAGCGCTGGGTCGTGGTGTCTTCGGACCAGGCCTGATCGGGGCTAACGAAACGAATTTTGGACAGACCGGGGAGGGGTGAGAAACCCGTCCCGTTAGAAAAGAAGAAGGCGGCCAGTCATGATTCAGATGCAAACAAACCTCGACGTCGCGGATAATTCCGGCGCCCGTCGTGTCATGTGCATCAAGGTGCTGGGCGGCTCGAAGCGGAAATACGCTTCCGTGGGCGACATCATCGTGGTGTCGATCAAGGAAGCCATCCCGCGCGGCCGCGTCAAGAAGGGCGATGTGATGAAGGCGGTCGTGGTTCGCACGGCCAAGGACATCCGCCGCCCGGACGGCAGCGTGATCCGTTTCGACAAGAACGCAGCCGTTCTCGTCGACAACAAGAAAGAGCCGATCGGCACGCGTATCTTCGGACCGGTTCCGCGCGAACTCCGCGCCAAGAACCACATGAAGATCATCTCGCTCGCGCCTGAAGTGCTGTAAGGAGCCGGACCAATGCAAAAGATTAGAAAAGGCGACAAGGTCGTCGTGCTGGCCGGCAAGGACAAGGGCCGTTCGGGCGAAGTCCTTTCGGTGCAGCCGAAGGACGACACCGCGCTGGTGCGCGGCGTCAACCTGATCCGTCGTCATCAGAAGCAGTCCCAGTCCCAAGAGGGCGGGATCATCACCAAGGAAGCGCCGATCCAGCTGTCGAACATCGCGCTGGCCGACCCCAAGGATGGCAAGCCGACCCGCGTCGGCTTCATCTTCCAGAAGGACGGCAAGAAGGTGCGCGTCGCCAAGCGCTCGGGAGAAGTCATCAATGGCTAAGGCTCAAACCAAGCAGGCAACTGCCCAGAACACGCCGCGCCTCAAGCAGGTCTACAACGAGACCATTCGCAAGGCGCTGCAGGAGCAGTTCGGCTACGAGAACGAGATGCAGGTTCCGCGCATCGACAAGATCGTGTTGAACATGGGCGTCGGCGAGGCGACCGGCGATTCGAAGAAGCCTTCGATCGCGGCGGAGGACCTTGCAATGATCGCCGGCCAGAAGGCCGTTGTCACCCGCGCCCGCAACTCGATCGCCGGCTTCAAGGTCCGCGAGAAGATGCCGATCGGCGCCAAGGTCACGCTGCGCAAGGAACGCATGTACGAGTTCCTCGACCGCCTCGTGAACATCGCACTGCCGCGCGTCCGCGACTTCCGCGGGCTCAACCCGAAGAGCTTCGATGGCCGTGGCAACTATGCCATGGGCATCAAGGAACACATCGTGTTCCCGGAGATCAACTACGACAAGGTTGATCAGATCTGGGGCATGGACGTCATCGTTTGTACGACTGCGAAGACGGACGACGAAGCCAGGGCATTGCTCAAGGCCTTCAACTTCCCCTTCCGCCAGTAACGGCAGCGAGAAAAGGAAAAATCTGAAATGGCAAAGACCAGCTCAGTCGAGAAGAACAACAGGCGCCGCAAGCTTGCGGACCAGTTCGCTGCCAAGCGCAAGGTGCTCAAGGCGATCATCATGGATCAGTCCAAGCCGATGGAAGAGCGCTTCCGCGCTCAGCTGAAGCTTTCGGCGCTGCCGCGCAACTCGGCCAAGACCCGCATCCGCAACCGCTGCGAAGTCACCGGACGTCCGCGTGCCTATTATCGCAAGCTCAAAGTATCGCGTATCGCGCTTCGTGATCTCGGCAATAACGGCCAGATCCCGGGCCTGGTCAAGTCGAGCTGGTAAGGAGGACATAAGATGTCATTGAGCGATCCTCTCGGCGATATGCTGACCCGCATCCGCAACGCGTATGGCCGTAAGAAGTCGAGCGTTTCGACGCCGGCTTCGCGCCTGCGCACCCGTGTCCTCGACGTGCTGAAGGCCGAAGGCTATATCCGCGACTACAGCCAGACCGACTTCGACAACGGCAAGTCCGAAATCGAGATCGAGCTGAAGTATTTCGACGGTGCGCCGGTGGTGCGCGAAATCGCCCGGGTCTCGAAGCCCGGCCGCCGCGTCTACGTTTCGGCCAAGTCGATACCACACGTCGCCAACGGCCTCGGCATCGCCATTCTTTCGACGCCGAAGGGTGTGATGGCCGACCACGAAGCGCGCGAACAGAATGTCGGCGGGGAAATCCTCTGCCAGATCTTCTGATCTGGTATGTGACCCGTTGGAATCCGGCTTTCGGGATCAAGTCCCGAAAACCGAGACCTGAAACAAGAGAAGTGACGAGGACAACAGAATGTCTCGTATTGGAAAGAAACCCGTTTCGCTGCCGCAGGGCGTGACCGCGACCGTCAACGGCCAGACCGTGACGGCGAAGGGTCCGAAGGGCGAGCTGAAGTTCGTGGTGAACGACGAAGTGCTGGTCAAGATGGAAGGCAGCGAGATCGCTGTCCAGCCGCGCGACCAGACCAAGACCGCCCGTTCCAAATGGGGCATGTCGCGCACGCAGATCGTCAACATCCTGCAGGGCGTCAAGGACGGCTTCGAAAAGAAGCTCGAGATCACCGGCGTCGGCTATCGCGCCGCGATGCAAGGCAAGAACCTGCAGCTGGCGCTCGGCTTCAGCCACGACGTTGTCTACGAGACGCCGCAGGGCGTGACGATTTCGGTGCCGAAGCCGACGGAAATCACCGTGACCGGCATCGACAAGCAGCAGGTCGGCCAGGTTGCCGCCGAGATCCGCGAGTACCGCAGCCCCGAGCCCTACAAGGGCAAGGGCGTTCGCTATGCTGGCGAGAAGATCGTCCGCAAGGAAGGCAAGAAGAAGTAATTTTAACGCCGCGGGGAGCGGTCGCGGGAGGCTCGTCCTACCGCATATGGTTGCCCCCGTTTTTTGAAGGCAAGGAACTGATATCATGGGCTCGAAAGAATCCACCCAACGCCGCGCTCAGCGCGTCCGCCGCCAGATCAAAAAGGTTGCCGGCGATCGTCCGCGTTTGTCGGTCCATCGCACGTCGAAGAACATCTATGTCCAGGTGATCGACGACGCCAAGGGCCACACCATCGCGGCTGCTTCGACGCTTGAGAAGGAGCTCAAGGGCTCGCTCAAGACCGGCGCCGACACCGCGGCCGCAGCTGCCATCGGCAAGCTGATCGCCGAGCGTGCCTCGAAGGCCGGCGTCAAGGAAGTCGTCTTCGACCGCGGCGCCTACATCTACCACGGCCGCGTCAAGGCGCTTGCCGAGGCTGCACGTGAAGGTGGTCTGAGCTTCTAAAAACGAAATTCGCCCCGGCGACCCACAGAGGCCGCCGGATATCATCATCAACCGTGCTTCCGGAAAAAAACAAGGAACAGGATATGGCACAGGAACGTAGGGATGGCGGCCGTGGCCGTGATCGCGAAGAGCGCGACGACGGCATGGTCGACAAGCTCGTCCACATCAACCGTGTCGCCAAGGTCGTCAAGGGCGGCCGGCGCTTCGGCTTTGCAGCACTCGTTGTCGTCGGCGACCAGAAGGGCCGCGTCGGCTTCGGCCACGGCAAGGCGCGCGAAGTGCCGGAGGCGATCCGCAAGGCGACCGAATCGGCCAAGCGCGACATGATCTTCGTGCCGTTGCGCTCGGGCCGCACGCTGCACCATGACGTCGAGGGACGCTGGGGCGCGGGACGGGTCCTGCTGCGCGCCGCCAAGCAAGGTACCGGCATCATCGCCGGCGGCCCGATGCGCGCCGTATTCGAGACGCTCGGCATGCATGACGTGGTCGCCAAGTCGATGGGTTCTTCCAACCCCTACAACATGGTTCGCGCCACTTTCGACGCGCTGAAGAGCCAGATGCATCCGAAGGATGTGGCTGCCGCGCGCGGCATCAAGTATTCGACCCTTCAGGCCCGCCGCGGCACCGCCGTTGCGGCTGAAGAATAGTCGACGCTGACCAGGGATCTGACCATGGCCAAGAAAGCAACCAAGACCATCACCGTCGAGCAGATCGGTTCGCCGATCCGCCGGCCGAAGGAGCAGCGCGCAACGCTGGTCGGCCTCGGCCTCAACAAGATGCACAAGCAGCGCACGCTGGAGGATACGCCCTCGGTGCGCGGCATGATCGCTGCCGTCCAGCATCTCGTCCGCGTCGTGGACGAGGGCTGAGCCAGAGCGCAGGAGAATCCAGATGAAACTCAATGATCTGCGTGACAAGGACGGCGCGACGCACTCCAAGAAGCGTCTCGGCCGTGGCATCGGTTCCGGTTCGGGCAAGACCGCCGGTCGCGGCGTTAAGGGCCAGAAGGCGCGCTCCGGTGTCGCCGTCAACGGCTTCGAGGGTGGCCAGATGCCGCTCTACCGGCGTCTGCCGAAGCGCGGCTTCAACAATATCTTCGCCAAGAGCTTCACTGTCGTGTCGCTGGCCCGCATCCAGGCGGCGCTCGATGCCAAGAAGCTTGACGCTAAGACAGTTGTGACGGCCGAGGCGCTGGTTGCGGCCGGCGTCATCCGTCGCGTCAAGGACGGCGTGCGCATCCTTTCGGACGGCGACATCAAGGCCAAGCTTGCCTTCGACGTGGCCGGAGCCTCCAAGGCCGCGATCGAGAAGATCGAAAAGGCCGGCGGCTCGGTGAAACTGCCTGAGCAGGCAGCCGCCGAGTAACGGCAATTTGAAGCACGTTCGGCAAAGGCGGAATTCGGTTTTGCCTGCGGTCGTGCTTTGATCCGACAGATGTGGCGGCCGCATCAACGCGGCCGCTTGCATGTTTGCAGTCCGGAGCTTATCTCGTGAGCTTCGGTGACACGCGCCGCCTGAGCTGCGGGCATCGAGCGTGACCAAGCGGAGAATCAGGCATGGCTTCGGCTGCTGAACAACTAGCCTCGAATCTGAATTTTTCGGCCTTCGCCAAAGCCGAGGATTTGAAGAAGCGCATCTGGTTCACCATCGGCGCGCTGCTCGTCTACCGTCTTGGCACCTACATCCCGCTGCCCGGCATCAATCCCGACGCTTTCGCCCAGGCCTTCTCGTCGCAGAGCAAGGGCGTGCTCGGCATGTTCAACATGTTCGCCGGCGGCGCCGTGCAGCGCATGGCGATCTTTGCCCTTGGCATTATGCCCTATATCTCCGCTTCCATCATTATGCAGCTGATGACCTCGGTCATTCCATCGCTGGAAGCGCTGAAGAAGGAAGGCGAGCAGGGCCGCAAGATCATCAACCAGTACACGCGCTACGGCACAGTGCTTCTGGCGCTTGTCCAGGCGTACGGGATTTCGGTCGGGCTTGAGGGCGGCAACGGCATCGTCAACGATCCCGGCATGTTCTTCCGCATCTCTACCGTCGTCACGCTGGTCGGCGGCACCATGTTCCTGATGTGGCTTGGCGAGCAGATCACCGCCCGCGGCATCGGCAACGGCATTTCGCTGATCATCTTCTCCGGCATCGTCGCCGGCCTGCCGCGCGCCATCTCCGGCACGCTGGAGCTTGGCCGCACCGGCGCCTTGTCGACCGGCCTGATCCTGGCGATCATCGTGCTCGCCATCATCGTCATCGCGCTGATCGTCTTCTTCGAGCGCGCCCAGCGCCGCCTGCTGATCCAGTATCCCAAGCGCCAGGTTGGCAATCGCATGTTCCAGGGCGATACCTCGCATCTGCCGCTGAAGCTCAACACGTCCGGCGTCATTCCGCCGATCTTCGCCTCGTCGCTGCTGCTACTGCCTGCGACCGTCGCCGGCTTCTCGCAGACCACCAATATGCCTGCATGGGCTAGCACCATCCTGGCGGCGCTCGGCCACGGCCAACCGCTCTATATGGCCTTCTACGCGGCGATGATCGTGTTCTTCGCCTTCTTCTATACGGCGATCGTCTTCAATCCGAAGGACACCGCCGACCAGCTCAAGAAGCATTCGGGCTTCATCCCGGGCTATCGTCCGGGCGAGCGCACTGCGGACTATATCGACTATGTGCTCACCCGCATCACCGTCGTCGGCGCCATTTATCTGGTGCTGGTGTGTCTGTTGCCCGAGTTCCTGATTTCAGCGACTGGCGTACCGTTCTACCTTGGTGGCACTTCGCTCCTGATCGTGGTCAGTGTAACGCTCGATACGGTGGCGCAGATTCAGGGTCACCTGATCGCGCACCAGTATGAGGGCCTGATCAAGAAGTCGAAGTTGCGCGGGGGGAAAAAGGCCAGATGAGGTTGATATTGCTTGGACCGCCGGGGGCGGGCAAGGGGACACAAGCACTGAGACTGGTAGAACGACACGGCATCCCACAGCTTTCCACGGGGGACATGCTGCGTGCTGCTGTTCAGGCCGGCACCGAAGTCGGCAAGCGCGCCAAGGCGGTGATGGACGCTGGCGAACTGGTGTCCGACGCTATCGTCAACGCCATCGTGGCCGAGCGCATCGATCAAGCTGATTGCGCAAACGGCTTCATCCTTGACGGATACCCGCGAACCCTGGTGCAAGCGGACGCCGTTGAGGAAATGCTGTCGGATCGCGGACTGGAGCTAGACGCGGTCATCGAATTTGTCGTCGACGACAAGGCGCTGGTTGGCCGAATCGTCAAACGCGCCGAAGAAGCCAAGGCCGCAGGCCTGCCGGTGCGCAAGGACGACAGTCCAGCGGTGTTCGAAGAACGCTTGAGGGAATATTACAAGAAAACCTCGCCGCTGATCGGTTACTACTATGCCAAGGGCAAACTCAGGGGCGTCGATGGCATGGCCGACATCGATGCGGTGACGCAGCAGATCGAGGGCGTGCTCAGGGCGACGACCCGGCAGGTTGGCCGGGCGGCCGGCTAGAGAATCGAACGATTGCGCTTGACTGGAGCGGCCCGCTGGGGTATGGCGGCCCGTCTTCCTATCAGGCATGAGGCTTGCTTGTCCGCAAGGGCAAGGCAGGCCGCTTTGAACTGGAAACTCCCGCAAGGGCCGGCCTCCACCGGACGCGGGGCAACTTGAAGCGCCGGCTCGTCCGGCCTACATGGAGAAGAGAAGAACATGGCTCGTATAGCCGGCGTCAACATTCCGACCAACAAGCGCGTCGTCATCGCGCTTCAATACATTCACGGCATTGGCAAGAAGTTCGCCCAGGAGATCGTCGACAAGGTCGGCATCCCGGCCGAGCGTCGCGTCAACCAGCTGACCGACGCGGAAGTGCTGCAGATCCGCGAGACCATCGACCGCGACTATCAGGTCGAGGGCGATCTGCGCCGCGAAGTGTCGATGAACATCAAGCGGCTCATGGACCTCGGCTGCTACCGCGGCCTGCGTCACCGCCGCTCGCTGCCGGTTCGTGGTCAGCGCACGCATACCAATGCGCGCACCCGCAAGGGGCCGGCCAAGTCGATTGCCGGAAAGAAGAAGTAATTTAGGGCAGTAAGGGAGTAGGGCAGTAAGGCAATAGGAACGGCAGACATACTGCCCTACTGCCCTACTGCCATATTCCCCTACTGCCTTCTCCCTGGTGGAGCCGCTGGCATTACGGCGGTGTAGAGATCAACTGAAAGGACCATCATGGCCAAGGAAGCCACTCGTGTTCGCCGTCGCGAACGCAAGAACATCTCGTCGGGCGTTGCCCATGTCAATTCGACCTTCAACAACACGATGATCACCATCACCGACGCGCAGGGTAACTCGATTGCCTGGTCGTCGGCTGGAGCCCAGGGCTTCAAGGGATCGCGCAAGTCGACCCCGTTCGCTGCCCAGATGGCCGCCGAAGATGTTGCCAAGAAGGCCCAGGAACACGGCATGCGCATGCTCGAGGTCGAGGTCTGTGGACCCGGCTCCGGTCGTGAATCGGCGCTGCGCGCGCTGCAGGCCGCCGGCTTCACCATCACCTCGATCCGTGATGTGACGCCGATCCCGCATAATGGTTGCCGCCCGCGCAAGAAGCGCCGCGTTTAAAGAATTTACCGAACGCCGCGCGAGCGCCTCAAGGGCGCTCCTCCACGGCATTCCAGGTCGCCCGCCACGATTGGATGGTGGCGGGACAACGGAAGGAAAGCACTATGATCCAGAAAAATTGGCAAGAACTGATCAAGCCGAACAAGATCGAGTTCTCGTCGAAGAAGAAGACGCTGACCACGCTCGTCGCCGAGCCGCTCGAGCGCGGCTTCGGCCTCACCCTCGGCAACGCGCTGCGCCGCGTGCTTCTATCTTCGCTGCGTGGCGCGGCTGTGACCGCCGTGCAGATCGACGGCGTTCTGCATGAATTCTCGTCCATCGCCGGCGTGCGCGAGGACGTGACCGACATCGTCTTGAACATCAAGGAAATCGCCATCCGTATGGAAGGCGACGGCCCCAAGCGCATGGTCGTACGCAAGCAGGGACCGGGTGCGGTTCTCGCCGGCGACATCCAGACCGTTGGCGACGTCGAGATACTCAATCCCGACCACGTCATCTGCACGCTGGACGAGGGCGCTGAAATCCGCATGGAATTCACCGTCGACACCGGCAAGGGCTATGTGCCGGCCGACCGCAACCGCGCCGAGGACGCGCCGATCGGGCTGATCCCCGTCGACAGCCTGTATTCGCCGGTCAAAAAGGTCTCCTACAAGGTCGAGAACACCCGCGAGGGCCAGGTTCTCGACTATGACAAGCTGACCATGACCATCGAGACCGATGGTTCGATCTCGGGCGAGGACGCAGTGGCCTTCGCCGCTCGCATCCTGCAGGACCAGCTCGGCCTGTTCGTCAATTTCGACGAGCCGCAGAAGGAAGTCGCCGCCGAACAGGTTACCGAGCTTGCCTTCAACCCGGCGCTGCTCAAGAAGGTCGACGAGCTCGAGCTTTCGGTGCGTTCGGCCAACTGCCTGAAGAACGACAACATCGTCTATATCGGCGACCTGATCCAGAAGACCGAAGCCGAGATGCTGCGCACCCCGAACTTCGGCCGCAAGTCGCTGAACGAGATCAAGGAGGTCTTGGCGGCGATGGGCCTGCATCTCGGCATGGAAGTGCCGGACTGGCCGCCGGAAAACATCGAAGACCTCGCCAAGCGTTACGAAGATCAATATTAAGCATGATCCCGAACCGAAGGTCAGCGCAGCAAAAAGTTGCAGACTTTTCGGACAAGATCATGCGGCTAACCAACTGGGGCTCAGGCCTCTTGAAACCGCAATGAAGGAGAAGAGCCATGCGCCACGGATTTAAAGGCCGCCGGTTCGCCCGCAGCATAAGCCATCGCAAGTCGATGTTTGCCAACCTTGCCGTGTCGCTTATCGAGCACGAGCAGATCCTCACCACGCTGCCGAAGGCGAAGGATTTGCGTCCGATCGTCGAGAAGCTGGTGACGCTCGGCAAGCGCGGCGACCTGCACGCCCGCCGCCAGGTTATTGCCCACATCGGCAATGAAGGCGTCGTCAAGCGCCTGTTCGATACCATCGCGCCACGTTATGCCACCCGCAACGGCGGCTATCTGCGCATCATGAAGGCCGGCTTCCGCCACGGTGATAACGCGGCAATGGCGGTCATCGAGTTCGTCGACCGCGACACCTCGGCCAAGGGCGCCGGCGACCGTGCCCGCATCGAGGCCGAAGGCACCGACGAGGAAGCCGCAGCCGCATAAGGCTCGGCTTTCCTGAGAAGTTCAAAAGGGGCCTTCGGGCCCCTTTTTCTGTTTCCGAAGGTACCGGGCAGGGCTAGCAGGGGTTTTGTCACCGGTTTTTGCGGCGACTACCAAAATAATCGGATTTCAGCGGCTTAGCCTTTCATTTTGCACAATCGTCAGGACAATGGCGCCCGACTTGGAGGATTCGGAATGCGCGTTAAACGGCTGTCCATTGTTCTGATCTGCGCCTTGATGGCGTTGGCCGTCGTGCCTGCGGCCAGGCACGCGCTGGCGGAGGAGACCAAGCCAGATCCTGGTCTGTCCGACGTGCTGACCGATCTGTTGCATGGCGTCGAAGGCGAAAACGCCACCTCCGGCCCCGACAAGCGCGTGCCCTTCGGCCGCGAGGAGGTGCAGCTGTCCTTTGCGCCGCTGGTCAAGCAGACGGCGCCGGCTGTAGTCAATGTCTACGCCTCGCAGACCGCCAAGGTGGCGTCACCCTTCGACGGCGATCCGTTTTTCGAGGAGTTCTTCGGCCGCTCGCAGCCGCGCGCGCAGTCGTCGCTCGGTTCGGGGGTACTGGTCGATCCGACCGGCGTCGTGGTCACCAATTTCCATGTCGTCAAGGACGCCGACCAGGTCAAGGTCGCGACCGCCGACGGGCGCGAATTCGACAGTAAGGTGCTGCTCAAGGATGAGACGCTCGACCTCGCCGTGCTCAAGATTTCTTCTGACAAGCCGTTCCCGGTGATCGCCATCGGCGATTCCGACGCGCTCGAGGTCGGCGACCTGGTGTTGGCGATCGGCAATCCGTTCGGGGTCGGCCAGACCACCACCAGCGGCATCATTTCGGCGGTGGCGCGCAGCCATATCGGCATCTCCGATTCCAGCTTCTTCATCCAGACCGATGCCGCCATCAACCCCGGCAATTCCGGTGGCGCGCTGGTCAACATGGGAGGGCAGCTGATCGGCATCAACACCGCGATCTATAGCCGTAGCGGCGGCTCGATCGGCATCGGCTTTGCCATCCCTTCGAACATGGTCCGCGCCTTCGCCGATGCGGCCAAGGCCGGGCTCGACTTCTTCGAGCGGCCGTATGCCGGTGCCGAGTTCGAGGCGGTGACGCCGCAGATTGCCGAATCGCTCGGCATGGACAAACCGACCGGTGCGCTGGTTTCTTCGGTCGAAGAGGCGGGACCCGCGGCCAAGGCAGGGCTCAAGCCTGGCGACGTAGTGCTGTCGCTCAACGGCAAGCCGGTCGAGAGCGTCGGGGCGCTGGACTACCGGATGGCGACGCTGTCGATTGGTACGAATGCCAGCTTCGGCGTTCTGAGCAAGGGTCAGCAAGCGACGATGGACATCGCTCTGGAACGACCGCCCGAAGGCGCCAAAGCTGCGGAACTCACATTGCGCGGCCGCAGCCCCTTTTCCGGCGCCAAGGTTGCTGAACTGTCGCCACGGCTTGCCCAACGGCTCGGTCTGCGCACCGATGTCAAAGGCGTAACCGTGGTCGACATCAACCGCGATTCGCCCGCTGCCGATTTTGGATTCCAGCCGGGCGACATCGTGCGTGAGGTCAATGGCCTGACGATCGACAAGGCGGCGACCCTGGAACAGGCAGCCCAGCAGGATACGCGCTGGTGGCGCTTTACCGTCGAGCGCGGCGGGCAGATACTGCGCCAGGTGTTGCGTTACTGAGCCCGACCGTCAGCATGATCGGGCTCCAGGCAAGAAGAAGTTGCATGGCCGATCTGTTCAGTGTCGATGAACCGGAAAAGACGCCGCCCGGCAGGCCGCTGGCCGACCGTTTGCGCCCAAAGAACCTCGGCGAGGTCGTCGGCCAGGAGCATCTGACCGGACCCGACGGCGCGCTGACGCGGCTGATCGGCTCCGGCTCGCTCGGCTCGATGATCTTCTGGGGCCCGCCCGGCACCGGCAAGACCACGGTCGCACGGCTGCTTGCCGGCGAGACAAGCCTCGCCTTCGAACAGATCTCGGCCGTGTTTTCCGGCGTTGCCGACCTGAAGAAAGTGTTCGAGGCAGCGAAGCTGCGCCGCTCGAACGGCCGCCAGACGCTGCTGTTCGTCGACGAGATCCACCGTTTCAACCGCGCCCAGCAGGACAGTTTTCTGCCCGTGATGGAAGACGGCACCGTCGTGCTGGTCGGCGCCACCACCGAGAACCCGTCCTTCGAGCTTAACGCCGCGCTTTTGTCGCGCGCGCGCGTGCTGGTCTTTCACTCGCTCGGCGAAGACAGCATCGCCAAGTTGCTGGCGCGGGCCGAGGAGGCAGAGGGCAGGGCGCTGCCGCTCGATGAAGACGCGCGTGCGATGCTCATCCGCATGAGCGACGGCGACGGCCGCGCGGCGCTGACGCTCGCCGAAGAGGTCTGGCGCGCAGCGAAATCAAAGGAGGTGTTCGGCGCCGAAGCTCTGCAGCGCATCGTCCAGCGCCGCGCGCCGATCTACGACAAAGGCCAGGACGGCCATTACAATTTGATCTCCGCGTTGCACAAATCGGTGCGCGGCTCCGACCCCGACGCGGCACTCTACTATCTGGCCCGCATGTTCGACGCCGGCGAAGATCCGCTTTATCTCGGGCGCCGGTTGGTGCGCATGGCGATGGAGGATATCGGGCTGGCCGACCCGCAGGCGCTCGTCGTCGCTAACGCCGCCAAGGACGCCTACGACTATCTGGGCTCGCCCGAGGGCGAACTGGCCTTCGCCGAGGCGACCGTCTATCTCGCCACCGCGCCGAAATCCAATGCAGTCTATACCGCGTTCAAGGCCGCCACACAGGCGGCGAAGGAATTCGGTTCGCTGCTGCCGCCCAAGCACATTCTCAATGCGCCGACCAAGCTGATGAAACAGGAAGATTACGGCGCCGGCTATCGCTACGACCACGACGAACCCGACGCTTTTTCCGGCCAGGACTATTTTCCGGAGAAGATGGGAAGGCAGACATTCTACGACCCGCCCGAGCGCGGCTTCGAGCGCGATATCAGGAAGCGGCTGGACTATTGGGCGAAGCTGCGCAGCGAGCGGGAAAAATAGCTGCCAGTCGCACAGTGGCGTGATCGCCGTTGTCTGGCGTGACAAAAAACCCTATCAAGATGCGCCTTCGGCCGGCGGACAGGCCAGAAACGTACCGACGATATTCAGAACGGAATCGCGCCTGGCGCGTAAAAAATGACGAAAAAATCTCGCAAGACCCTTCGGAAGTTCGCCATAGCGATCCCGCTGCTGGCGCTCGGCTTTTATTTCATTCCCATCCTGATGACAATTTTCATTGTCCTCGGTCTGATCGACGTGTTGCGCAACGACAACAAGAACTGGGCCCTGTTCAGTGGTTATTTCCTCGGCAACGGCATCTTCACCTGGCTGCTTTCGCCCTTCAATCTGCTGGTCGATCTGCTGTGCTACAGAAACCGGGGTGTCTGGAAACTGGACCAGTTTCCTCCGGACTATCAACGCGAGGTCAACGAGGTCCTGGACGTATTCAAGGAGCGCAAGGACGAGATCATCGCCGATATCGACGCCAATTTCGGCAGCGGCCGGCGCGGCATGTATGTCTATCAGTGGTATGGCAAGCACAAAATAGACAACGTTGCCGAATTCAACAAGGATTTCAAATATATCAAGACGATTGCCGTTTCTGTTTTCAGCGGCAGGGAATCGACTTCCTGGCACTTTGGCCCGCTCCGGCTCAGCCTGCGCATTCTCTACAACCTCATCCCGGTGAAATCGGAAGTGTTTGTCGAGTGCGGCAACGCCAAGAACTACTGGCACGAGAACCCGCTGTTCATCTTCGATGACACACTGCTGCATCGCTCGGTCAACCAGTATGACGGGCGCCGCTACTGTGTGTTCATGGACATCATTCGCCCGTCGCCGTTTCCCGGTCTGATCTCGACACTCCTGGCCATCGTTTCGGTCAGCGTCGAGCGCATCAATGCCATGTTCTACAAGAACTGGAAGATGATCGCCTCCAGCAAGCCGAAGAAGGCCGGAGCCGCCTGACACCGTGGTGTGACCGGCGTGAGGAAGCACGATGTATCATCTTTTGCTTGTCTGCCTTGGTGGCGCGATCGGCGCAATGGCCCGCTTCTTCTTGTCCGGCTTCGTCGCCCGCCGGGTTGGCGAGACCTTTCCCTGGGGCACGATGGTGGTCAACGTCTCGGGAGCGTTTGCAATCGGTGTCGTTGCGCATGCGGTGACGCGCGACGGCATGCCCGCCATCTGGGCCTTTGCCGTCACCGGCGGCCTCGGTTGCTACACTACGGTCTCTTCCTTCAGCCTGCAGACGCTGGCACTGGCGCGCGAGGGCGAATGGCTGCGCGCCGGCGGAAATGTGCTGCTTTCGGTTTTCCTGAGCCTCGGCGGCGTGACGCTGGGCTTTGCCGCGGGAAGTCTTCTGATTGGCAGCGGGGCGCCGTGAGCGGCCCGCGGAAGCTCCGCCACAACGGGACGGACACTGCCGCGGCCGGGCATGGCGGACGCCTCATTGGTTGGCGCAGAACCTCCGAAGCGGTTCGGCTCTATGCGACCGTGGCCGCAGGCAGCATGATCGGCGGTGTGCTGCGGGCGCTTGCCTCATCGACGAGCACTGCCCTGTGGGGCGCTGGATTTCCCTTCGGCACACTCCTCGTCAACATTGTCGGCTCATTCCTCATCGGCTTCTACACGACATTGACGGGACCGGATGGTCGTGTCTTCGCCGGTCCGCTGCAGCGCCAGTTCTTCATGGCCGGCTTCTGTGGCGGCCTGACGACCTTCTCGGCCTTCAGCCTTGAAACGCTCACCCTCGCGCAAGGCGGGAGGTTTCTGGCGGCTGGACTCAATATCGCGATCTCCGTGGTGGCCTGGCTTGCCGCCGTCTGGCTCGGCCACATCTTTGCAGTTCGCCTCAACCGGCTGAGAGGGTCCAGGCAATGAAGATACCAACACAGGCACAATTGCTGCGCATATTTATCGGCGAAAACGACAAGGCAGATGGCCGTCCGCTGTATGAGGTTATCGTGCTGAGGGCCCGCGAAATGCAGATCGCCGGCGCGACAGTCCTGCGCGGCGCGATGGGGTTCGGCCATTCCAGCCGGCTTCACACCACGAAGATCCTCCGCCTATCGGAGGATCTGCCCCTCGTCATCGAGATCGTCGATGACGAGGAAAAATTGGCCGCTTTCCTGCCCGTTCTTGAAACAATCATGACAAGTGGTTTGATTACGCTGGAGAAAGTTCAGGTTCTGCAATATGGAACCGACAACGAATAACCGAGTGAGATTGCGGGTGCCGGCGAATGCCGTTGCATGCCTGCAAAACGGCGATTGGAATCATGGCAGGCGTTGAACAGATCACAGTGGACGCCGGTGAGGCGGGCATGCGGCTCGACCGCTGGTTCAAGAGCCATTTCCCCGGTCTCGGTTTTGGTCATCTGCAGAAGCTGCTGCGTTCCGGCCAAATCCGCGTCGACGGCGGCAGGGTGAAGGCCGATACCCGCGTCGAAGCCGGCCAAACGGTGCGTGTGCCGCCGCTCGAAGTCGACAAGAAAGGCGAAAGCCCGCTGACCGGCCATTCGATACGCAACCAGGGCGACGCCGATGTCCTGGCCAAGATGCTGATCCATGAGGACCCGAAGGTCTTCGTCTTCAACAAGCCGGCCGGCCTGGCGGTGCAAGGCGGCTCCGGGGTCACCCGCAATGTCGATGACATGCTGGAAGCCTGGCGCAACCAGAAGGGCGAGAAGCCGCGTCTGGTGCACCGGCTCGACCGCGACACGTCGGGTGTTCTGGTTGTCGCCCGTACAAGGCTCGCCGCCATGAAGCTCGCCGAAGCGTTCCGGGCGCGTGAGACGAAGAAAACCTACTGGGCGCTGGTCAAGGGTGTGCCGCCGAAGCGCGAGGACAAGATCTCGACCTGGTTGATCAAGGAACCGACGCCCGACGGCGATCGCGTGCGCATCGCCAAGCATGGCGAAAAGGGCGCCGACCACGCCGTGTCCTACTACCGTATCATCGAGCAGGCTGCACAGACGATGACCTGGCTGGAGATGGAGCCGTATACCGGCCGTACCCACCAGCTTCGTGTCCATGCCGCGCATATCGGCTGCCCGATCATCGGTGACCCCAAATATTTCGAGGCCGACACCAATTGGGATTTTCCCGGCGGCATGCAGAACCGCCTGCATCTGCACGCCCGCCGCATCGTCATCCCGCATCCCGACAAGGGGTTTGTCGACGTCACCGCGCCGATGCCGCCGCACATGCGCCAGAGCTGGAACCTGATCGGCTTCGACGACGCCAGCGCGGAGGACTAGGGCCGGTGGGCGTCGCCACAGATACGCTCGACCGCCGTGACGCGGTCGATCTGGCGGCCGCCGCCATCATGGTTGGGCTGACTTTTTCCTGGGGGCTGAACTACGTCGCCGCCAAGATCTCCTATGCCGGCTACGATCCCGTTTTCCTGTCGATCGCCCGCTCGGTGATCGGCGGCCTGTGTGTTTTCGGCTGGTGCCGCTGGCGCGGCATCGCGCTGTTCACGCCCGACAAGACCCTCGTCGCCGGCATTCTGGCAGGCGCGCTTTTCGGTCTCGAGTTCCTGTTTCTGTATGTCGGGCTCGAACACACCACCGTCGTGCGCAACACCTTGCTGGTCAACACCATGCCGTTCTGGATGCTGGTCGGCGGCCATTTCCTGCTGGGTGAAAGCATCACGGCACGCAAGCTCGTTGGTCTTCTGCTCGCTTTCGCCGGACTGGTCGCGGTGTTTTCCGACAAACTGAGCGCCAATGGCGGCGCAACATTGAGCGGCGATTTGCTCAGTCTCGGCGCCGGCATTCTGTGGGCCGTGACCAATATCGTCATCAAGCGGTCGAAGCTGGTGACGGCCAGCGCCGAAAAGCTGCTGCTCTATCAACTGGCCGGGGCCGCCGTCGTCGGGATTTTGGTGATGCCTTTTGCCGGCCCGCCAGTTCGCAGCTTTGCCGTTCTGCCGACCTTGGCTCTGTTGTTCCAGGCCGTCTACGTCGTCGCGTTCACCTATGTTCTGTGGTTCTGGCTGCTCCGGCGCTACCCTGCATCTGGACTGTCGAGCTTCACCTTCCTGTCGCCGGTGTTCGGTGTGCTCTGCGGCGCCGTCTTCTTGAACGAGCCGTTGACCGTTCGTATCTTCCTGGCACTCGGCCTCATCGCCGCCGGTCTTATCATCGTCAATCGGCCGGCCCGAAAACAAGCCCCCGGATGAGCATGCGCGACATATTGAACGACCTCGAAGCGGGAAAGCAGCTCTCCGATCCGGACCCGGTGCGTCGCGCCCAGATCCAGATGAAGACGCAACTGCCGAAGCGCTTCTACAAGACCGTCGCAGTCGCGCCGGTCGAAGATGGTTTTGCCGTCCACCTCGATGGCAAGCCCGTCCGCACGCCGGCCAAGGCGCTGCTGGCGCTGCCGACTGAAAAGGCGGCTGCTCTCGTCGCCGAGGAATTCGCCGCACAGGAGGAGACCATCGACCCGGTGACGATGCCGGTGATGCGTCTGGTCAATACGGCAATCGATGGCGTCGCCAGTGATCCCCAGGCGGTGCTGGAGGACATACTGCGCTTCGCCTCATCCGATCTGCTCTGCTACCGCGCCGATGCGCCCCAAGGACTAGTCGACCGGCAGAACGAGCATTGGGACCCGGTCATCGACTGGGTGCGCAGCGCACTCGGCGCCCGGTTCCATCTCGCCGAAGGCGTGATCCATGTCGAACAGCCGCGCGAGAGTATCGCGCTGCTCGGCCAGCATCTTGCCCAACGTGCCGATCCGCTGCGCCTTGCCGCCATCCACGTCATGACCTCGCTGACCGGATCGGCGCTGCTGGCGCTCGCCGTCGACTTCGGCGAGCTCGACGGCGAGGCGGCCTGGGCTGCCGGTCATGTCGACGAGGACTGGCAGGCCGAGCAATGGGGCCATGATGCAGAGGCGCTCGCGCGCCGTGCTGCCCGCAAGCGCGACATGATGGCCGCAGTCAAGCTGCTCGAAGCTCTCAAAGGCTGACGGCACCGCCCGCTATTTCGCACTGCACATTAGACCAAAGTCATAATCCCAAAGGCGGTCTGCCTCTGGGCACTGCTTTCTGTCATTTTTTGCACCGGTGGCTGCACTGAGTCTGCGTTGCGAGGAAACGCGGACGATGACGCGCAGCATCGAGGGCTGACGGAGTCACACGGGAGGATACGCTCATGGCAATGGCATCGACCGCCGGCAAAACAAGCCGCGGCATGACACGCGAGGAGAAGAAGGTCATCTTCGCTTCTTCGCTCGGCACCGTTTTCGAATGGTACGATTTTTATCTCTACGGCTCGCTGGCCGCCTTCATTGGCGCCACCTTCTTCTCGTCGGCGCCGGAAGCGACACGCAACATCTTCGCCCTGCTCGCCTTCGCGGCCGGTTTCCTGGTGCGCCCGTTTGGCGCCCTGCTGTTCGGCCGCATCGGTGATCTCGTCGGCCGTAAATATACCTTCCTCGTCACCATGACGATCATGGGCCTGTCGACCTTCCTGGTCGGCCTTCTGCCCGGATATGCGAGCTGGGGCATCGCCGCGCCGGTGATCCTGATCATCCTGCGCATGCTGCAGGGCCTGGCGCTCGGTGGCGAATATGGCGGCGCCGCGACCTATGTCGCCGAACATGCGCCCGACGACCGCCGCGGCTACTACACGTCATGGATCCAGACGACGGCGACGCTCGGCCTGTTCCTGTCGCTGATCGTCATCCTGATCGTGCAGGCGTCGATGAGCAAGGAAACTTATGCCGCCTGGGGTTGGCGCGTTCCTTTCCTGGTCTCCTTCCTGCTGCTCGGCATCTCGCTCTGGATCCGGCTGTCGCTCTCCGAATCGCCGACCTTCCAGCGCATGAAGGACGAAGGCAAAGGCTCCAAGGCACCATTGACGGAAGCCTTCGGCCAGTGGAAGAACGCAAAAATCGCGCTGCTGGCGCTACTCGGCCTTACCGCCGGTCAGGCCGTGGTCTGGTACAACGGCCAGTTCTATGCGCTGTTCTTCCTGCAGAACGTGCTCAAGGTCGAGGCGCAATCGGTCAACATCATGATCGCCATTGCGCTGGCGATTGGCTCGATCTTCTTCGTCGTGTTCGGCTGGCTCTCCGACAAGATCGGCCGCAAGCCGATCATCATGGCCGGCCTTGCACTGGCGATCGTCTGCACCTTCCCCTTGTTCAAGGCGCTGACCTGGGCAGCCAATCCGGCGCTCGCCACCGCGCAGCAGAACACACGCGCGACGGTGACCGCGGCACCGGGAGACTGCAAGTTCCAGTTCAACCCGGTGGGCACTGCAAAGTTCACGACCTCATGCGATATCGCCACCTCGTTCCTGACCAAGAACTCGGTGCCGTACGACGTGGTATCGACTGCGGCGCCCGGTACAGCCGCGTCGGTCAAAATCGGCAACGAGACGGTTGAGTCTTATGACGCCACGGCGGCCGGCGATCAGGCCAAGGCCAAGGATGCCGCTTTCGCCAAGGCGGTCTACACGGCACTTCGGGATGGCGGCTACCCGCTGAAGCGGGCAGCCGCCAAGGTGCCGGACCAGAAGCTCGAGGCCTTTATTGCGGCCAATCCTGAGCTGAAGCTCGATGCCGCGGCAATCCGCGCCGGCGACAAGGCAACCGTTCCGACTGACCAGGCGATCAAGGACAAGCTGCTGACTGCCGACGAGGCTGCGGGAGCCCCGGAGGTTACCGTCTATACCGTACCCGGCGGCGGTCCCTTCGCCATGTTTGCCGACCCTGCAGCGGTCAACTGGCCGATGACGATCGCCATCCTGTTCATCCTCGTGGTCTTCGTCACGATGGTCTACGGGCCGATCGCCGCGATCCTGGTCGAGATGTTCCCGACCCGCATCCGTTACACCGGCATGTCGCTGCCCTATCACATCGGCAATGGCTGGTTCGGCGGGCTGCTGCCGGCGACGGTGTTCGCGCTCAGCGCCTACAAGGGCGATATCTACTACGGTCTCTGGTATCCCGTGGTGATCGCGGCGATGTCGCTGATCATAGGCATGATCTTTATCAGGGATACGCTCGGAACGGACCTGCACACCAAACAGTAGCCGGCCCGTCCCGGTTCAAAGCAAAGCCCGGCGCGAGCGATCGCGCCGGGCTTTTTCAATTTATCGAGTGCAGGGCTTAGCTCTTCCGATCCTGTTTCGCTTCCTCGATCGCTGCCTCATGATACCAGGCACTTCCGAAATCCGTTCGGTTGCGCAAAGAAGCAAGTTCTGCCGCGAACTTAGCCTTTCCGCTTAAATTTGAGGCAGAGGCGCGCGCTGCCACCGGGAACATCAGGATTTTGGCCGACTGACGAGTGGAAGTGATTTCCATTGTCGGTTTCCTTTCTTCGACAGAACCTTGCCGATTCAACCTTTCCCCAACATAGGTTCAGCAACCGAATTAGGCAACATGATTACGAAAAGATCAGTACTTGCATATTATTTGTGCAAAATGCTTGTGGATGATCCGAGCGCAGCATGACAGCGGACCAGCGATTTTGGGTGGATACAACCCCACTTTTGCCGCATCCGTCGCCGGCGAGAATGGCACACGAATTGCATTTTACTAGTCCGGCAGGTCGGCTGCTGGACAGGCCGGCTCGCCCCGGCGCCATCCAGGGTTCGGTGATCAAGCAACGAGAGGCTAGAATGACGAAATACAAGCTCGAGTACATTTGGCTCGATGGATATACCCCGGTTCCCAACCTTCGCGGAAAGACGCAGGTCAAGGACTACGCCGAGTTTCCGACGCTCGACCAGCTTCCGCTGTGGGGCTTCGACGGTTCTTCGACCATGCAGGCCGAGGGCCACAGCTCCGACTGCGTTTTGAAGCCGGTCGCCGTTTATCCGGATCCCGCCCGCACCAATGGCGCGCTCGTCATGTGCGAAGTCATGATGCCGGACGGCGTAACGCCGCACGCGTCCAACAAACGCGCCACCATTCTCGACGACGAGGGCGCCTGGTTCGGCTTCGAGCAGGAATATTTCTTCTACAAGGACGGCCGTCCGCTCGGCTTCCCCGAGAGTGGCTATCCGGCGCCGCAAGGCCCGTACTACACTGGCGTCGGCTATAGCAATGTCGGCTCCGTCGCCAGGCAGATCGTCGAGGAGCATCTCGACCTTTGCCTTGCCGCCGGCATCAATCATGAAGGCATCAACGCCGAGGTAGCCAAAGGCCAGTGGGAATTCCAGATCTTTGGCAAGGGCTCCAAGAAGGCCGCCGACCAGATGTGGATGGCGCGCTATTTGTTGCAGCGCCTGACCGAGAAGTACGGCATCGACATCGAATACCACTGCAAGCCGCTCGGCGACACCGATTGGAACGGCTCCGGCATGCATGCCAACTTCTCGACCGCCTATATGCGCGAAGTCGGCGGCAAGAGCTATTTCGAGGCGCTGATGGCAGCCTTCGACAAAAACCTGATGGATCACATCGCCGTCTATGGGCCGGACAACGACAAGCGTTTGACCGGCAAGCACGAGACCGCGCCCTGGAACAGGTTCAGCTACGGCATCGCCGACCGCGGCGCTTCGATCCGCGTGCCGCATTCCTTTATCAACAACGGCTACAAGGGCTATCTCGAGGATCGCCGTCCGAACTCGCAGGGCGACCCCTACCAGATCGCTTCGCAGATATTGAAGACGATCGCCTCCGTCCCGACCAGCGCCGAGGTTTCGGCCGCGGCTTGAGAATGCGTTCACGGCGCGGACCTCGGGTGTCTGCGCCGTGACTTTCTTTCCCATCGCATTGCATCAAAAAACCCCGGCGTGTCTCCGCCGGGGTTTTTTCTACGTGACTATGAGGTTCGGGATCACACCGAATAATACATATCGTATTCGACCGGATGCGGGGTCATTTCGAAGCGCATCACTTCGGCCATCTTGAGCTCGATATAGCTGTCGATCTGGTCGTCGTCGAAGACGCCGCCGGCCTTCAGGAAGCCGCGGTCCTTGTCGAGGCTCTGCAGGGCTTCGCGCAGCGACCCGCAGACGGTCGGGATCTTCTTCAATTCCTTCGGCGGCAGGTCGTAGAGATCCTTGTCCATCGGCTGTCCCGGGTGGATCTTGTTCTTGATGCCGTCGAGGCCGGCCATCAGCATGGCGGCAAATGCGAGATAGGGGTTGGCACCAGGATCGGGGAAGCGGACCTCGACGCGCTTGGATTTCGGCGACGAGCCGAACGGAATGCGGCACGAGGCCGAGCGGTTGCGTGCCGAATAGGCGAGCAGCACCGGCGCTTCATAGCCCGGAACCAGGCGCTTGTAGGAATTGGTCAGCGGGTTGGTGAAGGCGTTGATCGCCTTCGCATGCTTGATGATGCCACCGATGTAGAACAGGCAGCTCTCGGACAGGCCGGCATATTCGTTGCCGGCGAAAGTCGGCTTGCCTTCCTTCCAGATTGACTGGTGGACATGCATGCCCGAGCCATTGTCGCCGAACACCGGCTTCGGCATGAAAGTGGCCGTCTTCCCATAGGCGTTGGCGACCTGGTGCACGACATATTTGTAGATCAGCATCTTGTCTGCGTTGCGGACCAGCGTGTCGAATTTGATGCCGAGCTCGTGCTGCGCGGCGGCCACTTCGTGATGGTGCTTTTCAACGCGCACGCCCATTTCGGCGAGCACAGTGAGCATTTCCGAACGCATGTCCTGTGCCGAATCGATCGGCGGCACCGGGAAATAGCCGCCCTTGATGCGCGGCCGGTGACCGAGATTGCCGGTCTCATAGTCGGTGTCGTCATTGGACGGCAGTTCGGTGGAATCCAGCCTGAAGCCGGTGTTGTAGGGATCGGCCTTGTACTTGACGTCGTCGAACACGAAGAACTCGGCTTCAGGACCGACGAAGATCTGGTCGCCGATGCCTTCGGCCTTCATGTAGGCCTCGGCCTTCTTGGCGGTGCCGCGGGGGTCGCGGTTGTAGGATTCTCCCGAGATCGGATCGAGAATGTCGCACAGGATGACCATGGTCGACTGGGCGAAGAACGGGTCCATATGCACCGTATCCGCATCGGGCATCAGCACCATGTCGGACTCGTTGATCGCCTTCCAGCCGGCGATCGAGGAACCGTCGAACATGACGCCATCGGCAAACATGTCTTCCTCGACCTCGACGACATCCATCGTTACGTGCTGCAGTTTGCCCTTCGGATCGGTGAAGCGCAGATCAACGAACTTCACGTCGTTGTCTTTGATCTGCTTCATGATGTCTTTGGCTGTCGTCATGTCCCTGCTTCCCTATGTGATGACGTTTGAACGTGGCCTTTTAACGGGAAAATTCAGACGGCGTCCATGCCGGTTTCGCCGGTGCGGATGCGCACCACTTCCTCGATGTTCGAGACGAAGATCTTGCCGTCGCCGATACGGCCGGTCTGGGCCGCTTTGCGGATGGCTTCGATCGCGGCTTCGACCGCATCGTCGCCGAGCACGACCTCGATTTTCACCTTTGGCAGGAAGTCGACGACATATTCGGCGCCGCGATAAAGCTCGGTGTGGCCCTTCTGGCGGCCAAAGCCCTTGGCTTCGGTCACGGTGATGCCTTGCAGCCCGGCCTCCTGAAGCGCTTCTTTCACTTCGTCTAGCTTGAACGGCTTGATGATCGCTTCGATCTTTTTCATGTAAAAAGTGGCCTCCACTGCCAAAAAAGACGGGTTGTGAGCCCCGCTTGCGCCTCAATCAAGCACGAACTGTGCCAATTGATGGGGCGCCGAGCAGCCTCACATGATTTGGATACCATGCCGCGCAGGAATGTACATTCGCATCATTCGCTGCGTCGGATGTGCCATGAACGCCGCGAGCCTACACACCGCCGGTCCTGCCGTCCGCACAAAAATTGGGCAGATCGGATATTTCATGAGCAGCTGCGCGCCGTCGTCCCGAACGAGGTGCGCCGCCAAATTTGCTTGGGGACCTTCGTTGTTTGCGTCGGATCAAAAACTGGACAATGCTTGGGGAAATGATGTGCATGTCGCCTGATATTTCATGAGCAACGAACTTTTGTCTCCCTCCGAAATGGCCGAGGCCGACCGGCTGGCGATTGCCGCCGGTCCATTCGACGGTATTGGCCTGATGCGCAATGCCGGCGCTGCGGTTGCCGCCGTAGTGCTCAAGCGCTACCCGGCGGCGACACGCGTCCACGTGCTTTGCGGCCCCGGTAACAATGGCGGCGACGGCTATGTCGTGGCCCGGATCCTTCGGGAGAGCGCCGTCGATGTCTCTGTGTGGGCGTCCGGATCGCCCAAAGGCGGCCGTGATGCGGCACTCGCTGCCTCGGAATGCCCGGTTGAAGCTCGGCCGCTGTCGGATTTCGTTGCCGAGGTGGGCTCCGTCGTGGTTGACGCGCTCTATGGGGCGGGGCTGTCTAAGCCGCTGTCCGGCGATGCCGCCAAGGTGATCGACATTGCGGCCGAATTGAACTTGCCGGTTGTGGCGGTCGACCTGCCGTCGGGCGTTTCAGGCGAGAGCGGCAATGTGTTAGGAAAGGCCTTCCGGGCCCGGACCACGGTGACCTTCGCGCGAAAAAAGCCAGGCCATCTGCTGTTGCCGGGGCGCGAGCTGTGCGGCGACATCGAGCTCGCCGATATCGGCATAGACAACAGCATCGTTGCGCAGCTTCAACCGCGAACATTCGAGAACATTCCGGCGCTCTGGCTTGACCGCCTTCCGGTTCCGGCGGTCGACGCCCATAAGTACAAGCGCGGCCATGTTGGCGTCTTTTCCGGCGGACCGTCGACGACGGGTGCTGCGCGGCTGTCGGCGCTTGCCGCGGCCCGGAGCGGGGCAGGGGCCGTCACCTTGCTGTCGCCGGCGAACGCCATGCAGGTGAACGCGGCGCATCTGACCTCGGTAATGCTGCACAAGATAGACACTATCGCGGATGTGGACGAATTCGTCGGCAGCCGCCGCCCATCGGCCTTCGTGCTTGGCCCGGGATTTGGCATCGGGGAGAAAACGCGCGATTTTGCCCTGGTCGTACTCGGCAACGCCCATGGGCAGGGCAGCGGGATCGACGGGCTGGTGCTCGACGCCGACGGCATCACCTCGTTTCGCGACACGCCGGATGCCCTGTTCGAAGCCGCCCGTCGACCGAAAACGCCGGCTCTGGTGATGACGCCGCATGAGGGCGAGTTCGCCAAGCTTTTTCCCGATGTCGCCGGGCACCACGATTTGTCCAAGCTCGCCAAAGCCCGCGCCGCCGCTAAGCGTGCCAGTGCTATCCTCGTCTACAAGGGCGCCGACACAGTGATCGCGGCCCCCAATGGCCGGGCAGCGATCAACAGCAATGGTGCCTCATGGCTGGCTACCGCCGGTTCGGGCGATGTGCTGTCGGGCATCATCGCCGGGTTGCTGGCTCAGGGCATGCCAGCCTTCGAAGCGGCCTGTGCGGCAGTCTGGATCCATGCCGAGACCGGCAGCCGTTTCGGACCGGGGCTGATCGCCGAGGACCTGCCGCTGGCGCTGGTGGCGGTGCTGCGCGAGCTCGTTGAAAGCCGCGGGATGGCTGCCGAATGAACCGCCTGATTGCGCTGCTCGTTGCGATCATTAGTGCCATGTCCATGGTACAGGCCGCGAACGCCGAAACTCCGCTAACCATCGTCGACGACCCGGCTGTTCTCGCCGAGCTTGACAGCAAGGGCTATGGTTTCGCCGGCATTTTCGGCGTCGATGGCAAGGGCGATTTGAAGACTCTCTACGACAAGGCGCCGGCCTATCATGCGATCGTCGAAACGATTGCAAGCGACGTCGCAGCATTGCGGGCCGAGATGAAGGCCGGCAGCCGGCCGCTTTACGAGGTGACCGACGGCAATGTCGGCCGTGTCATGGACATGCGCTGGCTGAGGACCGATGCCGCGCGCTTCCGTCTCGTCGGCATAGTCAACCGGCTCGATCGGCGCGACTTCGCCGCGCTGCAAGGCGACACGAGTTGCGGCGAAGTGCGCTTCATCTATCGCCTCGCCTACAGCTTCAAGAAGAACGGCAAGGTTTTGGCCTCGCGCCTGCCGTTCAATTTCAGTGCCATCTACAATGTCGCGCCGGATGCCGATGGCGGTTGTGTCGGCGTCGCCGGACGCTGGGCACCACAACTCGACGAGAGCGTCGATGCCGGCTGGCTGATCGGCGGGCCGCTGGAAAGAGCGGCGCTCACCTTCAAGCAGCTCGAGCTCAATGCGCAAGTGGTCCGCTTCCCCTCCGGCCAGGAGACCGAATTCGGCGGACAGGCCGCCTATCTCATGCGCATTTTCGGCATCGACGGCGGGGCTGTCAGTGAAAGACCGCTGGAAAACACGCCCGACACGGCACGTCTCGCCGACGACGCTGCGCTGAAAGCAAGACTTGCCGACTATGTCCGCACCAATGTCGCGGCAATCGACTCCGGCGTCTACCAAATCCCCGATAAATTCTTGGCAAAGAAGGTAGTCTCATGGTCGACTTTCGGCAGCGCAAGGCAGGCCAACCACCCGTTCACGCCACTGTTCCAGCCCGCGGATTTAGCCGGGCTTGATTATTCCAAGCGGAAGCTGGTGCGCACGCCAGAGGCATTGGTCGAGCGGCTGGACAATGGCGCCTGCCAAGGCTGCCATCAGGCGGGTTCGACCGCCGGGTTCCACTTTATCGGCCTGGATGACAAGACGACCTCGCCGCTCAACCGCATCGAGGTCGGTATCTCACCGCATCTTCACGCCGATGTCCCGCGCCGCGTCGCCTGGCTGCGCGCGACTGCCGGGGGCAAGGAACCGAACCGCTTCCGCCCGCTGTCCTTCGCGCCGCCGGCGACATGGAACGATGCCAGCGAAATTGCCTATTCGCCGGCCGAAATGGCGATGCCGTGCTTCATGCCGGAAGATGCAGCCCGTTTCGGCGCGACTTGGCAATGCGGCGGCGGCACCGTCTGCACGCCGCTGGCGACCGCGTCCGGCGTGCGCACCAAGCTGGCGCAATGTCTGTTGCCCAAGGACAGCGAAAACATATTCTCCGGCCATCCGTGCCTGACCGGCTCGATCACCAGCAACCCGGCGCAACCTTTCAATGACCGCTATATCATCACCGGCCAGTTCGCGGCGCTCGCGCCAGGCATTTCGCGTACTGGCTACACCTGCCGACCGCCGAAGATCGGCGTGCCGGCGGGTATCGCCTATCGCGGCTGCGACGATCGGGATCGCAGCTTTGCCGCCTTCAAACCGGGCAAGCCGATGCCGAACGAGATTTGCGGATTGGTCGGCGGCAAAAAATTCGACACATGCGTGGCGACCAATAATTTCGACCAGTGCCTGGGCGGCGCTGTCAATCGCGGTAATCGTCCCGCCTGCTCGGCCGACCATTTCTGTCGCGAGGATTACATGTGCCAGTCGCTGCCGCCCGATATGCCGGGCATCGGCAAGGTGAAAGGCATCGGCTTCTGCTCGCCGACCTATTTCATCTTCCAGATGCGCATCGACAATCACGCCACGCCGTGGTCGGGCGCTGTCAGCGCGACGATGGGAGCCGGGTTCGGAGCGGCGGAAGCGGAATAGGCCGACGACTCTGACATTGGCCGCAGTAGCTCCAGGCGGACAGCTATCGATCGAGGTCGTCGGCGATGTTCGATGTCCATTCACCGTCGAAATGCCGGACGCGTTCGGCGACGATCGTATCGCTCAGCAGGCTCGACAAGGCGGAAACCAGAATTGGTTCTATCTTTGGCACCGAGCTAAATCCAAGAGCAATCAGACGGTCGGACCAGGGCGGATGGTCCGCGCTTTCGTTATCGGGCGCGTCCCACGCTTTTTGCGCATACTCCTGCAGGATGGGAAGTCTCGACAAGTGAACTGCCGCCGCGAGGATCCTTTCGAGTGGTGGACGAGGCGGCGTCATGGCGCCAAGCAGTTCACGCCGGATCGGACTGTAGACCTGATCATCGAAAAACGCACTGGCAGCACCGATCAGTAGCAGGGCGCGGGCCGCTTCATATGCGTCGCCGGACATCGCTGCATGGCGATCCGCGTCAATTTCCGCCCGCCGCGACAACCGTATTTCTTCGCGCTCCAGCGTGCGCGACAGCGGACCAAGCATCCAGTAGAACAGGCTGCCCGAAACGGTTTTTCCCGGAGGAGCGAAGTCGAAGATTAGATCGAAGCTTTTTTCGAGTTCGGCCAGGTTGAGGCCGCCGTTTGTGTCCTTGTTTCTCAGATGTGCGTTCTCATGGACCAAGATCGCGGCAAAAGCCTTTTGGTCGGTCACTGCGAGCAGAGGAAGGCCGATGGTGAGAATCGCCCTACGGCCAAGCAGCCCCAGAAACGGCCGCTCTTCACCGATACTGGCGTTGAGATCGGGGCTCAGCACGATGGTAGTCCGGCTGGCGCGGTGTTTTCCGGCAATACTCTCCCAGATGGCCCATAATTTCGGGGCTGATTCCCGAGCGATCCCCTCCGCCTTGCTGGGTCGAAAACCGGCGAACAATGTCCCGATCAACAGAACCATGCCCAGCATCGCAGCTGGGATCGCAACAACGCCAGCCGCGATGACGGCGAGCGGATGCCGGTCGAGAAACCAGATCCATAAGACTATTGGGCAGAACAGCGGCAGAGCGAAAAGCAGGACGGCAAACCTGCCGAAGCGCGCTCCCACGTAGAGGATCAGGCGCGACATCAGCGCCTCACAGCGGTATATTGTCGTGTTTCTTCCAGGGGTTCTGCATATCCTTGTTGCGCAGCATCCTGAGTGCGCGAGCGATGCGCCGGCGGGTCGAATGCGGCATGATTACCTCGTCGACATAGCCGCGCTCGGCGGCAACGAAGGGCGAAAGGAAGCGATCCTCGTAAGCCTTTGTATGCGCAGCGATTTTCTCCGCATCGCCGATGTCCTTGCGGTAGATGATCTCGACCGCGCCCCTGGCGCCCATGACGGCAATCTGCGCCGTTGGCCAGGCATAGTTCATGTCGCCGCGCAAATGCTTTGACGCCATAACGTCATAGGCGCCGCCATAGGCCTTTCTCGTGATGACGGTGATCTTTGGCACGGTCGCTTCGGCATAGGCGAACAGAAGCTTGGCCCCATGTTTGATCAGCCCGCCATACTCCTGCGCGGTGCCGGGCAGGAAGCCCGGAACGTCCACGAAGGTGACGATCGGGATCGAGAAGCAGTCGCAGAAGCGTACGAAGCGCGCCGCCTTGCGGCTGGCGTCGGCATCGAGCACGCCGGCCAGCACCATCGGCTGGTTGGCGACGAAGCCGACGGTGCGGCCCTCGACACGGCCGAAGCCGGTGACGATGTTTTTCGCAAAATTCTGCTGGATTTCGAAGAAGTCACCCTCGTCGGCAACTTTAAGGATCAACTCCTTGATGTCGTAGGGTTTGTTGGCATTGTCGGGGATCAGCCTGTCGAGCGACAGATCGTGATCGGTGACCGACTGGTGGCATTCGATCTCGGGAATTTCCGCCGTGTTGGAGGCGGGCAGCAGATCGACCAGCCGGCGCATCTGCAACAGCGCCTCGACGTCATTGTCGTAGGCTCCGTCGGCGATCGAGGACTTCGTCGTGTGGACGGAAGCGCCGCCGAGGCTTTCGGCGGTGACCGTCTCGTTGGTGACGGTCTTCACCACATCCGGCCCGGTGACGAACATGTAGGAGGTGCCGCGGACCATGAAGATGAAGTCGGTCATCGCCGGCGAATAGACGTCGCCGCCTGCGCAAGGGCCCATGATCAGCGAAATCTGTGGGATGACCCCGGAGGCCAGAACATTGCGCTGGAAGATCTCGGCGTAGCCGCCGAGCGCCGCCACGCCTTCCTGGATGCGGGCGCCGCCGGCGTCGTAGATGCCGATGATCGGCGCGCGGTTGCGCAATGCCATCTCCTGCACCTTGACCACCTTTTCGGCATGCGCCTCGGACAGCGAGCCGCCGAACACGGTGAAATCCTTGGCGAAAAGATAGACCGGGCGACCGTTGATGGTGCCCCAGCCGGTAACGACGCCATCGCCGGCGATCTTGGTTTTCTCCATGCCGAAATCGGTCGAGCGGTGCTCGACGAACATGTCGAACTCCTCGAACGAGCCTTCGTCGAGGAAGACGTCGATGCGCTCACGGGCGGTGAGCTTGCCCTTCTTGTGCTGGGCCTCGATGCGGGCTCGGCCGCCTCCCATGCGGGCGATCTCGCGGCGCCGCTCGAGTTCCTTCAGCACGTCCTTCATGACCGGTCCCCAAAACGGAAAGCTGGATTGTGGTAATCGTGGCAGCAAGTGAGCGCAAGCGCCGCTTCGCCATGGCTTCTGCTGCGCTGCAGCATCCGACCCCTTGCATTCCGAAGCGAAGTGGGCCATATGCGGCGGCATAGGCGCTTGGGCCGGGAAACTCCGGCCTTCTCGACGAATGAGACTGGTTGCGTCTGTTTTCCCTCTTCCCGACATATCGGCAAGGTGGCGAAAAAGCCCCGTGGCATGAAGCCTGCGGGCACGACAGCGCAGCCGTGTGGACGATGACGTCCGCCCGCCTTGTCGTTTCATGACAATTTTCGACGGCAGGTTGCGCCCTGCCGCCATCGATGTTTGCGGCCAGAAGCCGCATGAAAGAAGAATATTTTGACCAATGAAAACACTTTGACCGGTGAGAACACTGGGGAACTGACCGGTTTCGCCGCACTTGGAATTAGCGGTGCACTGCTCAAGGCCACCCATGCCGCCGGCTTTACCGATCCCAAGCCGATTCAGGCGCAGGCTATCCCGCCGCAGCTCGAAGGCCGCGACATTTTCGGCATCGCCCAGACCGGCTCGGGCAAGACCGCGGCGTTCGCGCTGCCGATCCTGTCGAAGATCATCGCGCTTGGCACCAGGCGCCGGCCGAAGACGGCTCGTGCGCTGATCCTGGCGCCGACGCGCGAGCTCGCCGTACAGATCGAGGACACCATCAAGATTCTCGCCAAGGGCGCACATGTCTCGACCGCGCTGGTGCTTGGCGGCGTCTCGCGCTTCAGCCAGGTCAAGAAGGTTGCACCCGGCGTCGACATCCTGATCGCCACGCCTGGCCGGCTGACCGATCTGGTGCGTGAGGGCGACCTCGTACTTGCCGACACCAAATGGCTGGTGCTCGACGAAGGCGACCGCATGCTCGACATGGGCTTCATCAACGACGTCAAGCGCATCGCCAGGGCAACGGCGCCGGACCGTCAGACGGTGCTGTTCTCGGCGACTATGCCGGCCGAAATCGCCGAGCTGGCGAAAGGCTTGCTGAAGAACCCGATCCGCGTCGAGGTCGCCCCCCACAGCACTGCGGCCGCGGAGATCGTGCAGGGCGTCGTCTTTGCCCGCACCAAGCAGAAGCGCCAGGTGCTGTCGACGATGCTCGCCGACGACGCGATGAAGTCCGTTATCATCTTTTCGCGCACCAAGCATGGCGCCGACAGGGTGACCAAGGACCTCGAGCGCGACGGCTTCAAGGCCGCCGTTATCCACGGCAACAAGTCGCAGAATGCCCGCCAGAAGGCGCTCAACGATTTCCGCGAAGGCTCGGTGCGAATTCTCGTGGCGACCGACATTGCAGCACGCGGCATCGATGTGCCCGGCATTAGCCATGTGGTGAATTTCGACCTGCCGGACGAGGCGGAGAGCTATGTCCACCGCATCGGCCGCACCGGCCGTAACGGCATGGATGGCATCGCCATCACGCTTTGCGACCCTTCGGAAAACGCCAAGCTGCGCCAGGTCGAGCGTATCATCCGCACCAAGCTGCCGATCGTTGCCGATCATCTCGGCAGCCCCGATCCGCAGCGCAATCCGGCCGAGAAGAACGAGCGCAGCTTCGAGCCGGCCAACGATCGCAACGACCACAACGGCCGTCGCGACGGCAGGCGTCCCGGCGGCGCCAACAACGGCTTCGCCAAGAAGCGTTTCGGCGGCGACAAGCCGGCCTTTGCGGGCGACCGCAAGCCGGAAGGCGCCAAGCCCTTCAAGGGCAACAACAAGCGCCGCTTCGGCGGCAAGCGGCCGGCTGCGCGGGCGGCATAACCTGACCGTTTTGCGTCCGGCCAAGCCTGGCTTGGTTACTCACGATTGAAAAGGGCGACCGGAGTGATGCTTCAGTCGCCCTTTGCTTGAGGCCTTTGGTTTACTTCACCACCGCCTCGACCCACACGACAATCCGCTGCGCGAGGGAAGGCGTGGTCGATGGCGCGAGCGCGTCGCCGGCAATGACGTGGCGCCCCAGCGACCCGCAAACACGATCCGTCGCCCCGCCACCGATCCTATTCGACCGGTGGCTTGCGGTCGAAATTCAGCGGCCGCGCATTCCAGCGGGTGACCGTGCTGATCACCCATCGGGAGAACGGCCTCGGCAGCATCCTGAGCAGCTTCAGCGTCCAGCTCAGGCGGCGTGGGAAAGTGACTTCGAAGCCGCCACATTCGATGCCTTGCGCGATACGGCGCGAGGCCAGGTTGACCGGCATCAAGCCCGGCATCGGCAGGAAGTTCTTCTCAGTCAGCCGCGTGTCGACAAAGCCCGGATTAATCACCTGGATGCGGACGTTCATCTTGTCGAAATCGTATTTCAGCGACTCGGCCAAGATATTGACTGCCGCCTTGGTGCCGCCGTAAGCGGCGGTAGTGGGCCAGCCGAAATAGGCGGTGACCGAACCGATCAGCACGACATGGCCGCGCGAGCGTACGCGCATGCGTTCGATGACCGGCACCAGGCCATTGATGATGCCGAAATAATTGACTTCGAAAGACCGACGGAAATTGCGCGCGACAAGATCCTCGCCCGGCGTTGCGATATAGCTTCCCGCGTTGAACACTGCCAACACGATCGGACCGAGATTTTTCTCGATCGCTGCAACCGTCTCTGCCATGCGTTTTTCGTCGGTCACGTCGCAAGGAAAGGCTGCAACACCCCCCGACATCTGCGCCGTTTCGACGATGAGCGTATCGATCGGATGGTCATCGGGCGCAGTCACCGCGACGACATAGCCCTGAGCGGCAAGATCCTTGGCCAGTGAACGGCCGATACCGCTGCTGCCGCCCGTAATCCAGGCGACGCCATGCTTCGGATTGGCCCGATAGAGTGTCATGCTGCGCCCCGCCGGCTCTTCTTAACCTGCGCTCTACCGGTGAAGAAATCGAATGAAAAGAGTGCTTTTCGGTACATCGTTGAAATGAATACCGGCTGGGCGCCCTTGGGTGCAGGAATTGCAGTGTGCGAATGCGACTGGACCAGGCAAATTCTTGCCTTGAAACCGAAGCTTCGGGTTTCTAGGGTTTCGCCGCACCCACAAAGGAATCTCCATGCCCCGTTCTGTGATCGACGTGATCGGCAACACGCCCCTGATCCGCCTCAACAAGGCCTCGGAAGCAACCGGCTGCGAGATCCTGGGCAAGGCCGAATTCATGAATCCCGGGCAGTCGGTCAAGGACCGCGCCGGCCTGTTTATCATCCGCGATGCGGAGCAGCGCGGGTTGCTGCGGCCCGGCGGCGTCATCGTCGAGGGGACGGCCGGAAATACCGGCATCGGCTTGACACTGGTTGCCAAGGCGCTCGGCTACCGCACGGTGATCGTCATTCCCGACACCCAGAGCCAGGAGAAGAAGGATACAATCAAACTGCTCGGCGCCGAGCTGATCGAAGTGCCCGCCGTGCCTTACAAGAACCCGAACAACTACGTGAAGCTGTCGGGCCGGCTGGCCGAGCAGATGGCGAAGACCGAGCCGAACGGCGCGATCTGGGCCAACCAGTTCGACAATGTCGCCAACCGTGACGGCCATATCCGCACTACGGCCGAAGAAATTTGGAACCAGACCGACGGCAAGGTGGATGGTTTCGTGTCGGCGGTCGGTTCCGGCGGCACTCTGGCAGGCGTCGGTTTCGGGCTGAAGGCCAAGAACAGCCAAGTCAAGATAGCGCTGGCCGATCCGCTGGGGGCTGCGCTCTATTCCTTCTACACCAGCGGCGAGCTGAAATCCGAGGGCAGTTCGATCACCGAAGGCATCGGGCAGGGGCGGATCACCGCCAATCTCCAAGGCTTTACACCCGATTTTGCCTTCCAGATCCCCGACGAGGACGCACTGCCGATCATATTCGACCTGATCCAGGAGGAGGGGCTTTGCGTTGGCGGTTCGACCGGCATCAACATTGCCGGCGCCATTCGCCTGGCGCGCGAGTTAGGCCCCGGCCACACCATCGTGACCATGCTTTGCGACTACGGCACGCGCTACCAGTCGAAGCTGTTCAATCCTGAATTCCTGCGCGAAAAGAAGCTGCCGGTGCCGGGGTGGATGGAGCAACAGAGCACGATTTCGGTACCGTTCGAAAGGGTTGCGTGATGGCGCACAAGACCGAAGCGCTGTTTCGTGACGACGCCTATCTGGGGACGGCCGACGCCACCGTCGTCGCAGTCAACGATCGCGGGGGCATCATTCTGGACCGGACGGTGTTTTACGCCACATCGGGCGGGCAGCCGGGCGACACTGGCAGCCTCGAGCGCGCCGACGGCACCGGCATAGCGATTGCCGCTACGATCACCGGCGAAACCAAGGACGAGATCATCCATGTGCCGGCGCTGGAGCAGGCAGTTCCAAAGGTGGGCGAGCGCATGCGGCTCGCCATCGACTGGCCGCGGCGGCAGTTGCTGATGCGCATGCATTCTGCCTGCCACCTGCTTACCGTCGTCTGCCCGTTCCCGATCACCGGCGCCGCGGTTTCCGAGGACGACAGCCGTATCGATTTCGACATCCCGGACGCCGGCTTTACCAAGGAAGACGTAACGGCCAGACTGATGGAGCTGGTGCGGGCCGACCACCCGATCTTCACCCGGCTCATTTCCGACGAGGAACTGGCATCCAATCCGGGCCTGGTGAAATCCAAGAATGTGCGCCCTCCGGCTGGCACGGGAAAGATCCGATTGGTCTGCATCGGCGAGAACGCCTCGATCGACAGCCAGCCTTGCGGCGGCACCCATGTAAAGAGCACCGGCGAAATCGGCGAGATCCATATCGGCAAGATCGAGAAGAAGGGCCGCGAGAACCGGCGCTTCCGCATTCGCTTTGGTCCTATGCCGCCAGCCTGATATAGGACTGCGACAGGCGGGACAGGAGAGAAAAGATGGCCGACGACAGTCCTTTCACCATCGATGCCGATTGGTTGCAGAAGCGGCTCGGCAAGCCCGGCCTGACGATTGTCGACGCGTCCTGGTATCTGCCGGCACAAAAGCGCGACGCGCGCGCCGAGTATGACGCAGCGCATATTCCAGGCGCCCGCTTCCTTGACCAGGACGCGGTTTCGGACCCCGACGCGGCTCTGCCGCACACGCTGCCGTCGCCGCAGCATTTCGCGCAATATGTCGGCGCGATGGGTATTTCGGCCGATGACACGATTGTTGTCTATGACGGGCCAGGGTTCTTTTCTGCACCGCGCGTCTGGTGGTTGTTTCGCGTCATGGGCGTATTCCAAGTCTATGTTCTCGACGGCGGCTTCGACCGTTGGAAAGCCGCCGGACGGCCGGTGACGGCGGAGCCGACGAAGATCGCCCCTTGCGTGTTTTATGCCAACTTTGATGCCGCCCGCGTCGCCAGCCTTGCGGACATGCGCCGGATCGTCGAGACGGGGGAGAGCCAGATCGCCGACGCGCGCTCGCCTGGCCGTTTTGCCGGCACCGAGCCGGAGCCGCGCCCCGGCATCCGCTCCGGTCATATGCCGGGCGCGCACAACGTGCCGTTTTCGGCGCTTTCGGAAAACGGCGAGTTGTTGCCAAAGGACAGGCTACGCAACGTGATCGAAGGAGCGGGCATCGACCTGTCGAAGCCGGTCGTCACCTCCTGCGGCTCGGGCGTCACCGCGGCAGCCATCACGCTAGCTTTGGAGACGCTTGGCCATACCGACAACAGGCTTTATGACGGTTCGTGGACCGAATGGGGCGGGCTTTCCGACACGCCCGTCGTGACAGGCAAGGACTGACGGGGATGGAAGACGGATCGCGGGAAGACATCGACGTCACCGTGACGTTTCTCGAAATGCATGTGCCGCCTGCCTATTCGCCGCCTCTGCCGTACAACCGCCAGATCGCGCTGCTCAAGACCAAAGACATTCCGCTGCATTTCTATCGCTATTTGATGGATCGGGTCGGCCGCAAATGGCACTGGGTCAATGTGTTGAGGCTGAACGACGAGGAGCTTGCGGCGGGCATCCACCGCGAGGACCGCGACATCAGGGTGCTTTATCTGGATGGTGCGCCGGCCGGCTTCTTCGACCTCAAACCGCATTTGCCGGAGGAAGTGGAACTCGCTTATTTCGGAATGATGGAGCACGCGACCGGGCAAGGCATCGGCCGCTGGTTCCTCGGTGCGGCAATCGCCGCGGCGTGGTCGCACGGGCCAAGGCGGGTAACCGTGCAAACCTGCACCCTCGATCACCCGGCAGCACTGCCGCTCTATCAAAAACTAGGCTTTACGCCAGTGGCGCAAAAAAAAGAGGTCGTACATCCGATGTCTTTCGCCGAGCGCGCGGCCAGCGTCATGCGGCCCTGATTCAGGCCGTTCATCCAGGCTTCAGCTTGTCGTTGCCACGCCCAGGGGTCTGGATCAACACTCAAAGGTGTGTCCGACTTGTATGAGCCGGGCACTTTCCATATCGCTGTCGTCTAAAAACCGATGGTGATGGAGGATCGCACGATGACAATACGGGTGGTAATGGCCGGTGCGACGGGCTGGGTCGGCAAGGCGCTGGTTCCGGCGATCGGGGCGCAAGGCGACATGGCGCTGGCCGGGGCCGTGTCACGCAGCGGCGCTGGGCAGGATTCCGGTCTGCTGGTTGGCATGCCGGCTAATGGTATTGTCGTTTCGGCTTCGCTGGCCGAGGCGCTGGAGGCGCCGTCGGACGTGCTGGTCGACTTCACCAAGCCGCATGTCGTGAAAGACCATGTGCTGCTCGCCATCGACAAGGGACGGCACGCTGTGATCGGCACATCGGGACTGGGTGCTGCCGACTATGCCGACATCGATGCCGCGGCGCGCGCCAACGGCGTCGGCGTCGTTGCCGCCGGCAACTTTTCCATCACCGCCACGCTGATGAAGCGGTTTGCACTTATGGCGGCAAAATACGTGCCGGATGTCGAGGTCATCGATTATGCCAGTGCAAAGAAGCCCGACGCGCCCTCCGGTACCGCACGGGAGCTTGCTGAGGCGTTGGCCGACATCCGCAAGACCTCAACGGCAAAGCCGGTCTCCGAGGTCTCTGGCGTGCCGGCTACACGCGGGGGTGCGGTCGGCGCAGGCGAGGGGGTGCAAGTGCACGCGCTTCGCCTGCCGTCCTACATCCTGTCCTGCGAGGCGCTGTTCGGCCTGCCAGACGAGCGGCTGACCATCCGCCACGACGCCGGCTCGTCCGCGGCACCCTATGTGGCGGGCACGCTGCTCGCCATCAGACGGGTACAGCAGATCAAGGGTCTGGTTCGCGGTCTCGACGCGCTGATGGACTGATCCATTTCGGCAGGAATCGGGTGGGAAGCTCTGTCTTGCGAGCATAATTTCCGGTCAACGACACCGGAGATTTTGCCATGACGATAAGATTCAAAGCCTTGCCAACCGACGCAGTCCGGGCACTTCAGCGCGGCGGGGCGGATGCTTATGGCCTGATGCCAGAGCGGCAGATTTCGGACGGCGACGGCGTGCCTTGCCGTCATTGCTTGAAGAATGTTGCTGCGGGGGAAGCCTATCTTGTTCTGGCCTATAGGCCTTTTCCGGAGCTGCAGCCTTATGCCGAAACCGGGCCGATCTTTCTGCATGCGGAAGAATGCGAACGCGCTGCCGAGGTTGAGTTGCTTCCAGAAATGCTCGAAAGCAGCGATTACATCGTGCGCGGTTATGGCAAGGACGACCGTATTGTTTACGGTAGCGGCGGCGTCATTCCGACCGACGCCATTGCCGCACGGGCAGAGACGTTGTTCAAACGCGACGACATTGCCTACGTCCACATCCGCTCGGCCCGCAACAATTGCTATCAGTGCCGGATCGACCGCGCGTAACCGAACAGGCTGCACCGGCTTGGGCCTGTCGCACTCCCGTCGCATACAAGCGGTAGAAAGAGACTGTCGATCGATTTGCCGACCGCGGATGAACCGGCGGAAATCTCGATAACCGAGGAAGCGGGGCTTTGGCTCCGCTTTTTTGTGCCTGCATTGTTCGCAAAACAAAAAAACCCGCCGGGATTAGCCGGCGGGCTTGAACGATTTGCCTGGAGGGCCTTAGTTGAACTTATACTTCGCACCGATACGGACGGTGTGGAAAGAAGGAGTGGTGGTGAGGACATCGCTCGGCCCTCCAAACTCCTCCAGAATGTCCTTCTCGGCAAACTGCGAATAGCGATATTCGAGACCGACAGTTACGTTGTTGGTCACGGCCGCTTCCAAACCACCACCGACCGAGAAGCCGCTCGAGCCCCAATCGATGATGTCGCCGATGGGTGAAGATGCGTTCAGATCGAAATGTTGCCAGCTGTAACCGCCAAGCACATAGGCGAGGGTTGATTCGTTGACCTTCAAACCGACCCGGCCCAGCACATCGAAACCATAGTCGGTGTCCAGATTAATGGACCCGCCGGGCACTTCCAGCTCCGAGGTCATGCCGGAGTAGCGAGCATCAACCATAACGCCGGCAACCCAGCTGCCGAAGTCATGATCGTAGCCGGCGTTCAATTCGCCAAACACGCCTTCGCCGCCGATACCGTTGAACTCCAGGTCGCCAAGCGGCGGAACATTGATCTGATGCACCGACGCACCCGCGCCGCCCGCACCGCCGATATAGAAGCCGGTCCAGTTGTAGGTAGGTGCCTCAAAGGAAGAGACACCGCCATTCTGGGCGCCAAAACGATAATTGGCTGCTACCTGGAACGTGTGACGCGATGTATCGAGGTTGATTGCGCCATCCGGTACACCGAACTCGGAAAGGACATCATCGTTGGTGCTGAATTGCGTAAAACGATATTCGGTTTTGATGGTCCAGTTGCTGTTGATGGCCGTCTCGACGCCGGCTCCGACGAAGTAGCCGCTCTGGTCCCAGTCGAAGTCAAAACCTGCGCTCGTGTCAAATTTGTATTTCTGCCATGAATAGCCACCAAGGACATAGCCCAAAGTGTTTGGCGTGAAGAGGTAGCCTGCCCGCAAGCCAGCGTCGAAACCATAGGTCTCTTTGACCGATGCGTCGAATCCAGCAACGTCGAGGGAGGTTTCGATGTTGCCGGCATGAGCGTCCAGAAGTCCGCCGATCAGGAACCGCGGCGCCACCATATAGTCATACCCAACGGTGAGTTCACCGTACAGGCCTTCGCCACCAATACCGTTGAACGACACCCCAGGAATGAAGTCGCTGCTCAACTCGTGGACGTTCGCCCCGGCGCCAACGCCAAAGCCGACGTAGATGCCACTCCAGTTGAAGCCCGCCGTCTCCGAAGAAGAGATTTCGTGAATTTTCTGCTGATCATTACCATGCCCCTGGTGAACCCGGCATCTACGTAGCATCGGCTCATTGTGGCGGCTGTAACAAAAAAGCCACAGAAAGAGCACATTGCATCAAACGGGCACCAGATGCGGGCAAGACCGGCTGTAGACCGAGAAAATTGCCTGTGAACAAGCAGCCGCCGACAGCATCGGCGACTCATCAGGAACAAACGGTTGGAAATCAGGCCGCGAGAACGGCCTTCGGCTCGACCAGTTCGTAACCGAGCGCTTCGGCCACCGCGCGATTCGTTATCTTGCCCTTGTGGACGTTCAGTCCGTTGCGCAGATGGTGGTCGTCTACCAGCGCCTTGAGGCCCTTGTCGGCGAGCTGCAGGCCATAGTGCAGCGTCGCATTGTTGAGCGCGTGGGCCGAGGTGACCGGCACCGCACCCGGCATGTTGGCGACGCAATAATGGATGATGCCGTCGACTTCATAGGTCGGCTCGGCATGGGTGGTGGCGTGCGAGGTCTCGAAACAGCCGCCCTGGTCGATGGCGACGTCGACCAGCACGGCGCCTTTCTTCATGCCCGACAGCATTTCGCGCGTCACCAGCTTGGGCGCTGCTGCCCCCGGGATCAGCACGGCGCCGACGACTATGTCAGCCGAAAAACATTCTTCCTCCAGCGCCTCGACGGTCGAGTAGCGGGTGTGAACGCGGCCGCCAAAGATGTCGTCGAGCTGACGCAGGCGCGGGATCGAGCGGTCGATAATAGTGACGTCGGCGCCGAGGCCGGCCGCCATCCGTGCGGCATGCAGGCCGACAACGCCGCCGCCGAGCACGGTGACCTTGCCGGGGAGCACGCCGGGCACGCCGCCAAGTAGCACGCCGCGGCCGCCATTGGCCTTTTGCAGCGCCGTGGCGCCCGCCTGGATCGACAGGCGGCCGGCAACTTCCGACATCGGCGCCAAGAGCGGGAGGCCGCCGCGCTCGTCGGTGACCGTCTCGTAAGCTATCGCGGTCACGCCGGAGGCCAACAGGCCCTTGGTTTGCTCCGGATCCGGGGCAAGATGTAGATAGGTATAGAGGATCTGGCCATCGCGGAGCTGAACCCATTCGTTGGCCTGCGGCTCCTTGACCTTCACGATCATGTCGGACTTGGCAAACACGTCGGCTGCCGTCTTGGCGATCGTGGCGCCGGCAGCGCGATACGCGTTGTCATCGGCGCCGATGCCGGCGCCGGCGCCGGTCTCGACCAGCACTTCATGGCCATGCGCGACATATTCGCGGACCGAGCCCGGTGTCAGGCCGACGCGGTATTCGTGATTCTTGATTTCCCGGGGGCAACCGACGCGCATCTTTTTTCTCCTGATCCGGCCCTTGGGGCTCGTTCCCTGTCTAGAGATAGTGAACCACGAATCGCTCGATAAGTGTTTGCGAATGCGCTTGCCTGAGAGGCGACTCTTCGATAATCGTTGCGCAAAACATTGCAATTGTCGCAGGAACTCGCAAAAATGCCGCTCGACAGGATTGATATCGCCATTCTTGAGACGTTGCAGAAGGATGGGCGGATACCCAATGCAGCGCTCGCCGAGAAGGTCGGCCTATCGCAGTCGGCCTGTTCGCGGCGGCTGGACAATCTGGAGAAATCCGGAACCATCCGCGGCTATCACGCCCGGCTGTCCAACGCTGCACTTGGGCACCAGATGACGGCGATCGTGCATATATCGCTGTCCGGGCAATTCGAGAAGACTTTGTCGGATTTCGAGGCAGCGATAAAGCGCTGCCCGAACGTCCTATCCTGCCATTTGATGTCGGGCGAGTATGACTACATCCTGCGCATAGCGGCAAAGGATCTCGTCGACTACGAACGTATCCACAAGGAGTGGCTGTCGGCAATGCCGCATGTGACGAAGATCAATTCGTCCTTTGCCTTGCGCGAAATCGTCGATCGCACGGCCGTGGGAATGAAACCTGAACTCGCCTAGTTGTTGACTGCCTCGGTCACCACACAGTCCATCGGAATGTCGTGCGGCTGCGGGTAGATGGTGACGATGCGCTGCAGTTCGTAGCCGACGCCGATGACCAGCGGCTTGAAGGGCATCGCGGCAAGCGTACGATCGAAGAAGCCGCCGCCATAGCCCAGGCGAAACTGCTCAGGATCGATGCCGACAATCGGCGAAATGACTATGTCGGGTAACACCGGATCGCCGTCAGCCGGTATCGGGATATTCCAGACGCCCTTCTCCAGCCGGTCTCCGTGGGTATAGGCGCGAAAGACAAGCGGCCGGTCTTTCTCGACGACGACGGGCAACGCCGTGCGCCCGCCCCGCGCGTTGACGGTTTCCATCCACGGGCGCAGGTCCGGCTCGCCACGAAACGGCCAATAGAGGCTGACCACGCGGCCGGCGACGTCACCGATCACCGCGTCGAGCCCTTCGGCAATGCGCTGCGACATGGCTGCGCGCGTGTCGGCTGAAACGGCAAGGCGGGATGCGATCAATCGCTGGCGCTCGGCCTTGCGCCAGCGCCTTACGTCGGTCCAGTCGGATAGCGGCGCTTGGAACTCCGGGTCGAGCTCGTGCATAAAACAAGGCGGCGAGGCGTACTGCGCTGAGCCTTCATCTTCATCGCTAGCCATGCTTCACCTGCAATATACAGTTCCAACCAAGTCGTATCCTGGACGCAGGCTATATCTGGGAACGAGTCTGCAGCATGCGTATTCACGACATCAAGGGACGACTCCCAGTTAGTTACAGCGCAGGGATTGCTGCACTGCACAACGACACCTACATCAGCCTTGGCGAGAGGGATGAGTGAGATGAACACAGTCAACCATCGCGTCGTCGTCGTGGGCGCCGGATTCGGCGGTCTCGAATTCACCCGCGCACTTGCCGGCGCGCCGGTGCGCATCACCATGATCGACAGGCGTAATCATCACCTCTTTCAGCCACTACTCTACCAGGTGGCGACGACGGCGCTGGCCACCTCCGAAGTGGCCTGGCCGATCCGCCATCTCCTGCGCAAGCGCGATGATGTGACGACGCTGCTCGCCGCCGTTACCGGCATCGACCGCACCGGCAAGCGCGTGCTGCTGCAGGACGGCGGCACGGTCGCTTACGACACGCTTGTGCTGGCCACCGGCGCGCGGCACGCCTATTTCGGCCATGACGAATGGGAACCGTTCGCCCCGGGCCTGAAGACGCTGGAGGACGCCACCACCATTCGACGGCGTATTCTTTTGGCTTTCGAGCGGGCCGAACGGGAAACCGATCCCGCCAAGCGTCAGGCATTGCTGACGTTGGCGATCGTCGGCGGCGGGCCGACCGGCGTGGAACTGGCCGGCACCATTGCTGAGCTGGCGCACGACACGCTGCGCGGCGAGTTCCGCAACATCGACCCGCGGCAGACGCGTGTGGTGCTGATTGAGGCCGGCGACCGCATTCTCTCCAATTTCGCTCCCGAACTCTCCGGTTATGCAACGAAGGCGCTCGAACGGCTCGGCGTGACCGTCGAACTCGGCCGGGCGGTTACGCGCTGCGATGCCGAGGGTGTCGTCTTCGGGGACACACACTTGCCGGCCAGGACAATCCTGTGGGCGGCGGGCGTCGCCGCTTCGCCGGCCGCCGAATGGCTCGGCGCGGCAGCGGACCGCGCGGGCAGAGTGCTTGTCGAGCCTGACCTGAGTGTGCCGGGAAACCCGGAGATTTTCGTCATCGGTGACGCAGCGCACGTCCTGCGGCCGGATGGCCGGCTGGTGCCGGGCGTCGCGCCCGCCGCCAAGCAGCAGGGACGGCACGTCGCCGCGACGATCAAGGCAAGGCTTGCCGGTGACGCGACACCGCGTCCTTTCAGCTACAGGCATGACGGCGATCTGGCGACGATCGGCAAGCGCGCCGCGGCCATCGATTTCGGCTGGATCAAGCTCACCGGCAGGCTTGCCTGGTGGCTGTGGGGCTTGGCGCATATCTACTTCCTGATCGGCTTTCGTAACCGGCTTGCGGTTTCCCTGAGCTGGCTATGGATCTACTTCACCGGTCAGCGCAGCGCGCGGTTGATCACCCAGGGCGACGACGATAAGGGCTGATTGTTCGCTGCCGGACATTCATCGGCGCGTCACCTCCTCTTGATGGAATCGGCTTCTGGACTCGGCTGGATTTCGGCGCGAAGCTTTGCTTCGGGCAGGACTTGTCACGTCGTGGAAGAAAGAGAAAACGAATGTCCCAACTGCGCCACCTCGTCTCACGCCGCGATTTCCTCGCCGGCGTTGCCGTGAGCGGAGCGCTGATTATGCTGCATCCGTTCTCCGCCCGGGCACAAGCCAATCAGGCGCATCTGAGGATTATGGAGACGACCGACATCCACGTGAATGTGCTGCCTTACGATTACTACGCCGACAAAGCCAACGACACGATGGGGCTGTCGCGAACGGCATCGTTGATTGAAGCCGTGCGCAAGGAAGCAACCAACGCGATGCTGGTCGATAATGGCGACCTTCTACAAGGCAACCCGATGGGCGACTACATCGCCTACGAGAGAGGGATGAAGGATGGCGATCTGCATCCGGTCATGAAGGGCATGAACCTGCTCGGCTACGAATGCTCGACGCTCGGCAACCACGAGTTCAACTATGGCCTGTCGTTCATGGGACAAGGTGCTGGCCGGTGCCAATTTCCCGTTCGTCTGCGCGAACCTGATCCGCGGCACCGAGCTCGCCGCGAACCCGCGCGACGACAAGCTCTATCTCAAGCCGTATGTCATCCTCGACAGGAAGATCAAAGACGGATCGGGCGCCGAGCAACCGATCAGGATCGGCATCATTGGCTTCGTGCCGCCGCAGATCATGGTCTGGGACCTGAAAAATCTCGAAGGCAGTGTCAAGACGCGCGACATCGTCGAGGCGGCCAAGGCGTGGGTGCCGCAAATGAAGGAAGAAGGCGCCGACATCGTCATTGCGCTCTCCCATTCCGGCATCGACGTGAAGCAAAGCGACATGATGGAGAATGCCTCCGCCTTCGTGGCAGGTGTCGAAGGCATCGATGCAGTGTTCACCGGCCACCAGCACCTCGTCTTCCCTGGCAAGAAGGACTTTCAGTCGTTGGAAGCCGTCGATCCGGCGAAAGGCACGCTGCAAGGCAAGCCCGCCGTTATGGCCGGCTTCTGGGGCTCGCATATGGGGCTGATCGATCTGTTGCTGGAGCGCGACGGATCGACATGGAAAATCGTCCCGGCGACCTCTGAGGCCAGGCCGATCTTTGAGCGGGTCGACAAGACGAACAAGCCGACCGTCGCGGACGACCAGCGCATCGTCGACGCGCTCAAACAGGATCACGAGGCGACGCTCGCCTATGTGCGCCGGCCTGTCGGCAAAACCTCGGCGCCGCTCTATTCCTATTTTGCGCTGGTCGCCGACGATCCATCGGTCCAGATCGTCAGTCAGGCGCAGACCTGGTACTTGAAGGACATCCTGAAGAACACCGAGTGGAAGGATATGCCGCTGCTGTCGGCAGCGGCACCGTTCAAGGCGGGTGGGCGCAACGGCGCCGACTATTACACCGACGTGCCGGTGGGCGATATCGCCATCAAGAACGTCGCCGACCTCTACCTCTATCCAAACACGGTGCGCGCCGTCGAAATCACCGGAGCGGAGGTGAAGGAATGGCTGGAAATGTCGGCCGGCATCTTCAACCGGATCGAACCGGGCAAAGCCGACCAGGCGCTCATCAACACTGACTTCCCATCCTATAATTTCGACGTGATCGACGGCGTCACCTACAAAATCGATCTGTCGCAGCCACCGAAATATGATTCGAAGGGCGGGCTGGTGAATGCTGGCTCGAACCGCATCATTGACTTGATGTTCAACGGCAATCCAATTGATCCCAAGGGGAAATTCGTCGTCGCCACCAACAACTACCGAGCCGGCGGCGGAGGCAATTTCCCGCAGATCAATGCCTCGAAGATCATCTACGAAGCGCCCGACACCAACCGCGATGTGATCGTTCGTTATATCGTCAGCAAAGGCACCATCAATCCGTCGGCGGACGCCAACTGGTCGTTTGCGCCACTACCGGGAACCAGCGTCGTATTCCAGACCGGCGCCAGGGCAAAGGATTTCATTGCGCAAGTGACGTCGCTGAAGATCGAGCCGGCGGGCGAGGGCGAAGCAGGGTTTGCCAAGTACCGCATCACTCTCTAGGTGAGGATTTGAGCGTCGACTCGAAACTGTCTCAGCGCTAAGATACTGTCCGGTATGGCAAACCTTTTTCCAGCAGATGGCCTTGTCACCCACGTGGTGCGAAACGCCGCTTGATGGCAGGCATGACCAGATCCAGTGCGTCCGTCGAAATCCCACCGGAATAATCGTCCGGCAGTTGGTCGATCGAGGCTGGGTCGTCGAGGCCTTGTGAAAAGCCGCCGCCGGAATAGGGACCGAGCAGGTAGACATGGCTGCCGACACCGTCCATACGGTCGAGAAAACGGTCCGGCCAGCCCCACATCCACTTTGCGACATTGACGGGGATGAGCAAAGTGCCCTGGCGGCAGGCATCAGGAACGTAGCCGCTCCAGCCGAGCGCAGTGTAGCGAAGAATGCAGCGCGTCAGGGATGCGCGACTCAGCGTGTGCGTATCCGGCAATGCTGCCTTGACCGCGTCCATAGGCCTGTCGCCGCCATAGACCGTCAGATTGGCGCGCTCGGCCGGCGTCAATGTGGCGAGCCAGGCAGCCAGCATCTCGCCTTCCTTGGGATCGTTGCTTTTGACGTTGATGTTGAAGCGCCGGTTCGGGAAGCGCTGCAAGACTTCATCCAGCGACGGCATCATGCCGACACCCTTGCCGCGAAACGGAAAGGTCTTGCCGCCATCGGCAGTGTAGCCATAACCAATATCGAGCGTCTTCAATTCGGACATTGCATGGCTGCGCGTTTCACCCTTGCCGTCGGTGCGACAATCCAGCGTCCAATCGTGGAAGACGGCGAACTTGCCGTCCGTGGTAGGATGGACATCAAGTTCGAGCGCGTCCGCACCGAGCGCGAAGGCGGCTTCCATCGACGGTATCGTGTTCTCGAGGAAGGAATGGCGCGGCGTCAGCATGCGAGCGGCCGTGCATGTTTCCGATCCGAGGTTCGTACGGTCGAAATCCTGAGCCAGGCCGCGATGCGCAAGCACCGAAGGGGTGCCGGCCGGCCGGCTCGAAAGCAGCGAGGTGTTGTTGAGCCAGATGCCGCCCGCAGCGACAAGAATTGCAACGAGGGAGATCGTCCGTCTGCGCATGATATGATTCCCATTGGCCGTTATGGCCGCATCCTGCGTCACGATCGGACTTTTTGACGGCCGGGCAGATCAAACGGCCGCTAAAGATTCCCGGGGAGGGTCCCCAGCAGCGTTGGAATCGTTATGGTTGCAGCCGTCCATATGCGCTAGTTTTAGTCATGCGTTATGTCATCGTCATCACGACCGTCACCTTTTTCCTGATCTGGGACGGCATTTACAACCAAGGCCGCTACCTCGACAGGACGGTCAGGGAGGTGACCCGCATCGTGCACTATGTAACCAGCATGGTGTAGTTTCTCTTCGCTGCTACGGTTCGCAGACGCGACAAACCTGCCGATTGACGGCACGCTGCCGCTGACACAAAAGAACGCCGGTCCAACGGTCGAGGAGGCTGGGTTGATCCGGCATATCGTTTTCTTCAGCGCACGGCATAAAGCGGATGTCGAGGCAGTGCGCACGGGCCTCCTGGCGCTTGGCAAGATACCTCATTCGCGTCATTTCGAGGTAACGCTCAACACCAAGGTCGACCCGCTCTCGGATGAGATCGATGTGGTCGTCTACGCCGAGTTCGAGGACGAAGCGGCGCTCGCCGCCTACAAGGCGCATCCGCTCTATGCAGAGACGACCAGCCGGGTCAAACCGCTACGCGAATTGCGTTATTCGGCCGACATCGTTGCAAGTTGACGAGTCGCCGTCCCCTAGGCGATGTGGTCTTGCCGCTGAGGCGTCGGCCAGCCCTTGAACCATTTTCAGGAATGAGGCACACCGCGCGGGACATGACCGAGAACACCTCCGCAAGGCCTCATCCGCTCGATCACTTGGTGCTGCCGACCGCGAGCCTCGATATTGCGCGGGCGCGCTTGACCCTGCTTGGCTTTACCGTTGCCCCGACAGGTATCCACCCTTTCGGAACGGAAAACTGCTGTGTCTTCCTCACCGACGGCACCTATCTCGAGCCGCTCGTGGTCGCCGACAGACAGGCCGTGGCAAAGGCGATCGCGAACCGCAATGTCTTTGTCGCGCGTGATCGCACCTATCGCGAAGAAAACGGCGATGAAGGATTTTCTGCCGTGGCGCTGGGCACCGAAAGCGCCGCCGCGGACTACGCGCGCTACATGGAAGCCGGTCTGTCGGCGGGAGACGCGCTAAGCTTTTCGCGCGCCTTCACCGATGCGACGGGAACGAGCGACACCGCATCGTTCAAACTGGCCTTCGCGGCTACAGGCAAGGCAACGGACGCTTTTCTCTTCGCCTGCGAGCGGATCAATGCGCCGAACATCGACCGCACTGCGTTGCAGGTCCACGCTAATGGCGCAACCGGCATTGTCGAAGTCGTAGCAGTCACTGGCGAACCTTTCGAACAAGGCCGGTTGATTTCGATCGCAGCCGGAATCGAGGCGCAGGGCGGCACTGTCTATGAGCTGCCGAATGCCGTTGTAACCATTCTGGATCCTGCAGCCTATTCGGCACGCTTCGGCATTCCTGCCGGCGCGCCATCTGAACTCCGCTTTGCTGGGATCGTCTTTTCGATTAGGCACGCCGACGCCGTCGCCAAGCTGCTTGCAGCCAATTCCGTCGAACACCACACGCGCGGCGGTGATATCATCGTGCCGCCGGCGCCAGGGCAGGGCGCCGCCTTCATTTTCCGGGAGATCGCATGAACAAGCTCAATCCACTGATGCCGAACTCTTCCGTTGCGGTCGGCAAAGTCATTTTCGGCAACAGCGCGCCCTTATCGCTGATCGCCGGTCCATGTCAGCTGGAATCGCGGCAGCACGCTTTCGACATGGCCGGTGCGCTAAAGGAATTGACTGAAAGGCTCGGCATTGGGCTCGTCTACAAGACCAGCTACGACAAGGCCAATCGCACCTCGCTTGGCGGCACGCGCGGCGCGGGGCTTGAAGCGGCAATGCCTATCTTCGACGACTTGCGCAAGAATTTTGTGCTGCCGATCCTGACTGACGTCCACACTGAGGAACAATGCGCGATCGTCGCTCCGCATGCCGATATCCTGCAGATTCCTGCCTTCCTCAGCCGCCAGACCGATTTGCTGATTGCTGCGGCAAGAACCGGCAAGGTGGTCAATGTGAAGAAGGGCCAATTCCTCGCGCCGTGGGACATGAAAAACGTCGTCGCCAAGATCATCGGCTCCGGCAACGCCAATGTCTTGGTGACCGAGCGCGGCGCATCCTTCGGTTACAACACCCTGGTGTCCGACATGCGGGCGCTGCCGATCATGGCCGAGATCGGTGCGCCGGTGATTTTCGATGCCACCCATTCCGTGCAGCAGCCGGGTGGGCAGGGCGGTTCGTCTGGAGGCGACCGGCGCTTTGTCGAGACGCTGGCGCGCGCGGCCGTCGCGGTTGGCGTCGCCGGCGTCTTCATCGAGACGCACCAGGACCCCGACAACGCGCCTTCCGACGGTCCCAACATGGTGCCGCTAAAGGATCTTCCCGCATTGCTTGAACGGCTGATGGCGTTCGATCGCATTGCCAAGAGCGTGGGTTGAACCAGCAGTTGCGCCACAGCAGCGTCGTCAAGAAAACTTTGAAGAATTTCGAACCCGCCTGGAACCTTAGCCCGCGGCCCTCATTGTCAAAATCTAATGTCAACGACGACGAGGAGAACACCATGACGACCCAGACGGGACACACCGAAGCCATCGCCGCTTCGCGGGTTATCGGCACATCGGTCTACAACACGGAAGGCACTCATATCGGCGACATCGAGGACGTCATGCTCGACAAATTGTCGAACGGAATCATGTTTGCCGTGATCGGTTTTGGCGGATTTCTCGGCATTGGCGAGAAATACCACGCCATTCCGTGGGCGAGCCTTGATTATGACGAGAACAAGGGTGGCTATGTCGTGCCGTTCACCAAAGACCAGCTGATGGCCGCTCCTTCTTACTCGATCAACGAGCTGACCGGCGCCGACGGCGAGGCCGCACGTGACGCCTCATACAACTACTACAAGGTCGAGCCTTACTGGCATTGACCTTACTGGCACCGACTAAGTCTCCTGGAATCAAAAAGGCCCCCGGGAAATCGGGGGCCTTTCGATGTGGCGGGTTGCTACTGCGCAATCTGCAGGGCCGGCAAAGGCGACGATCCCTGCGGGGGTTGCTGATTGTCGCACGACGTCAGGAACGCAGCCGCGATCAGGAACAAACTCACAATACCGCTCAACTGGGACATGGCGAAACTCCTCCTGTTTCGCCCCGCGCGACAACAGCCATAAACCAGAAACCGGCATGCGGCCTATGACAAATGATGACAGTGTTTTGTGCTTCGTGAGTCCCAAGAGCGGCAATGGGCGCGGGGCAATATTTGCAACTGCCCCGATTGCGTTTTGCGGCGCTTTGGCTAAGAGGTGCGCGACGCTTCAATCGATCAATCGGGGACATCGCAATGACGGCCATCATCGACATTGTCGGGCGTGAAATCCTGGACAGCCGCGGAAATCCGACCGTCGAGGTCGACGTCGTGCTCGAAGACGGTTCGATGGGTCGCGCCGCGGTGCCGTCCGGTGCCTCTACCGGCGCGCATGAGGCGGTCGAACTGCGCGATGGCGGCCCCCGCTATCTCGGCAAAGGCGTGCTCACGGCGGTCGAGGCGGTGAACGGCGAGCTGTTCGAGGCGATCGGCGGCATGGAGGCAGAGAATCAGATCCATATCGACCAGACCATGATCGAGCTCGATGGTACGGCCAACAAGAGCCGGCTCGGCGCCAACGCCGTCCTCGGCGTGTCGCTGGCGGTGGCCAAGGCCGCGGCCGAAGCGGCCGACCTGCCGCTCTACCGTTATGTCGGCGGTACCAAGGCCCATGTGCTGCCGGTGCCTATGATGAATATCATCAATGGCGGCGCGCATGCCGACAACCCGATCGATTTCCAGGAATTCATGATCCTGCCGATCGGCGCGCCGACGCTGCGCGACGGCGTGCGCTGGGGCTCGGAGATCTTTCATACGCTGCGAAAGAAGCTGAAGGACGCCGGCCATAACACCAATGTCGGTGACGAGGGCGGCTTTGCTCCCAACCTGAAGAGCGCGCCGGCCGCGCTCGACTTCATCATGGAATCGATCGAGCAGGCTGGCTTCAAGCCTGGCGAGGAGGTTGCGCTAGGCCTCGACTGCGCGGCGACCGAATTTTTCAAGGATGGTAACTACGTCTATGAAGGCGAGAGGAAAACCCGCGACCCGAAGGCACAGGCCAGATATCTGGCCAAACTTGCTGCCGACTACCCGATCATCACCATTGAGGACGGCCTGGCGGAGGATGACTGGGACGGTTGGAAAATGCTGACCGATCTCATCGGCAAGCAAACGCAGCTGGTTGGCGACGATCTGTTCGTCACCAACACGGCGCGGCTGCGCGACGGCATCCGCATGGGTGTCGCCAATTCGATCCTGGTCAAGGTCAACCAGATCGGCTCGCTTACCGAAACGCTCGACGCCGTAGAGACCGCGCACAAGGCCGGCTATACCGCAGTGATGTCGCACCGCTCGGGCGAGACCGAGGATGCGACCATCGCCGACCTCGCCGTTGCCACCAATTGCGGGCAGATCAAGACGGGCTCGCTGTCGCGCTCGGATCGCATGGCCAAGTACAACCAGCTCATCCGCATTGAGGAGGAGCTCGGCAAGCAGGCGCAATATGCCGGCAAGTCGATCGTGAAAAGGTGATTCCGAGAGAAAATCCGTGGCGGCGAGGGCGGGGACATTCCCGCCCTTTTTTGCTTCCTGGCTCTGAATCCAACAGGCTGTAACCGTCCATTAAGCACAATCGGGCGACAAAGGCGGCGTAGGGGATTCGGACCATGTGGACACGCCAGCACAAGCAAAGAAACACCGGCCGGCTGATCATCCCCTCGCTCTGCGTGGTGTTCCTGACTTATTTCGGCTTCCATGCCTATCATGGCGAGTTCGGGATATATTCCAAGTATCAGCTCGAAGCCGAGACTGCCGAATTGCAGGGCAGGCTCAATGCCGTCAGGACGCGCCGGATCGATCTCGAGCGCCGCGTTCAGCTGATGCATGAGGGCACGCTGGAGAAGGACATGCTGGACGAGCAGGCGCGCAAGGCGCTTAATCTGTCCCACGCCGACGAGATCACCATTATGTTGCCGGTCGCAAGATAACCTGATTTCAGTTAATCGGCGATATTTGCAATGATTTTAATTGCTTAGATGCATGACAGCCATGCGTTTTCGGCATGGCGAAAGCCTTCCCTGCATGTTAGCCTGCCTCAAATCGGTGGGAGAACTGATCTCCCTCGCTGTCCGCCAAGAGACGCCAACAGGGAGTGATGCATGGCCACCGCCACCAGAAAAGCGCCTGCCAAATCCAAATCAGACGGTAAAACGCCGGGCCTTTCCACCCCGAAGCCTGTTGAATTCACCAAAGACCAGGAGCTTGCCGCCTACCGGCACATGCTGCTCATCCGCCGCTTCGAGGAAAAGGCCGGCCAGCTTTACGGCATGGGCTTCATCGGCGGTTTCTGCCACCTCTACATCGGCCAGGAAGCGGTCGTTACCGGCATGAAGATGGCGCTGATCGATGGCGACCAGATGATCACCGCCTATCGCGACCATGGTCATATGCTGGCCATGGAGTTGTCACCGCGCGGCGTCATGGCCGAACTGACCGGGCGCCGTAGCGGCCTGTCGAGAGGCAAGGGCGGCTCCATGCACATGTTCTCCAAGGAGAAGCATTTTTACGGCGGCCACGGCATCGTCGGCGCGCAAGTGTCGCTCGGCACCGGCATTGCCTTCGCCAACCGCTATCGCGGCAACAACAATGTGACGCTGACCTATTTCGGCGATGGCGCCGCGAACCAGGGCCAGGTCTACGAAAGCTTCAACATGGCGTCGCTGTGGAAGCTTCCGGTGATCTACATCATCGAGAACAACCGCTACGCCATGGGCACCTCGGTCTCGCGCTCTTCGGCCGAGACGGATTTCTCGCACCGCGGCGCCTCCTTCAAGATTCCAGGCATCCAGGTCGACGGCATGGATGTGCGCGCCGTTAAGGCCGCCGGCGACCTCGCCGCCGAATGGTGCCGCGCCGGCAACGGGCCGCTCATTCTCGAAATGCAGACCTATCGTTACCGCGGCCATTCGATGTCGGATCCGGCAAAATACCGCTCCAAGGAAGAAGTGCAGAAAATGCGCTCCGAACGTGACCCGATCGAGCAGGTCAAGGCGCGGTTGCTCGACAAGAAATGGGCAAGCGAGGACGAACTCAAGGCCATCGACAAGGAAGTCCGCGACGTCGTCGCCGACGCCGCAGAATTTGCCCAGAACGACGCGGAGCCGGATCCGTCCGAGCTCTGGACCGACATCGTACTTTAACGAGAGGGCAAGGACATGCCGATCGAAATTCTCATGCCCGCCCTCTCGCCGACCATGGAAGAGGGTAATGTTTCCAAGTGGTTGAAGAAAGAGGGCGACAAGGTCGTAGCCGGTGACGCCATTGCCGAGATCGAGACCGACAAGGCAACGATGGAAGTCGAAGCCGTGGACGACGGCACCCTTGCCAAGATCGTGGTTCCTGCCGGCACCGAGGGTGTCAAAGTCAACACACTGATCGCTGTGCTGGCCGTCGATGGCGAAGACGTCGACGAGGCAGGCGAAGGTATCGGCGAGGAGGCCATTGAGTCGCAAGCGGAAGCGCCCGCGGCTGCTCCGGCCAAGAGCGAAGCTGCAGCACCTGTTGCCGCCGCACCCAAGCTGGAAATTGCCGCCGATCCCGACGTCCCGGCCGGCACCGAAATGGTCTCGACCACGGTACGTGAAGCCTTGCGCGATGCAATGGCGGAGGAAATGCGCCGCGACGGCGATGTCTTTGTCATGGGCGAGGAGGTTGCCGAGTACCAGGGCGCCTACAAGATCACGCAAGGCCTGTTGCAGGAATTCGGTCCGCGGCGCGTGGTCGACACGCCGATCACCGAGCACGGCTTTGCCGGCGTTGGTGTTGGCGCGGCGATGGCCGGCTTGAAGCCGATCGTCGAATTCATGACCTTCAACTTCGCCATGCAGGCGATCGACCAGATCATCAATTCTGCCGCCAAGACGCTCTACATGTCTGGCGGCCAGATGGGTGCCCCGATCGTCTTTCGCGGCCCGAACGGGGCGGCTGCCCGCGTCGCCGCGCAGCATTCGCAATGCTATGCCGCCTGGTACAGCCATATTCCCGGCCTGAAAGTGGTGATGCCTTATACCGCCGCCGACGCCAAGGGTCTGCTCAAGGCGGCGATTCGCGACCCGAACCCGGTCATCTTCCTCGAGAACGAAATCCTTTACGGCCACTCCTTCGACGTGCCGAAGATGGACGATTTCGTGCTGCCGATCGGCAAGGCGCGCATTCACAAATCCGGCAAGGACGTGACCATCGTCTCGTTCGGCATCGGCATGACCTACGCGATTAAGGCCGAGGCGGAGTTGCGTGGCATGGGCATCGATGCCGAGATAATCGACTTGCGCACCATCCGCCCGCTCGACTTCGACACGATCATCGCCTCGGTCAAAAAGACCAATCGCCTGGTGGTGGTCGAGGAAGGCTTTCCGCAGAACTCGGTCGGCGACCATATCGCCAATCAGGTCTCGCAGCGTGCCTTCGATTTCCTCGACGCACCGGTCATCACCATTGCCGGCAAGGACGTGCCGATGCCCTATGCAGCGAACCTCGAAAAGCTGGCGTTGCCCAATGTCGGCGAGGTCGTCGAGGCGGTCAAAGCCGTCACATATCGCTGAGCAGGGCGGAGGACAAAATGCCTATCAACATCACCATGCCGGCGCTGTCGCCCACAATGGAAGAAGGCAACCTTTCCAAGTGGCTGGTCAAGGAAGGCGACAAGGTTTCGCCCGGCGACGTGATTGCCGAGATCGAGACCGACAAGGCAACGATGGAAGTCGAAGCCGTCGACGAAGGCACGGTCGCCAAGCTGGTGGTTCCGGCGGGCACTGAAGGCGTCAAGGTCAATGCGCTGATCGCGGTCTTGGCGGCTGAGGGGGAGGATGCGGCGGCCGCCGCGAAAAGCGGTGATGGCGCTGCGCCGGCAAAGGCTGAGGCGAAGCAGGAAAAAGCACCAATCTCCCCACCCGTGGGGGAGATGTCGACGAAGTCGACAGAGGGGGGCGCTGTCCCTCCCGCCGCAGGGAGCGAGGCGCCCCCCTCTGGCCTGCCCTCGTTGCCCCCAGTTGGCATCTCCCCCACACGGGGGGAGATCAGCCAATCGGCAAACGGTGAGCGCATCTTCGCGTCGCCGCTGGCCCGGCGCATTGCCAGCGAAGCCGGTATAGATGTCGCGGCGCTGACCGGCTCCGGCCCCCACGGCCGCGTGGTAAAGGCCGATGTCGATGCCGCAATTTCCGGTGGCGGCGCCAAGGCGGCACCAGCAGCAAAAGCGGCCCCCGCCGGCGCTCCGGCGCCTGCCGCCGCAGCACCCAAGGCGATGCCGGACGAGCAGGTGCTCAAACTGTTCGCCGAAGGTTCCTACGATCTTGTCCCGCATGACAGTATGCGCAAGACGATTGCGCGGCGGCTGGTCGAGGCCAAGACCACCATCCCGCATTTCTATCTGACGCTCGACTGCGAACTCGATGCACTTCTGGCCCTGCGCACACAGATCAATGCGGCCGCCCCGGTGAAGAAGACCGAGAAGGGCGAAACGCCGGCCTACAAGCTGTCGGTCAACGACATGGTCATCAAGGCTCTTGCCATGGCGCTGATGGCGGTTCCGGATGCCAATGCGTCGTGGACAGAAAACGCCATGATCAAGCACAAGCACGCCGATGTCGGCGTTGCCGTATCGATCCCCGGCGGCCTGATCACCCCGATCATCCGGCGTGCTGACGAAAAGACGATGTCCGTTATCTCCAACGAGATGAAGGACCTTGCCGGGCGCGCCCGCAGCCGCAAGCTGAAGCCGGAAGAATATCAGGGCGGCACCACGGCGGTGTCCAATCTCGGCATGTTCGGCGTCAAGGATTTTTCTGCCGTCATCAACCCGCCGCACGCGACGATCCTGGCGGTCGGCGCCGGCGAGCAACGCGCGGTGGTGAAGAACGGCGAGATCAAGATCGCAACAATCATGTCGGTGACGCTGTCGACCGATCACCGCGCAGTCGACGGTGCGCTCGGCGCCGAGCTGCTCGTCGCCTTCAAGCGCATGATCGAAAATCCGATGGGCATGCTGGTCTAAGCGGGGAACAGGGCGGTGCGGAAATTCTACACCAGCCTTTTCGCCTCCATCCAATCCGGCTCGTAAACGATTATCGTACATTGGCTGTTCGGGCGGTAGCGATTGCGGATAGGTCTTTGTTGGAGGGGGGAAAACGCATGAAAACGGTCCTCTGCTATGGCGATTCGCTGACCTGGGGCTATGACGCGGCAAGCCTCGGCCGGCACCCGCTGGAAGATCGCTGGCCGAGCGTGCTGCAGGCGGCATTGGGCAGCGGCGTCGAGGTCGTTGCCGAAGGCCTGAATGGCCGAACCACAGCCTTCGACGATCACTTGGCCGGGGCGGACCGCAATGGCGCAAGGCTGTTGCCAACAATCCTGACGACGCACGCACCGATCGACTTGATCATTATTATGCTCGGCGCCAACGATATGAAGCCGTGGATTCATGGTAATCCGGTCGCGGCCAAGCAAGGCATGCAACGCCTGATCGATATCGTGCGCTGTCACGATTACCCGTTCAATTGGCCGGCGCCGCAGATCCTGATCGTCGCGCCGCCCGTAGTCAGCCGCACGGAAAACGCCGAGTTCAAGGAAATGTTCGCTGGCGGCGATGACGCGTCAAAGCGGCTGGCGCCGCAATATTCCGCCCTTGCCGACGAGGCCGGCTGTGGCTTCTTCGATGCCGGCACGGTGGCCAAAACCACGCCGCTCGACGGCGTCCATCTCGATGCCGAAAACACGCGGAACGTCGGGCAAGCGCTGGCGCCGCTCGTGCGCCTCATGTTGGAATTGTGAAGGAGAAAGCCGTGGCTGAGAACTACGACGTCATCATCATCGGCTCCGGCCCCGGCGGCTATGTCACTGCAGTGCGTTCGGCGCAGCTTGGCTTCAAGACGGCGATCGTCGAGCGCGAGCACTTGGGTGGCATCTGCCTCAACTGGGGCTGCATTCCGACCAAAGCGCTACTGCGCTCCGCCGAGATCATGCACTATTCGGATCATCTGAAGGACTACGGCCTGAAGAACGATGGCAAGGTCAGCGTCGACACAGCCGCCGTCGTCGATCGATCACGAAAGGTCTCGCTGCGACTCAACGGCGGCGTCGGCTTCTTGATGAAGAAGAACAAGGTCGACGTCATCTGGGGCGAAGCCAAACTGACCAAACCTGGCGAGATCGTCGTGTCAAAATCGTCGAAGAAGCCGATGGAGCCGCAGCCGCCGGCGCCCAAGGGCGTCAAGGGTGAGGGCACCTATAGCGCCAAGCACATCATTCTGGCGACCGGCGCCAGGCCGCGCGCGCTGCCCGGCATCGAGCCTGATGGCAAGTTGATCTGGACCTATTTCGAGGCGATGGTGCCGAAAGAGATGCCAAAATCGCTGCTGGTGATGGGCTCGGGCGCCATCGGCATCGAGTTCGCCTCGTTCTACCGCACCATGGGCGCCGAGGTGACGGTGGTCGAACTGCTGCCAGCCGTGATGCCGGTCGAGGACGCCGAAGTGTCGAAGTTTGCGCAAAAGCAGTTCGAGAAGCAGGGCATGAAGATCATCCTCGAAGCCAAGGTAACCAAGGTCGAGAAGGGCGCCAGTTCGGTCACCGCGCATGTCGAGATGAAGGACGGCAAGGTCGAGAAGATCACCGCCGATCGTATGATCTCGGCCGTCGGCGTACAGGGTAACATCGAAAACCTCGGCCTCGAGACGCTCGGCGTGAAGACCGACCGCGGTTGCGTCGTCGTCGACGGCTACGGCAAGACCAACGTGCCGGGCATCTACGCCATCGGCGACGTTGCCGGACCGCCGATGCTCGCCCACAAGGCCGAGCATGAGGGCGTGGTCTGTGTGGAAAAGATCGCCAATTTCCCCGGCGTGCATGCCACCGACAAGCTGAAGATCCCAGGCTGCACCTATTGCAATCCGCAAGTCGCCTCGGTCGGACTGACAGAAGCCAAAGCGAAAGCCGACGGAAAGGACATCCGTGTCGGCCGCTTTCAGTTCGCGGCAAACGGCAAAGCGATTGCGCTCGGCGAGGACCAAGGCTTCGTCAAGACCATTTTCGACAAGAAGACCGGCCAGTTGCTGGGTGCCCACATGGTCGGCGCAGAAGTAACCGAACTGATCCAGGGCTTCGTCGTGGCGATGAATCTGGAGACCACCGAGGAAGAGCTGATGCACACGATCTTCCCGCACCCGACCCTGTCAGAGATGATGAAGGAGAGTGTACTCGACGCCTATGGTCGCGCACTGAATGCATGATAAATTAGTTGGGCGAGTCTCACAGGGAAGACACAACGGAACTCGACGGCAGAGCAATTCGTTTCGCAGGCATCATCCATCATACAAGGAGAGGGCATATGGAAATGAACGGCGTGGGCTGGGTAGCAGCCATCATCATCGGTGGCCTGGCGGGATGGCTCGCCGAGATGGTCATGAAGAGCAATACCGGCATCCTCATGAACATCGTTCTCGGCATTGTCGGCGCAATCGTGTTGAACGCCATCTTGCAGGCCCTGAACATTGGCATCTTCGGCGTCGGCTGGATCGCCTATCTGATCACCGGCTTCATCGGCGCCTGCATTCTGATTGCGGTCGGACGACTGGTGCGCCGCTAACCTCTGTCGGCACTTGCTATGCGAAAAAGGCCACCGCGGCATGCGTGATCGCGGCCTTTTTCTTTTCGCCGAAAAGTCCTAGATGACGTGGGTAGAGCGAGCGCTGGACAAGCGCTTGCCAATGAGCCGGGTTTCACATGGTCACCGTCCTTGACACGATTGCCAATGCGCCGCGCCTGCGGCATCCCGAAAAGGCGCACAAGCCGGATCAGGACGTACTGCGCAAGCCTGACTGGATCCGCGTCAAGGCGCCGATGTCGAAAGGCTATGCCGAGACGCGCGAAATCGTGAAGTCTCACAAGCTAGTGACGGTTTGCGAAGAGGCGGGCTGCCCCAATATCGGCGAGTGCTGGGAGAAGAAGCACGCCACCTTCATGATCATGGGCGAGATCTGCACGCGGGCCTGCGCCTTTTGCAATGTCGCCACCGGCATCCCGACCGCACTCGATCCCGACGAGCCGGCGCGTGTCGCGCATGCGGTCAAGCAGATGGGCTTGAGCCATGTCGTCATCACCTCCGTCGATCGCGACGATCTCGCGGATGGCGGGGCCCAGCATTTTGCCGATGTCATCCGTGCGATCAGGGCAGCAACCCCGTTGACGACGATCGAAATCCTGACGCCCGATTTCCTGCGCAAGGACGGTGCGCTGGAGATCGTCGTGGCGGCCAAGCCGGATGTTTTCAACCATAATCTCGAGACCGTGCCGTCTAACTATCTGACGGTTCGGCCGGGCGCGCGCTATTTCCACTCGATCAGGCTCTTGCAGCGGGTCAAGGAGCTTGACCCCTCGATCTTCACCAAGTCCGGCATCATGGTTGGCCTTGGCGAGGAGCGGAACGAAATCCTGCAACTGATGGACGACCTGCGTTCGGCCAATGTCGACTTCATGACCATCGGCCAATATCTGCAGCCGTCGAAGAAACACCATCCGGTGATCCGCTTCGTCACGCCTGAGGAATTCAAGTCCTTCGAGACGATCGGCAGGACCAAGGGCTTCCTGCTGGTGGCGTCGAGCCCGCTGACGCGCTCGTCGCACCATGCCGGCGACGATTTCGCCAGACTACGCGCGGCGCGTGAAGCGTTTCTCAGGAAGTCCGCCTAACAAACTGGTTTCATGCCACAATTCGAAGCCCATCGCCGCGTCGCGCATACGCCGGAGCAGATGTTCGCTCTGGTCGCCGATGTCGAATCCTATCCGCAATTCCTGCCGCTTTGCGAGGCACTGACGGTTCGCTCACGCAAGGAACGCGACGGACGCACCTTGCTCATCGCCGACATGAGCATCGGCTACAAGGCGATCCGCGAGACCTTTACCACGCAGGTGCTGCTGAATCCGGACGAGAACACCATCGATGTGAAATACATTGACGGCCCTTTCAAATATCTGAGCAATGTCTGGCGCTTCGACCCGGCCGACGGCGGCGGTTGCAACGTCTGCTTCTTTATCGACTACGAGTTCAAGAGCCGCATTTTGGGGGCGTTGATGGGAACCATGTTCGACCGTGCCTTCCGCATGTTCTCCGAGGCGTTCGAGAAAAGGGCCGAAATCATCTACGGCGCGCCATCGGCAGCCTGATCCGCAGCGAGCGCGCGCAGACCCAGCTCAAGCGCATGCCGGACCGTCTCCCGGCGGATGAAATCACGGCCCTTGTCGGCGAAAAGCTGGCATTCGCTGACTACCGGCCGGCCAGCCACGGCGACGCCGAACCAGACCAGGCCGACAGGTTTTTCCGCCGAGCCGCCGGCCGGACCGGCGATGCCAGTTACCGCCAGTGCAAGCCCGGCCGGCGAATGGGCCAAGGCTCCGGCCGCCATCTCCACTGCGGTCTCGCGCGAGACCGCGCCGTGCGCCTCGAGCGTAGCGGCCGAGACGCCGAGCATCTCGGTCTTGGCCTGGTTGGAATAGGTGATGAAGCCGCGATCGACCACCGCGGAAGAGCCGGCGATGTCGGTCAGGGCGGCGATGATCATGCCGCCGGTGCAGCTCTCGGCCGTCGCCAGCGTGATGCCGCGCTGCTGGCAGGCCTGAAGCAGGGCATCTGCGAGATCGCTATTGCTCACTCGGGGACATCCCCTGGAAACACGACGCTGGCGGTCGCGATGGCCGCTATGCCTTCCTCACGGCCGACGAAGCCGAGCTTCTCATTGGTTGTCGCCTTGATCGAAATGCGATCGAGCGAAATTCGCAGGATTGCGGAAAGCGTTTCGGTCATGGCCTCGCGATGCGGGCCGACGCGCGGCGTCTCGCAGATCAGGGTGATATCGGCGTTGGCGATGCGCCCGCCGCGCGCGCGCACCAGCTTGGCCGCGTGTTCGACGAAGATGCGTGAAGCGGCCCCTTTCCACTGTGGGTCGGAGGGCGGGAAATGCGTGCCGATGTCACCGGCGCCGCAGGTGGCGAGCAGGGCGTCGGTCAAGGCGTGGAGACCGACATCGGCATCCGAATGGCCGGACAATTTCCTGTCGTGTGGAATGGCGACGCCGCACAGGGTGACATGGTCGCCGGGCTCGAACGCATGGACGTCATAGCCATTGCCCGTTCGGATGTCGGGAAAACGTGGGGCGCTAGAAAGCCGCTGATCCGCCATTGCAATATCCCGTGCCCAGGTCAGTTTGACGTTGTCCGGCGAGCCGGGAACGATCTTCACCGGAATATGCGCCCATTCGGCGATTGCCGCATCGTCGGTGAAATCCGCTTTGCCCAGATGATGAGCCTTTTCGTGCGCAGCCAGGATCGGCCAGAACGGAAAGCCTTGCGGTGTCTGTGCGGCATAAAGCCCGGCCCTGGACACGGTTTCGCCGATCATGCCTTCGGCCGTTTCGCGCTTGAGCGTATCGGCAACCGGCAAAGCAGGCAGTGCCCCCTGGCGCTCGCCAATAGCTGCGATCGTGCGGTCTATTAGTTCCGCATCGACAAACGGCCGGGCCGCATCATGGATCAGAACCCGGCCCGGCGCATTGCTTCTCAACGCCAGCAGTCCAAGGCGGACGGACTCCTGCCGTGACGTACCGCCGGTCACAGCGACGACACGGTCGGCGTTCGCACCGGCCGCACGGCGGAAAAGCGCGCCGTCGTCGGCATGAATAGCAACGACGACAGGTCCAATCTTCGGATGCGTCAGAAAGGCACCGAGCGTGCGTGCAATAACGGCGCCGCCGCCAATTTGCTGGTACTGCTTCGGCCCATTGGCCTGTCCAGCGCGCGCGCCGCGGCCGGCAGCAACGATGACCACGGCGACCTTGTCGTCCGCAGCTTGCTTTTCGCTCACATCTCTCATGCCGAGACGCTTAACGCATGATCCCGAAAAGTGGTATCGCTTTTGAAAGACCCAGGATTGATGCGGTGCGGCGATCCGTTTTTTTCCCAAATGCGCCTTAATGTCACGACATTGCGCGTTGCACATTGCCGTCGTTCTGGCTAGAGAATGTGCAGCAACCGAAGGTGCTTGGTTTTTGTGCATGCCTGATGTGACCAAATTAGCTTCGCCGCTGGATGTGGGTGGCGTGAGAATCCGCAATCGCGTATTTCTCGCGCCCCTGTCGGGCATCACCGACGAACCGTTCCGGCAACGCGCGCATGCGCATGGCGCCGGGCTGGTCGTATCGGAAATGGTGGCGAGCGGTGAGCTTGCAAAGGGCAGGGCTGGTTCCAGCCTGCGCATCCGTCATTCCGGGCTGCCTGTCCACATGGTCCAGCTTGCCGGCCACGAGGCAATGCACATGGCCGAAGGCGCGCGAATCGCGGTCGGCGAAGGCGCCGACATCATCGACATCAACATGGGCTGTCCGGCCAAAAAGGTGACGGGCGGCTATGCCGGTTCGGCACTGATGCGAGACCTCGACCACGCGTTGTCGCTGATCGAAGCGGTAGTCGGCGCGATCGCGGTGCCAGTCACGGTCAAGATGCGGCTCGGGTGGGACGAAGGCGCGCTCAACGCGCCGATGCTGGCGCGACGCGCCGAGCAGGCCGGGGTGAAGATGGTGACGGTGCACGGCCGCACGCGTTGCCAGTTCTATCAGGGCAAGGCCGACTGGCGTGCCATCGCACGCGTCAAGCAGGCGGTCTCGATCCCGGTCGTTGCCAATGGCGATGTCGGCTCGCCGGCAGAGGCCGCGTCGATCCTCGAGCAGTCTGGCGCCGACGCGGTGATGGTCGGCCGCGCGCACTATGGCGCGCCGTGGACGGCCGGCAGCATTGTAGCGGCCGCGCTGGCCGAGCCGGTATCCAGCATGCCGGAAAGCCCGCAAGCGCTGGCCGACTACGTCATTGCCCATTACGAAGACATGCTGGCGCTCTATGGCGTGGAAAGCGGAGTGCGCCAGGCGCGCAAGCATCTCGGCTGGTATCTCGACCGCCACGCCGGCGGCACAAGCGACGACCGGCGCAAGACCATACTCACGTCTTTCGAGCCTGGGCGTGTCATTGCGTTGCTGCGCGACATGTTTTCAACCGCTCCCGAAGCGGCGAACCTGCGGAGTGCGGCATGAACGCTACCGTCACACAGAGCACGGATATGGCGGACGCCGCGCATATTGTGCTCAACACCATTCGCCGGCCGGTGATCATGGTCGATCCGGAAGGTTTCATCACCTTCGCCAATGCCGATGCCGAGGATTTTTTCCGGTCGAGCGCCACGATGCTCGCCCGCAACACGCTGCACAAGCTCATTCCTTTCGGCAGCCCGCTGCTGACGCTTGTCGACCAGGTGCGCGAGCGCCGGGCGCCGGTCAACGAATACCGGGTCGACGTGTCGTCGCCACGTCTCGGCATCGAGAAGGTGGTCGACCTCTACGTCGCACCAGTGACGGAATTTCCAGGCTCGGTCGTGGTGATGTTCCAGGAACGCTCAATGGCCGACAAGATCGACCGGCAGATGACGCATCGCGGTGCGGCACGCTCGGTCACCGGCCTCGCCGCGATGCTTGCCCATGAGATCAAGAACCCGCTGTCCGGCATTCGTGGTGCTGCGCAGTTGCTAGAGCTGTCGGCGTCTGACGAGGATCGCGCACTGACCAGGCTGATCACCGACGAGACCGACCGCATTGTCTCGCTGGTCGACCGCATGGAGGTGTTTTCCGACGAGCGGCCGATCGACCGCTACCCCGTCAACATCCATGTCGTGCTCGACCATGTCAAGGCAATCGCCAAGAACGGTTTTGCCAAGCGAATCAAGATATTGGAGGACTATGATCCATCATTGCCTCCGGTTTTTGCCAATCGCGACCAGCTCATCCAGGTGTTTCTCAATCTGGTAAAAAATGCCGCCGAGGCGATCGGCAGTGATCCGCAGGGCGAGATCATGCTATCGACCGCCTTCCGTCCGGGCATCCGTGTTTCCGTACCCGGGACCCAGGACCGCGTATCGCTGCCATTGGAATTCTGCGTGCGTGACAACGGTTCGGGTGTTTCCGAAGACATCCTGCCGATCCTCTTCGATCCTTTCATCACCACCAAGCCGAACGGCTCCGGTCTCGGTCTGGCGCTGGTCGCAAAGATCGTCGGCGAGCATGGCGGCATCATTGAATGCGAATCGACCCCGCGCGGCACCACTTTCCGCATCCTGATGCCGGCGTGGAAAGAAACCCAGTTTGGCACCGACGACGACGGTGAAGGAGACCGCAAATGACCGTTCGCGGCAATATTCTCGTCGCCGACGACGATGCGGCCATCCGCACTGTCCTCAACCAGGCGCTTTCGCGCGTCGGCCACGACGTGCGTGTCACCTCCAACGCTTCGACGCTGTGGCGCTGGGTTGCGGCGGGCGAGGGCGATCTGGTTATCACCGACGTTGTCATGCCTGACGAGAACGCCTTCGACATGCTGCCGCGCATCAAGAAGGCGCGACCGGAACTGCCGGTCATCGTCATGAGTGCGCAGAACACGTTCATGACAGCAATTCGTGCCTCCGAAACCGGGGCCTACGAGTATCTGCCGAAACCGTTCGACCTGACGGAGCTGCTTAACATCGTCAACCGCGCTCTTTCCGAGCCGCGGCGGCCGAAGATCGATACGCGGGCCGACGAGCCGCCGGAAACGATGCCGCTGGTCGGCCGCTCGGCGGCCATGCAGGACATCTACCGCATGCTGGCGCGCATGATGCAGACCGACCTGACGGTCATGATCAGCGGCGAGTCGGGTACCGGCAAGGAACTGGTGGCGCGCGCGCTGCATGAATACGGCCGCCGCCGAGGCGGTCCGTTCGTCGCTATCAACATGGCGGCGATCCCGCGCGACCTGATCGAATCGGAGTTGTTCGGGCACGAGAAGGGCGCCTTTACCGGCGCGCAGAACCGCTCCACCGGCCGTTTCGAGCAGGCCGAAGGCGGCACGCTCTTCCTCGACGAGATCGGTGATATGCCGATGGAAGCGCAGACGCGGCTGCTGCGTGTGTTGCAGCAGGGCGAATACACCACGGTCGGCGGCCGCACGCCGATCAAGACCGACGTGCGCATCGTCGCTGCCACCAACAAGGACCTGCGCACACTGATTAATCAGGGGCTTTTCCGCGAGGACCTGTTCTACCGCTTGAATGTTGTGCCGCTCAGGCTGCCGGCGCTGCGCGAGCGGTCGGAGGACATTCCGGACCTCGTCCGCCACTTCTTCAAGCTCGGCGTCAGTGAAGGCTTGCAGACCAAGCGCATTTCCACCGGCGGCATCGAGCTGATGAAGCGCTACCCATGGCCCGGTAATGTGCGCGAACTCGAAAACCTCATTCGCAGGCTGGCCGCACTGTATTCGCAGGACGAGATTTCCGCCGAGATCATCGAGGCGGAGTTGAAGACCGGCGAAAGGCCTGTCGTTCCAGGTGGCGGCAACCTCATTCCCGATGACCTTTCCATCGGCCAGGCGGTGGAGCATTTCCTGCAACGCTATTTTGCCTCGTTTGCCGGCGACCTGCCCCCGGCCGGGCTCTATCAGCGAATCCTCTCTGAGGTCGAATATCCGCTGGTCCTCGCCTCGATGACCGCAACGCGCGGTAACCAGATCAAGGCTGCCGAATTGCTGGGGCTCAACCGCAACACGCTGCGCAAGAAGATTCGCGAACTCGGCGTCAACGTCTACAAATCGTCCAGGCAGGTCTAGACGAATCCCTTTACGAGCGCTTTCCAGGGGATCGATTGCCGAAAGATTTCCGTCTAGGCCACACTTGTTGCATAATCGCCACAATGCGTTGCATACATCCGACGTAATCACTGGCTCTAGACAGCGACATGGCCCTGCACGCACCGACACTGAGCAAATCGCTTTTCAGCAATACGGGCGCGCGAGACGGTCGCCGGCTGCTTGCGCTGCCGGGCGTGATCGCCATTGCCGGTGCGCTGGTGACGGCGGCGATCTCCTTCGCCATTCTGGTCGGTGCGACGCCGATCACGCCCGACGCGAGGACGACGCTGGCGCTGATTGCGCTTAATGCGGCGTTCGTCCTGTTTCTGATTTTGCTGGTCGGCCGCGAGGTGCATCGCATCCTGATGGCACGACGGCATGGCAAGGCTGCGTCGCGGCTGCATGTGCGCATAGTGGCGATGTTTGCGCTGGTCGCCGCCATCCCCGCCATCATGGTGGCGATCATCGCGTCGATCACGCTCGACATCGGCCTCGACCGCTGGTTCGAGATCCGCACCAAGACGATCGTCAATTCGTCGTTGTCGATCGCTGACGCCTATGTGCAGGAAAACGCGCGAAATCTTCAGGGCACGACGTTGTCGATGGCTTACGACCTCGACGCTTCGCGCACGCTTTACGGCCTCGATCGTACCGGTTTCCTCGACCTCATGAACAAGGAGGCGGTGGGTCGCTCGCTGGCGCACGCGGCACTCATCAAGCCCGATGGTTCCTTCGTCATGAGCGCCAAGACCGACGCGGACTTTGCCATGCCAGAGCCGCCTGAGGGCGCCGTGGCAAGCGCTGCAGACGGCAAGCCGGTGCTGATAGAACCGCGCACCCGCAACATCATGGGTGCCATCGTCAAGCTGCGCGAGATCGACGGCCTCTATCTTTACACCATCCGCCTCGTCGATCCCGAGGTGATCAAGGCGCGGCAGATCGTCAAATCCAACACCGCCGAATATCGCGGTCTCGAAGACAATCGCCGCACCTCGCAAGTGGCTTTCGCGCTTCCCTATCTGTCGCTGACGCTGATCATCATCCTGTCCGCCATCTGGACCGGCATTGCGGTGGCCGACCGCCTGGTGCGGCCGATTCGTCAGCTCATCGGCGCGGCCGACGAGGTCGCTACCGGCAATCTCGACGTAGCCGTGCCTGTCCGCCCCTCCGACGGTGACGTCGCCTCGCTCGGCGACACCTTCAACAAGATGCTGATGGAGCTGAAATCGCAGCGCAACGAGATCCTGTCGGCCAAGGATTTGATCGACGAGCGGCGGCGCTTTTCGGAGGCGGTGCTTGCCGGCGTCACCGCCGGGGTCATCGGCGTCGATCCATATGGCATCGTCACCATCGTCAACCGTTCGGCCGAAACCATGCTGGCCATATCCGCTCCGGCAGCGCTTGGGCAGAACCTTTCCGCGGTGCTGCCGCATGTCGGCCGCGTCTTCGAGATCGGCCGCAAATCGGGCAAGCCGGTCTATCGCGAACAGGTCACCTTCTATCGTGCCGGCACCGAACGGACCTTCAACGTGCAGATCACGATTGAAGCCGGCGACGACGGTTCGGAGGATAAGTCCTACGTCGTGACAGTCGACGACATTACCGATCTGGTCCAGGCACAGCGTTCCTCTGCATGGGCCGACGTGGCGCGGCGCATCGCCCACGAGATCAAGAACCCGCTGACGCCGATCCAGCTTTCGGCCGAGCGCATCAAGCGCCGTTACGGCAAGGTCATCACCGAGGACCGTGAGGTTTTCGATCAATGCACCGACACCATCATCCGGCAAGTGGAGGACATCGGCCGCATGGTCGACGAGTTCTCGGCGTTCGCCCGCATGCCGAAACCGGAAATGAAGGCAATCGATCTGCGCGATTCGTTGCGCGAGGCCTCGTTCCTGGTCGAAGTAAGCCGCGCCGACATCACCTTCGAGCGCGTCTTCGGCAATGAGCCGCTCAAAGGCACGTTCGACAGCCGCCTGATGGCGCAGGCGTTCGGCAACGTCATCAAGAATGCCGCCGAAGCCATCGACGGACTTGATGCAGAGGATCGTCCGCACGGCATAATCCGGATTCAAGCCGGACGTCAGAATGGCGCGATTCGAATCGACGTCATCGACAACGGCAGGGGCTTGCCGCGCGAAAACCGGCAGCGCTTGCTCGAGCCTTACATGACGACACGCGAGAAAGGCACCGGGCTTGGCCTCGCTATCGTCAAGAAGATCGTGGAGGACCATGGCGGGCGACTCGAATTGCACGATGCACCAGCGGACTTCCACGATGGGCGGGGTGCAATGATCAGCATCATCCTGCCGGTTGCCGCCACAGTTCCGATACGCGGCGAGGGCAAGACGGAACACGAAAAAGAAACTGAAAAGGTCGGTAATGGCGTCTGATATTCTCATCGTCGATGACGAGGAAGACATCCGCGAACTCGTCGCCGGTATCCTGAGCGACGAAGGTCACGAAACACGCACGGCGTTTGACGCCGACAGCGCGCTGGCGGCGGTCGCCGACCGAGCACCCCGGCTGATCTTCCTCGACATCTGGCTGCAGGGTTCGCGGCTCGATGGCCTCGCTTTGCTGGACGAGATCAAGACGATGCACCCGAACCTGCCGGTGGTGATGATCTCGGGCCACGGCAATATCGAAACGGCGGTCTCGGCCATCCGCCGCGGCGCCTATGATTTTATTGAAAAGCCGTTCAAGGCCGACAGGCTGATCCTTATTGCCGAACGGGCGCTTGAAACGTCCAAATTGAGACGCGAGGTTTCGGATCTCAAATTGCGCAGCGGCGAGACTTTCGACCTCATCGGCATGTCGTCGGCAATGAGCCAATTGCGCCAGACCATCGAGCGCGTCGCGCCGACCAACAGCCGCGTCATGATTATCGGCCCCTCCGGCTCGGGCAAGGAACTGGCGGCGCGCGCCATCCACGCATTGTCGGCGCGCAAGAGTGCACCTTTTGTGACGCTGAGCGCCGCCAACATCACGCCTGAGCGTATGGAGATCGAGCTGTTCGGCACCGAATCGAACGGCGTCGAACGCAAGGTCGGCGCGCTGGAGGAAGCCCATCGCGGCATTCTCTACATCGATGAAGTGGCCGATATGCCGCGCGAGACGCAAAACAAGATCCTGCGCGTGCTGGTCGAACAGCAGTTCGAGCGGGTAGGGGGCACCAAGCGGGTCAAGGTCGACGTGCGCATCATCTCGTCGACCTCGCAGAACCTCGAAGCCATGATCGCCGACGGCCGTTTCCGTGAGGACCTTTATCATCGCCTGGCCGTGGTTCCGGTCATGGTGCCGGGACTGGCCGAGCGTCGCGAGGACATTCCTTATCTGGTCGACAATTTCATGAAGCAGATCGCTCGCCAGGCCGGCATCAAGCCGCGTCGCATCGGCGACGACGCGCTGGCGGTGCTGCAGGCGCACAACTGGCCGGGCAACGTTCGGCAGTTGCGAAACAATGTCGAGCGTCTGATGATCCTGGCGCGTGGCGATGATGTCGATGCGCCGATCACCGCCGACCTCTTGCCTGCCGAGATCGGCGACGTCATGCCGCGCACTCCAAACAAGTCCGATCAGCACATAATGGCGCTGCCGCTGCGTGAAGCACGCGAACAATTCGAAAAGGATTATCTGATCGCCCAGATCAACCGTTTTGGCGGCAACATCTCGAAGACGGCAGAGTTTATCGGCATGGAACGCTCTGCATTGCACCGCAAGCTGAAGTCGCTGGGCGTCTGACAGCCAAACCAGTCGTGGCCCACGCAATTATCGGTTACTGCGGTCCTTGGAATTGCATAAGAAAGCTGGGACTTCTTCCAGGGATTTGCCATGCCGCGCATTGCCTATGTTAACGGGCGCTATGTCGCTCACGCCGAAGCTTCGGTGCATATCGAAGACCGTGGCTATCAATTCGCCGATGGCGTCTACGAGGTCTGCGAGGTGGCACGAGGCTTCATCGTCGACATGCCGCGCCATCTCGCTCGATTGAACCGCTCACTTACCGAACTCTCGATCGATTGGCCGATCACGCGCGGCGTGCTACCGCTCGTCATGCGCGAGGTGGTGCGCCGCAACCATGTCGTCGACGGTCTGATCTACGTCCAGGTGACACGCGGCGTCGCCAGCCGCGAGTTTTTCTTCCCGCCGGCGGGCACGAAGCCGTCACTGGTGGTGATCGCCAAAAAAGCCGATCCTGCAGTTGCCGCGAAGCGGGCCGAGAGCGGGATCCGGGTCATCACGGTGCCGGAGAACCGATGGGATCGGGTCGATATCAAGTCGGTCGGCCTGCTGCCGAACGTGCTGGCCAAGCAGAAAGCCAAGGAAGCCGGCGCTCAGGAGGCCTGGTTCGTTGATGTTGACGGTACCGTCAAGGAAGGTGGATCGTCGAACGCGTGGATCATCACCAGGGACGGCGTGCTGGTGACACGGCCCGCCGAGCACGGCATCCTGCGCGGCATCACCCGCACGACACTGTTCGATGTCGCCGCCAAGCTTGGCCTGAAGATTGAGGAGCGCGGCTTTTCGGTTGCCGAAGCCAAGGCCGCGCGCGAGGTTTTCATCAGCTCTGCAACCACGATTGCCATGCCGGTGGTGGCGATCGATGGCGCTCCCGTCGCCAACGGCCACCCGGGCTCGATAACAGTTTCATTACGGCAGGCCTTTTTTGACGTTGCGGAAAAAAGTCCAGCCTGATAACCGCACAGATGGAATGAACATCAATATATCTCGTTCTGCTTGTCGTTACTGACGGCAAGATGGTGTTTGCGTGCTTGACATGTGCCGGCTAATTTGGCGCATTGGCCTGCAAACCGAAGGGGATCGGCGAAAGACAAGAACAATGGCGGAACGATCGCAAAATCTTCAGGACCTGTTCCTGAATTCAGTTCGCAAGAGCAAAAACCCACTCACCATCTTTCTCATCAACGGCGTGAAGCTGACCGGCGTGGTCACTTCGTTCGATAATTTCTGCGTTCTGCTGCGTCGCGACGGCCATTCCCAGCTTGTCTACAAGCACGCTATTTCCACGATCATGCCGAGCCAGCCGGTTCAGATGTTCGATGGTGAGGAAAGCCAGGGCGCCTGATTGGCACGTGAGAAAGACGCGGACCGCAGCGTTCGCGGAAAACCAGCACATCAGACCGGGACAGAGGCCAACGGCCGGACCCGGGCGGTGGTCATCGTGCCGGTGCTTACCCGGCAGCCGCGTGGCGACGACGATACCAATCGTCCGCGCCTGACCCGTTCCGCCGAGGCCCGTCGCGACGAGGCGGTCGGCCTCGCCAGCGCCATCGACCTTGACTTGGTCCACACGGCGGTGGTGACCGTCAATGATCCACGTCCGGCGACCCTGCTCGGCAGCGGCAAGGTCGCGGAGTTCGCCGAGATCGTCAAAGAGGGCCACGCGGAAGTGGTCATTGTCGATCATCCGCTGACTCCGGTACAGCAGCGCAACCTCGAAAAAGAGTTGAACGCCAAGGTGCTCGACCGCACCGGGCTGATCCTGGAGATTTTCGGCGAGCGCGCCCGCACCAAAGAAGGCACGCTGCAGGTCGACCTTGCCCATCTCAACTACCAGAAGGGCCGCCTTGTCCGAAGCTGGACCCACCTCGAGCGCCAGCGCGGCGGCGCCGGCTTTCTCGGCGGTCCTGGCGAGACCCAGATCGAGTCGGATCGGCGTGTGCTGCAGGACAAGATCACCAAGCTGAAGCACGAGCTCGAAACCGTGCGCCGCACCCGCGACCTGCACCGTGCCAAGCGCAAGAAGGTGCCATTTCCGGTGGTGGCGATCGTCGGCTACACCAATGCCGGCAAGTCGACGCTGTTCAACCGGCTGACCGGAGCAGGGGTGCTGGCCGAAGACATGCTGTTTGCCACGCTCGACCCGACGCTGCGCCGCGTGCGCCTGCCGCACGGTACGCCGATCATCCTTTCCGACACGGTAGGCTTCATTTCCGACCTGCCAACACATCTGGTCGCGGCCTTCAGGGCGACGCTGGAGGAAGTGGTCGAGGCAGACCTCGTCATTCATCTGCGCGACATCTCCGATCCCGATACGGCCGCGCAGGCCGAAGATGTCGAGCGCATCCTTGCCGATCTCGGCGTCGATGCCCGCGATAGCAAGCGCGTCATCGAAGTATGGAACAAGATCGACCGGCTCGACGAGGGCAACCGGGCGCGGCTGCTTGCTGATGGTGCTGACGGCAAGAAGGCACCGCCAATCGCCATATCGGCAGTGACCGGCGAGGGCATCGATGCGCTGAAGGCGATCATCGAGACGATGATGTCGGGCGAACTGGAGACGTTCACCGTCACGCTCAAGCCCGACCAACTCGCCGTCGTCGACTGGCTTTACCGCAACGGCGACATCGCCTCGCGTGATGACAATGAGGATGGCAGCGTGACCATCGCGCTCAAGGCCACGCACAGCGCCCGGCAGGAGATCGAAAGCCGATTGCGACGTCAAAACAGCGGGTAGGGACCTTTACTTCGCGCTTTTTGCTTGCTGCCAGAGCGCTTCCATCTCGTCCAGCGTCGCCTCTTCTAGGCTGTTTCCCGACGCTTGCAGCGTCCGCTCGACATAGTGGAAGCGCGACCGGAATTTTTCGTTGGTGCCGCTGAGTGCCGCTTCGGAATCAATTTTGAGGTGCCGGCCGAGATTGACGATCGCAAACAGCATGTCGCCGAACTCATCCTTGATCGGCGCGCTGTCGCCTTTGGCGAGCGCTTCGCGCAATTCGCCGATCTCCTCCTCTATCTTTTCGAGGATCGGTGCCGCCTCGCTCCAGTCGAAGCCGACGCGGGCGGCCTTTTCCTGCAGCTTGAGCGCCCGGGTCAGCGCGGGCAGCGCGACCGGCACGCTGTCGAGAAAGCCCTTGCCATGGTCTTCCGGGTCGAGCCCACGGGTGAGGCGCGCACTGCGCTTCTCCGCCTTTTCCTCTGCCTTGATCTTTTCCCACATGCCCTTGGCCATGCCGGCGCTGCGCGCCTTGTCGTCGCCGAAGACATGGGGATGGCGGCGGATCATTTTTGTGGTGATGGCCTGGACCACATCGCCGAATGAAAATTCGCCGGCCTCCTCGGCCATTTGCGCGTGGTAGACCACTTGCAGCAGGAGATCGCCAAGCTCGTCCCGCAGATCGTCGAGATCGCCGCGCGCAATGGCGTCCGCCACTTCGTAGGCTTCCTCGATCGTGTATGGCGCGATTGTCGAAAAGCCCTGCTCGATATCCCACGGGCAACCGGTTTCCGGCGCCCGCAGCGCTGCCATGATCTCGATCAGCCGGGAAATGTCTTTCGAGGGTTTCATCTGGGAAACGCTATCCTGTACACGGCTGTGCGGCCAACGGCTTCAGCCGGTGAGGGCGCCTTGTCCACAGATGGGCCGCCAGACCATGATACGAAAGTGGACCCGGTTTCCGGAAGATCCTAGTTAGCAAAAGCATCAGTCGAGCACGGAGACGATCGCCTTGGCGAGCGCATCCATGCCGTCCTCGGGCAGCCCGGCAACGTTGATGCGGCTGTCGCCGACCATGTAGATGCCATGCTCGGCGCGCAGCCGCTCGACTTGCGCTTCCGACAGGCCGAGCCGGGAAAACATGCCGCGATGGCTGGCGACGAAATCGAAACGGTCGGAGTTGGACTGCCGGCGCAGCGCCTCGGAGAACTGGACGCGCAGCCGCAGCATGCGCAGCCGCATCTCTTCAAGCTCTGCCTCCCAATCGGAACGCAATGCGGGGTCTTCGAGCACGATGCGCACCGCCGCCGCGCCGTGGTCCGGCGGCATCGAATACATGGCACGTGCCGCCGACAGCATCTGGCCCATCGCCAAATCCGCCTGCGCGCCGTCTTTCGCCATGATCAGCGCTGCACCGACTCGGTCGCGATAGACGGCAAAGTTCTTCGAGCAGCTCGAGGCAACGACCATTTCCGGAACTTTTGCCGCCAGAAGGCGCAAGCCGGCGGCATCCGCATCAAGCCCGTCGCCAAAGCCCTGATAGGCGATGTCGACAAAGGGCAGCAGGCCGCGCTCAACGACAAGATCGGCAATGGCAGCCCATTGCGGGATTTCTAGATTGGCGCCCGTCGGGTTATGGCAACAGCCATGCAACAATACGACGTCGCCAGGATTGGCGGTTCTCAATGCATTCAGCATGTCGTCGAAGCGAACCGCACCAGAAGCAGCGTCGAAATAGGGATATTCGCGTGTCTGCAGGCCAGCGGCGCGCATCACCGGCGTGTGGTTCGGCCATGTCGGATCCGACAGCCAGACCATCGCGTCGGTGCGGGTCCTTTTCAGCAGCTCTGCCACCAGCCGCAGCGCGCCGGAGCCGCCAGGCGCCTGTGCCGCACAAATGCGTGTCATGTCGGCGGCTGGGCCGAACACCAACCTGGCCAGCGCCGCGTTGAAGGCGGTATCCCCGGCGAGGCCGAGATAGGTCTTGGTATCCTGGCCCTGCAGCAACCGCTTTTCGGCTTCGCGCACCGCGCGCATCACCGGCGTCTTGCCGTCGCGATCCTTATAGACGCCGACCCCGAGATCGACCTTGTCGGGACGCGGGTCGGCGCGATAGAGGCCGATCAAGGCCAGGATCTTGTCGGCAGGCGCGGGCTGGAGATTTTCGAACATCGATAAGTTTCCGTTGGCGGCGGAGTGATACGCAAACCGGCCGTGCTTTGCCAGCAGTTTCATATGCGCCAACGCGGCGTCGGTTTGCCTCGAGGGCGGCCGATACTATCTGCCGGGCGAGGGCAGGCGCGATATCTCCCAGAGAGAGCGCGGCGAGCCGAAAAATTCGGGCGAGCGGGATTAAAATTCCGACCTGCTCCGTAAACAGGACATGAAACGGCCGATGCCACGCTTCGACATTCTGGGACAGCTCGGTTCACTGCGCCGCTATGCACGCTCGCTGACACGCGACAGCGCCGATGCAGAGGATCTGGTGCATGATGCGCTGGTGCGTGCCTATGAGCGACGCGGCAGCTTCCGCTCCGGCGGAAACCTTCGCGTATGGCTGCTGTCGATCGTCCACAACGCGTTCATCGACGGCTTGCGATCCCGCAAATCCGAAGCAATGCGCATCGAACAGGCCGGCTATCTCGCCGAGGCCAGCGTCCAGGCTGCGCAGGAACATTCGGTCCGTCTGGCACAGGTGCGCGACGCTTTTTTCACATTGCCGGAAGAGCAACGTTGCGCGCTGCATCTCGTCGCCATCGAGGGGCTCAGCTACAGCGAGGCGGCCGAGGTTAGCGGCGTGCCGCTTGGCACGCTGATGTCGCGCATCGGCAGGGCACGTGCGGCACTCCGCGAGATGGAGGACGCGGCACCGGCACGGGCGAAAGGCCATCTGAAGATCGTCGGAGGTCGATAATGAACCAACTGCGCGATCCCGTGACCGACACCGATCTCGACGCCTATGTCGACGATCAGCTGGACGTGGCACGCCGCATCGAGGTCGAGGCGTTCCTTTCGGCCCGCCCGGACGCGGCCGCGCGGGTGATGTCCGACCTGCGGATGCGTGACGAATTGCGCGTGGCGCTTGCCGGATCGAAAGGCATGGCGCGGCCCTCGACGGCCGAGGCCGCACGGCGGCTGGAGCGGGGATTGGCGCGCGGCCGCGTCCTTGGTGCTTTGCAGCGAGCGGCGGCAGTCGCTGTCTTCGTCGCTGCCGGCTGGCTTGCGAACGGGCTCATCGGACCGATATCGGTGACGGAAGTCGTCGCTTCGACCCATCCGCCCGCCTATGTGGAGGACGCGGTCCGGGCGCACCGCACGACGCTCGTGCGCGAGGCGATGTCGTCGCAACCCGAAGCGCCCGGCTACAATGCCGACGAAGTTCGCGCCGCGACGGCGATCATTATGCCATCGCTGCCAGCGGACTGGACGGTCCGCGACGTGCAGATCTACCCATCGCAGTTCGGCCCGAGCGTCGAGATGGCTGTCGAGACGAAAGAGATGGGGCTGGTCTCGTTGTTCGCAATCAGGCCCGGGACATTCGACGTCGTCAAGCCGACTGTCGTTCCCTCGGGCGACGTTTCCTCAGCTTATTTCCAGATCGGCGAGGTCGCCTACGCGGTCGTCGCACGTAGCGACATCCAAGGCATAGATCTCACGGCCGAAGCGCTCGCCAAGACGCTTTACTGATCGACCTTCAAGAAGGAGAACCACATGAACAATCTCGGATATATCGGGGCCGGAGCCCGAGCCGGAGCCGTCTACGACGAAGGCCTGCGCCGGCACATGCTGCGCGTCTACAACTACATGGGCCTTGGCCTCGTCGTTACGGGCGTGATCGCGTTCGTGGTGGCTTCCACACCCGCGCTTTACGTGCCGATCTTCTCCACACCGCTGAAATGGGTGGTTATGCTGGCACCACTGGCTTTTGTGCTCTTGTTCTCCTTCCGGATGCAGACGATGTCGGCGGCCGGCGCCCAGGCGATGTTCTGGGCATTCTGCGCGGTCATGGGGCTGTCGCTGGCTTCCGTGTTCCTGGTCTTTACCGGCACCAGCATCGCACGCACCTTCTTCATCGCCGCCACCATGTTCGGCGCGACCAGCCTTTACGGGTACACGACCAAACGCGACCTGACGCAGTTCTCGTCGTTCCTGATCATGGGCCTGATCGGCGTGGTGATCGCCAGCATCGTCAATATCTTCCTGGGCTCGACCGCGCTCCAGTTCGCGATCTCGGTGATCGGCATCGCCGTCTTCATCGGCCTCACCGCCTGGGATACCCAGACTATCAAAGAGCAGTATGCGGAAAACTTCGGTGCGGAATCACAGCAGAAGCTCGCTGTCTTCGGTGCATTCTCGCTCTATCTGAACTTCATCAACATCTTCCAACTGCTGTTGAACTTCACCGGCGAGCGCGAATAGCCGGCGTCGGACCACGACCGGAGGCGGATATCATGGACAGAAACGATCAACAGGCGATCGGACGCCTCTTCGAGAAGTTGGCAAATGTCGAGCGCCAGGCGTCGCCGCGCGATGCGGAAGCAGAGCGCTTCATCCAGGATCAGATCGGCCAGCAGCCTGGCGCGCCATATTACATGGCCCAGACGATCGTGGTTCAGGAGCAGGCCTTGAACGCAGCTCAGGCGCGCATCGAAGAACTGGAAGAGCAGGCGCAGCAGCCCGCCGGCGGTGGACCGCTCAGCAGCTTCTTCGGCCGCAGCGGCGGCAGGCGCTCGGGCTCGGTTCCGCGGGTAGGGCGCGCCGCCTCCGTTGCAACTGAAGGGCCGCAGGACACGCCACAGCGGGCAGGCGGCGGTTTTCTTGCTGGCGCTGCGCAGACCGCGATGGGCGTGGCCGGCGGAGTGCTGCTCGGCAACGCGATCGCCGGCATGTTTGGCGGCAGCGAAGCGAAGGCAGCTGAACAGCCGACGCCGCAGCCGGACGAAGCCGATCAGGCAGGCGATGCCAGCTCCGACAATGGCGGTGACTTCGGTGATATGGAGTTCTGACGAGCGACCCAGACTGTGCCTGTGCCGGCGCTGGTGACGATTGCGGGCCAGCATAGGCGAGATGGCGAGGGCAGCATCCGGGAAGCGAGCCCTCGCCGGCGGCTAATAACCCAGGCGCTTCAGTTCAGTCTTGACCGCTGCGATCGTCTTGAAGCGGAAGTGCTTCGTTGTGCCGTCGCGCCAATGGCAGTCGCATGTGGCGTCGAACTTCCGGCTCGCTTTCAATTGAGTCAGCGCCTTCTGGCCTGGCTTGGGGCCATCGAAGATGCGAACTTCGTAGAGCGTCCCTTCGACATCGTAGTGCATCTGAGCCCAGGAAAGTATCACGATCAGTTCCTTTGCCGGGTCGTGGTCGGCGTTGGCGAGGCCGAGCGCTATGTCCGGCGTGTCGCCCTCTTGTTCACCGATCGTGACCTGGATTGTGCGATATCTGTTGTCAGCTAGCCGTTGCAGCGCGACGAGCGGGCGTTCCGGATAGTCCTCAGCGGTCTGGTAATCGACGAAGAGTGTCTGGAGGCCGCTCCAGCTCACGGCTGTGGTGTGCGGATCAGCATTGTCGGCGAACCCGACAACACGTTTGGCGAAAGCCAGGTCGTTCTCGCCTGGCGCACGATCAAAGTCCTGCGCTCGCGCGCCAGTGAGCACGCAGGCGAGGGTGAGGACGAAACTTGTGAAGAGCCCAAGTCGCTTCATGATTCGCAACCCTAGCATGCCGGTTGAGAATCTTCGCGCCTGGCCGGCAGCCGATGAAATCTTGTCTGGCCATCATGCGTGAGGAAGCCGGCTTTCAAACTTGACGGACGATGGTGCCGATTACATTGACGAGAAGGCGCGCGGCGGTCATCGCCGACAGGCCGTCAATGTCGGCGGGAGGATAGAGCTCGACAAGGTCGAATCCTGCGATCTTGGCCCGCCTGCCGAGGCCCGCGATCAGGTCGATCACTTGCGTATAGGTGAGGCCGCCGGGTGTACGCGCAGCTACGCCAGGCATGATACCGGGATCGAGGCCATCGCAGTCGAGCGTGATGACGATCCGCGCTCCTTCCGGAATGTATCGGAGAGCGGCTTCGACGCCCTGGGCGTGAACCTCGCGGGCGGTCACGAAACGGCTGCCATAGCGCCGCGCAGCTTCGATTTCGGTGATGCGTGCGCTACCGACGCCACGGATGCCGACCTGCACGATGCCGGCAACATGCTGCATCTCGCTCGCCCGGCGCATCGGGTTCGAATAGCCGTATCGTTCGCCATGCAACTCGTCGCGCCAGTCGATATGGGCGTCGATCTGCAGGATCCAGACCGGGCCGTGATCCGCAAATCCGGCGAGGAAGGGAATGGGCACGGAGTCGTCGCCGCCGAGCAGGATCGGCACGGCCGGCAATGCCAGGACCTCGCGCGTCTTCGCCTCGATCTTGGCCCGGTTGCCGGCATTGTCATGCATGGTGGTCGGGATGTTGCCGGTATCGATGCAGCAGATCGGCCTGCCGTCGAACAGCGGGCCACCAAGATCGAAATCCCAGTGCTCGATGAGCGTGGCATCGACCCGGCTTGCAGCGCGGATGGCGTCGGCTGCCAAGGCATAGCCATGACTGTCCTCGCTGGGATACGTGCTGCCGTGACCGGCTCCGAAGATCACCGCACGAGGCATGCGGCCATCGGCGAGGTGATCGGGAAAGCCGAGAAAGTGGGTCATTTGCTGGTTGTAATGCTGCGGTTCGTCAGACGCACGACAAATGTCGCATCTCTAATTTGCTCAACCGTCGCATTCCTAAAATGGCTGCTACAAGCTTCAGTCGCATAAGATAGGTTATGGAACTGAAATGGCGGATAAGAATGTGGCGTGGAAGTGGCACCAGCGAGCCGCTGGGCCGGCTTTAGAGCGAGAATTGGTTTCACGCACCTTGCGAGACCCCACTCAGAAACCCAACCGTAAAAACTCGATCCTTCACGCTGATTCGTAAGGGATTTCGATCGTCATGCCATCATAAGCAGGCTCGACGTTGGCCGGCGTCTCGGCCATTACCGTTGCGTAGTCGAGTGGCACATGCATATGCGTCAGCACCGCGTTCTTCGGCGCCAGTCTTTCGATCCAGCCAAGCGCCTGGCCAAGCGACAGATGGCTCGGATGGACGGTGTATTGCAGCGCGTCGATGACCAGCACGTCCAACCCGCGCAAGCGCTCGGCGGTCGCGTCCGGAAAGTCGCTGACATCAGGGCAATAAGCCAGCCCGCCGATGCGGAAACCCAGCGAGGTGATGTCGCCATGAAGCTGCACCAGCGGTTCGAGGGTGAGGGCGCCGCCCTCGCCCTCGATCACCACCGGCCTGTCGTGGTCGATGATATGGGCGTTCACGATCGGCGGATACGAACTGCCTTTCGGTGTTTCGAAACAGTAGCGGAACGCCTCGCGTAAGCGCAGCATGGTGGCCTGATCGGCATGGATGTCGATCCGGTGGCGCTGCTCCAGTACGAAGCCGCGCAAATCGTCGATGCCGTGGATATGGTCGGCATGCGGATGTGTATAGACCACCGCATCGATGCGCCTGACCGATGCCAGCAGCATCTGCTCGCGGAAATCCGGGCCGGTGTCGATGACGACCGTGGTCCGGACGCCATTCGCCGCGATCCGCTCGACGAGCGCTGCGGTGCGCGTGCGCCGGTTTCGGGGGTTCGCGGGATCGCAACTGCCCCAGTCGCCGGTGATGCGTGGCGTGCCCGGCGATGAGCCGCAGCCGAGGACGGTAAGACGTAACCGGTCGCTCATGCGTCAGGCGCCCGGCGCGCTCGGGCGCGGCATTTTCCTGAACAGCCGGAAGAAATTATCCGTGGTGATATCAGCGATCTCGGCCTCGCTGAAGCCGATCGTCTCGGCCAGCACCTTGGCTGTATGCGCGACATAGGCGGGCTCATTGCGCTTGCCGCGAAACGGGATCGGCGCAAGGTATGGCGCGTCGGTTTCGACCAGCAGACGGTCGCGCGGCACATCGGCGGCGACGGCGCGCAGCTCGGCGGAGTTCTTGAAGGTCAGGATACCGGAAAACGAAACGTAGCCGCCGAGCCCGACACCGATCTCGGCTAGCCTGCGCCCAGACGAAAAACAGTGCAGGATGAAGGGGAAGGCGCCCTTCCCTGTTTCTTCTTCGAGGATGTCAGCCATGTCGTCGTCGGCGTCGCGCGAATGGATGACCAGCGGCAGACCGGTCACGCGCGCCGCGGCGATGTGGGTGCGAAAGCCCTGAGCCTGTGCGTCGCGCGGCGCATGATCGTAGAAATAGTCGAGCCCGGCCTCGCCGATCGCCACCACTTTGCGATGAGCAGAGAGCCGCACCAGATCATCGACAGCGACGTCAAGCTCTTCCGCCGCATTGTGCGGATGGGTGCCCACCGAGCAATAGACCTCATCGAAAGTCTCTGCAATCTCAAGCACTTGGCTAAATCGCTTCACCCTCGTCGAGATCGTCACCATACGGCCGACGCCGGCCGCGAGGGCGCGGGCGACGATGGTCGCCCGCTCTTCGGCGAAATCCGGAAAGTCGAGATGGCAGTGACTGTCGACCAGCATCAGGCGCTTGTATCCGTTTGCTCGACATAGCGTGGAAATACTGGTTCCGGCGCCGGCAGCGCCGTACCGGACACCAGCGCATGACGTTCGGCGACATGCGCGAAGTCGCGGCTGTCCGCCGGCACTGCCAAAAGATCGAGCAGCTTTGCCGCCGAGCCTGGAATGAAGGGCTGGCACAGCAATCCGACACGCCGGATCACCTCTGCCGTCGTCCACAGCACCGTTTCCATGCGTGCCGGATCGGTCTTCTTCAGCGCCCATGGCTCCTGCCCAGCGAAATAGCGGTTGGCTTCGGCCACCACGCCAAAGATCGCCGCCAGCGCCAAATGGATGCCCTGGTCGGCCATCGTCCTGCGCGCCGTGACAAGGGCAGCATCTGCCTGATCGAGGATCGCCTTGTCGGCGTCGCTCAATTCGCCACGCTTCGGCACCACGCCGCCGCAGTTCTTGCCGATCATCGACAGCGAGCGCTGCGCCAGATTGCCAAGATCGTTGGCAAGGTCGGCATTGGTGCGGTTGACGATCGCATCATGGCTGTAGCTACCGTCCTGACCGAACGGCACTTCGCGCAGGAAGAAATAGCGCACCTGGTCGAGACCGTAGTGCTCGATCATGGCGAACGGGTCGATGACGTTGCCGACCGACTTCGACATTTTCTCGCCGCGGTTGAACAAAAAACCATGCGCGAACACGCGCTTCGGCAATTCGATGCCAGCCGACATCAGGAAAGCCGGCCAGTAGACCGCGTGAAAGCGCACGATATCCTTGCCGATGACATGAACGTTTGCAGGCCAGAAAGACCATCTCTCGCTGGCCGGATCCGGATAACCGGCAGCGGTGATGTAGTTGGTCAGTGCATCGACCCAGACATACATCACATGCTTGTCGTCGCCCGGGACCGGCACGCCCCAGTTAAACGTGGTGCGCGAGATGGACAGATCCCTGAGGCCGGATTTGACGAAGCTGACGATTTCATTGCGCCGCTCCGCTGGCCCGACGAATTCGGGGCTGTTCTCGTATAGTGCGAGCAGCCTGTCCTGATAGGCGGAAAGCCGAAAGAAGTAGCTTTCTTCTTCGGTCCATTCGACAGGCGAGCCGAGCGGTTCGCGGCGCACGCCGTCGTCGCCGACCTTGGTTTCGGCCTCATCGAAATAGGCTTCCTGCCGAACCGAATACCAGCCGCTGTAGCGGTCGAGGTAAATGTCGCCATTCTCAGCCATGCGTGTCCAGATCGCCTGGCAAGCCTTGTAGTGCCGCTCCTCGGTAGTTCGGATAAAAACGTCGTTCGAGCAGCCGGTCGCTTCGAGCATCGAACGGAAGATCGCCGAATTGCGATCGGCAAGCGCCTTCGGCGTCAGGCCTTCGGCGTCCGCCGTCTGCTGCATCTTCAAGCCGTGCTCGTCGGTCCCCGAGACGAAGAAGACGTCCTTGCCGTCGAGCCGCTGGAAGCGGGCAAGCGTGTCGCTGGCGATCACATTGTAGGCATGGCCGATATGCGGCTTTCCGTTCGGATAGAAGATCGGCGTCGTGACGTAGTATTTTTCGCGTGACATGGATGAGCCGTCATGAATGTCTGAATGAAAGATGTCGCGGTGAGATATCGCATCGAAACGGCAATTGCCATCCGACGCCAATGTGGTGGCTTCGAAGTTCCTGCGATTGATTGGGATCAATGCTCAGGGGCTTCAAAGCCACGCCAGCGGCCGTCACATTCGCATTGCAGAATTCAGGCGGTCGATCATGGTCAGGGCGTGCTGCTTTTTGTCGAGATTGTAGGTCTCGGTTTCAGATATAGCGTTCAAAGCCTCGTGCCAAGTATCCGACAGCGTTTTGGCCCGCGCGAGATCGCCGGCGAGCGCGGCCTGGCTGGCGCCGGCCGACAGCAGGTCGAGCGCGCGGCGATTGAATATCTCGAACGGGATTGCCTGGTCGCGGCCGGCGACCGCCTCGGCAAGACGGTAGGCGCCTGCGACATCTATCTTTTTGGACATCACCAGGGCATCGAGGGTCGCGGCGATTTCAAGCCCGCCATACTGCGTCAACAGGATCGCGTTGCGCGCGCTGCCCCCTGCCCGCTCCGCCAGCGCCGCGCGCGCCGCAGGATCCTCCGGTGGCGGCGGCTCGATGCCCTCCAGAACCGCCATCAAGCTCTTGGCATCGAGCGGGGCTAATCGCACCATCTGGCAGCGCGACCGGATCGTCGGCAGCAAACTGCCCGGCGCATGGACGATGAGGATGAACAAGGTGCGCGCGGGTGGCTCTTCAAGATTCTTCAGCAAAGCATTGGCAGCATTGGTGTTCATGTCGTCGGCGGGATCGACGATAACCACCCGGTAGCTGCCGTCGTGCGAGGTCAGTGACAGAAAGCGGCTGACCTTACGGATTTCGTCGACCGTGACCACTGTCTTGAAGCTCTTGGTCTTGTCATTCGCGGGGCGTGTAAGATGCAGAACCGAAGGATGTGCCCCGGTGGCGATCTGGCGAAACAGCGACGAAGCCGGATCTGGAACGGCAAGGCTTTCCAGCGCCTGCTCGAAGGCCGGGTGCTTCAACAGATGATGCGCCAGATGAAAGGCCAGCGTCGCCTTGCCTATGCCCACCGGTCCGGCAAAGATCAGTGCGTGCGGCAGCTTTCCCGAGCGGTAAGCGGTGGCGAGCATGTTGGCCGCCTGCGGGTGACCGACAAGACGCGGCGTCTCGGATGGCTCGGGCACCCCGTCCAGCGTGTTGTGCTGTTCGGGCGCGATGCGTTCGAAAATCATGCCGGCGCCACCTGCCTTCTTTGCGCCGGCATCATCCTCTCGAGAGCCGCGAAGACGATGGCGGTAACGATATCCTCCACGGTGTCGGGGTCGGCTGACGCATCGACGACGACGCAGCGTTCGGGTTCAGCTGCGGCGATCGCGAGAAACGCCTCGCGCCGGCGTTGGTGGATGGCCAATGTTTCCTTCTCGAAGCGGTCCGGTCCGTCACTGCTCCCCCGCCGGGCGGTAGCGCGCCTCAGGCCCTCGGCGGGGTCGATATCGAAGATCAGCGTCATGTCCGGCACCATGCCGTTGATGGCGACCTTCTCCAATGCGTCCATGAATGCCGGGTCGAGGCCGCCGGTGACGCCCTGGTAGACGCGTGAAGAATCCATGAAACGATCGCAAAGCACGACCGAACCGCGCTCGACCGCCGGCCGGATGACCTGTTCGACATGGTCGGATCGCGCAGCGGCGAAAAGCAACGCTTCCATCTTGGGGCCGAACGGCTCGGCTGCGCCTGAAAGCAGGACATGCCTGACCGCCTCCGCGCCCGGCGAGCCACCCGGCTCACGCGTCACCAGCACATCGTATTTTTTGGCGCGCATCTTCTTGGCCAGCCGCTCGATCTGCGTCGACTTGCCTGCTCCTTCGCCGCCTTCAAAAGTGATGAAAAATCCGCGCGCCAAAGCCTTTGTCCATACTTCGGGGACCGTATAGTCCGGGCGGCAAAAAAGGTCCACCGCGACGGTGCTAACGCAGCCAGCCGACGGCCAGTTCCTTGGCGGCGTCGAGCGCGCGCTGCGGCAGCGAACCGACACCGATCGACTCGGCGGCAAACAGCGGCGTCTCCTGGCTCAGAGTATCGCCGATCCAGACGCGCAGCGTACCGACCGGCTGCCCCTCCTCCACCGGCGCGGCAACCGGTCCGTCATAGACGATCCTGGCGGTGAGCTTGTCGCGGTTGGTGATCGGCAGGAAGATCTGCACCGGTCCTTTTGCCTTTAACGCGACTCCGGATTTCGCGCCGCCAAAGACCTGGGCTTCGCCAACCACTTCGTCCTTGGCGAATACTTCAGTCTTCTCGAAGGAGCGAACGCCCCAGTCGAGCAGCTTTCGCGCTTCCTCAGCACGCTCGCGGTCGTTTGCCAGGCCGCTCATCGCCGCGATCACCCTTGTGCCGTTGTGGCTGGCCGAGCCGACAATGCCGAACCCGGATTGCTCGCTGGCGCCGACCGCGAGCCCGTCGGCGCCTATATCCATGGCCAGCAGCGGATTGCGGTTCCTCTGGGAAATCTTGTTCCAGGTAAAATCCTTCTGGCCGTAATAGCGGTAGAGATCCGGGTAGTTGCGCCAGATATGCAGCGCCAGAAGTGCGAGTTCGCGAACGCTCGTTTGCTGCCCATCTGCCGGCAGACCGGTGGAGTTGACGAAGGTCGATTTCTGCAAGCCGATCTGGCGGGCACGCTCGGTCATCTGCGCCGCGAAGTTTGCCTCGGACCCCGCGATTCCTTCAGCGATGACGATACAGCCGTCATTGGCCGCCTGCACGGTCACGCCCTGGATCAGGTCTTCAAGCCGGATCGTCGACTTGAGTTTCGCGAACATAGTCGATGTCCCCGAAGGCGCGCCGCCCTTGCGCCAGGCGTTTTCGCTCACCACGAAGGTGTCGTCGAGCGTCAGGCGCCCCGATTTGATGGCGTTGAAGACCACTTCCATCGTCATCAGCTTGGCCAACGAGGCCGGCGGTATCAACCTGTCGGCGTCCTTGGAAAACAGCACGGTTCCGGTTTCGGCATCGATCATGAAGGCCTGCGCGGCCTTGGTCTCGAAAAGCTGTGCCGAGGCCGGCGCAAGCGAGAGCAGCAGCAGGCCGAGCGCTATAAGCCCAGTGAAAGGGCGAAAAAATTTCATCAGATTCGACCAGTGAGCCGGCGCTCTTGCACGTTGGCAGAAGCTATCAGGCTTTTGCCTGGCGGATCAATCGCGCACGAAAAAACCAGGCAACCCCGAGCTCAGTCGCGTACAGCAAGCGCATCGGGCGCACCATGCGACCACGCTGCCTGCAGCATCTCGTCCAGGCTGCCACGGCCGTCGGCATAGAGGTTGACCGAGTACCAGTCCTTGCCTTCAAGTTCCGAGCGCTGGATTTCGGTCTTGCCGAAGCTGGAAAGCTGGGTCGCCACCTGCTCGGCTTCGGCGGCATCCTCGAACGAACCCGCCGCGACATAGTCCGTGGGCGACTGGGTTGGAGGAGCTTGCCGCTTCCACGATTGAAGAAGCTCGGCGGGCGACATGCCGGTGTCGTCCAGCTCGGCAAACGCGTTGGAGGCGCGCTGCACGCGCTCGTCGGCGTAAGACAGCGACGCCATGGTGAATGGAGATTGCGCCGGCAGGTTGATCTCCGGACGCTCCGGCACGATCGGGCCGAAATCGGGCAGTACAATGTCTCCCGAAGCAGACGCTTGCACCGCTATGACAGGCCCTGCATCGGATCCCTGCCCGGTATTCGTCAGCTGACCGGGGAACGGCACGGCTGCAGCGCTCACCGCCAGGCTTGGCGACGGCCCATTCATGGCGACCATGATACCGCTGGGCAGACCGTCCGACGGATCCGGCGCCCTGTTGCCTGGACGATACGAAGCCATAAGATACTGCCCGTCATTGCCTTCGAGCGGCGCATGGCCGACATATTCGACCTTCACCTCGGCCGTACCGATATTGGCATAATCGAGCATTTCAGCAGCGCGCTTCGACACATCGATGATGCGTCCATCATGATAGGGTCCGCGATCGTTGACGCGCACGATCACCGAGCTGCCGGTCTTCATGTTTGTGACCCGCGCATAGCTCGGGAGCGGCATAGTCGGATGCGCCGCCGTCAGATCTGCCATGTCGTAGACTTCGCCATTGGCGGTCAACCGGCCGTGGAACGCCTCACCATACCAGGACGCTAGGCCAACCTTGGCGTAACGTTTGTCTTCCCTCGGATAATACCACTTGCCGCGCACCTGATAGGGCTTGCCGAGCTGGTTGCGCCCCCGAGACGTCTTGAACATCACGCGCGGGCTGGCTTTCACGCCATATTCGGCTTCGGAAAAATATTCCTTGGAGCGAGGTTTCTTGTTGACCATCGCCTTCTGCTGCGGCGCGGCACATGCCGCAAGAAACGCTGCCGACAAGGCAAACAGCGCGAAAGCGAAAGCGCGACGAAGACGCGGGCGCGCCGTGGTCTGCATATTTTGATTGTCCCCTATAGCATCGACGAAGGCACCGCAGCATAAACGTCAGCGATGCCAAAGCACCCACTCCAGAAACGCCGGCAACGCCCTACCCCAATGCTTTTGTGCGCAGGAATTGTTTATCACCGTATTAACCGATTGTGGTCGGAACCGGGCGAGATTGTGGCGCGGACCGTCTCGCCGGTCGGGATGAAGTCATCGCTTAGATCAGCAAAACGCCGTTCGTGGCGGGCTTTGAACCTCGCCTGGCGTGTCTGCGAGCGCAGACTCAGGGACCGAAGATCACGAGCTCGGTGAACGTCAGATCTCCAGGTGTGGGTGGTCTGGGACCCTTGAAGTATTTCAGCCCCTTGTTGGGGCGGTACCATCCCACCAAACCTGGAATCGGCTCCTTGGCGTCGACAAAGCAAACCAGGATTCCGCTTCGCAAGAGAAAGCGCCCCATGGCACCGGCGCAGCGGCTCAAATCCGCGAGCGAGCGGCAATAGATGACCTGATGGCACCGGATAAGACCGTGCAACATTCGGCGCGGCATCAACACCAGGGGGAACGCTGCTCCGTCGCAGATGCAGATCAACGACAGGCACCCCAGCGCGGCGTGTTCCGAGAGTATGTATCTCTCACTCTCGGACAGCATCGCCAGTTCCGGAAGATCGGGACGCACTTCGACCACGCGACATGACCGCGGCGCCGAATTTAAAGCCGGCAAGAAGGTAAATTGTCCGCTGGAGAAGAGCCGAAAGCCGAGCGCCCGGTTGGCTTTCAATGTCGCTTGCGCCGGCGAAATGTTCGTGTAGGTCACGTCCTTCCGCTTGAGAACCGCCGCAACCAACATGGCGCCATAGGAACGGAATTCTGCGTCGACTGACCAGCTCGAAAGATTGCAGCGGATTTCCTCGCTCTCCGACCCCTGGTAGCGAGCATAAAGGGTGAGCACAACGCCGACGATCCGATCGGCATGCTCCAAAGCAAAGCCATATTGTGGGAACTCGGCAACCGCAGGCCGCTTCGACAAACGGGTCAGAGCCCGGATCCAGTAACTTCGGTTACGCGCCGGAAAGCCCCTGCACAGACAATCGACCACTCCCTCCCAGTCGGTTTCGCGAATTGGTCTACAGCGAAGACCGGGCGGGAGAGCGCCAAGTACGGCCAAAATTCAACTCCAGAAGACGATTTTACTTACATGTGCCTAATGCGCCCAACATATCAGCGCGCAACGATTAATAGTCCGTGCGGGTTTTAAAAACGATTTTCCACACTCAGCACAAACAGCTCGCCATGACGCTGCTCACCGTCCTGGATCGCGCCGAAAGGTGCGGCCGCCACGGTTGACTTGGCGTTGCATCCAGATTTACAGAAATGGAGCGCGAACCGATCGGGGAACGTCCTGGTGCCAATCCGGTACCGACAGCTCGAACCCGCTCCTCTCGCGATATCCTAAGTGATTGAAAAATCACCCTGGAGGGATGGCCGAGCGGTTTAAGGCACCGGTCTTGAAAACCGGCGTGGGTGCAAGCCCACCGTGGGTTCGAATCCCACTCCCTCCGCCACGTGCCTTTGAAATGCTTTGATAATCTGCATTTTAAGAGAGCTTGCGTACAAAACTAGGTGCAAGGCGACAATGCTGTTCTTCACGCCGAGATGGACATATGCTGCCTCGTTGACACGTACGAAGTTACCGCAGTTTGCGAGCTTGGTGCCTGTGCTGGGATATGCCGTGCTTTGGGGCGAATCGTTCCAAGACTTGGTGATGAAGTTCTCCCCCTCACTCGGACCTTCTCTGTTGTTCACTGTTTTGACACGTATCTACCTCCTTTACGTTGGAGGCGTAGTCATCCTGCTTGGCCTGGTGCTATTCTGGTTGGCGTGCCCGCGACAGGTGAGGATATACCGTAGCCGGCGGGACTACGCTGAAGCCGTTCAAGGCGACCAGGATGCTGACGAGTGTCTTCGGGCCGGAAAAGCTTTAGTTCCATTCCAGAAATTGATCGGGTTTGGAACCCAGAAGACGATCTACGGAATATTGGTGTCTCAGCAAGCGCTCGATGTGATTGAGAAGCAAGAAGGCGCGGTGACTTCGGGCACTGCGAGATCTCCGTTAACTTTTTACTATGAATTCCTGGATCGGAGACAACCCCTCTTATCGGTGCTGTGCTTGTGCCTTCTAGTATGCGGAGCGTGCCTGTTTTTGCTCCCAAGCTTTGAGGTCTTTCTGATGGCCATGAACCGCTTAGGCGCCCACTTTCTGGGTTGGCGATAAGGTAAAGAAAGAGAAAAGCCCGCCACCGTGAGGCAGCGGGCGCGAGTTTCGGGAGGTGTCTCAGGGGCAGCGTCCCCTTTTTGCCCCTCGACGAGGGTACGCCTCGCTGAGCTGGATAATAAGCTCGCGCCGGTTGAAGCTCTGCATATTCAAGCTGCGTGACTTTTCCGCCACAACATAAAGAAAGCCCGCCACCGAAGGCAGCGGGCTTGCGTGGTGGTGGAAAAGTTTTCCGCGACCTTTACAGCGAGACCAGAACTTCCTGAGACTTAAGATCATCGCCCCACATGTCCTCTTCGCTCTCCCCAGCCAAGCGACGACTCGTCGTCGGCGGTTTCCTCCAGATCGCAGTCCGCCGCCATGAGATCCAACGCCGTTATCAGGCGGCTCATGGCGCGGTCTAGGAGATCGTTCAGGCGCGTTTCACGTTCCGCTTATTCGCTGATTTCGTCAAGCCGCTCCCTTCGGGGGAGCCCGCTTGCGCGCGCTCGCCAGTTGCGCGATTCTGTCTCGGGGAAATAAAAAGGGGGAATTACTATGCCGCACATAGAACGCGTCGAGACCAGGAAGCGCGGTTTCTTCGGTATGATCTTCTGGTGGATGTTCCTAGCCTTCAACGCCCTGATGGGGTTGTGGATCTTTGCCGGCATCAAGGGGGCGAGCGAGCAATATCAGGCGACAACCGACGCCGCATCTCACGTCGGCACCGCGATCGGCGGCACCATTGCGGTCGGCGTTTTGCTGTGGATCTGGGTGTTCGGCGACATCATCCTCGGGTTGCTGGTGCTTCTGTCGCGAGGCAAGAAAGTGACGATCGAGCGGACCGTCAACTGATGGCCGGCATGGGCGCCTACCTGCTGTTGCGCTAGCGCTTCTTCACCTTCGGCGTGATTTCTCGATCCGGGCAGGTGGTCAGCCTACCATCTCCATCCTTGACATAGCCCTCCTTGGATGTATTCCACGCTATACCCATCCCAGTACACAGTGGGATCAGTGAAATTGCCACACTGCTGACATGGATCACCTTCTGCTATATATTTCTTCATCGCGACCTTTGCTTCCCCGCATGAGACAGAGGAAAATTGACTTGAGTCGCACGAAGTCGAAGAAAACTGCCCATTGCTCTTGTCTCTACAGAGAAATCTACCGGTAATGTAGTACTTGTATTTTGGGGATATCAAATTGGGCTGAGATTGTTTGTTCCGTATATTCGCGCGCCTGCACGATTGAGGAGTTCCCCAGCAGTACGGATTAATAACTTCCACCAGCGTTTTGGGTTTACCTACTCTGAAGCGCTTTGGAACCGGAAATTTCTCGATGCGCAGCCGGCCGCCTGGGGCGAAAGGCTTGCCTGGGCTAAGTATCCCTCCCCTGCTAAACGGCTTTTTCAAATTGAGCTTACTCATGCTGCTCGGGGTAAAGAGCAAGGAAACGGCTAGTGCAATCAAAATGCACGAAATCGCTTTGTGGATGCGCTTCATGATATCCCCCTGTTATTCAAATCTCTCCGCTCAGCATTTTACTCCTTTGGTAAAGAAAATAATACGGCAACACCGTTGACCGATTAAGAAGCGCGGCCTTGAGACAAAAGGGGATTCACATCGAATCCGGTTCGATCTAGAATCGGGCCATGGAAACGATCTTTGACGATCTCTCCCAAGCCCTCAGAGAGCCCCGCCAGGACGCTTGGCGGTCGCAAAGCGCCTCCAACCCCTCTTGCCTGTAGCGGTTGAAGATCTTGTAGCCGGTCTTGCGCGAGATCCCGAACTCCCGGCACACCGCGCTCATGCCTTCTCCGTCAAGCAGGCGAGCCACAAAGCGAAGACGTTCCTCCATCACCGAACACTCTCTCCACGGCATCAACACCTCCCGGCAAAAACCGAAAAGTGTTACCTATGTGTCCGGTACAAATCGTCACCTATGTCTCGGGCCGCTCACTCTTTATCCCGAAAGCAATCTCCCGGACTTGCATCGAGATGACCGGGACGCGAGCGAGCCCCCGATCGGATTGATTTTTGCGCCGAAATATGGTGCTTCTCCCGCCCATGAATAGGTTATTTTTTGCGCTCCTCGCATGGATGGCGCTGCCTTGGCCGGCCAGCGCGATGGACAGCGCATTGCGCGCCGGCCTGCTGAAACTCGATCCGCAAACCCGGCTGGAGCAGCGATGCGACGCCGAAATTCTCGACCGGATTACCCGCGACGACCGCAAATACAAAGCCGATCGTGTCGTCGCCTACGCTTTTGCGACGCCCGAAATGGGCGCCGATGCGATCAAGAGCCCGGGTGCTGCGTTTCGCAGCAAGGGACAATGGTACCGGCTGAAATTCAAATGCGAGACAGCGCCGGACCATATGGAAGTCCTGCAGCTCCGCTACCGGATCGGTGATGAAATTCCGGAAAGCGACTGGCCCAAATACAATCTCTATAACTAGGCATTCGCGACCTGTGGCCGCATTTTGCCGGTGTTTCGGGCCGATCGTCGCAAACTCTGTATATTGCCGACCTTGTTCCAACCAGTCCCTTGACGCGCGGGAACCATACACGTTAGGCCCTCCAGGCATTCGACGCGAACGGTCGGCCAACCAGCAAGGGACTTCCAGTCGATGGAAATTTTCACTGCCGCGGGCTTCTCTGCCCTGCTCCAGGTCATCGCCATCGACCTCGTGCTTGCAGGCGATAACGCCATCGTCATCGGCCTGGCCGCAGCGGGCTTGCCGGTCGAGCAGCGCAAGAGAGCGATTCTCATCGGCGTGGTGGCGGCAACGGTGCTGCGCATCGGTTTTGCCGCGATCACCGTCACCCTGCTGCAGATTGTCGGCCTGCTGCTGGCCGGCGGCATCTTGCTGCTGTGGGTGTGCTGGAAGATGTATCGCGAGCTGCGCACGTCGCATGCCGACGAGGTGGAGGCGACCGAAGCGCTGTCCAATTCCGATATCAACAGCGATGATATGGTGGCTGGCAAGGCGCGTAAGAAGACCTTGGGTCAGGCGGCATTGCAGATCGTCATCGCCGACGTGTCGATGTCGCTCGACAACGTACTGGCGGTCGCCGGCGCGGCGCGCGATCACTTCCAGGTGCTGGTGATCGGCCTCGTCCTGTCGATCGCGCTGATGGGCCTTGCCGCGAGCTTCATCGCCAAGCTGCTGCACCGCCATCGCTGGATCGCCTATATCGGCCTTTTGATCATCTTCTATGTCGCACTCGATATGATCTATCGAGGCGCGGTGGAAGTCTTCCCGCATGTCAGCAGTGCGGTGAGCTGACGCATCGACTCGAATTCGCATCGGCCGCGACTTCGATTTCGGCGAGCCTTCGGCGATGCCGGCGGTTGCGTTTCGCCGCAGCCGCTGCCCATACCAATGCGGCAACAACTGTGGTACTGCGCCGCCAATCCTGAATCCGGAAAAGCTTGATGTCCGCCCCTCGCGTCAGTTTCGTCAGCCTTGGATGCCCGAAAGCCCTTGTGGATTCGGAGCGCATTATCACCCGCCTGCGGGCCGAAGGCTACGAGATCGCCCGCAAGCACGACGGCGCCGACCTTGTCGTCGTCAACACCTGTGGCTTTCTCGATTCGGCCCGCGACGAATCGCTCAACGCTATCGGCTCAGCACTTTCGGAGAACGGCAGGGTTATCGTTACCGGCTGCCTCGGCGCCGAGCCGGACGTCATTCGTGAAAGACACCCCAACGTCCTCGCCATCACTGGCCCACAAGCCTATGAAAGCGACCGCGAAGTGCGGGCGAAGTTCCTAGATCTATCGGAAGAACTTGGCAAGCTCGGTGTCTGGGTGCGCATGCACTATGTCTATCCCTACCCGCATGTCGCTGACGTCATCCCCCTGATGGCCGAAGGCAAGATTCTTCCCTATCTCGACATTCCGTTCCAGCATGCCTCGCCGCAGGTGCTGAAGAACATGCGCCGGCCCGCTCATGGCGAAAAGACGCTCGAGCGCATTCGCAGCTGGCGCGACGTCTGCCCGGACCTTGCCATCCGCTCCACCTTCATCGTCGGTTTCCCCGGCGAGACGGACGACGATTTCGAGATGCTGCTCGACTGGCTGGACGAGGCGAAGATCGACCGCGCCGGCTGTTTCAAATACGAGCCGGTCAGAGGCGCCCGCTCCAACGAGCTCGGCCTCGAGCAGGTGCCGCAGGAGATCAAGGAAGCCCGCTGGCACCGCTTCATGCAGCGCCAACAGAAGATTTCGGCAACGCAGCTCACCAGGAAAATTGGCAAGCGACTGCCGGTCCTGATCGACGAGGCGCATGGCAATTCGGCCAAGGGCCGGACCAAATACGATGCGCCTGAAATCGACGGTTCGGTCCATATCCAGTCGCGGCGGCCACTGCGCGCCGGCGACATCGTCACGGTCAAGATCGATCGCGCCGACGCTTACGACCTCTACGGCTCGGCGGTCTGAGATCACTCAGTCCGAAATGAAAGGGCGCCTCGCGGCGCTCTTTCGTTCGGTGTGCTTCCGGTTGCCTACTGCGGCAGCTTGTCGTCGACGCCCTTCACGTAGAAATTCATGCCGAGCAACGTGGCGTCGTCGGCGACCTCGCCCTCCTTCAGCCAAGGTGTGCCGTCCTGCTTGGCGATCGGCCCGGTAAAGGGGTTCCAGCCGTCGGCGATCTTCTTGGTGGTGGCTTCGGCCATCGCCTTGACGTCGTCGGGCATGTTGGTGAACGGCGCCAGCTTGACGGCGCCGTCCTTGATGCCGAGCCATACATTGTCGGGCTTCCAGGTGCCGTCGAGTGCCGCCTGGACCCGGCTGATGTAGTACGGGCCCCATTCGTCGGTCAGTGCGGTCAGCTGCGCGTGCGGTGCGAACTTGATCATATCGGAGGACTGGCCGAAGCCGTGCAGCTTGCGCTCCTCCGCCACCTGCAACGCAGCGGTCGAGTCGGTGTGCTGGACGATGATGTCGGCGCCCTGGTCGAACAATGCCTTGGCGGCGTCGGCTTCCTTGCCCGGATCGAACCAGGAGTTCACCCAGACGATTTTGGCTTTGAAGTTCGGATTGATCGACTGTGCGCCTAGCATGAAGGAATTAATACCCATCACCACTTCCGGGATCGGGAAAGAAACGATGTAGCCGGCGACCCCCGACTTCGATTGCTTGGCGGCGATCTGACCAAGTACGTAACGGCCTTCATAGAAACGCGCATTGTAGATGCCGAGATTTTTGGCGGTCTTGTAGCCAGTGGCGTGCTCGAACATCACCTTGGGGAATTTTTTGGCGATCTTCACTTCCGGGTCCATGAAGCCGAAGGATGTGCCGAAAATGATCTTGCATCCCTCGCGCGCCAGGCGCTCGAAGGCGCGGTCGGCATCGGGGCCTTCGGAGACGTTTTCGAGATAGGCGGTCTCGACCTTGTCGCCGAGTGCCTTTTCCACCTCGAGGCGGCCCTGGTCGTGCTGGTAGGAGTAGCCGAAATCGCCGATCGGGCCGGTATAGACCCAGCATGCCTTCAGCTTGTCCGTCGCCTCAGCTGAGGCCGCCAGCGACAATGCGGCCGTCGTCGCCAGCAGGGCAATAAGCAGTTTTTTCATTTTGTTACCTCTCTGAGTTAAGCCTTGGAGCTTCCGTCTTTTTGTTGTCAACGATCCGGAACGAATGGCTGGCCCAAGGAGGCCGGCGTGTTCATCATCGTCAAACGCTTGTTGCGTGAGATTAGAACGAGAACCACGACGGTTGCCAGATAGGGCAGCGAAGAAAGCAGTTGCGAGGGGACCGGAATGCCGAATGCCTGTGCATGAAGCTGGCCGATCCAGACCGCGCCGAAAATATAGGCGCCAGCCAGCACCCGCCACGGCCGCCAGGAAGCGAAGACGACCAGAGCCAGCGCGATCCAGCCGCGGCCGGCGGTCATGTTCTCCACCCATTGCGGCGTGTAGACCAGCGATAGGTGGCCGCCGGCTAGGCCGGCACAAGCGCCGCCGAAAATCACTGAGAGATAACGATAGCGGATGACATGGATACCAAGCGCATGGGCCGATGCGTGGCTGTCGCCGATCGAGCGCAGCGTGAGCCCGGTGCGGGTTCTGAACAGGAACCACATCACGGCAGCGGTCAGCGCGATCGAGATGTAGAAGATTGGATCCTGGCCGAACAGCAGCCTGCCGACGACCGGGATTGCGGTCAGGCCGGGAATGTCGAGGTTTGGCAGCCTCTCGCCAGGCTGGCCGACAAAATTCGTCCCCATCATGCCGGAAAGCCCGAGGCCGAGCAGTGTCAGCGACAGGCCGGTTGCCACCTGGTTGGTGGCCAGCGACAGCGTCATGACGGCGAACAGAAGCGAGAACACTGCCCCCATGGTGATTGCCGCCAACAGCCCTATCCAAGGCGAGCCGGTGAGATAGCCGGCGCCGAAACCGCCGACGGCACCCATGATCATCATTCCTTCGACGCCGAGATTGAGCACACCCGAACGTTCGACCACCAGTTCGCCGATCGCCGCGATCAGCAGCGGCGTCGCCGCCGTCGCGATCGTCAAGAGGATGTTGACGGTGACGTCCATCAGCGGGCTCCCTCCAGCTTCGGCGCTGCCTCGAGCTTCGGCGCGGAAAAGCCGATCAGGCGAATGCGGTAATGGATGAGCGTGTCGCAGCCGAGCACGAAGAACAAAAGCATGCCCTGGAACACGCGCGCCACCTTGTCGGAGATGCCGAGCGCGCTTTGCACTGCCTCGCCGCCCAGATAAGTCAGCGCCAGCACAAGGCCTGCGGCGACGATGCCGAGCGGATTGAGCCGGCCGAGGAATGCCACGATGATAGCGGTAAATCCGTAGCCGGGCGAAATCACCGGCTGCAATTGTCCGATGGCTCCCGAGACCTCCGAAATCCCGGCAAGTCCGGCCAGTGCGCCCGACAGCAGGAAGGCAAAGAAGACCATACGGTTAAGGCCAAACCCGGCGAAGCGCCCTGCCCTCGGGCTTGAGCCGAGCACGCGGACCTCGAAGCCTTTCAGCATACGGCTCATCAGGATCCAGATCAGTATCGCCGCGACCAACGCGAAGACAAATCCCCAGTTTGCCCGGCCGGATTCCGGGAGGAGTTCCGGCAGTATGGCCGAGTCGTTGAACTGGATGGTTTGCGGGAAACCGTGGCCCTGCGGATCGCGCCACGGCCCGCGTACGAGCCAATCCAGGAAGAGCTGGGCGACATAGACCAGCATCAGGCTGGTCAGGATCTCGTTGGTGTTGAAGCGCGTCTTCAGCAGTGCCGGGATTGCAGCATAGGCAGCCCCACCGACCATGCCGAAAAGAAGCATCAGCGGCAGCACCAATGGGCCTTCGAACTGCGGAAACAGCACAGGGAAGATCGAGCCGACAATGCCGCCCAGGATGAACTGACCTTCGGCGCCGATGTTCCAGATGTTGGCCTTGTAGCAGACCGACAGTCCGACCGCGATCAGGATCAGGGGGGCGGCCTTGATCGCCAGCTCATGCAACTGCCAGACCTGGCTGATCGGTTCGATGAAGTAGATGCGGAACGCAGTCAACGGGTTGACGCCGAGCAGCGCGAACATGATGGCACCGGCTATGATCGTCAAAACGAAAGCGATGAAAGGCGAGAGTGCCGAAAACAGCATCGAGCGCTGCGGGCGTTTTACAAGTTCGAGGCGCATCAAGCCGTCTCCAGCGTATGTTCGGCATGACCGGGTTCGGCGCCGCCCATCAGCAGCCCGATTTTCTCGAATGTCGCTTCAGCTATCGGCAGCGGCTTCGACAGTTCGCCATTGTGCATGACCGTGATCGCATCGGAAATCTCGAACAGCTCGTCGAGGTCCTGGCTGATCACCAGCACCGCCGAGCCGCTGCGCGCCAGTTCGATCAGCGCCTGGCGGATGTGGGCCGCCGCACCCGCATCGACCCCCCAGGTCGGCTGATTGACCACCAAGACGCTTGGCCGGCGGTCGAGTTCGCGGCCGACGATGAATTTCTGCAGATTGCCGCCCGAAAGGGCCGCAGCCTCTGGGTCCGGCGCGCTCTTGCGCACGTCCATTGCCTTTATGATGCGTTGAGCAGCGGTATAGATCGCATCGCTCTTGACCATTCCACCGGCGCCGACAAACATCTTGCCGTCGGTGGCGTGGCGCGACAGAAGCAGGTTTTCCGAAAGCTTCATGCGCGGTGCTGCGCCGTGGCCGAGCCGCTCTTCCGGAACGAAGGCAGCGCCCATCAGGCGCCTGCCGGTGATGGCGAGGCCGCCGGCATCCTTGCCGCGGATGCGGACCGAGCCGGTATCCTCCTGCAGCACCTCGCCGGAAACGGATTCGAAGAATTCACCCTGGCCGTTGCCGGCCACACCGGCAATGCCGATCACCTCGCCGGCCCGGACTTCAAGATTGATGTTCCTGAGCGGGATCGAGAACGGGGTCGCCGGCTTGCGGGTGAGTTCGCGGATTTGAAGCAGCACCGGCGCGGTCTCGATACCTTCGGCCGGTGCCCGCACCACGGCCTGCACCTCGTTGCCGACCATCATCCGCGCCAACGAAGACGCGGTTTCCTGGCGCGGATTGCAATGGCCGACCACCTTGCCATGACGCAGCACGGTGGCGCGGTCGCAGATGCGTTTGACTTCTTCCAGCCGGTGCGAAATGTAGAGGATGGACTTTCCTTCCGAACGCAGCCGTTCGAGCGTCTCGAACAACTTATCGGCCTCCTGCGGCGTCAGCACCGAAGTCGGCTCGTCGAGGATGATGAGTTGCGGCGTCTGGAGAAGGCAGCGGATGATTTCGATACGCTGGCGCTCGCCGACCGACAGATCACCGACCAGCGATAGCGGATCGAGAGGCAGGCCGTAACTGTAGGAGAGCGCCCTCGCCTTGGCCGCGATCGTGCTGATCGGCGAGCCGTCATCCAGCGACAGCGCGATGTTCTCCGCCGCCGTCAGCGCTTCGAACAGGGAAAAATGCTGGAAAACCATGCCGATGCCGAGCTTTTTTGCGGTGCCGGGGCTGGTGATCCTGACCGCCTGGCCATTCCAGAAAATCTCGCCGGAATTCGGTTCCAGCGATCCAAACAGCATTTTCACCAAGGTCGACTTGCCGGCGCCGTTCTCGCCAAGCAACGCATGGATCTCGCCCTTGGCGATGTTGAGATCGACATGGTCGCACGCCGTCAACGTGCCGAATATCTTTGTGAGGCCGCGAACCTCAAGCAGGTTTGCGCCGTCCTGATCTGCACTCACGGTGCCTCCATCTGGTTTGCCAGACATGTTCTGTGTTCCCGCAAGCATCGTATGCGCGGGCTGCTCTCTACGGTAAGCGCCTCACGACTTGAAAGAGCTTCAAGAATTTCAGCGGAAACTCAAGCGGTAAAAAGCAGTTCGCAAGAACGGCGGCGTCGGCGGCCCGAAACGGCGGGCACCTAAGGGATAAGTATTGTTGTCCCGGTGGTCCGGCGCCCTTCGAGATCGGAATGCGCTTTGCCGGCCTCGCTGAGCGCGTAACGCTGGTTTATCTTGATCTTGACGGCGCCGCTGAGCACCACGTCGAACAAGGCAGCGGCGGAAACCTCGAGGTCTTCGCGCCTGGCATTATAGACGAACAGTGTCGGCCGCGTTGCGAACAGCGAGCCCTTCTGCGCCAGCAACGAGATGCTGAAGGGCGGGATCGGCCCAGACGATTGACCGAAGCTGACGAAAGTGCCGAGCGGCCGCAGGCAATCGAGCGAGGCTGGAAATGTGTCGTTGCCGACTGAATCGTAGACAACGTCGCATTTCTCGCCACCGGTGATAGCGGCAACGCCGGCCACGAAATCCTGTTCGCGATAGTTGATCACGTGGTCGAAGCCATGCGCCTTGGCGAGCTCGATCTTGTCGGTGGAACTCGCCGTGCCGATCACTGTCGCGCCAAGATGCTTGGCCCATTGGCCGAGGATCAGCCCGACACCGCCGGCCGCCGCATGAAACAGGATCGTGTCGCCGGCTTTCACCTTGAATGTACGGCGCAACAGATATTCGGCGGTCATGCCCTTTAGCATCATGGCTGCGGCCTGTTCGTCACTGATGCCGTCCGGCACCTTCACCACGCGGTCGGCGGCGATCACGCGCTGCCCGGCATAGGCGCCGGTCGTCACGGCGTAGGCGATGCGATCGCCGGGTTTGAGCCAGTCGACATCCGAGCCGACATCCAAGACCACGCCGGCCGCCTCGCCGCCGGGGATCAGCGGAAATCCGCCCTGCGGCGGATAAAGGCCAGAGCGATAATACACGTCGATGAAATTGAGACCGATCGCGGTATGCTTGACCAGGATCTGTCCCGAGCCCGGCTGCCCGGGATCGGCATCCTCATAGGTCAGGACCTCCGGGCCGCCATGGGCATGGATGCGGATCGCTTTGGACATTTTCTGGCTCTCTTGGGATCAGGCTTTCTTATCGGGCTTGGCGCCGAGATTTGGGAAGAACTGCATGATAGCGCCGATGCAAGCGAGGTAAAGCCCGGTGACCGTAATCCCGATCTTGATGAAATCGCTGACCTGCTCGCCCAGCACGCCGATCTGGTCGTAGAAGGAGGCAAGTGCGGCCTGCGCCAGCGCCAGCGCGCCGAAAGCGCACCAAAGCAGCGTCATGCCGAGATTGATTGGCCGCAACCGCTTCACCCGCACCGGATGGATGAAATTGATCGGCACGAAGGTGAGAATGCCGGCCACCACGACCACGGCGAAAGAAACCCATTGTCCGGGCTCGATGACGAACAGCGTGAACACCACCATGTTCCAGACGACCGGAAAGCCTTTGAAGAAATTTTCCTTCGTCTTCATGCCGGTATCGGCATAGTAGATTGCGCTCGACACCACGATGATCGCCGCCGACAGGAACGACAGGCGCTCGCCCATGAAGCCGCGCTGATAGAGCGCGAAGGCCGGAATCAACACGTAGGTCACGTAGTCGATGATGTTGTCGAGCAGTTCGCCCGACCAAGTCGGCAGGATTTCCTTGACATCGAGCTTCCTGGCGATCGGCCCGTCGATGCCGTCGACGAAAAGCGCCAGCCCCAGCCACCAGAACATCGCCGTCCAGCGCTGCTCGCTTGCTGCCACTAGCGACAGAAACGCCAGGAATGAGCCCGACGCGGTCAAGAGATGGACCGAGAACGCCCGCGCCTGCGGCCAGGTGACTTTCTTCTTCGGCCGCGGAATCCGGTCGGCGATTTTCCTGGCCGTCGTCTTCTTGCTCACGGGCCCCGCCAGTCCAGCTTGCAGATTTCGGCCGAACGGCCGGCAAAGTTCCAGTTGCGGCCAAAGGCCCGCATTTTGCTCTTGTCGGATTTGGCGACGATGATTTCCGGCGCAATCCAGTATTCCGAATTGCTGATGACCGTATCCTTGTCGCGATCCTTGCCGGTGATCGGCGTCACCGCACCATCGATGAGCTTCGGTATCTGGAAGATGCGTGTTTTCTCACGCGTCTCATAGGTGATCGGCACCTGCTCGACGCCGAGGACCTGTCCGACCAGGATGGAAAGCAGCGATGTGGTTCCACCGGCCCTGCCGGTGACTATCTTCGTCAGTCCCTTCACAGCGTAAACGGAGGCGCGCTTGTCGATGAAAAGGCCGGCCGTCCAATTGCCGCGGCTCATATAGCCGGGGATTTCCATGATCAGCCCAAGATTGAGACCGGACAGGTCGACCTCGCCGAAATGGCCGGCATCGATACGGAACCCCGCCCAGGTTTGGCAATAGCCTTCCGTAGGCGAATGGTTGCCGAGCGACAGAACGCAAGGGCAAAAAACCGTGCAATTGCAGGAGAGGACGAGTTCTCCCTTCATTGCCCAGCTTTGGTCTGTCATCGAATTGTCCCCCTCATGTCGAGACTACTAGTAGCGCTGCTGCCCAGACAAGCAGTATCGCACCGGCCAGCCGCGGCGGCAGATTGCCTGCCGTCTGTTTTTCGACCAGGCTGAACAAGCCGATCAGCGCCATCCAGAACACGTTCATCACACCGACGGCAAACATTACCAGCATCAGCGCCCAGCAGCATCCAAGGCACCACAGGCCCTGCTTCATGCCTAGCCGCAAAATACGAATGGGCCTGGCGCTCCAGTTGGCGAACAGGACCGAGAACGGATTTCTGCACTTGTCCAGACAGACTTCCTTCAGCGAGCTGAACTGATAGAGACCAGCGATCGACAGCGCGGCTGCCCCGGCAATTCCAACCAGTGGATCGAGCATCTGCCCGGATGAGGCGAATGCATGGATTGCGAGCGTCAGGGCAGCGAACATTGCCGAGGCGACAAGCCAGACGCTCAAATATCCAGCGACCAGGATCAGCGGATGGACGGCCGGCTCCCTCTTGATCCGGGCGGTATCCGCGATCTCGCAATAGGTGCGGATCATCGGCGCCGCGGAGGGCAGCATGGTCGCGATGGCCATCAACAGCCACATCGCGGTGAGTGCCCCGCCTTGCGCGCCTAGGCTTGCGCGAAGCGGCGCCGGCGCAAGGCAGAGGGCGAAGAAACGCGCAAGGAAATCCGGCAACGGCAGTAGCGGCAGGTATTCCAGCACGGCGTCGCCCGGTACATCAGCGCCCGGGAGCCGGCTTGCCGCCCCCCGAACTGCCATTACGCCGAGAAGGAGCCAGGCAAGGGCGATGCCCATGCCGGCAACAACGCTCACGGTCAGTCGAGGGCTGCGCGCAACGCTCGCCATCGCGCGGCCGGTACCGTCGAGGTGGCTGAAATCGTCTTGTTGGCCGGTCATGGCAACCGAATGGGCCGAATCGCCGCGTTGATCAAGCCGCATCACCTGACCTATATGGACCAGCAGGTCGGACAGGCCTCACCTCGCAATCCGGAAGCCGAATTTGAACCATCGGGAAACAGCACGGATACTGGTCGCCGGCAGCGGCCCTGCGGGGCTGATCGCGGCGCTTGGCTTTGCCGAGGCGGGCTTTCCCGTGACGCTCGTCGGACCCGACGCTGCCGGCCCCGACGGCCGGACGACAGCCTTGATGAACCCTGCCCTAAAGATGTTCGAACGGCTAGGGATCTTCGACGGAATCAGGCCGCACGCAGCGCCGCTCAAGGTGATGCGTATCGTTGACGCAACCAACCGGCTGATCCGCAGCCCGACAGTGACCTTTCGCGCCAGCGAGATCAACGAAGAGCAATTCGGGCTGAACTTGCCCAACAGCGTTCTCAACCGCACGCTAGCCGAGGCTGTCGCGCATTCGGGCATCGAATGGCGAAAGTCGATGGTGGAGGCATGGCGCCTCGATGCCGACCATGCACATGCCGTTCTCGCCGACGGTAGCGAGATCGAGGCATCGTTGGCAGTTGCCGCCGATGGCCGTCAATCGCCGGCCCGCGAGGCAGCCGGCATCCGGACCTCGGTCCGATCCTTTCCGCAGGCGGCGCTGGTGCTCAATTTCGGTCACCGCAGCGACCATGCATTCACCTCGACCGAATTCCACACCGAGACCGGTCCGTTCACACAGGTTCCCCTGCCCGGCAACCGGTCCAGCCTTGTCTGGGTGCTCGAACCCGAAATCGCCAAGGATCTTGCAGCACTCGACGAGGCCGAGCTTTCGACGCGGGTCGAACAGCGGATGCAATCGATGCTGGGCCGCGTGTCGGTTGAGCCCGGCCGGCAGGTCTACCCACTTTCAGCGGTGAGCCCGTGGCGGTTTGCGCATCGCCGCGTGGCACTTGTCGGTGAAGCCGCCCACGTGTTTCCCCCAATCGGCGCGCAAGGGCTTAATCTCGGCATCCGGGACATTGACGACCTGATTGGTACCGCAAGCAGAAACCGCTCGGACCCGGGCGCCGCCCAGGCGCTTGCAGCCTATGATTTCAAGCGGCGGCCGGACATTCTGGCGCGCAGCAGCGCGGTCAACCTGCTGAACATGTCGTTGCTTTCCGACATGCTGCCGGCCCAGCTGATGCGCAGTGCTGGTCTTGGCGCGCTTGAGGGGTTTGCGCCGTTGCGGGCGTTTTTCATGCGCGAGGGTCTTCGACCCGGCAGCGGTTTTGCGGCGTTTTTTGGCGGATTGCGAAAAGCGGCCGCGCGATAGCGATCGTGGCGCCGCCCTTGATCCGCATCTTGTGATGCTCAACCCGGCATCAAGTTGATCGGGATTGAATTGACGCGGCGTCTGCGCCAAATAATGACGATATCGACCGTAAGGCCTGGGCCGATCTTTGCCTGACCGGTGTGTAAGAATCTAAAGTCCTGGAGCGTTTCGTTGCGTGTTCCAGGATGCGTGGCGTTCAAGAAGTTCAAGTGGTGAGTGCGATGAAGACAGCCAAATTCTCGATCGGACAGGTGGTTCGCCACCGGCTGTTTCCGTTCCGCGGCGTCATTTTCGACGTCGATCCGCAATTCGCCAATACCGACGAATGGTACGAGGCGATCCCCGCTGACGTGCGGCCGCGCAAGGACCAGCCCTTCTATCATCTGCTCGCCGAGAATTCGGAGACGGAATACATCGCCTATGTGTCCGAGCAGAATTTACTCGAGGACCGGTCGGGCGAACCGGTTCGGCATCCGCAGATTGGTGAAATGTTCGACAAGAAGCCGGACGGGCGCTACGAGCCGAAGCACCAATTGAGACATTGACTTAGTCGGGATCTGGCTGGGCTCGGACAGGCTTGAGACAAGTCTTGACCCGATAATCAGCCGATTCAATAAAAAAGCGGGGCATGAACCCCGCTTTTTGTTTTGTTCGAAAACCCGTCGATCAGTTGGCGGCCTTCGCCTTTTCCTGCTCTTCCTTGAGCTTCTTGGCAAAATCCTGATTGTTCTTGGCGACGAACTCCTGGAGCTTCTTCTGTCGGTCCTCGATGTCCGACTGTTGCAGCGGCGGGCCGTCGAAGGCGCCGCTGAAGCCGGTCAGCGCGATCTTGATCGGGTTCGGCTGGTTCTGGAAATTGACCGAGGTCAGCGTCAGGTTCGAACCTTTCTTGAAGGACGCGACGAGCTGATCGGTCAGCGGCACTTCCGCCACGCAGCGATCCGGGAAACAGATCACGTACTCGAGCTTCTGCGCCTTGCCGGCGTCGATCTGGAGGCCGATGCCGGGAGGAACCAGACGGCCAGTCGGAACCGTCACCTGGAACACCTTGCGGTTCACCTTGCCCTTCAATTCGATCAGGCTGACGCCGGTGATGAGCTGACCATTGCCGGCGGTGGTGATGTTCTGGACGTTGCAAATGTCGACATCTTCCTGCTTGGTGCAGGCCTTGAACCAGCCTTGCGGAATCTGCTGTTGCTGCTGCGCGACAGCAGCGGGAATGCCGGCGCCCAGAATGCCGACCACGCCAGCGGCCATGACCGACAGGCGGTACGCGTTGCTGTTCAGGCTCGTCATGTCGTGCATTCCTCTCAAATGATCCCGGGACCGGCTTTTTTCATGCCGTGTGGTCCAGCTACCTGTTGCCGAAATGAGGCAACAGAATGACTTCGGACGGCGTGTTACACTGCAAGCGACGCCGAATCCAGCCCGGGCCGCGCGAATCTTGGCCGAGGGACTGGGTCGAGGGATTGGCCGGTGCACGACCGGCTCATGTATGCTGCGCATCGAATCGGGAAGGAGACGGTCATGGGCCGCGTTGTCGTTTGGCTGATCGCCACAATCTTGTTTGTCGGCCTTTCCCTGCAGCCGGCCCTGTCGGAACCGAAGCACGCGCTTGCCATGCAGGGCGAGCCGGCGCTGCCGGCCGACTATGATCATTTCAACTACGTCAATCCCGACGCGCCGAAAGGCGGCAGCATTACCTATTGTGTCGTCGGCAGCTTCGACAATCTCAATCCGTTCATCCTGAGAAGTCTGCGCACCACCGCGCGCGGCATGATGGATCAAGCTTTTGGCAATCTTGTCTTCGAGCCGTTGATGCAGCGCAACTACGACGAGGCCTTCAGTCTCTACGGCCTGCTCGCCGATACCGCCGACATGGATCCCGAGCGCAAGAGCATCGAATTCCACCTCGATCCCAGGGCCAAATGGTCGGACGGCGAGCCGGTGACGCCGGAAGACGTGTTGTTCACCTATGATGTCTTCACCGAGAAGGGTCGGCCACCTTACAGCCAGCGAATGAAAGCGATCGCCAAGCTCGAAAAGACCGGCGACCGCAGTGTGCGCTTCACCTTCAACGAAAAGGCGGACCGCGAATTTCCCCTAATCATTGCGCTGACGCCGATCATCCCGAAACACGCGTTCAACAAGGACACTTTCGACAGGACGACGCTGAAGCCGGTGATCGGCAGCGGGCCTTACATGGTGGCGCAAGTCGCGCCCGGCCAGCGCATCGTGTTCAAGCGCAATCCGCACTATTGGGGCAAGGACGTGCCGTCCAAGCGCGGCTTCGACAATTACGACCAGATCACCATCGAGTATTTCCTCAACGCCAACGCCAAGCAGGAAGCGTTCAAGAAAGGCATCTGCGCCATCGACGACGACAGCGACCCAGTCAAACGCGAGCGCGATCTCGACTTTCCGGCCTTCCACAGGGGCGAGGTCATCGCCGAAACTTTCGATACCGGCATTCCGCCGGTGGTCAACGGTTTCCTGTTCAACACGCGGCTGCCGAAATTTTCCAATCCGGTCGTGCGGCGCGCGCTCGGCATGCTCTACGATTTCGAATGGGCCAACAAGAATCTGTTCGGCGGCAAATACACGCGCACGATGAGCTTTTGGCAGAATTCCGAGCTGTCCGCGCTCGGCCACCCGGCCAGCGAAAAGGAAAAGGCCCTGCTGGCCCCCTACCCCGGCCGCGTGCCCGCAGATGTCATGGACGGCACCTACAGGCCGCCCGTTACCGATGGCTCCGGCCAGGACCGCAAGGTGCTGAAGGCGGCATTCGAGCTGCTGAAGAGCGCGGGCTATACGGTGCAGCACGGCGCGATGCTCGATCCCCAGCGAAAGCCGTTCGGTTTCGAGATCCTGACCGCCTCGCAGGACGAAGAGCGACTTGCCGCTATCTATCAGCGCACGCTTGAGAAGCTCGGCATCGATGTCGGCATCCGCAGCCTCGACGGCGATCAGATCCAGTCGCGCAAGCAGCGTTTCGATTTCGAGGTGCTGGTCGGCTCGACCGGTTTCAACAACTCACTGTCGCCCGGTATCGAGCAAGCCGGGCGCTGGGGATCCGCCGCCGCCAAGGCCGAAGGCTCGTTCAACCTAGCGGGTGTCGCCGACCCCGCAGTGGACGCGGCGATCGATGCGATGTTGAGAGCTCGCTCGAAGGGGGACTATGTCGCTGCTGTCCGGGTCCTCGACCGGCTGCTGATCTCAGGCAATTACATGGTGCCGACCCAGCACAACAACCGGCAATGGCTTGCTTATTGGAACTATCTGGAACATCCGCAAAAGACGCCCATATACGGTTATCAGTTGCCGACCTGGTGGCGCAAACCGAAGTGACCTCTTCAGAACAGGAGATCAAGATGAACGACGAGAACTCGATTACCGTCGATGTGGTCTCCGATGTCGTGTGCCCCTGGTGCTTTATCGGCCAGAAACGGCTCGACAAGGCGATTGCCGCAGTCGACATCGACGTTCACATACGTTGGCGGCCCTTCCAGCTCGACCCGACGATTCCGCCCGAAGGCAAGAACCGCCGCGACTACATGGTAGCGAAATTCGGCAGCGAGCAACGCATCCGCGAGATCCATGCCCGGATCGAGCCGTTGGGCGAGGCTGAGGGGATTTCCTTTGCCTTCGACGCCATCAAGGTCGCGCCCAATACGCTGGATGCGCACCGGCTCATTCGCTGGGCCGGGACGGCCGGCGAGGCCGTTCAGAACCGGCTGGTGCGCCGGCTGTTCCAGCTGAATTTCGAAGAAGGCGCCAATCTCGGCGATCATGCCGTGCTGATCGAAGCCGCCCGCGAGGCCGGCATGGATGCCTCCGTCGTCGAAACGCTTCTGTCGACGGACGCCGATGTAGAGGCGGTGCGCACCGAAATCGCCACTGCTTCGCGCATGGGCATATCGGGCGTGCCGTGCTTTCTGCTTGAAGGCAAATATGCGGTGATGGGCGCCCAGGACGCCGATACGCTTGCCGATGCGCTGCGCCAGGTGGCTGCGGCCAAGGCACGCGGCGAACTGGAGACGGCGAACTGAGCTGGGCTATTTTCGACTATTTCACCGTCACCTTCGCCTTGCTGACGAAAAAGCCATGGCCATGCTTGGCGGTGCAGGTCAATCCCTTGGTGGAGGACTGGCAGGAAAACAGCCCCTAGCTCCAGCTGTTGCCGTAGGCCTTGCTCGCCCGGGTTCGTGATCTGTGTCGGAATCCATGTCGGTCCGCATCCTGGACGTAGGGGCAACGTCGTTGCTTGGCTGATTACGGGCTCTCCCGACAAGGCGGCTTCACCCACGAATCATACAGGTCGCGTTCTGGCCGCCAACGAGGTCGGACCTGGCCGTAAGGGCGCGCTGAAGATCGGTTCAGGCTGTGAAGATCGACCGCTGGACGGCGCTTCTACGTTCACAAAGCTGTGTGAGGGCCTTCCCCAAGGGAAGGTCCCTACTTTCTCCGGTGCAGGCAAGTAACATATTGAAATTGCATTGATATCAAGCGCCTAGAATTCCGACGGCACAGCCCCGTGATCATCCACTCTGTTGCTCCACTGCAACGGCCGGCGAGTTAAGCCACCCGCGGCTGGTGAAAAGCTAATGGAAAATGATCAATTGGTGTTACTGTCCGTAATAAAAGAAAAATCGTTTGGGCGGGATAGTGATTCGGGTCGATAGACCAACGCGACATTCAATATCGGAAAAATGGCTCCGCGGTGCCGCAAGGCAGTCGCCCCTTACGCCCGTATCGTCGATGCGCAGCTTCTGGGGCCTGATGCGGGCCTACTGGTTTTCGGACAAGTGGGTGGAAGCCTGGACCTTGACGCTGGTGATCGCGCTGCTCACCGCGCTCTCCAGCAAGTCAGGCGTGTGGTTTGCCGTAGCATCCGGAGAGCTGGTCAACTCGATCGCCTTTTTCCATGATGCCGCGAACACCACCCCGCTTCAGACACTGCTGGCCAATGCCGGGATACTTGTCCTCCTGGTCTTGCTCAAGGATGCGGGTTTTACCGGTATCCGCAGCCTGGTATCCGCAACGTTGCATCGCAAGTGGCGCGGCTGGCTGGACAGCCAGTTCAACGAAGCCCTGCTTGATTCCAATCACACCCATTTCCACGCTCAGCATGGCTCGTCAGGTGCCGCCGCTCCCGACAATATCGACCAGCGCATCCAGGAATCGATCAAGGATATGACGGGCGGCGCCATCGGCCTCGCGATGGGGGTTTTGGCCGTTGCTACTTCATTGTATTTCGTCGGCCAGCAACTGCTTGCACACTCGGCGGAGGTCAAAGGGCTGGAGTTCCTCGGCAGCTATGGCAGCGCCGTCCTCGCCTTTCTGGCAGTCGCCACCTACGTGCCGTTGAACACCTGGATCGCCGTCAAGCTGGGCAGGCTGCTGGAACGGCTCAATGTCAGGATGCAGCAAGCCGAAGGCAGCTATCGCGGCGAGCTGATCACCTTTCTGCGCCGCAGTTTTCATGTCGCCGCATCGCAAGGTGAGAACGTGCAGAAGGCAGTGCACAGCCAGCGCTATGTCGACATCGACCGCACCTGGGCGCGGCTGAACATCGTCAACACAGGCTACAATTCGTTCGAGCTGATCTACAATTTCATCGGTGCCCGCATTGTCGCCTACGGGCCAGGCTTGGTTCCCTTCATCCATAACGGGTTCGATCTCAAGGGCTACATAACCGGCTCCGAGATGGTCAACTCGCTGATCAGTCAATGCTCGTGGTTCATCCATGTCATGCCTGCCATCGCCGCGCTGCGGGCCAACAGCCAGCGCGTCACCGAACTCGCAAACGCGATCGAAAACGTTCAGCACCCGCAGGAATTTTATCAGCAGACCGGCCGCTCCGATTTTCGCTACGACCGCCAAAACCCTGTTTTCGGCCTGACCATCCAGAAACTAGAGCTGGCGCATCAGGGCGAGGACGCAACGCCCTTCCTGAGTGCCGCGAACTTGCGCTTCCGGCGTGGCGAATGGACTTTCCTGAAGGGCGAATCCGGTTGCGGCAAGACCTCGCTGATCAAGGCGATCAACGGCCTTTGGCCCTATGGCCGCGGCACCATCGTCTTCCCGGAAGGGGTCAGGAGTTTCTACGCCGCCCAGGAGGTGAAGCTGCAGCAGGTTTCGCTGAAGCAATTGGTCTGCCTGCCGGGTTCCGAGCATGATTATCCCGACGTGCAGGTCGCATCCGCCCTGCACAAGGCCGGCCTCGGCGATTTCATCGAGCATTTGGCCGATGAGAGCCGTGAAGGAAAGATCTGGGATCAGGTTCTCTCGGGTGGGCAGAAACAGAAGCTGGTTGTCGCCCGTATCGTGCTGCAGCAGCCGGGATTGCTGTTCCTCGATGAAGCCACTGGCGCTCTCGATCCCGATGGACGGATCGCCTTCCACCAGGCGATCAAGGACAATTGCCCTGATGCAACTGTGATCTCGATCATGCATGAGGCGACGCCGCCGAGATCGCTCGCGGGCACCGAATTCTACCACAGCGTCGTTGCGATCGCCGACGGCGTCGCCACCAAGAAGCCGCTGGTTCCGAGCTTGCCGGTCGAGCTCACCACCATCCTCACGCAGCCGACGCGGCCGGCCGAGGACAAGTGGCTGCGCTTTCCCCGCCGGCTTAAGCAGAGATAGCTGCGGCACCGTTGCCAGCATCCAGCCAGCCTGCCACGTAGCCCGATCACAGTCTCGCGATCCAGTCGGTTTGCCGCCGTTTTAACCCGCTCTCGCGATTGACTTGGCAAGGCGCGCTCCTATGTTGCGCCGGCTTGCAGAATCTCAATCCGAACTCGCGAGCAGAAAGGTCACCGCGCCATGCCTGGCGACAGTCACAGTCGAACGCAACCGCCGTCCGCTTGACGTGATCTGACAGGCTCACGTCCTGCCGGACGGCAAGGAGTGAGCCATGAACGAGTTTTCCCCCGTTGCGGGCGGCGACGCCGTCGCCATCGCCCGCGTACTTGCCAACGAACACGTCGCCGACATGGTCGAGGCGCTGAACCAGGAGCCCCGCGAGACGGCATCGGAGCTGCTTTGCGAAGTGCCGTTCGAGCGGCTGGTCGAGATCTTCGACCAGCCGAAGCTCAACGGCGCATCCGAACTCGTCGAGGCACTACCCCGCATCAAGGCAGGCAGACTGCTTGCCGCCATGTCGGTCGACCGCGCCGCCGACATACTGCGCGATCTGAACGAACCGGCTCGTTCCGAGCTGCTCGGCGGCCTGGCGCCACCGCTGCGCGCGACGCTGCTTGCTATTCTCGGCTACCCCGAGGGCAGCGCCGCCTCGCTCATGACGACTGAATATGTCAGCGTGCCGCCGGACTGGAGCGTTGCCCGCACGCTGGATTACATTCGCAAGGTCGAGCGGACGCGCGAAACCGTCTACGCGATCTACATCGTCGATCCGCAAACGCAGGTCCTGTTGCGCTCGACCAGCCTGCGTCGACTGATCGCTGGCGAACCCGACGAACTGATCATGGCAATAGCGCCGGATCGTGCGCCTATCACTGTTTCACCGCTGACCGATAGTGAAAAGGTTGCTCAGTTGATCTCCAAATATGATCTGCTCGCCGTCCCGGTCGTGGACAACGGCAAGCTTCTCGGCATCGTCACCATCGACGACATTATCGATACGATGATCTCGGAAACGACCGAGGACGTGCATCGTTTCGGCGGCATGGAGGCTCTCGACGAGCCCTATATGAAGATGGGTTTTCTGGCGATGATCCAGAAGCGCGCCGGGTGGCTGTGTGCGCTGTTTATCAGCGAGATGCTGACCGCCAATGCGATGCAGAGCTACGAGGGCGAGCTGGAAAAGGCGATCGTGCTGACCCTGTTCATTCCATTGATCATGAGCTCCGGCGGCAATTCCGGCTCGCAGGCGACCTCGCTCGTCATCCGAGCCCTGGCGCTGCGCGAGATCGGCCTTGGCGACTGGTGGCGGGTGGCCCTGCGGGAGCTGCCCACCGGCCTGGTGCTTGGCTCGATCCTTGGCGTAGTCGGCGTCGGCCGCATCGCGCTCTGGCAATATTTCGGCTTCTACGACTACGGCCCGCACTGGCCGCTGATCGCAATGACGATCGGCGCCACGCTGGTTGGCATCGTCACTTTCGGCTCGCTGTCTGGATCGATGTTGCCGTTCGCCCTGAAGCGCATCGGCTTCGACCCGGCCAGCGCATCGGCCCCGTTCGTCGCCACGCTGGTCGACGTCACCGGGCTGGTGATCTATTTTTCTGTGGCGCTGGTAATCCTGCGCGGAACATTGCTGTAAGATCACGCACTTCCATCGCGGCAATCTCGTTGCCGCGATGGGTCGTCGTCGCGTCAGACGCGCTCACCATCTCTCACCCGGTAAGTCGGTTTGTACATGGTGACGAGTTCTTCCGCCGCGGTCGGATGCACCGCCATGGTGCGATCGAAATCATCTTTGGTCAGCCCGGCCTTCAGCGGTATGCCGAGAAGCTGCGCCATTTCGCCGGCGTCCGGCCCGAGGATATGGGCGCCGAGGACTCTTTTCGACGCGCCGTCGACGACCAGCTTCATCAGCATCTTTTCATCGCGGCCGGAAAGCGTGTGCCGCATCGGCCGGAAGGTGGCGCGGTAGATTTCAAGATCCGAAAAGCGCTTTGCCGCCTCATCCTCCGACAGGCCGACCGTGCCGATCTCGGGCTGTGAAAAGACTGCGGTAGCGATCGTGTCATGGTCGGGCGCCATCGGATTGTCCTTGAAGGCGGTCTCGACGAAGCACATCGCCTCGTGGATCGCCACCGGCGTCAATTGCACGCGGTGGGTGACGTCACCGATCGCCCAGATGTTGTCGATGTTCGTGCGGGAGTATTCGTCGACCTGGATTGCCCCGGTTTTGGTCATCTCGATGCCGACGCCTTCCAGCCCCATGTTCTCGGTATTGGGAATGCGGCCGATGGCGAGCATGACCTGGTCGACCGTCAGCACGGTGCCGCCGGTGACAAGCGCGTCGAGCCGGCCGTCAGGGCGCTTCCTGACCCACTCGGACACGGCGTGGCAGAGGATTTTTATCCCCTTCTTTTCCATCGTCTCGTGCAGCATGCGTCTGAGGTCCATGTCGAAGCGGCTGAGTATCTCCTTGCCGCGATAGACCAGAGTCGTGTCGACGCCCAGCCCATGAAAGATATTGGCGAATTCGACGGCGATATAGCCGCCGCCCTCGATCATGATTGCCTTCGGCAGCTCCTTGAGGTCGAAGGCTTCGTTGGAAAAGATGCAGTGCTCATGGCCGGGCAATGCCGGATGCGGCGCCGGGCGCCCGCCGGTAGCGATCAGGATCTGGTCGGCGGTAACGGTGCGATCCTCACCGAGAAGATGCACCACATGCGGATCGACCAGGGTGGCGCGCGAATGAAAGACCTCACCGCCGGCGCCCTGCACGTTCTTCTTGTAGACGGCCTCCAGCCGGCTGATTTCGCGGTCCTTGTTGGCGACCAGCTTCTGCCAGTCGAAATGCGCCTCAGGCACCGTCCAGCCAAAACCGGCAGCGTCGGCGAAATGCTCGGGGAATTGCGAGGCGTAGACATAAAGCTTCTTCGGCACGCAGCCGCGGATCACGCAGGTGCCGCCGTAACGAAATTCCTCGGCAATGCCGATACGCTTGCCGAGTAGAGCCGCGACGCGCGCCGCCCTCACCCCGCCGGAGCCGCCGCCGATGACGAAAAGATCGTAGTCGTAACCGGCCATGGTCCAGCTCCTGCCCCTCAAACAACGAGACAGGTAGGCTGCCAGCCACCAAAAGAAAAGCCCGGACTTGCCGGGCTTTCTGGTCCAGTGGCGGTCAGGCCACTCGGAAGTCCTTGATCAATTCGGCGTGGCGTCCGCGGGAGCAGCGCCGTCTGCCGGGGCGGCACCCTCGGCAGGTGCAGCCTGCGCCTTGGCATTCGCCGCTGCACCCAGGGTCTCGCCGACCTGCTGGGCGAGATCGCGAGCCAAGCCGTTCTGCCAGATCTCGGCAGCCTTCACCAGTTCGCGCGTCACGATCGGGCCGTTGTCGAGCAGCTTCTTGCCGGACTCGGAATTGTAGAAGGCGGCGATTTCATTGAGTTCCTTTTCCGAGAACACCTTTGCATAGGCAAGCGCTGCTTCCTTTTCCAGGTCGGCGCGGCGCGATGCCAAGGCCATCGCCTTCTCGTTGATCGTCTTGGCGATCAGTTCCTGCATGTCCGGGTTCTTCTGGATCAGCTGCTGCTCGAGCGCCGCGGCCGCTTGCGGCAGGATGTTGTCGAACGTATCCGTCGCATGGATCGCCGCGACCGCGGCACGCGCCGCCTTCAGATGCGCATCAGTGACGTCCTGCGAAAACGCCGGCGACGAAAACGCGAAAACGGCCGAGGCCGCCAGAATGGCAAAAAAGCGGCCAACCCGGTTATGCAACATCATGATCGGTAAAACTCCTTGGTTTTCGGGCGGCATGGACGGTTTGGATGCCGTCGCCGCCGGCTATGATGGCCGTTGTCGCCAGCCCGATGAAAAGACCGTGCTCGACCACGCCGGGAATGGAGTGGAGAGCATTCGAAAGCGCTCTTGTATCCGGAATGCGGCCAAAAGATGCATCGAGGATAAAATGGCCGCCGTCTGTAACAAATGGCTGGGTCCCCGTCATCCTCAATGTAACAGGGCCGGAAAGGCCCAGGTTTGCAGCCGCCACGCCAACCGCAATTTCGGTGGCGCGCAGGCCAAACCGGTTGACTTCGATGGGCAGCGGAAAGCGGCCGATCATCTCGACCATCTTGGAGCTGTCCGCGATGACGATCATGCGGGCGGAGGCCGCCGCGACAATCTTTTCGCGCAGCAGCGCGCCACCGCCGCCCTTGACCAATGTCAGCGCCGGATCGATCTCGTCGGCGCCGTCGATGGTGAGGTCGAGCTCCGGTGTTTCCTCGAGGGTCGACAGCGGCACACCAAGCTCGGTGCAAAGGACGGCGGTGCGCTCCGAGGTCGGCACGCCGATGACAGTCAGGCCGGTGGCGACCTTGTCGGCGAGCAGCCGCACGAACTCATCCGCTGTCGTGCCGGTGCCGATGCCGAGCCGCATGCCATCCGTCACATGGGCCAGCGCTGTCCGCGCGGCCTCAACCTTCAATTGCCTCGCATCCATGCCGGGCCCCAAGATTTGTTTCGGCGCTCGTAGCATTTTTGCCGAGCTGGTCAAAGGACCTTGCCCGCGGTGGATAAGCCGGCTTGCCTGAACGGGCCGCAGCGGTTATCGCCTGCCGGCAATCGAATCGTCACAGGACAGGCCATGACCCGACCGACCATCGTGTTCGACCTCGACGGGACGCTGATCGACACGGCGCCGGACCTGCTCGACAGTCTCAACCACAGCCTTGCCGCCAGCCAGCTCGCGGCCGTCGACGAAGCCGGCTTCAAGCGTTTCGTCGGCCATGGCGGCCGCGTGATGATCGAGCGCGCCCATGCAGCGCAACACAGGTCGCTGGCCGTGGAGGAGCACGATCGCCTGCTAAAGCTGTTTCTGGACCATTACACCGTTAACATTCCCGGCAAATCGCGCCCCTACCCGGGCGTTCCCGAGGCGATCGCACGGTTCGAGGCAGCCGGTTACCTGCTGGCCATCTGCACCAATAAATATGAGGCCAATTCGGTGGCGCTGATCGAGGCGCTCGGTATGACCAGGCATTTCGCGGCGATCTGCGGCCAGGACAGTTTTCCGTTCCGCAAGCCCGACCCGCGCCATCTCACGCAGACCATCGCGCGTGCCGGCGGCGATCCGCACCGTGCACTGATGGTCGGTGATTCGCAGACCGACATCGACACGGCAAAGGCCGCCGGCATTCCGGTAGTGGCAGTCGATTTCGGCTACACCGATCGTCATGTGCGGGAGTTCGAACCGTCGGCGGTGATCTCGCATTTCGATTCGTTAACGCTCGATCTGGTACAAGTGCTGATGGCCGCGGCAGAAGGCTGAAGCCGGTCATAGTCCAGACGGCCAGATGACGGCCGACAAGTGGTTGACTTCGCAGGCCGGCCTCCCTTATATCGCGGCGCGCTTGGCCTTCGGGCAACGAGCGGGCGATTAGCTCAGCGGGAGAGCACACCCTTCACACGGGTGGGGTCGCAGGTTCAATCCCTGCATCGCCCACCATCTTTTCGGCACTTAGCCATCACCGACGGGGAAGGCTGCCGTGATCGAGAACCAGCGCATGATCGCATTGGTTTTCCGTGCGCTTTTCCGCAAGCTATAAGACTGACAGGCACACTTACGCTTAGCACAATTGCCGGTCTGGACGATCCGCAAGCCCGAGTCCGGGAACAAACCCGTATGTAGATGAGTTTCTGCTCATCGCAATGTGAGGGAAAGCCATGTCCAGACTTGTTTTGGCGGCCGCCGTGCTGCTTGTCGGCGGATCGGCCTTTGCCGCGGACGAAAATCCGGTGCCGCCGCAGAATGCCAAGAAGCTGTCGGAAATCATCGCCAAGGTCGAGCAGCGCGACGACTTCCGCTACATCAAGGAAATCGATTGGGACAGCGGCGCCTACACCGTCATTTATTACACGAACGACAAGGCGAAAGTTGAAATCACCTATGATCCGGTGACAGCCGCGCCGAAATGAGGCTGGCCGCCAACGGTCCAGATTCTAAAAAATGCCGCTCCTCGAAGGCCCGCGGCCTTCGGCACACCCTTGCGTAGATATGACTTTGATGGCTGACTGGGTGCTATCATTGCGCGCGGGGGTGGGCATGGCGACGGTAAAGCACGTATTGAAACGCTTTTTGATGGTGCTCGCGGGTTATTTCATAGCGGTACTGGTTGGGCTGATCGCGGTGGCGGCGATCTATGGCGGGCTGAGTTCGCTGCCAAATGCGCCGAATTATTTCGACGTCATGGGTGTCACCCCCGTTGCGGTGCTGCTGTTGCCGCCGCTCGGCATGTTCATCTATTTTCTGACGATTGTGATAACCGGCCTGCAGACGCTGATCTTCGCACTGATTGCCGAGTTTTTCTCGCTGCGCAGTTTTTGGCTGCACATGGTCTTCGGCGCGGCGGCCGCGGTTGGCGGCTTCGCCTTGATCTGGCCCAGTGTACCGGACGACACGAACCCGGAGCGCTGGGCCGATATCGGCATCATTGCCGCGGCAGGCGTTGTCGCGGGCTTGGTCTACTGGCTCATCGCCGGACGCGATGCGGGTTTCCGGCGCCCACTGTTTCAGCGCTAGAACCGTATCTCTCAGCTGGCCGGCGAACGCACCGCTTCCGTGCTGTCGAGCGCCTGCTGCAGCCTTGTGTCGCGGCCGTAGACGTCATTGAAATATTCGACGGTACCGGACAGGTCCGGCCATGCGGTGAAATAGGCGACATAGACCGGGATCTTGCGTGTCACGTCCTCGGTCGAATGTCCGTGTTTCAGTCTGTCCTCGATGTAGTCGACCGAGGTACCGAGCACGGCAGCCGCCATGCCGCGCGGATCCTGCAAGCGAACGCAACCATGGCTGAGCGCGCGCATGTCGCGCTGGAAAAATGACTTCTGTGGTGTGTCGTGCATGTAGATGGCGTGCTTGTTGGGAAACAGTATCTTCAGCTCGCCCAGCGCATTGGCCTCGCTCGGCAACTGGCGCACGCCGTAGGGTATCTTTGCGCCATAGGCACCCCAATCGACTGAGGATGAGGGAATGCGCTTGCCGCGGGCATTGACCACCTCATAGCCGGCGCGGTCGAGATAGCCAGGATCGCGCCGCAGCCGCGGCAACATCTCGTTGACCAGGATCGACTGCGGCACGCCCCAATAGGGATGAAAGTCGACCTGCTCGATCTGATCATAGAAGAAAGCAGTCTGGTTGGTGGGCCTGCCGACCACGGCGCGGGTCTTCAGCTTTTCCTCGCCGTCGTCGATATAGCTCGCGGTAAAAGCCGGCTGGTTGATGAAGACGCGCGGGCTGCCGAGGTCGGAAGGCAGCCAGCGCAACTCTTCGAGCGCAACCCGAACTTTCTGAATTTTGTCGGCCTTGGACGTTCCGGCCAACGATGCAACGGTACGCGGGCCGATGACGCCGTCGCCTTTCATGCCGGCCCGTTTCTGCACCGCCTTGATCACCGGCACCAGCTCCGGATCGTAGACCTCGCTGGTGGCGAGCCTCGCCAGCACCTCGCCATAGGCACCGCCCATCTCGTCATCGAGATTGCGCGCGATCCTTGTCAAAAGCTTCGGCAGCTCGGGGCTGGTCTGCCCCGGTTTCAACAGCAGATTGGGATCGACGACGATCTCGTCCTCGGCGCTGGCCTGTAGCGATTCCAGTTCGACGCGCAGCGCCTGATACTCGGAATTCTGTGGATGCCGTGATTCGAGATAAGTGCGCACTTGCTGGGTATGGGCCAGCGTCTTCAGTACCCCTTCCATGTCGAGCGGCTTCGGCGGAAAATCGTAGTAGCCGGTGATGCGGTTGGGATCGACGCGGCCGCTTTGTGCGTCGCGGGCGTAGCGCAGGACACGGGCCGACATCGCCATCTCAAAGCGAACCAGCTCTTTCAGGCGCTCATCGGCATTGCCCGCCGATGCGCCTGCTGCCGGAACTTCGACGGTGTAGTCGGCGGGCGTCAGGCCGTAGCTCGCGGCCTCGCCCAGCACCCGCACAGCATCCTCGGCACGGCTGTTGGGACTGGTTCCCGTCACCCAGAGGAAATCCGGATTGGCTGAGTAGTACGCGATCAGCGCCTTGGCGATGTCCTTCTCGGCGTAGAGATCATAGCCGTCGAGCCCGGCAATGGCTTCGCGGAATGCAGCCCCGGTGGCCGTCGGCTCGAATGCAGCATCCTGAGGCGTTGCCGGTTCAGGCGCTGCCGACAGTGCCGAAAAATCGACGCGCACCAGCGGATCGCTCTTGTAGGTGTAATAGGACGGGCTGCTGATTTGCGCACCACCACCCCCACCGGAAGCGGCTGGCGCCTTGGGCTTGTATTTTGACGGTGGCGGCGGAAAGTTACCTTTCGGCGGTGCGTGTTTGACGCCGCCGCCGAAAAGCATGTCGAAGAACCCTTGCGCTTCAACCTGCGGCGTCCCGAAGGCCAGCATTGCCGCGGCCACCGCGAACGGCAGCACGGTTGCTTTGTTTCCAAGGAGTTTCATGGATCACCCGCTCCGGTTGAACCGGATCCCGTTCCGCACCGCTTTCACGGTCTCGCCCACCCCATGGCGGATGTAAGGCGTGACTACACTGATTCATACTGATTTCGTTAAGCTTCCATAAATTTCGGAACGTCTGTTGCAGAACGGTTTCACAAGGTCGTGACGGGTCAAGCGAATCCGTCGCCGTCCTCGGCCAGAACGGCAACCGTCCAATGACCAAGTCTCACGCGTTTGCGCCGCCGTCGATGATCAATGCCGCGCCTGTCACGAAGCGTCCTTCGGGACCGGCAAGCCAGGCGACCATGCCGGCGATCTCGTCGGCCGTTCCGAAGCGAGGCATCGCCATCTTCTGGCGCTGATGCTCGGCGTGCGGGCCGGCTGCCGGATTCATGTCGGTATCGGTCGACCCCGGATGGACGACATTGGCGGTGATGCCGCGCGGACCGAGATCGCGGGCAAAGGCCTTGGTCAGGCCAACCAAGGCAGCCTTGCTGGCCGAATAAGCGCTCAGGCCGGCGTCGGTGGCACGCTCGGCCAGATTGCTGCCGATCGAGATGATCCGGCCACCCTCGCCCATATGTGCTGCTGCCGCCTTGACGGCGACGAACGGGGCCCTGAGGTTGACCGCCATCGTCTCATCGAAGTCGGCAAGCGACAGAGCATCGATCGGCGCAGCGCGCCAGATGCCGGCGCTGTTGACGAGGATGTCGAGCCGTCCGAAGGCTTTTGCTGCCTCATCGACTGCCGCCTCGATCGCCGCAGCATCGCGATTGTCGGCCTTGATGGCAAAGCCCCGGCCGCCGGCCGCCTCGATTTCCCTGACCACCGCGAGTGCCCTTTCCTCACCATTCACATAGGTGATCGCCACGCCTGCGCCGTCGGCCGCGAGCCTTCTTGCGATCGCCGCACCAATGCCGCGGCTGCCGCCGGTGACGAGGGCGGCCTTGCCGTTCAAGCTTCTGGATGACATCTGCTTCTCCATTTTGTAGTGATTGATACATAAATATCTGCCAGCCTTGCTGAACCACGTCAACTGAATTATGTATCGATCAATACAGAAAGGATACCATGCCGGAACGAGGCCGCCCCCGCACCTTCGATCGAGCCGCCGCCTTGCGGCGCGCAATGGAAGTGTTTTGGCTCAAGGGTTATGAGGGCGCGTCGATAAGCGATCTGACCGCTGCAATGGGCATCAACTCACCCAGCCTCTATGCCGCCTTCGGCAGCAAGGAAGCGCTATTTCTCGAGGCAACCGAGCTTTACACGCGGGTCGAGGGAACCGAGATCTGGTCCGCGCTGGAAAAGGCGCCGACCGCGCGCCAGGCCGTCGAGCGGTTCCTGCGGCAGACTGCCAGGGCCTATTCACAGACCGGTCGTCCGCAAGGCTGCCTTATCGCGCTCGCCGCATTGCACCAGGACTCAAGCCGCGGCGCCATCTGTGATGATCTGCGCCGTCGCCGCGCCGAAAACCGCGAAGCCTTGCTGAGACGCTTCGAGCGTGGCGTGGCCGAAGGAGAGTTGCCGGCCGATTTCGACTGCGGTACGGCCGCGACCTTCTACGCCACCGTGCAGCACGGCATGTCGATCCAGGCGCGCGACGGCGCGTCGCGCTCGGCCCTTCTGGCGACGGTGGCCGGGGCAATGGCGGCTTGGATAGCGATGGCCGGCACCGGGGTGGCGGCGTGACGATCGAACCCGGCAGACAAGACCAGACATTCAGATCACTGCAGAGACGGCTCCAGCCTGCCGGCAACGAAGCCAACGGCACGCTCCACCACACCCCTGTCGGCGAGAATGCGGCGGTGGCCGAGCCCGTCGGCCCAGTACAGCCGCACATGGTCTCCGGCGCGCGCGTAGAGCCTTGCATGATCGGCGGACACTTCGCGGTCGTCCGGCGCGTGGATCACCAGCGTCGGCAGCAGCGTGCTTGCCAGCTGGCGATCACCGGTAAACTCGTGCAACGGCCGGCCGGCGATACGCTCGACCCGGTCGGCCATGGCGACCTGCGAGCGCGAGCCGACATTCAGCATGCGACTGAAATCAGCAAAGATTGCCGGCAGTGAGCTCGGCGCAGCGATAAGCACCAGTCGCCCGGCCGCCAATCGCGGGATGTTCCTGATTGAACCGGCAACTGCATTGGCGGCAACGGCACCACCAAAGGAATGGCCGACGATCGCGGCAAACGGCCCGAACCATTCGCCGGCAACCCGTGCCGCGTCGACCGCACTGACCAGGGTAAGCCGGCGGCCCTGCGACTGGCCGTGGCCCGGCAGGTCGAGCGAGACGACCTTATAGCCAGCATCGCGATAGGCTTCGATCAGCGTGCGCATGTATTCGGTGCGCGAACGCCAACCATGGATGACGAGCACGGTGCCGGCAGTGGCCCTGCCCGGCTCGGGCCGGAATTCATGCACCATGACGCAGCCGGTTCTGGTCTTTAGCCGGTGATGTCGTGCCTGGGTCATGAAATCGGCGGCGCGATCGATTGCGCGGCGCTCGCCTTCACTCAAGCTCTTCTCATGCGGCGTGCGGCAGAACAGCTCGAATGCAGCGCGCCCGGTGAGTCGCGGTGCCACATGCTCAGCCACTCCGAACGTGCCGCGGATGACCTTCAGTCCAAATGATGCCATAGTGGCGATCCATTCATTGGTTCAAGCATGAACATAATAGTTCAAACATGAACATTAAGCAAGACCTGCCCTGGGACAACCCGCGCTTTCGCAACTGGGTGGCAGTGGCGCGCGCATGCCACGTGCTGGAACGCACCCTGGCGGTGAAGCTGGCGCCGCTCGACCTGAAGCCGGCGCAGCTCGACGTGCTGATGAACCTCTACCGTCATCCCGGCATGTCGCAGCACGACCTCGCTCGCCGGCTGCTGGTCGGTCGCTCCAACATCACCATGCTTTTGCCGCAGCTGGAGACTCGTGGCCTGCTGCGCCGCGAGGGCGACGAGAAGGACAAGCGCGTGCTGCGGCTGACGTTGACCGAGACCGGCGAGGCACTGCTGATGCAGGCGCTGAAGGTCCATATGGCGCTGATCGAGAAGGCGATGAGCCAGTCGACGCCGGAGCAATGCGACATGATCGGCGAACAGATGCGTAGGGTTGCCGAGGTTTTGAAGACCGCCTGACAGCCCAGCGCTCCACCAACAAGTGCTTCACCACATCGATTTTTTCGCGCGCTCCGGCCATTCCTTGTCGTAGACCTCGCCGTCGATGTTCTTGCGGCTGGTGATTTCCAGAATTTGGCCGGGAGTCGGCAGCGATCTCGGGTCGACATGCCTTGCCGGATTCCACAACTCCGACCGGTGGATGGCGCGGGCGCACTGGAAATAGACCGCATCGACCTCGATGACCGTCACCGAGCGCGCCGGCTTGCCTTCGACTGCGAACGAGTCGCAGAGCGCGGCATCGGTGGTGATGTGGGCGCGGCCATTGACGCGCAGCGTCGTGCCGGAACCCGGCACCAGGAACAGGAGCGCGACGCGCGGATCGCGAAGGATGTTCCTTAGCGAATCGGCACGGTTGTTGCCGCGCCGGTCTGGCATCATCACCGTTTTCGGATCGTGGATGCGGACGAAGCCGGCGAGATCGCCGCGCGGCGAGCAGTCCAGCCCTTCAGGCCCGCAGGTTGCGAGCACGGCGAACGGCGAAGCCTCGATGATAGCTGCGTATTCGGGAATCAGCTGATCGAGTTCTTTGACCACCGACGCCTCGCCAGGCGGGCCATAGAGCGTTTCGAGCTGTTCGACGCTGGTGATCATGGACATGTTTTCGTCTCCAAAGCTTTGCCGGCTGCTCCAGATGCATGACGTTTTCACGACATCGTGCCCGCTTGCCGGTCATCAGGAAACGGGTGTCGAGGCAACGCGAAGAAGGGCAAACCGCTTTCACCTACACAATCGCACCGACGGATACGGAGACCGAAAATGGATAAACCGCTCGACCGGCGACGCACCGCCATGGAACTTATTGAAAACATGTTCAATGTTGAAATGCGTTTCCTGCAATCAGGATCGGAAAGCCTCGATGTGCTTGCCAGCGCATTCCATGCCGAGATTGTGGTGCATGAGCCGCAGTCCCTGCCCTATGCCGGTGACTGGAATGGCCTCGACGGCGTTGGCGCTCTTTTCCGCAAGATGCGGGAAATCTGGAGCGACGTGGCGGTGGAGGATCTTCAAACCGCCCAGAACGATAACGTGGTGTTCATGAGCTGCATGCTTTCGCTGACGTCGCGAGCCACTGGTGCAACAATCATACAGCCGTTTGCCGAAGTCTTGCGCTTCAAGGATGACCGACTGATCGAAGGCACGCCGTTTTACTATGACACCGGCGAGATCCTGGCGATCCTGCGCTGAGCATACCGCGAAACCATTCAGCGGTCGCGGCTCAGCCCCTTCTCTTCCAGCTCGGCGAGATAGGCGGCCCAGCGTGCGTCCTTCTCATGACCCAACGTATGCAGGTAGTTCCAGGTGAAGATACCGGTGTCGTGGAAATCGTCGAAGGTGATGCGCACGGCATAGTTGCCGACCGGCTCGATCTTCAGGATCGCCACATTGCGCTTGCCGGGAACGGTGACGCGCTGTTCGGGCGAATGGCCCTGCACCTCGGCCGATGGCGAGGCGACCCGCAGAAGCTCGGCCGGCAACTCGAACGGCTGATGTCCCGGAAAGGTCACGGAAAGCAGCTTGCGATCTTTCGAGACCCTGAGTTCCTTCGGCGCTGTCATGGTGGTGGATCCTGCGGAGAACCGCCCTTCCCTACGCCGCTTCGTGTCGAGGGAAAAGGCCGCATCGAAAGTTCCGACATGATCTGTCGGCGTCGGAATGTTACCGGAGATCGCGAGCTGATATCTTGAATGGCAAGTTGGCTCGTATCACATAGCTATATATAACGAAGCCGTTCACGGCCACGGGAAGCGTACAGCATGGATATGATCGATCCTTTCGGTCGCACGATCACCTACCTGCGCGTGTCGGTTACGGACCGCTGCGATTTTCGCTGCACTTATTGCATGGCCGAGGACATGACGTTCCTGCCCAAGAAGGACCTGCTGTCGCTGGAAGAGCTCGACCGGCTCTGCACGGTCTTCATCGAAAAGGGCGTGCGCAAGCTTCGCCTCACCGGCGGTGAGCCGCTGGTACGCAAGAACATCATGCATCTTGTGCGCCAGCTTTCGCGGCATCTCGAGAGCGGTGCGCTGGAAGAGCTGACGCTGACCACCAATGGATCGCAGCTTTCCCGCTTTGCCGCCGAGCTCGCCGACTGCGGCGTCAAACGCATTAACGTCTCGCTCGATACTCTCGATGCCGACAAATTTCGACAGATCACCCGCTGGGGCAATCTGGACAAGGTCATGGATGGCATCGACGCCGCGCAGGCGGCCGGGCTGAAGGTAAAGCTCAACGCTGTGGCGTTGAAGGACTTCAATGACGCCGAATTGCCGGACATGCTACGCTGGGCGCATGGCCGCGGCATGGATCTGACGGTCATCGAAACCATGCCGATGGGCGAGATCGATGCCGACCGCACCGATCAGTATTTGCCGCTGTCGCTGCTGCGTGCAGCACTCGAGCGCCAATTCACGCTGAGCGATATTCCCTACAAGACCGGTGGCCCGGCCCGCTACGTCCATGTCGCCGAGACCGGCGGGCGGCTGGGCTTCATCACGCCGATGACGCATAATTTCTGCGAAAGCTGCAACCGGGTCCGGCTGACCTGCACCGGCACCCTTTACATGTGCCTCGGCCAGGAAGATGCCGCAGACCTGCGCGCGCCACTGCGTGCGTCGGAAGGCAACGAGCTGGTCGCCGATGCCATCGACGAAGCAATCGACCGCAAGCCCAAAGGCCATGACTTCATCATCGATCGCCGCACCAACCGTCCGTCGGTGTCGCGGCATATGAGCGTCACCGGCGGCTGATTTTTAGCCGATTTCGTGCAAGAACAATCGCCTTGGTATCAGCGCGAGGCAAGGCGTGCAGCGGTTTCTTTTAGTCCTGACGTTTTTCGGAGTGATGGCGGGGACCATGGCAGTTGCCGCGCCATTTACTTATACGAACGAGCGCTTCGGTACCGTCTGCACCTTTCCGGATTAAATCTTCACTCTTCGCCAGGCTGAGCCGGATAATGGCGATGGACAACGGTGGCTCACTGCCGATGGCGCCAGCCTGATCTGTTCAGGCATTCTCAATGTCGATGATGACACCCCGAAAGCCTTCCTCTCCGCCGAGAGGGCCAGCAAGGAACCTGGCTATAAGATCACCTACAGCAAGACCGGCAAGGACTGGGCGGTGCTGTCGGGCATCACAGGCGGGAACATCTTCTACGAACGCCGCCTGTTCGGAAAAGATGGTGTCATCCGCACGGTCTGGATCGACTATCCGCCAGCCCTGAAATCGAAATACGACCCGCTCGTCGGTGCCATCGCCGGCAGCCTCAGGGGGCCGTGAGCATCCGGCCCGTCTCGACGTATTCGCAGCCTATTGTTTTTGCTGATGAATTAAGGCTGACGCGTGTAGTCGTACTGCACGGCGAGCCATTTCCTGCCGCTGCCATTGGCCTGGAGGAAATGCTGCTCGGCCACCTCGTGGTTGTCGCCATCCCTGGAAATGATGAAATCGGAGGCCGTGTATCGCCCTTCGACCTCGGGCCTGAAGCCGACGAAACCAAGCGGCTCGAACAGCAGTGAAATCTTGCCGTCCTCTTCGCCACCAAAACTCCAGGCGGGCATGATCCCTGCCGGGAAACGGGTGTCCATGGAGACATACTTCCAGCGGCCCTCCACCCGGTCATAGCTCAAATAGGCTATCCGCTGGAAGTCCGGGATTTTCGACCCGGGCGCCGGGCGCATCACCTCCTGCATGAAGGGGCCGATCATCGTACGTTCGGCCACCAGCCCGGTCATCACGATCGGCTGCGCACCGGGGGTTGGCCAGATCGTGTTGACGACGTTCCACTTCCCGATGCGGCGAGCGAGCTCATTCGCTTCGTGACCCGGCGTGGACATCCGTTCGACTGCCGATGCCGAAGCGCCGTTCTCGGCCAACGCAGGCGCTATCGCCATGAAGATGACCGCCAGTGCAGAAGAGAACCGGAAAGCCGACGAAACGTGCCGCCTGCTGCCTGTGCCAAGCCTGGCCGCATTGCCTCGTGCATTCGTCATGGACCACCTCCCCAGACAAGATCAGAAGCCTACAATGACCAATTTGGCGACTCTTGCCGAGCAAATTGATCTCGTCGAGAATTTTCCTCGAGCGGCAGTGTGATCGATTTGCCATCCGAACCGAACCTTTAAAAGGGCACCTTTCGGGGTCACACCAGAAAAGGTCTTGTCCGCAAACGGTCACCGGATTTACCGCAAGCCCATTCGGGCCTAGCCTCTGCTCTGGAGCGGTGCTTCGCCCAGTGGGGGAATACGATATGCGCAAACTCATTCTTTCTCTTGCATTGCTCAGCCTCGCGGCCCTGCCCGCGGCGGCCCAGTCGATCGGCGGCACCTATGCCGTGGCCGGCACCAATTTCGATGGGTCGTCCTATGGTGGCGACGCGACGATCACGCTGACTAGCGAGACGACCTGCACGATCCATTGGGAGACAGGCGGCTCGTCCTCGGACGGCATCTGCATGCGCAACGACGATGCCTTCTCCGCCGGTTATGTCATGGGCAAGGCGGTCGGTCTTGTCGTCTACAAGGTGCAGGACGACGGCTCGCTGCGTGGCCTGTGGACGATTGCCGGCAAGGAAGGCAACGGCACCGAGGTACTGACGCCCAAATAAGCCCTGCCGCTCTTGCGCGACAGATGTTACGGGCCATAGAAAGGCTGTGGCCCAGCCCTTTGACGTTGCTGTTTTGCGGGTGCCTGCTAGACGCTTGCTGCAGGACTCACCCGGTAATCTGCCTTGCCTCTTTCGCCAAACCTGCGCGGCGCGTTGTTCATGATGGTGGCCATGGCTGGTTTCACTCTCAACGACGCTATCACCAAATTCTCGTCGGAATCGATGAACATGGCGCAGGTCATGCTGATCCGCGGCGCCTTCGCTTCGCTTTTCGTTGGCCTGCTTGCGTGGCAACGCGGCGCGCTTGCCCGGCCAGGTTCGATGCTGCAGCCGACCGTTGCGCTGCGCGTTGCCAGCGAGGCCGGCGCCACGGTGTCCTTCCTGGTTGCTCTGGCGCATCTTCCGATCGCCAATGTCTCCGCCGTGCTGCAGGCGCTGCCGCTGGCGGTGACGATGGGCGCAGCGCTTGTGTTCAACGAGGGCGTCGGCTGGCGGCGCTGGCTGGCTATTGCCATCGGTTTTGCCGGCGTGCTGATCATCGTGCGGCCGGGCTTCGAAGGGTTCAGCGTCTTTTCTCTGCTGGCGCTGGCCAGCGTGGCATGCTGTTCGGTGCGCGATCTCGCCACCAAGCGGATACCGCAGGCAATTCCGACATTGCTGGTATCGAGCGCCACCGCCCTTGCCATGACGTTTCTGGGCGCGGCATTGCTTTCACCGATGGGCGGCTGGACACCGATGACAGGACAAAGCACGGCGTTCCTGGCGCTGGCGGCGGTGCTCGTGCTCATCGGCTACCACTTCATCATCACGGCGATGCGGGTGGGCGATATCTCCTTCATCGCGCCGTTCCGCTACACCGCCCTGCTCTGGTCGATCCTGCTTGGCTTCACGATCTTCGGCGATGTCCCGGATCTGCCGATGATCGGCGGTGCCACGATCATCATCGGCTCAGGCCTCTATGCACTCTACCGCGAACGGATCGTCGGCCGGCGAAAAACAGCCGCCGAAAGCACTGGACCGGACATGGCGCCGGACGGCATATAGAGTGACTGTCGACGACTGTCTGATTTGAAAACTGGATTTTGGGTCTGGGCAGCAAACGATGGGCCGACATATCGCAGGGATCATTCTGGCCGGCGGCCGGTCGAGCCGGATGGGCGGCGGCGACAAGACGCTGCTTGCGCTTGGCGACGGTACCCTGCTCGACCGTGTCGTTTCGCGCCTTGGCCCGCAGGTCGGTCCGCTTGCGCTAAACGCCAATGGCGATCCGACACGGTTTGCCGCGACGGGGCTTCCGGTGCTTGCCGACACCGTCAAAGGTTATGCCGGGCCGCTTGCCGGGATACTGACCGGCCTCGAATGGGCTTCCGACACGACCTGCCAGGGGCTGGTCACGGCTGCCGGCGATACGCCTTTCCTGCCCAGGGATATGGTCGAGCGGCTGCTCGCGGCAGCCGACGAACGCCCCGGCTCGATTGCGGTCGCCTGTTCCGGCGGCAAACGGCATCCGACCTTTGCACTCTGGCCGCTAGGGTTAGATCAGGTCTTGCGACAATTTCTCGTCGAGGAAGACAACCGGCGCGTTGCGGCGTTCATCGACCGGCACGGTTTTGTCGAGGTGGAATTTCCTATCCTGAAATCCGGCGGGGCCGAGATCGATCCGTTCTTCAACATCAACACTCCCGACGACCTTGCCCAGGCCGTGCATCTGTTGCAGAGCATCGAGCCATGAAAAGACGTATTTTCGGCATCACCGGCTGGAAGAACTCCGGCAAGACGACATTGACCGAAAAGCTGGTGGCCGAACTCGTCCGGCGCGGCTGGAAAGTGTCGACGGTAAAACACGCCCATCATGATTTCGACATCGACAAACCCGGAGCGGACAGCTTTCGCCACCGGCAGGCGGGAGCGATGGAGGTCGCGGTCGTGTCGGGCAGGCGCTGGGCGCTGATGCACGAATTGCGCGGCGAGGACGAGCCGACGCTAGACGCGATCCTGTCACGGCTGGCACCGTGCGACATCGTGTTGGTCGAGGGTTACAAGCGCGAAGCGCACAAGAAACTCGAGACGAGACGGCTCGAGGCCAAGGACCGGACACCGCTCTCGGCAGGCGATCCACACATTGTCGCCATCGCCTCCGACTTCCCCATTGTCGGCGAAGACCTGCCGGCCTTCGATCTCGACGACACGAATTCGATAGCTGACTTCATCGAGCGCGCCACAAGCCTGTCGCGCTGAAAATGCGGCAGAAGACAGTTTCCGCCCACTTGCTTTCCAATTTAGGCGTCTGACCCGGCGTCATCGCTTTCTGAACATGACCTTCCCTCAAGCGACGGTTTTGCAGTTGCTTTTTCTTGGGAAAGAATGGGAGTATCGCATCAGCGGGCGGTCAAAAGCACCGCCCACAGAGCCGTTCGGGAACGACGGCCGGGACCAACAGAGAGGACCATTATGCGTATTGCACTGCGTATCGCGCTTGCCGCTTCGGCTGCGCTGCTGACGCTTGGCGTTGCCCAGGCCCAGGAAAAGACCTTGAGGATCGGCACCGAGGGAGCCTATCCCCCATTCAACAATCTGACAGCCGACGGCCAGCTCGTAGGCTTCGATATCGACATTGCCAAGGCGCTCTGCGACGAGATGAAGGTGAAGTGCACCTTTGTCGCGCAGGACTGGGACGGCATCATTCCCGCCCTTCAGGCAGGCAAGTTCGACGCCATCGTCGCGTCGATGTCGATCACGCCGGAACGCGCCGAGAAGGTCGACTTCACCCACAAATATTACAATACGCCGCCGGCGATTGCCGCCCCCAAGGACACTGACATCAAGGGTGTAACCAAGGAAGATTTGGCCGGCAAGACGATCGGCGTGCAGGCGTCCACCACGCATTTCAACTATTCGACCAAGACTTATACCGACAGCACCGTCAAGCCGTACCCGACCGCACAGGAATACCAGCTCGATCTGGCCAATGGCCGGCTCGATGCCGCCAATGACGACATCGTCGTGCTGCAGCAATGGCTGGATTCGCCGGACGGCGCCTGCTGCAAGCTGGTCGGCACAATCAAGCCGGTCATCGAAATCCACGGTCCGGGCGCCGGCATTGCCGTGCGCAAGGGCGAGACCGACCTGGTCAACCAGTTCAATGCGGCAATCGACGCCATCCGAGCAAACGGAAAGTACAAGGAAATCAACGACAAATACTTCAAATATGACGTTTATGGCGGCGAGTCCTGATCGACCGACATACGAGGACTTGAACGGCGGGAGATTCCCGCCGTTCTTATAAGGATGCCGCGCACGAGGGGTGACGCGGCACGGGTCTCAAAGAGCCTCAAGGAGAACAGGCAGGCGGATGCAGAGCGCACTGACGCTTCTCAGTTGGGGACCCGAAGGCTGGCTCGACGACATCGCCGCGGGTGTGTTTGTCACAGTATGTCTTGCGCTGGCCACTCTGCCCTTCGGGCTGACGCTCGGCTTTTTCGTGGCGCTGGCCAAACAGTCGGAAGAGCCGTCGCTGAGACTGGCCGGGAACATCTACACCACGATTTTTCGCGGAATACCCGAGCTGCTCACGCTGTTTCTGATCTTCTTCGGCATCCCATTGATCCTGCAGTACATTGTCCGCCTAGTGAGCCCTGGAACGTCCGCCGACGTCAACAGTTTCGTCGCCGGCATGATCGCGCTCTGCTTCATTTTCTCCTCTTATTCCAGCGAGGTGTTTTTATCCGCCTTCCGCGCCATTCCAAAAGGGCAATATGAGGGAGGCTATTCGGTTGGCCTGTCCAGCGGCCAGACGATGCGGCTGATCGTGCTGCCGCAGTTGATCCGCATCGCATTACCCGGACTTGCCAATCTCTGGCTTATCCTGCTCAAGGACACCGCGCTCGTCTCGGCCGTTGGCCTCAACGAGATCCTCAGGCAGAGCGGGGTTGCCGCGCGCGTCACCAAGCATGCCTTCCTGTTTTACGGTTTTGCCGGCCTGACCTATCTCCTGCTGGCGATCGTCTCCTCCTTCGGCATCAATGCGATCGAACGAGCGGTCGGCGGCAGCGAGGTCAAGAGATGAGCCTGGCCACCGACACGCTGAAGGTCGACCGGCCGCCGCCGCCCGCACGCGGCTGGTCGCGTCAACGCATCCTCGGCCATGTCCTGGTCGGCCTGTGGATCGCTCTCGGCATTGGCATGGTCGTCTACCTGGTCGCTGCGTGGAACCCGGAGTTCTTCCAGAAATATGCACCCGGCTACATATCCGGCCTCGGCATCACCCTGTTGCTGGTTGCCATCTCGATTGTGCTTGGCGCGATCCTGTCGGTGCCGATCGCCTATGCACGCATGTCGAAGAACCCGATCCTTTCGGGGTTCGCCTATGCCTATGTCTATTTCTTTCGCGGCACGCCGCTGTTGGCGCAGACCTTCCTGGTCTACTATGGGGTCGGCTCCTTCCGGCCGGAGCTCGAGATGGTCGGACTGTGGGGCTTCTTCCGCGAAGCGTTCAACTGCGCGATCTTCGCCTTTTCGCTGAATACGGCCGCGTACCAGGCCGAGATTTTGCGTGGCGCAATCGAGAGCGTGCCGAGGGGCCAGTGGGAAGGTGCCGCCTCGCTCGGCCTGCACAAACTGCAGACGATGTGGAAGATCATCCTGCCGCAGGCGCTGATCGTCGCGTTGCGCCCGTATGGCAACGAGATCATCCTGATGATCAAGGGCTCGGCAATCGTCGCCATCATCACGGTCTACGATTTGATGGGCATCACCCGGCTCACCTATGCGCGCACCTTCGACTTTCAGTCGTACATCTGGGCGGCGATCATCTATCTGATCATCGTGGAAACATTGCGCCACGGCGTCGAGTGGATCGAACGGCGCATCACCATCCATCTGCACCGCTGACTCCCATCGCCTTGCCTGATCCGGTAAGAAGACCGCAAAGCAGGCTACTAAGGGATTCGAAAACATGGCTTCGGTGGCATTTCTTGGTCTTGGCGTCATGGGCTATTCGATGGCCGGACATCTCAAGAACAAGGGCGGTCACGACGTCACCGTCTACAACCGCACCAGGGCCAAGGCCGAGCAGTGGGTTGCCCAGCATGGTGGCAGCTTCGCCGCGACACCAGCCGAGGCGGCCGCGGGCAAGGACTTCGTCTTTTCCTGCGTCGGCAATGACGACGATCTGCGCTCGGTGACGACCGGTGCCGAAGGCGCCTTCAATTCCGTGAAGAAAGGCGCCATCTTCATCGACAACACCACGGCATCGGCGGAGGTCGCGCGCGAACTGGCGCAGCAGTCGCAAGCGCTCGGGTTTGCGTTCCTCGACGCCCCGGTCTCCGGCGGCCAGGCAGGCGCCGAGAACGGCATGCTGACCGTGATGGTCGGCGGCGAGCCCGACGCCTTCGACAGGGCCAAGCCAGTCATAGATGCTTATGCCCGCATGGTCGGATTGATGGGACCGGCCGGGGCTGGCCAGCTCACCAAGATGATCAACCAGATCTGCATCGCCGGCCTCGTTCAGGGCCTGGCCGAGGGCATCCATTTCGGCAAGAAGGCAGGGCTCGACATCGAAAAGGTCATCGAGGTGATTTCCAAGGGTGCGGCCGGTTCCTGGCAGATGGAGAACCGGCACAAGACGATGAATGCCGGCAAATATGATTTCGGCTTCGCCGTCGACTGGATGCGCAAGGATCTTGGCATCTGCCTCGCCGAGGCCGACCGCAACGGCGCCAAACTGCCGGTGACGGCACTTGTCGACCAGTTCTACAAGGACGTGCAGGCGATGGGCGGCAAGCGCTGGGACACGTCCTCGCTGCTGGCGCGGCTGGAGAAATAGGACTTCACCGTGGCCGAGCTTTCGCCTCAATCCAGCGCCGATGAAATCGTTGCTCATCTGCGCTCGATCGCCTCGGAGGAAAATCGGCTTGGCATGCTGCGCTACGGCATCAAGATCGAACGTGCGCTCGGTATCTCGCATGGCGTGCAGCGGCAGATTGCCAAGAAAATCAAGCGCAACCATGAGCGTGCCTTTGAGCTTTGGCAGACAGGCATCATGGAGGCGCAGTTCATCGCTTCCGTGACAGCCGATCCGGAGCGGTTCTCCGCCGCGGATGCAAGACGATGGGCGGCGACTTTCGACTCGTGGGATATCGTCGACGGGGTCTCCGATCTCTTTGTCGATACGGATTGCTGGAAGGAATTGATCGCCGAATTCGCGGTCGACGAACGGGAATTCGTTCGACGCACGGCTTTTGCGATGATGGCCTGGTCGGTAGTCCACCGGAAGAAGGAACCCAAGACGACCTTCCTCGAATTCCTGTCGATCATCGAAGCGCATGCGACCGACGGCCGCAATTTTGTGAAGAAGGCCGTGAACTGGGCGCTTCGTTCGATCGGCAAGCGATCGATGAATTTGCACGGCCCTGCCCTTGCCGTGGCGCTAAAACTGGCGGCCTCGACAGACAGGACCGCACGCTGGATCGGCAAGGACGCCGTGAAGGAACTTTCCGATGCCAAGACGCTCGAGCGGCTCGCCGCCAGAAAAGCTTGACCTGAGCGAAGTGCGCTTCACGGAGGTGACGCAATCGACGCGCGCCGATTTCGAAAACCTGTTCGAGCAACCCGGCGGGCTGGTGTATGGCTTGGCGCAATCTCGACCGCCGCGAGCATGTCGAGAACGACGAGAAGAAACGCGCGATGATGACGCTGATCGACGCCGGCACGCCGGTCGGCATTGTCGCCCAGATCGATGGCCGGACCGTCGGCTGGTGCTCGATTGCGCCGCGCGAGACCTACCGCAAGCTGTCACGGCAGCAGGACGATAGCGAGATGGGCATCTGGTCGATCGTCTGCTTCTATGTACCGAGAGCGCTGCGCGGCGGCGGGCTGGCAAGCGCATTGCTCGACGCGGCCATCGATCACGCCTTTGCCAAAGGCGCCAGGACGATCGAAGCCTATCCGGTCGACCAGGCGTCGCCGAGCTACAGCTTTATGGGTTTTCGGGACACGTTCGCCGCCCGCGGCTTTCGCGAGATCGGCATGACCGGCTCGCGCCGGCATGTGATGCGGCTTGAACGTTGACCTGTGGGCAGCGGCGGTTTTACTTGATGTCACCGGCAGCAAGGTCAAGGCTCAACAGTGGAGCAGCAATGAGCAACCGTCTCAATTCAGGAGCGATCCTGGCGGCCGCGGTGTTCGTGTCCATTGTGGCAGACAGCGCTTGCGCCGGGACGATGCATATTTTCTGGAAGGATCTGCGCCCGGCGACCCAGGCAGCCGCCGAAAGCGTCGGACTGCCAATGATTGCGGCCAAAATGCCGGATCATGGCGAGACGCTCTCACTCAACTTGCAGGACAAGACCGTGCAGCTCGCGGGCTATGCGCTGCCGGTCGATCGCGACGGTGATCTCGTCTACCAATTCCTGCTGGTGCCGTGGACGGGAGCCTGCAGCCACATGCCGACGCCGCCGCCCAACCAGATCGTCCTCGTCACGCCTGCACACCCTTACAGGATGTCCGAGGCCTACCAGCCGGTTTCGGTGACCGGCGCATTACGGCCGGGCATGGAGAAGAGCCAGCTTTTCATCCTTGACGGCGTCAGCGTCATCCAGTCGGGCTACACCGTGCGCAAGGCCGAGGTGGTCAATGTCGACACCGTGCCGGACACGATCACGCTGCCGGTCAACTCGCCCTGGAGTTTCCTCAACAAAAAGAAGAACTAAACAGAAGAATCTCAGGCGGCGTTCGCGCCGGACTCCTTGTCGAGCATCATGTAATCCAGCGGCATCTCGGTCGTGTATTTGATCTGCTCCATGGCGAAGGAAGACGACACGTCGCGGATCTCGATCTTGGCGATCAGCCGCTTGTAGAAGGCGTCGTAGGCGGCGATATCGGGCACCACGACGCGCAAGAGATAGTCGACGTCGCCGCTCATGCGATAGAATTCGACCACTTCCGGGAATTCCTGGATGACCTCCGAAAAGCGCCGCAGCCATTCATGGCTGTGCGAATTGGTGCGGATCGAGACGAACACCGTGACCCGCACATTGACCTTTTCATGATCGAGGATGGCGACGCGCCGCTTGATGACGCCCTCTTCCTCGAGCTTCTGGATGCGCCGCCAGCACGGCGTCGTCGACAGGCCCACCTTCTTGGCGACGTCGGCGACTGCAAGCGTCGCATCCTCCTGCAGGAGGCGGAGAATTTTTCTATCAAGGCGGTCCATTGGGTGCTCCCCTGATGCAAGTCGTCCAAGTGCGCAGCGGCCTTGGCACAACGACATGCATAAAAACAAGAATTTAACGCGCGTCCCCTCATGCGCGACGCGCTTCGAGGAATGGATTACCATAATCCCTCTTGTTCGAGCCTATTACAAGAAAGAAATTCTGCCGCACAGTACGAAAGCGAGTGATTTCTTGCTGGATGCCTAGCCGAGGCGATAGCGGATTTCCGATCTCAGAAATGGCAGCAAATCCATTTCAAACCATGGATTGCGCTTCAGCCAGCCGGTGTTGCGCCAGGACGGGTGCGGCAGCGGCAGGACTTTCGGGTCGGTCGCCGCCGCCCAGATGGCACGCCAATCCATGACCGTTTCCGTCAGCGAGGGACGGCGCGCCGCGCCCATATGCCAGCTTTGCGCGTAGATGCCGATCGTCAGCACCATATCGACTTGCGGCATCAGCGCCATCAGCGATGTGCGCCATGCCGGCGCACATTCGCGGCGCGGCGGCAGGTCGGCGCCCCTGGCGTCCTGACCGGGAAAGCAAAAGCCCATCGGCACGATGGCGAATTTGTCCGTGTCGTAAAATTCCTCGCTGCCGACGCCCAGCCAGCTTCGCAGCCGGTCGCCGGAGGCGTCGGTGAACGGCATCCCTGTAATGTGAACCTTGGTACCCGGCGCCTGGCTGGCGATCAGGATACGCGCACTCGAAGATGGCCTGAGCACGGGCCGCGGTTGGTGCGGCAGCGGCCTGGCGGCCGGGTTATCGACGCAGATGCGGCAGGCGCGTACCCTCGCCGCCAAGGCTTCCAGCTCTTCGCTCATTCGGAACTCGTTGTCAGGCGGCGGCACTCGGCCGGCTGGAGATTTCCCGATGCCAGCGCAGCACGTTGGTGCACTCTTCGGGTACCTTGATGCGAGCCGGCTTCATGAAGTCGATGGCGACCAGCCCGGTGATGTCGGCGATCGAATAGGCATCGCCGGCGATGAATTCCCTGCCGGCGAGCTCAGTGTCCAGAAATCTCAGGAATTCGATCGCCTTCGGCTTGTTGGCCTCGCCCCATTCGGGGATTTGCGGGATCTCCCATTCCCTCATTGCGGGGTGGATGTGCCGGAACGCCGCGGCGACGCAGCCGAACAGATTGAACTCCACACGTCTTTGCCACATCTCGACGATCGCCTTGCCGAGCGCGCCACGCCCGAACAAAGCCGGCTCGGGGTGCAGTTCCTCGAAGTAACGACAGATTGCGACGGATTCGGTGATGACTGTGCCGTCGTCGAGCTCGAGCACCGGCAGACGCTTCAGCGGATTGCGCGAGCTGACCGGCTGCTCTTTGTGCTCCAGCGCGCCCATGTCGACGGGCATCAGCGGAACCTGAAGTCCCTTTTCGGCCAGAAAAATCCGAACCCGACGTGGATTGGGCGCGCGCCCGCCGTCGAACAGCTTCATCTCTATCCTCCTCGTCCGTCTCGACGAACTATAGGCGACAGCTCACCAGAAGCGAAAAATTTCGCGCAAGGCGTCGCCGATCGACGCCAAGGTACCGTGCTTTCTTTCGACCAGCTCATGGCCGTGGCTCTCGCGCCAGTTCTTCGGCTCGTCGAAAGTTCCGCCCCAGATGCCGGCTTTGCCCGCGCGCGCAGCAGCTTCCTCGGTCTCGAAATCGCCAAAGGCGACCGCCCAGCCGGCCTCGACCTGCGCGCGGTTGAGATCCTTGCCGCCGGCCTTGCAGTCGCCGAGCAGCCTGCCGTAGCGGTCGCGCTGCCAGCCGCTGCAGGAGACGGCTTTGCCGGCGATCAACCGCACCAGGGACTGCCGCGCGAGCTTGCCGCAGGGATAGTCGGCACCGTCCTTGCGGCAGATCTGCGAATATTCCGGCGCATCGATGCCGCGCATGCGGATACGCTCGCCGCCGAGCGTGATGCTATCGCCGTCATTGACGGTGGCCGCGCCCTCCGTCTTGCGCGTCTCGATCCGGTCGAGGCGCGCCGCCAGGAGGATCGCCAGGCCGAGCACGATGAGTGTCAGCCCATAGTCCATTAGTCGGCGCCACAGGCTTCGCGGACGTGGCGCATAGTATCGCTGGCGCGGCCATCGCGACCACGAACGGCTCATATGGCAAACCGTTGGTTAATCATTCGAACGTAGCTTAACGATTTGAAATTGCTGCCCGTGTAAATTGAAGACTTCATGCCCCTGCAACGCTCGACCACGGCGGACAAGTTTATTGTGGACCGCAGGAAACGCCATCGCAACAGCGATGTCGCGCGCGCGGTGCGCAAGACGCGCGACCGTCTTTCGCAGCAAGCCGGAAATCCCGACTTCGACCGCGAGCTGTTGAAGCTCCACGCGCTTTCGATGACCGGCGGCGTGATCGTCCTTCCGCTGCTCGTTCTGGCAACGGCCGCGGCAGGCTTGCTCGCGGGCATCGGCAAGGAGATCGGCGTCTGGGCGCTGTTCACATTCATCTGCTATACCATCGTTGCATTCATGGCCAAACGCGTCACTCAAGCGTCCGAGCTCAACCCGCTGGAAACGCATAGGGATTTCCTGATCGGCCATTTTCTGTGCGGGCTTGGCTGGGCTTGGTTCGCATGGCTCGGCTGCGAAACTTGCCAAATGGATCAGTTCCAGGTCGCCAAGGCGGTGGTGCTGCTGCTCGCCATGTCGGCAACCGCGATCCTGGCATCGTCCCTTCGCGGTGCGCTGTTGGCGACCTTCGCCCTCCCGGTCGCCATCTATGCCTATGCCAGTGCAAAATTATGGATGCCGGTCGAAGTGATCATGGCCGGGTTGCTGATCTCGTCGCTGCCGTTCTTCGCCTATGTGGCGCGCCAGCTCAACCGTTCCTCGCTGATGCTGTTTTCGTTCCGCTCCGAAAAGGATGCGCTGATCGCCGAAGTGGAGACGGCGAAATCGATGTCGGACGAGGCACGGCGGCGGGCGGAAGACGCCAATCTGGCGAAATCGCGTTTCCTGGCCTCGATGAGCCACGAACTGCGCACGCCGCTCAACGCCATTCTCGGCTTTTCCGAAGTAATGGCCAACGAGGTGCTCGGCCCGATGAGCAACCCGACATATCGCGACTATGCCCGTGACGTGCACGACTCCGGACAGCATCTGCTCGACCTGATCAACGAAATCCTCGACCTGTCGCGCATCGAAGCGGGCCGTTATCAGCTCAATGAGGAGCCGATGATGCTGCTTTCCGTCGTCGAGGATTGCTGCCACATGATGGAGTTGAAGGCGCGCAACAAGGACATCCGCATCGTCCAGGATTTCGAAAACGCCTTGCCGCGCCTGTTTGCCGACGAACGCGCGGTGCGGCAGATTGTGCTCAACCTCTTGTCCAATGCCATCAAGTTCACCGCGACCGGCGGCGAAATCCGCGTGCGCGTCGGCTGGACGGCGGGCGGCGGGCAATATCTCTCCGTCAAGGACAATGGGCCGGGCATACCGGAAGACGAGATTCCAATCGTGCTCTCGGCCTTCGGCCAGGGCTCGATCGCCATCAAGAGCGCCGAACAGGGTACAGGGCTTGGCCTGCCGATCGTGCAAGGCCTGCTGGCCATGCATGGCGGCGAATTCCAGCTCCATTCCCGGCTGCGCGAAGGTACCGAGGCGATCGCCATCTTCCCGCTGAGCCGGGTGATGGAGGAACTGCCGGCGCTGCCGACCAAGGCGGTTGCTTCGCGCCGGCGCTGAATGCTTAACCGCCGACCGCGGCTGCCATGCCGGAGCTGGTCAGCGCGGCCGCCTTGACCAGGCCGGCGGCAAGCGACGCTCCTACCCCCTCGCCTTGACTGACGCCCAGATCGAGCAGCGGGCGAAGGCCGAGGCGCTCGGCGGCCTTGGCATGGCCAGGCTCCGGCGACAGGCTTGCGAGGAGACAGTGATCGAGCGCGGCGGGGTTGGCGGTATGTAGGACGCCAGCGGCCGCAGTCACCGCAAACCCGTCGAGCAGCACCGGGATCTTCTGCATCCGCGCCGCCAGAATGGCGCCGCAGATCGCTGCGAATTCCCGTCCACCGACCCGGCGCAGCGCTTCCAGCGGGTCCTTCAGGCTCGCGCCGTGAAACGCGACCGCGGCATCGACCACCTCCGCCTTGCGCCTTTGCATCGCTGCGTCGGCCCCTGATCCGGGGCCGACCCAGTCGGCGCCGGTGCCGCCGAACAGTGCGGTGCAAAGGGCCGCGGCGACAGTCGAATTGCCAACGCCGAGGTCGCCAAGGCAAAGCAGGTCGGTGCCGCCGGCAATCGCCTCCATGCCGAAGGCCATGGTGGCGGCGCAACCGCGCTCGTCCAGTGCCGCATCCTCGGTGATGTCGGCTGTCGGAATCTGCAGAGCCAGATCGAACACCTTCAAGCCGAGATCGTTGGCGATGCAGATCTGGTTGATCGCTGCACCGCCGGCGGCGCAGAGCTCGACTGCATTTGCCGTAGCGGCGGCGGGGCGCGGCGAAATACCGTGGCGGGTGACGCCATGATTGCCGGCAAAGATCGCCACCAATGGTCGAGTCAACGCCGGCGGCGAGCGACCGCTCCAGCCGGCGAGCCAGGCGGCGATGTCCTCGATGCGGCCAAGCGAGCCTTCGGGCTTGTCTGCCTTGGCAAACAACTGGCGAACGCGGGTGTTGGCAACCATATCTGCCGGCGGCAGGCTCACCAGGAGGTCGCGAAAATCGTCGAAAGGCAGTGCGCTGGTCATGTCGATGGCAATCGTCCCTGTGAATTGGGGAGCGGCATAGCCGCCTTGGCGGGCCGGCACAACCTCGGCACAACTTCGAGGTATTGACGCGAACGCACCCGTTGGCGGCGCATCCCGGAGGGCTTGCATTGACTTTGTCGTTGCACCATGTGGAGGCTAGCCAAGGAAATCCTTATGACGGCCATTGAATCCCCGTGCATCCTGGTCTGCTCGATCGACATGAAAACCGGCTTCTGTTTCGGTTGCGGGCGCACGCGCGAGGAAATCGCAGCCTGGATCGACATGACCCCGCAAACCCGCCGCAGCGTGATGGCCGAGCTGCCGGCAAGGCTGGAAACGGTCGAGCGACGCCCCCGCCGGGAAACCCGTCGCAGCCGCATGGCACGCGAACGCGACGCCCTCTCGTGAACCGGCCGCAGAGATGAACCGACTGCTGTGGATTCTGATCGTCGCGATCGGGGCAGGTGTACTCCTGCTCATGCTCAACGATTCCGCCGGCAGTACATTCGGCATTGAGAATTACGATTTCAGCCAGTTGATCTGGCTTGGCGCCTTAGCGGCACTCGTCGGCGCCGGCCTGCTCAGATCGGGCAGGCCGTTGGGCACCATGGCCCGCAGCCTCGGCGCCTGGGGCGCCATCGTGCTGGCGCTGATAGCCGGCTATCAGTACCGCTATGAGTTGCAGGATTTCGCCAGCCGCGTCACCGCCGGCCTTGTTCCCGGCAGTCCGCTGGCGCTGGGCGTGGAAGAAGGCCATGCCACCGTCACCCTGGACAAGGCCGGCAGCGGCCATTTCGAAGCGCGCGTCACGATCAACGGCACGCCGATCCTGACGGTTGTCGATACCGGCGCGACCAGCACAGTGCTGACCGCCGAGGACGCTCTGGCGGCCGGGTTCAATTCGGCGGCTCTCCACTTCACCATCCCGATCTCGACCGCCAACGGCATGACGCGCGCAGCGGCGGTGCGAAGCGACGAACTGTCGATCGGCGGCATCGTGCGCAAGGACATGCCCATCATGATCGCCGCACCCGGCACCCTCGGTCAGAGCCTGCTCGGCATGAATTTCATTAGCTCGCTGTCGGGTTTCGACGTCCGTGGCGATCGCATGATCTTGCGGGATTAAGTTTGCTCAGGCCGCCTCTGCGGCCCTGCCGAAATCGACCTCGGCGAAGGCTGACTTCAGCACCTCCGGTCCGGCACCCGGCCGTGTCGCCTCGGTGGAGAGGATCTGCCGGTAGCGGCGTGCACCGGGCAGGCCGTGAAACAGCCCGACCATGTGCCGGGTGACATGCCCGAGGCGTCCGCCCTGCTCGATATGGCGTGACGCGTAATCCGCCATGGCATCGATCAGCGCGGCAAAATCGAACGACTCAGCCGTGCTGCCGTAAAACGCGGCATCGATGCCGGTCAGTATCCCTGGCGTGTGATAGGCGGCGCGGCCGAGCATGGCGCCATCGACATGGTCGAGATGCGTCAGCGCCTCTGCGAGAGATTGAATGCCGCCGTTGATGCCGATGAATTTGTTTTGTTTTCTGGCTTTCAGCCGATAGACGCGGTCATAGTCGAGCGGGGGGATGTCACGATTTTCCTTTGGGCTCAGTCCTTCCAGCCAGGCCTTGCGGGCGTGCACCCACAGCGCGTCGGCGCCGGTCGCGAAAACACCATCGGCCAACGCATCGAGTGCCGGTTCCGGATCCTGCTCATCGACGCCGATGCGGCACTTGACGGTAACCGGTATTTTCACCGCCGCCTTCATCGCCGCAACGCAATCTGCGACGAGCACAGGCGCCTTCATCAGGCAGGCTCCGAAGGTGCCCGACTGGACGCGGTCGGACGGGCAGCCGACATTGAGGTTGATTTCATCATAGCCGAAGGCTTCGCCGATGCGCGCCGCCTCGGCCAGCTTTCCCGGATCGGCGCCGCCGAGTTGCAGCGCCACCGGATGCTCGCTGTCGTCGAAGCCAAGCAGGCGCTCGCGTGCGCCGTGGATGACCGCATCGGCCACCACCATCTCGGTGTAGAGCAGCGCCTCGCGCGTCAGCTGGCGATGGAAGAACCGACAGTGCCGGTCCGTCCAGTCCATCATCGGGGCCACGGCAACTTTGTGGCGTAACATATTCATTTTTCTAGTTTCTCTGTCTCAATCCGTCCGACACTCCGTTCGAATGACAGAGCAATTTGGCAAGAGATACAACACCTAACTAACGCGATATACGATTTTGCCGCCGCAACTGAAAGCAAATTGGCATGTCACAATGTCACTGTACGCACCAGTTAGATGCCTGCCGTGGAACGATGCACCGCCGGCGGCATACCAGTCAGCCAAGGCGAAGCGTGTTGCGGGCGATCTGCCACGCGTTCGACATGCCGCCGCGCCGCCGCCTCGTCCGGCTTGCGCGACCGGATTGCATCCATGATTTCGGTCATTCGGCGATCGCCGGCTTTCAGGACCCGACTTCCGGCGATGTCTTGCTGGAAGGAAAATCACTGCTTGCAGTGCCTTCGCACAAGCGCAACATCGGCATGGTGTTCCAACGCTACACGCTGTTTCCGCATCTGACGGTGGCCGAAAACGTCGCTTTTCCGCTGCGGGTTCGCCGCCGGCCGGACGCCGAGGTGAAGAAAAAAAAGGTCGCCGACATGCTGGCCCTGGCGCGGCTCGAAAGCTTTGCCGGGCGCTTACCCGGTGCGCTGTCGGGCGGCCAGCAGCAGCGCGTCGCGCTGGCCCGGGCGCTGGCCTACGATCCTCCGATCCTTTTGATGGACGAGCCATTGTCGGCGCTCGACAAGAAGCTGCGCGAGGAAATCCAGGGCGAAATCCGCCGCATCCATCGCCAGAGCGGCATCACTATTCTCTACGTCACCCACGATCAGGAAGAGGCGCTGCATCTGTCGGACCGAATCGCCCTGTTCAAGGATGGCCGCATCGAGCAGACCGGCACCGGCGAGGATCTCTATCTCGGGCCGGCGACCGATTTCGTTGCCGGCTTCATCGGCAATTCGAATTTCCTCGCTGCCGAACATCTCGGCACCACCAACGGCACGACAACGATCCGCATGACAGACGGTTCGGTCATATCCGGCGTCAGGGCCAACGGCACGTTCGGCAAAGGCCAGAAGACCAGGCTGATGATCCGGCCCGAAGCCTTTAGCATGGAGCGGAGCCCGGCGAGCGCGGAACTGAATGTCGAGATCGTCGACATCGCATTTTACGGCGAGCGCCGGCGGATCGTCGCGCGCATCGCCGCTGGACAGGAGGTTGACATCAGGCCGACCTCCGCCGCCATGCAATCGCGTGTCGCCCTGCACCCGGCAGGTCTTTTTCGATCCGGCTGCTGCATTCCTGTTTCCGGCCTGACTAAGCCGCGATGGATCGCCGCCCTTCAACGCTTCGCAGCGATGGAAGCGTGCTTGGGAGCAAGCCGCGGTTAGGCCCATCATCAGCTTCGGTCGGCAAGCGCGCAACGTGATCGACGCTGCAGTCGGCTGATTGGATGGCGGGCGCAACTCCTGTATCCATTGACAGTCGTCATGCTCGGTTGGAAGATGAAGAAGGTCAGCGGCGATAGCCATACGGGAAGGCAATGGTCCAACCGCCAGATACCGGACACCATCCTGGCAGCGTCGTCGCGGTCATCGTCATTTGTTTGATCATCGTTGCTTTGTTCTTCATAGGCTTCAGATACTCAAGGCCGGGCCAGGGTACTCTCGTTATTCCTGGCGGTACGCAGCAGCAACCGTGAGTCCGCCCCATGGCGCCCGCTGATGTGGAGCCGTTCTCGGGCTGCCAAAAGTAGCCGGCGGGACTGGGGGACGCAGCAGAATGGTCCGGCGCTTCGCAGCCGGTCCTTTGCTTCCCGACACGGCTTTCCTTTCCCACCTAAACAACCAAGCCTGGCCGGCGTGGTATCGACCATGCTGGGAGATGACGAGCCCTCATCCACCAGGCACTAGACGGCCCTGATCAGCCGGAGCAAAGAAAGCGCTTCGAAAAAGGTCCCTTTGCGAAAGGCGAGATAGGTCGGCTCTTCGACACCATGGAACCGGCGCTTGAAGGCCGCCTGCCCCTGCAGGTTGAAGCGGGTGCGATTGACCCACGGCGATTCATAGGCACGCTGGAAGGCGCGCCGCCAGAAATCGCTTTCGGCAAACCCGCTAGGTCCGATTTCGACAAGCGGCGACAGGCCGAGGGTGACCACGGAAACACCTTCGTCGCGAAAGCGGTCGACCGCGAATTTGGTCAGGCCGATCTCGGCATGCGCCGAGGCATCGATGTGCTTGCGCTTGAACGAGGTGGTGTAGCCGATGACCTTGCCGTCGCTGAACAGCGGATCGAAATCCAGCAAGGCCACGAGCTCTCCATCCGGACCGTGCAGGACGAAACGGCGCATATCGACGCCAAGGTGATCGGCAAAAGGCCTGTTGAGAAACCTCATCTCCCAGCGCTTGACGATGCGGTCGGCCCGCCAATTCTGGGAGAGCCTGGCAATCTCGTCGAGGAAGACGGTCCCATTGTCCTCCGCGAAGGAAAACCCCTTCCTCAAGAGCCAGCGTTCGGAATAACGCACTGTCTCATTGCGCTTTCCGGAAAAGTCGTGGCCGGGCAGGACAAGCCTGGTGTCGACGCCGAGGCGGTTGACCTGATAGCCAAGTCCGGCAAGCACGTGCGCCGTCTGTTCGCCGATCTGCACGAACCACGGGCTGCCGGCAACCTCGATGAAACGTTCGATATAGTCGCGCCGATCGGCCGGGGCAGCCATTGGATCACCGAGCGCGAAGTGATGTCGCGTTTTGGTTCCGTAAGCGATGTAGCCCTGGGCATCGCCGAAGTAGTGAAGCCCCTTCTGCACGGCGGTCGAATAGGCAAGGGAAAAATCACCATGGCGACGGACCAGCGCCAGGCGCTCGACATGGTTCAGCCGCAGCCGCGGTATTTTAGGCCCGCGGTTTTCCAGGAAACGATCGAGGCGTCTTCGCAGTGACGACATGGTCGACCTTCGCGTGCCGGCTAGGCCGATGAAAGAGCTGACGGACCCCAAACCGATCATATTGCCGCGAGCTGATCCTTATCTCAGCGCGTCATGCTTCCCCAGCCGGAACCGCCAGATTCCTAGGCGCAATCTGCCCCGGTCCCGCCCCGAGGCGGCACCACGCGTTGTTGCCGACGCCGATGCCACTTCGGAAGCGCCCAGGTCACCTGCCAAACACGATGCTCTTATCGAACTGCGCTCTGAGAAGATTCTGCCTGATCGGAAGCCAGGAACTCGTCGCGTTCTGCTATCCACAAGTCGGCATAGTCGACATTCTGCCACTCGGCAAACCACGGGCCGCCGCTCGTATAGTGGACCGCCTTAGGTGTGCCGACAGCAGGCTTTTCGTTCCAGCCTTCGAGCCAATTCCACTCTACCGGCAATGAACCCAAATCTTTGTCGGCAACCCACTGCATTCGGTGAAGATAGGCGCCACTTTCCTGATTCACGACCTCTGGCGTGAGCGATTTGACCGAAGGATGCGCGCAATTGAACAGCATCAGCGACGACCAGTTTTTCCGAGGATAGGATGTCTGGACCACGCCATCCATCTTGGTTGTGGCCTTCGGCGTATAGTCATGCTGGACGCAATAGACCGCCTTGTCCGAGTCCGTATATTTCAGCAGGCCAGCGACGTCACCAAGCCACAGAAAATCGCAATCACAAAACAGGGCCCAACCCGTGTAGTCGGCGAGAAAAGGCGTGAGGAAGCGCGTGTAGGTGAACTCCGTCGAGGCGAGTGGATCTTTTTCCCGCCAATACAGCCTGCGGGCACGCATCTCGTCTTGTTTGATCGGAATGACGGAGACAGGCGCCGACGCATGTTTGAGCAGCGAGTGTCGCGCGACGTCGTACGCGATCGGCTCACGGCTGTCCCATCCGATAAATACCCTAAACGCATCAGTCATATTCACTACCCTGGCTTTCGATTTTAACGGTCGTACACTAACTAGTTGGCGATGGCTCGGCAACAATTGCGGTCAACCGAGCCGGTTTCTCACAGATTTGTCCTGGCCTCAGCCTTGCTTTTTTGGGTGGACCTGACCTCGCATTTCCAATGCGACACGCGCCCATTTCTGATAGGTGTAGCTGGCCGAATACGCGGCCACCATCGCACCAATGGAACCGTCCAGAAATCCCAGCCGGAAAATATAGCTGCGCACATAGGCCCAGACGGAACGCAAAACTGCCTTGCCTATCGAGCTTTTTCTGCCCTCGGCAAGCAGCTGCGCGGCGGATGCTTCTGCGTACCGGCCGATCTTGTCATGGGCATCTGCCAGGTCGGTGATCGAGTCGTGCTCGATCGGCTGGGACAATCGCCCGACCTTTCCGTTCAGCACTACTTTCTCGTGCACGGTGTCGTCGCTGAAGCGCCCGGAGCGGCGACGGAAGAGCCTGAGCACCAGATCGGGCGACCAGCCACTATGGCGGACAATGTGCCCGCAAAAGCGCGATCTTCTCGGTATTTCGAAGCCGTCATAGGCTTTTGGGTCGGCGATTGCGGCCCTGATTTCCGCGCCGAGCGGCGCCTCCACCCACTCATCGGCATCCAGCGAGAGGATCCAATCCCCCGTTGCCGCGGCCAGCGCACGGTTTTTTTGCGCGCCGAAACCGGGCCAATCAAGGGTCATCAAAACCTTGGCCCCCAAGTCACCGGCAATCTCCCTGGTGCTGTCGCTGCTGTCATTGTCGAGAACGATGATTTCGTCTGCAAAATCCACCGAGCGAAGGCAGCGCGCGATGGACGCCTCCTCGTTGCGGGTGATGATAATGACCGAGAGCGCCGGCACGGTCAGAAGGTTCCGGCATCAAAGCTGCCACTGTCATTCGAATGCATCTGCAGCATCGGCTCCCGGCCCGTTAGCACATTGAGGGTACTAATCTATTCAACAAAGTCGAAAATCATTTCAGATCAAGGCTTTCATACAGCGCCATCATTCGCTTGATCATGACATTGAAATCATAGTGTTCGGCCGCCGCTCTCACCCGGGCTCCGGTTTCAGGTCGTGACGCCAACTGCAGCGCGTGGGCGAGCGCTGCTGCGAGGTCACTTTCGCTGGCCGCATCGCAAACGAGCGTCGGCTCGAACCGCTCGACAAGCTCGCGCGCTCCACAGCCGGTGCTTACCACGGCGGGCAAGCCGCTGGCCATCGCTTCGATGACCACTGTGCCGAAAGGATCATAGATGGAAGGCAGCACGGCAATATCGGCCGCGCCGTACCACGGCAGCATGTCTTTCTGCGGCCCCAGCATCTTGAGCCGTGCGCCGAGACCGAGCCTGTTACCGGCCTGCCTGAAGGCGTTGGCGCGCGAATCATGGCCGATGACCCACAATTCCGGCTCGCCATCGAGCGTGGCGACAGCCTTCATCAGTGCAAGCAGTCCTTTTCGCGCAAAGCCCGAGCCGACAAACAGGACGACCGGCCTGTTTTCGTCGACGTCGAGCCGCGCGCGGAGCGCGGCCCGATGCTGTTGGCGCAGTTGCGGATTGAAGCGGTCGAGGTCCACCCCGTTGGGAATATGGTGCACATTTTCGGCCGGATAATCATAGTGACGGACAATGTCCTCGGCGACCATCTTCGAAATCGCTATGACAGCTTTGAGCCGTAGGCTGGCATAGGTTGCGCGCTCGAGGCGCAGCGTCTGGCGGTGAAAGGGGCTCAGCGCCATTGCCGCCCTGCCAAGCCGCGTCTCGAAACGCCGCCGTTCGGCAAGATAGGCGGCATGAACGCCCTCCCCGGCCCGGAAAACATCGCAGCACGGGAGGCGATCGTTGCTCTGCACCAGCGCGGGTGGCATCTCGGCGATCTTGCGGCAGGCGGCTTGAGCAAAGGACGCCGCCCGCAGCGAACGCGGAAAGCGGCGGCCGGCGCAATGGATGAATTCTATGCCTTCATAGCGCGGCCAGTCGCCGGAGAGCACGGCCACCGACCGCTGACGCGCGGCAAATGCAGCCATGATGTTTTCCAGCATGATCTCGCCGCCGCCAAAGGGCGCATAACGCTGGCGCACGAACAGGATCGGCCTGTCGAATTGATTTTCGATGCCACGAATGCCGGCATGCATTGGGTCAGGGCTCCGGCCTTGTTGCCATCTGACGATGTCTATAGAGGCCAGCGCGCATCGGCAACAGTTGGAGAGCTCACTCGCGGAACTCAGAACAGGCCTGTGTCCATTGTCCGCGACTGCTTGCGATTTGCCTGACGGTGCTGCATGTAGAAATTAACTGCAAACAGCGGATCAGCGCCAGCTCCAGCCGGATAGTGACCGCTATGAGGGGGAATCGACGGCTTGAGCAAAGCAACCTGGCCCGCCATTGTCCGCCGGACGATTACCGACACCGCCATATATCGGCTGAGACACACCTTCGGAAGACGGGCAGAAGTGTCATCGCTGCGGCCGATAACGCCCCTCAAAGTGAATGACCTGCCTTTGATCCTCGTCATCCGCAACGAGGCGGACAGGCTACGCCCGTTCCTGAAGCACTATCGCGAGCTCGGCGTCACCAGATTCGCCGTCCTCGATGATCGCTCAACCGACGGAACAGCTGAGCTTCTGGCCGAGCAGCCAGATGTCGATCTATTCAGCTCGCCGCTCACCTATTCTCAGTCGGACCTGGGAAACCTTTGGCGGCAGCGTCTTGTGCAGATTTATGGTCAGCCTCGCTGGTATCTGACCGTCGATGCGGACGAATATCTTGTCTATAACGGCATGGATCAGAATCCGCTCGGCGCGATGGCCGCCTGGCTCAAGCGGCGCGGAATGACACGCCTGCTGGCGCCGATGATCGACATGTATCCGAGCGGAAACATCTGGGACGTACCCTTCGATCCCATCGTGCCGCCATGGCAGGTTGCGGACCATTTCGACGGCAGCGGCTATGAGGTGACGAGGAGCCCCCGGCATCTCAAGATCACAGGCGGCCCGAGGACCCGGCTTTTCGCCAGGCAGCACAAGTTGACCAAGTTTCCTCTGATATATGTTGATCGCCAGACGATTTTTACGTCGATTCACGCACCGCTGCCCTACTGGCGAAACTATATAAAGGGATTGGCCGGCCTGCTTCATTTCAAGTTCTTCGCCGATTTCAACGACAAGGCGCAGGTCGCGGTGGCGGAAGGTCAGTATTGGAACGGCGCTTCCAAATATCGCCAGTATCATGAGGTATCGAGCGGTAAAGCCGCTCTCAGCGCGATGAGCGAACAGTCAATGCTGTACGAAGGCGCTCACAGCCTATTCCAAACGGGTTTGATCGACAAAATTGATTGGTAGACGGCACTCCGGCAGATGCCGAACCAACATCATGCATAACCGAACGCTTTCATGAGCTGGGCACCTCGTCCTTGTACCAGGTCCTGTAACTCGGCGTTTCCAAGTTCGGAGCGCCATCTCCCGCTCCCGTCATAGATTGGCTGATTGACCTGGTGGTTCCGGAGCACCTCGTGTGGCGTCTCGACGCTGGCGTCGGTCGGCTTGAACCATTGCTGCGGGTTCTTGTGGTAGTCGAGGAGATCCGGGCTGAAGGTCACATCAAGAAAGCCGCATATCTGCTCGACCACTTTGGCCGGTTTCTCGACCAGATCCTCATAGCGATAGATCAGCACATCCGGCTTTCCCCGTTCCGCGAGAACCAGCGCATTATCGTTGATCCAGCGGTCGAGAGCCTCCTGTGGGTCGTCAAGTCGTTTCGTCAGCGACGCCACGACGTCGCGCCCGTCTCGCACCGGCATGATGAAACGCGCGCCGGGCACGAGCCGGCGAATGCGGGCCACACGGCGGATATGCCGCGGCGTCTTTTCAAGCAGCACGTTCTTTCCAGCCTCGCGCGCCGCCCGCTTCAGTTTCCAGAAGCGGAACATGGCCAGTGGCGTCCACTTGAAGAAAATGTTGGTTTCCTGGAGCGGCAGGTAGACGTCAGGATGCGACGCAAGGATCGTTGCAATCAACGTCGTCCCGCTATGGCCGCAGCCGCAAATGAATCCGGTCCGCATCACCATGTCGGCAATGCCCCCTAACCCAAGGCGACCCGGGCGCGGTTATCGACGCGAGCATAGCACAAGCCGTTCGTGCTAAAGACCTTGTCCAGCTTCTCCCAATATTCGAACTTGGCCAACTGCTCGTCACAATAGGCCACGTCGTTCTCGGAAAGATATTCGCCGTAACCGCCTATCTTACCCTTGCGCACCTTGAAGCTTTCGGGATCATTCGCATCGCGCGGCTGTAATATCTTGCCGTATCGATCGGACAGATCACCGGTCGATTCACTCACTTTCATCTTGTCGAAGGTTCGGTTGTTCGCCACGTCGACAAGCGTCTGATCGTCAGCCTGCTGGTTCAGGAATCCAAGGATCGCGCGAAGGACACCAGCCGTATCCCGATGCATATCTTCATATTGAAGATACCGGATTTCGCGCATCCGGGGCATGGCTGCGAACCATTGCAGATTGAACCTGATGATCTTTTCAATCCCATGATTGTCGCTTCTGATAAAATCACTGAACGATCCGGCTGGAAGCATGTGGCGCTTCTGAACCTGAAAGTACCCTGAGACCACCGTATCTCTTGGGTCGCGAACAAGCATTATTGTTCTTCTCTTCTTGTATCGAGATTTATTCTCCTTGAGGCTCGATTTTGGTCGAAGTAACTTGTGGTCGGTTCCGTCGTGAATGTATTGAACTTCAACCCCGAGATCATCCAGCATGACACGCAGCCACGTGCGCCCTGATTTTGGAAAGGATACGATAAGAGGAAGAGCCGGCGCTTTGGCCTGGAAAAATTTTAGAAAGGACATGGGAGAGACCTCCTTTAGATTATCAGAGCTGGCGCCCGAACCGCTGCCGGCCAGACCAACCCCATTACTGGGCGCCTAAGCCTACGGCTGATTCGAACACAAGGCAGAAATACCGGCAAGAATTGCGATCCTCTGCGGGGCGAATTGGCCTTTACTATATCCCGGTTCGGAATGCCTTATGTTTTTTGGCCTGTTGCGACGAGTGTTCGACACGGGCGCTCCATTCCGCGATCCGTCGGCCGAACGCTTAATGCGGATCGCGTCGATGCGTATTCAGTGACGCGCTTTCGGACGACATGCATTAGCCACTCACTTTTGTGATCCATGGCGCCAGGATGGCCTCGGCCTCGCTCATCACCACGGACCAGGGGCGTTCCCGTTTCGAGACCAGCACGGCCGATGGATAGTAGGGCGTGCGGTCGCCCTCGACCGGCCAGGAGCGCTTGAAGCCGTCGCCCAGAATGAAAACCGAGGGGATGCCGAGCGCGCCCGCCAGATGCGCTCCGGTATTGCTGATGGTCACCACGGCGTCCATCGCGGCAACCTGCGCGGCGAAAAGGTCCATGTCGACGAGCTGATCGACCGATCTGTCATAAAGGATGCGCTCCGGCTCACCGTCGGTCAGGATCTTCAGATCGGTCTCGATCTGGCCGTACTGCAGCGAGACGAACCGGAGGTCCGGGCGGCCGATCAGGTTTCGCCAGGCGGCAAGCGGCGGCAGGTCTTTGCCGGGATTGGAGCTGCCCCATGCGATACCGACCAACGGCCGCCCTTCCTTCCGGTAGCGGGCGCGAAGTTCAGCGACCCGGGCCGGATCCGGCTTAAGGGGCACGAAATGCTCGCGGATCGTTGCCTCGTCGGTCTCGAAAACGGCAGTCAGATGCTGGACGCCGGCGAAGGCCTGCGCCTCGGCATAGACGGCCTTGCCGCCAGCGCCGACCGGCCGCACATCGGCAGTTGGAAAAGTGCGCTGAAAGAGCGGTACCAGGCGGCGCTCGACAAGGACGATCGAACAGGCGGCGCGCGCCAGGGCACAGCCGACGGAGCTCGCATGATGGATCGCGGTGGCCAGACCCTGCTTTTCCGTTTCCATCAGATCGATCAGCAACGTCTGGCCAGAAATATCCTGGCCCAGCCACTCGCCATCGACGCGGCCGTTGACGATGTGGCGTCGTGCAATCCTGAGTTCGGCGGCTGCGCCATAGGCGCCCATCCGCATCAGCGCCTTGCTGAGCTCGTCGAGCAGGTGGACCTCGCCCCTCGATTTTGCAATGGATCCAAGAGCCAGGGCTTTCGGCAGTGCCGCCGGCCAATCGCGGGACTCGACGCTCCGCCGATAATCCGCCATCTGATCGGCAATGTCGCCGTCACGCCAGCGAAGGAAGAGCTGCCGCCGGTGACGTCGGAACCAGACCTTGTATTTGTAGCCTGCAAGCGCGACAGCGCGGCGCAACCGGCCGAGAAGTAGGCTACCTTCCATCGCCAGCTCCGCCGATGATTTGCATGAGGCGTCCGCCTGCTTCCTGCACTGCCGACGCCCAGGCTCGGCCGCCTTTTCGGACCAGTCGAACGCTCGGATATGCGGCGACGGTCTCGCCGAAGGCAGGCCAGGACAGTCGAAACCCGTCGTCGAGCATGACAACCGTCGGCACGCCGAGCGCTCCCGCCAGGTTGGCACCGGTATTGCTGATCGTCACCACCGCGTCGAGCGCCGCGATTTGGGCGGCAAAGCGGTCCATGTCCGTCAACTGATCGACGGAAGCATCATGGATGATGCGCCCCGGCGCGTGGCGCTTAAACTCGGAGAGGGCCGGCCCGACATCGCCATATTGCAAGCTGACGAGGCGCCCCGGCAGGCTGGCGAACAGCGTCCGCCAGTCGTCCAGGGCCGGCAGATCCTTGCTCTTGTTGAGGCTTCCCCAGGCAAATCCGATCAGGGGACCTGGGCCGCCATCGAGATAGGTGCCGCGCAGCTCGGCAACCAGTCGGCGGTCCGGCTCCAGCGGAACGAAGGGCGCGCGTGCCGCCGGGTCGTCCGGCCAGAAATGCTTTGCGAGTGTCTCGAAACCGGCAACGACATCGGCGTCCACTGCCGCCATGTCCTCTTCCCCTTCAATCCTGACATCGAGCGCAGGATATGTTCTGCGATAAAGCGGTGCCAGTCGCGGCTCGACGAAGACGATGCATCGACCGGCAGCCGCGACGACTGGACCAAGCAGCGACGCGAACTGGAAAAAGATCGCCAGGTCGCCTTCGCGACGATCGACGAGAAGCGTGCGACCCGCAAGATCACTGCCATCCCAATCGGGTCTGCCGCGCTGCTTGCTCGCCGCCATCAACTGCCAGATGCGATTTCCTCCGTCGAGACGCCTCAGTCCGCGCCCCGCTTTCTTGATCAGGCCGAGATCGCCAAGCTGCTCACCAAGCGCGCCAAGCGCCAGTGCATGGTCGCGAGCAGTTTGCCAGTCACCACGCTGCACGCTTTCCTCCATCAGCCTCATATGCCTTTCGGCACTTTCGTCGGCGTGGCGCGAGGGCCGTCTAAGAAGTTCCTTTGCCCGCTCGAGAACCTTCTGCAGCCGCTTGCCGGCGGCGCCTTGCGGGCGCAGATCGGCGGTTTTTGCTTTCTGAAGGACGGTTCGTCTGTTCTGCACGGCGATGTTCTATCGTCCTCGGGGAGCGTCGGAAAGCGCCGTCAGGATCGATGAGAGCCGCCGGCCGGCCTCGTCGAGCACCAGCGACCAAGTGCGCCCCTCCTTGCGAATGACAATGCCCTTCGGATACCAGGGTGTCCGGTCGCCGGTCACCGGCCATGCCGTCTGAAAATTATCGTCGATGAGGAAAACAGTCGGCACGCCAAGGGCTCCGGCAAGATGGGCCGCCGTATTGCTGATCGTCACGACAGCATCGAGTGCGGCGACCTGTGCCGCGAAACCGTCCATGTCGACCATCTGGTCGACGCCGTCGTCAAAGATCAGACGCGCGTCATTGCCGCTGCGAAGGCGCCGCAACGCCGGCTTGATCTGTCCGTACTGGAGCGAAACGAAGGTCGCTTGTGTCTGGGCGATGAACCGTGCCCATTCAGGAAAATCAGGCACGTCCTTGGTGTGGGATTTGCTGCCCCAGGAGAGGCCGACCAGCGGCAGATCCGTCATCGCCCGATAGCGCTTGCGGAATGTCTCGACGTGTTCAGGATCTGCCCGCAGCGGCACGAAGTCGGCAGCAAGCTTTTCGGCATCGCGTCCGAACACCCAGGCGAGATCTTCGAAAGTCGCACGTTTGTTGGCGACCACATCCCGCTGCGCCGGGACCACGGTCGCCTTCGGGAACGTTCGCTGCAGAATTGGTACCAGGCGCGGCTCGACCCGGATTGTTGCGCTTTGCGCATAGGCAGCGGCAGCGCCGGCCAGTCGCGCGTGGCGGATAACCCGGCCAAGGCTGCGCGGGTCATCCTCCACAAGGTCGATCAGCAGTGTATCCGATCCGAGATTCTCGCCGGTCCACTCGTTCGCGCTTTTCCCTTTCCGCAGCCGGCGAGCGGAAAGCCGAAGCTCAGCTGCCCGCGCAAAGTTGCCAAGCCGTTCGAATGCCTGGCCCGCCTTCTGCATCAGCTCCGGGTCGCGATTATGATCGGCCGCGACAGCTATCTCATTGGTACCGGCTTCAAGGCCTTTCCAGTCCCTGCGAACGATCAGGGCCTCAACCTTGGCTTGCAGCTCAAGAATGGACCGCGGCTGCTTGGGGCCGGAAAACAACCTGCGCACCGCCTTTTTGTACCGGCGCACCTGAAGGCCCAGTCCACCAATCACATACCGAACATAGGAACCGTGATAAAAGCTGGTCATCGGCCCTCAGCGCAATATGCTCTGCCGCAGCTTTTTGCCGCTTTCGACCATCGGATCGGGCGCCTCCAGGTGGAATATCGAACGATATATCTCGCTGTGCTTGGCAAGCTGGTCATGCGTTCCAGCATCGACAAGCTGTCCGGCGTCAAACACGAGAATACGATCGGCCGCCTTAATTGTAGACAGCCTGTGCGCAATGCAGATCACTGTGCGCTGAAATGTGTTGTCGAAGGCTGCCTCCATGACTGCCCGTTCGTTTTCACCGTCAAGCGCCGATGTCGCTTCATCATAGACGATTACCGCAGCATTCTTGAGCAGGGCGCGTGCGATGGCGACGCGCTGTTTCTGCCCGCCCGACAGATTAGTGCCGCTCGGCCCGACAAGCGTGTCGAGCCCGTTTTCGAGCGCCGAAGCAAAGCTGGTGACCCGGGCGAGGTTCGCAGCGGACTCGATTTCCTGATCCGTGGCGCTCGGGCGGCCGTCGCGAATGTTGTCGCGGATCGAGCCTTCGAACAGGAAGACGTCCTGTGACACCAGTGCGATATTGTCGCGAACGTCGGCCAGGCTGATCTTCGAAATGTCCTTTCCGTCGATCAGGATCCTGCCCTTGTCCGGCTCCATCAGGCGCAGGATCAGATTGACGATGGTGGTCTTGCCGGCGCCGGAGCGGCCGACGATCGCCAGCTTCTCACGAGGTCGCACGTCGAAGGAAACACCCTCGAGCGCGGGGCTGTTGCCGTCATAGGAAAAGGCCACATCTTCAAAGCGGATACCACCATCGACGTCGGCCAGGCGCTCGCCCGCGATTGCACGTCGCCGCTGCTCGGGCGTGTCGATCAAATCATACATCTGTTCGACGGCGACCATTTGCTTCTGGATGTCGACATTGACCCGGGCCAACCGCTTGGCAGGCTCATAGGCAAGCAGGAACGCGGTAATAAAGGCCATGAATTCGCCGGGCGTCTTGCCGTTGCCGAGGGTCTGCCAGCTGGCGTACATAACGAAAAGCCCGATGATCACGCCGCCGCCGGTCTCCATCAATGGGCTCATCAATGCTGACGTCCGGTTGATCTGGATGCCACGTCTTTCCATCTTGCGGACGGCCTTTGCAAAGCTGGCAACCGCCTTGTCCTCGAGCTGGAAGGATTTGATGGTGCGGATGCCTTCGACGGCTTCCGTGCCGATCGACTGGACCTGTGCGGCCAATTCCGTCTCGCCCCTCGCCAGCGCCTTGAGCTTCCTGGTTATCGCGCCGACTGATAGGAACAGCATCGGCAGAACCGCCACGGATATCAGCGACATCACCGGGTCCTGCTTGACCATGACGCTGGCCAACGCAATCAGTGTCAGCAGATCAGAGACGGCGCTGCTCGTGAGGGTGAGAATAACGGTCGCCCCGGCGCGCGCGTTGAACATGATTTTGGAGATAAATTTTGCCGGATGCTGGTTCGCGAAACGGCTGATGTCGAAATACACCATTCGGGAAAATTGACGGTTTTGAAGGTCTGAAACGATAGCCCGGCGAATCTTCCCCGTGGTGATGGTCTGGCAGTAGGCAGCTATGCCCTTGACCAGGAAAATGCCGATGATGACGACGCTGATACCCGATACAGCGGCAGCGTCTCGCTCGACATAGATGGTGTTGATCATGACTTTCATGATCCAGGCCGCTGCCCCGGTCGCCGCAGCAGCAGCGATCGAGCACAGCAAACCTGTCACATACAGCATCTTGTGCGGCGGCAGATTTTCGCCAATCAGACGCTTGATCAGCGGATATGCTGGGGCAGTTGATACTCGTTTCTTTGCAATCATCTCGTCGCCGCCCGTTGCGATCCCGTCCGGTCTTCGTGTTGTCTTGAAGCGCGAAACGGTTTCGATCACCTGTCTGTGGCTTCGTTCCCGACCGCAGTCAATGCCGAACCGGATCCTTGCACGTCATCGGCTTGCGACCGTCGGTTCCTCGCGTACGAGCATAGCGGACCCAGCCACGCGGCTCTTGCGCCATTCGCCGTCGGCGGCGCTATGCCCGGTCAGTGTTTCCCGAGGACCATGAGATGGCTTCCAAGAGGCGAGGTGTGATTGCTTTTGATTGAAAAGCCCACATCCGAAAGCACCGCGATCATCTCTCTATCCTTGCCAGGAGGAACGCGGGCAACGATCGTTTGAGCACGCCTGGCGATATCGCACAGCACGCGTCGCGCCTTATCCGCGCCGAGGCTCCACTGCATGTGATGGTAGACCGCCAGCAGCATGACGATGTCATACTGCCGTTGGAGAACATTTTGCAGCTTCCGGCTGCCAAGATCGAGACAATCGAACCGGCTTTGAACCGGACAACCCAGGAAGATCATCCTGGCCGTCTCGATATGCGGCTTGAGAATGTCGATCCCATGGATCGAAGTCGGTCCTAGCTTGGATATCTCATAGGCGACAACACCCATGTTGCAGCCAACATCGAGAATGGACTTCCCGGCGTAGTCGACCTCTGCTGAGAATAGGCCGTCCAGTCGGTCGTCCCACGTTCCCTTGAATCTCTTTTGCTTATTTGACCACCACAAATCATTGTTCTCCAAAAGCGGCGCCGGACTGGTTTCCTTGACGGAGGACGACTGTGCGCTGGGCCTTGGCCCCGGACCAGTTGCTGGCGCGCAAACGACACTGTCCAGAACGTCCTGTAAACGTAACCGCGGGAGAAAGGAACTCCTGATCACAGCATCCTGCGAAGACGTTTCGGGAAGCTGACGAACACCAGCTCGACAGATCGACACATCGGTTGGAAACCGCAATGTCGCTTGGTGCCCCCTACCCGGGCCTGCCCTCGAGTTCCTGAAACGTACGCCCTTTCGGCAAGGCAAGCCATGTTTGTTCTTGCTTTGTGCCGGCAGCTATGCTACTAATTTGCCTACGGTGCTGATTTGCACCAACGACCGTCTTGCCGCGAGATGCGGTTTTTCAGCCAGGCTCGATCAAAGCTCGCCCGCATTCCCGGGCTTTTTGGCCAACAAGGTCGAGCGCCGGCCTTTTCGGCAGCTTCCGAGAAGGGAAATCGGAAAAGCAGCTTCCGGTTCTCGTCGCAGATTTCGAAGGAAAGGCCTGTCAGAACTGGGCCGCCGCTGAGCAGACCCTCGGCCAGGATTTCCTTGGCCGAAGCCATGGCGTTGTCCTGGGCGGCAGATAGGCCATTCAGCTCCCCCTCGAAATTTTCCGTCAAACGGCCGTCATTGTTTCGGAAATGAAAAAAATATCTCGCATGCCGCTCCGGCTGGTTGGTTATGTCGTCGCGAGCGGTCTCAGAAACAGCGTTGGATTCGTACAGGACAGCACTGTACGATTTTGACATCGGGATTCATGGCATTCAGGCCTTCATGCGTCAGGTCGATCGAACAGCACCCCCAGCCCATGTTCGAACGCACATGCCGCAATCATGTCGTCCAGGGCTTTTCCGGAGACCGGGCAATTCGGCATGACAGCCGTGATCGCCATCTCAGCCGCTGCGGTGGAAACCTCATCGTGGCGCCTCTTCCTGGTCTCGATATATTGCTCGATCAGAATTTTCAGGCGCCGCGCTGCAATCTCGTCGACGACCATCGTTCTCCCTCGATTCGGCACAATGTCCGTCTTCCGGGTGAAGGGTCCGCTGCCATTGGGTAGCAGCGGACCACTCGGCTGGGTGACCCAATAGCCCGAGGCGGGGGTCTCGGGCCGTCACACAATAGCTTCGAGAGGCCACTCGTTCCAGAACGCTGCCGTTGGTAATATTCGTACACTGAACATTGCCGCAGGCAGTCCGCGACTGTGCGATTTTTCGGCTAAGCTGCCGTCGCCGGATACCGGATCAGCTCCGGCTTTGATAGCTGTAGATGCCTGCGCCGATAGCGACCGCTCCTACGGTGATCAGAATCGATGGCACCCCCATCAACGTCGCGACGATCCCCCAGACGATGGCGACGGCGATTGCGCAGGCAGTTCCCAGGACCAGTCTAAGCCGTTTCGACATTATCGATTCCCCCAAAAGTGCATCTCTGGCCTTTTCCGGTCGAAATACAGCAATGCGGCACCATTGTCTGCGCTTCGTCCAACTTTCTATGCCGCCCCTGAGCCCGACCGCTGAGGCGTAAGCGATCCGTTTGCCGCCCTGTTGCAAACACCCACTCGACAGCGAGGAAGCTTTGGGCGCGAGCCCGAGAAGCGAGGCGTCAGAAAGCGAGGTGTCTATGCAAAATTTCGGAATTTACTCCGGTTCTCGATCATGGCGGTGGCGGCCACGACAACCGCAACCAGCGGAACAGGCGGTACCAGCGGCGGTGGCCACTCTACTTGACCCATGCCGGCGACCTGGCGGCCGCCAACGGCAATCAATCCTCATAACAACGGGAGTAGTAGCTTGACGCTCCAACCGAAATCGGCGACCGCGCCCCTCACCGGCCTCGCAGGATTGCTTGGTCTTGCGCTGGCTGTCGCGATGCTCGTCGACAGAAGCTGGCCTGTGCATTTGCAGGCCATGAACGCGTCTGTTCGCAAAAGCGCATCGGTCGCCGATCGAGCGCTCCGGCTGAATGCCACCCGTGCTCTGACGATCAGCGGCAGTTGGCGCCTATCGCCTCAACGCGTGATCGCGATGCCGATCCTCGCCGCTCATCGGCAACGGCCGATCGCCCTCGAGCAGGCGGGTGATCCGGGCAAAGCCGGTAAAAGCCTTTCGCGCTTCCTCGGCCGACATCCGGCCGGCCATGGCCGCAGCGCAGCAATTCACGGCGCACTGGTAAACGGGCCCGCGCCGCCCGGCCGGCCATTTTCGCAAGAATGCCATTGCTTCGGCAACGCTGTCGATCTCCTCCACGGGCTGTCCCTGTCCGCGCAAAATCCGCACGGGTGAAAAGAATTGCAAGCGGTCCATCATTTCCTCCCCGTCGACCGGATGCGTGCGATCGAACCCCACTAAACTCGCGAACCGGGCTTTGGTTCCCGGCAAAGAGGGCTTGGCTTGGAAAATGTTGGCGGACCAGACGAGCAGCGGTGGAAACGCCCCGCAGCCCCTATCGGATGACATCTTGCCCCAATTGGATGACATCTTGCTATGGTACGGGAACGTTAGCGCGGCTGATGCATTTCGATGCCACGAGCAGTCTTTTTTGAGGGAAATGCCAAAACATGAGAATAGCCCATGTGGCGCCGCTCCATGAATCCGTGCCACCCCGGTTCTATGGAGGGACGGAGCGCATCGTCTCCTATCTGACCGAAGGATTGGTCGAGCTTGGCCATGACGTGACCCTGTTCGCCAGCGGCGATACAAAGACATCGGCAAAATTGGTGGCGTGTCGCGAGCGCGCGCTCCGTCTCGATCCGCGCCCGCACAAATCCGAAACCGCGGCGCATCTCGCGATGCTCGCCGAGGTGAGGAACCGGGCGCAACAGTTCGACATCATCCATTTCCATCTCAGCCACTTCCTGCATTTTCCTTTCTTCGAACACATGCCTGACCGGACGGTGACGACACCGCATGGCAGGCTCGACTATGTCGACCTGGCCCCGGCCTACGAACGTTTTCCGCGCTTTCCGATGATCTCGATTTCGCGCAGCCAGAGAACCGGGCTACTCATGGCCAATTGGCTGGCGACCATCCATCACGGGCTGCCGATCAATATCTACGAGCCGACTTTCGAGACGGATGCGGACGAGCCGTATCTGGCCTTTCTGGGCCGGCTGTCGCGCGACAAGCGGCCGGACCGTGCCATTGAGATCGCCTTGCGCTCCGGGCTGAAACTGAAGGTTGCGGCAAAGATCGGCGACGACGACCGCGCTTTTTTCCACAGCACGGTCGAGCCGCTGATCGACGGCGACCGTGTCGGCTACATCGGCGAGATCGAAGAGGACAGAAAAGCGGAATTCCTCGGCAAGGCGGCCGGCCTGCTGTTTCCGATCGATTGGCCGGAGCCGTTCGGTCTTGCCGCGATAGAGGCTATGGCCTGCGGCACGCCGGTGATCGCCTGGAAATGCGGTGCCCTGCCGGAGATCATCGACCACGGCGTGACCGGTTTCCTTGTCGATTCAGTCGAAGCTGCTGTCGCCTCGATACCGGAATTGCTGCGCCTCGACAGGCGACAGGTGAGAGCCGTATTCGAAAACCGTTTTTCTGCCACGAGGATGGCCCACGACTATGTGACTGCCTATGCGCACCTGATCGGCACTCCCGGTGAAGCGAGAGCGTCCTGATCGGCGTCATTGTGGACATTGGAAACGAAACGACAGAGCTTGTGACGTATGAATCAACTCGACGAGCGTAAGCTTGATCCCGCCGTAGCCCTTGCCTCGCTCGACGAGGTTGCGCCCCGGGAGCCGCACCGACTGTTCGCCCTCAAGCAAGGCGACTGCTTCGCGGTGGCCGACGCTTATGGCGACATCCGCGGCGCCGGCGACGGCTTTTTCCGAGACGACACGCGTGTGCTTTCGGAATTCCGGCTGACGATCGGTGGCCGGCAAATGTCGCTGCTGGGCGCATCGCTCAGCCAGGACAATGTGCTTTTCACCTCTAACCTGACCAATCTGCCGATCCAGAGTGTCGGTGGCCGCGACATTCCGCAGGGGGCGATCCACATAGAACGCGTCAGGCTGCTTTGGCAGGACCGGCTGTTCGAGCGCATCACCCTTTCGAACTACAGCCAGGAATCGTCGGCCATTCGGGTTTCCTTGCATTTCGCAGCAGATTTCCGCGACATGTTCGAGGTGCGCGGTTCGACCCGGCTCAAGCGCGGAATAGCCCACGCCGCCGAGACCAGTCCGACATCCGTGGTGCTTCGATATGACGGGCTGGACCAGCTCGTACGCCTGTCGGCGATCTCGTTCTCGCAGGCGCCGGACAATTTGACCGCCAGCCGTGCGGATTTCCTGGTTGCGGTGACGAAGCGCAGTAGCGAGGTCCTCTATATCGAGGTCGGCCCGGAGGTGGCGGAGACACCCGACCGTGACCGTTTTCGGGCTGCCGCCGCCCGCGCTCGCTTCGGCATGCGCGCCAAACGCCGCCACGGCGCGACGGTGCACAGCTCCGGCCGCGTCTTCAACGACTGGATCGAACGCGCGCGCGCAGACGTGGCGTTGCTGACCACCGAGCTTGCAACCGGACCTTACCCCTATGCCGGCATACCCTGGTTCTCGACGGCGTTTGGCCGTGACGGGGTGATTTCCGCACTGCAGATGCTGTGGTTGAATCCTGGGCTGGCGCGCGGCGTACTTGCCTTTCTCGCCCAGCATCAGGCAACCGAAACGTCGCCGTTCAGCGATTCGCAGCCGGGCAAGATCATGCACGAGACCCGCAAGGGCGAGATGGCGGCGCTGCGGGAGCTCCCGTTCGGCCGCTACTACGGCGGTGTCGATACCACGCCGCTCTACATTCATCTCGCTTGCGCCTATGCGGATCGTACCGGCGACATGGCGTTCGTCGACAGCCTGTGGCCATCGCTTTGTGCAGCGGCCGAATGGACGGAAGACACAAGCCGCGCGACCGGCTTCGTTACCTACCAGCGCGGCGCCGAGACCGGCCTCGCCAACCAGGGCTGGAAGGACAGTTTCGATTCCGTCTTCCATGCCGATGGCCGCATGCCCAAGGGGCCGATCGCCCTGGTCGAGGTGCAAGGTTACGTCTTTGCCGCGTTCCGTGGGCTGGCAGCGCTCGCCCGCCGCCGCGGCGAGGACGACAAGGCCGATCATTGGGAGGAACGCGCCGAAACCATGCGCGTCGCGGTGGAACGCCATTTCTGGATGGACGATCTCAATTTCTATGCACTGGCGATCGATGGTGCAGGCGAGCTCTGCAAGGTACGGACGTCGAATGCCGGCCATCTTCTCTATGTCGGGCTGCCCGAGCCGGAACGGGCGCAGATGGTCGCCGATCAGCTGCTCTCCGCGTCGTTCCACTCTGGTTGGGGAGTGAGGACGCTGGCCGACGATGCGATATTCTTCAATCCGATGTCCTACCACAATGGCTCGATCTGGCCGCACGACACCGCCATGTGCGGTGCCGGCCTGGCACGTTACGGCGTGCGCGACAGCGTGGTCCGGCTGATGAGCGGCACGTTCGAATCGGCTGTCCATTTCAACATGCGGCTGCCGGAACTGTTCTGCGGCTTTACCCGGTCGCCGGGCGAAGCGCCGATCGCCTATCCCGTCGCGTGCCTGCCGCAGGCCTGGTCGGCGGGATCGGCCTTCATGCTGATGCAGGCCTGCCTTGGCCTCGAAATCGACGGCTGGAAGAGCGAAATCCGGGTCACCCGCCCAAGGCTGCCGATCGGCATCGACACGCTGACATTGCGGCATCTGGGTGTCGGCTCGACGGTGGTCGACCTCACATTCCAGCGTGTCGGCGACCGGGTCGTCGCCTTTCTCGCCGATCGGTATGAGGGGATGGTGCCGCTCATCGTGCGCACTTGATGCCGCCGCGCTGCGACGCATCGAAATGATGCCCGGCATTGCAATCGTCCGGAACCGATAGCCTCTTTGTGCGTTGCAAAATGGGCAGCGGGGAATGCTGTCGTCGTCACACGGCAGCGAACCAGAAAAACAAATAGAAACGGCTATCGGCCGGCCGGAGGCGAGATCACATTCGATGTCAGATTATACTGTAAACCTGCTCTGGGTTTTGCTGATTGCAAGTTTTGGCTTTTCCGCTTTTGCCATTCTCCTATCGATATCCCGCCAGCGCCGCGGCCGCGCAACGGCGGCCGCATACACGCCGAGCGAGGATGTCGCGTCGGAAGCGGCACGCAAGGTGCTGCGCGAGTTCGAAAAGAACGGCCAATCGGCCGATGCGGCACTCGTCACGTGGTCGCCCGACACCTTGCGCAAGATCCTGGCCGATGACCTGCCGGACGCACAGGTCATCGTCGTGTCCAACCGCGAACCCTACATCCACAACATCAAGGATGACGGCGTGCAACTTTTAGTGCCGGCCAGCGGGCTGGTTTCGGCACTCGAGCCCATCACCCGCGCCTGTGCCGGCACCTGGATCGCCTATGGCGGCGGCACGGCAGACCGCCTCACAGTCGACAAGGACGACCGGGTGCAGGTGCCGCCAGGCAATCCGTCCTACACGCTGCGCAGGGTCTGGCTGACGGAGGAGGAATATCAAGGCTATTATCTGGGTTTCGCCAATGAGGGGCTATGGCCGCTTTGCCATATCGCCTTCACCCGCCCCGTGTTTCGCGCCTCGGACTGGGACGCCTACGAGGCCGTCAACCGCAAATTCGCCGATACGGTGGTTGCCGAAGCCCGCAACGAACGGCCGATCGTGCTAGTGCAGGACTACCATTTTGCGCTGCTGCCGCGCATGATTCGCCAGCGCCTGCCGGACGCGATAGTCATCACCTTCTGGCATATCCCCTGGCCCAATTCGGAAGTGTTCAGCATCTGTCCGTGGCGTGAGCGGATCCTGGAGGGACTGCTCGGCAGTTCGATCATCGGCTTTCATACCCAATTCCATGCCAACAACTTCACCGAAAGTGTCGACCGCTTTCTGGAGAGCCGGATCGAACGGGCAGACGCGGCAATCTCCTATGGTGGGCAGACCACATTGGTCCACGCCTATCCCATTTCCATAGAATGGCCGGCCCAATTGCTGGCAAAACTGCCGTCTGTCGAGGAGTGCCGCGCCCGTGTCCGCGACAGATTCGGCCTGTCAGCGGATACCAAACTGTGCATCGGAGTCGAGCGCCTCGACTACACGAAAGGCATTCTCGATCGCTTCCATGCCTTGGACGAATTGTTCACGAAATATCCCGAATGGATAGGCAAGGTGGTTTTCCTGCAGATCGCGGCGCCGAGCCGGGGGACATTGCCCGCCTACCAGCAACTCCACGACGAATGCCGCCGCTATGCCGACGAGCTCAACCGACGCTATGGCAGCGAGACATACAGTCCTATCCTGATGGTCGCCGAACATCATCGGCAGGAGCAGGTCTACGAGGTCTATCGCGCCGCCGACATCTGCATGGTCACCAGCCTGCATGACGGCATGAACCTTGTCGCCAAGGAATTCGTCGCAGCGCGCGACGACGAACAGGGCGTGCTTTTGCTCAGCACCTTCGCCGGTGCGTCGCGCGAACTGCTGGAAGCACTGATCGTTAACCCCTACGATGCGGCCATGATGAGCGAGGCGCTGTTGCAGGCGCTGACGATGACGCCGGAAGAGCAGCGCGAACGTTTGCGGCCGATGCGTGAGATGGTCCGCGACAACAATGTCTACCGCTGGGCCGGCAGCATGCTGCTGGACGCCGCACGCCTGCGCAAACGCGGCGATCTCGACAGGGTGACCGGAACCGGCGAGCGCCCGCCATCGAACACCAACAACGTCATCTCGATGTTCGAGCGGGCACGGAAGGCAGCATCGTGAAAAGCTTTGAACAACCGCCAGCGTTGAGCCTGTCGGAAGGGCAATGGGCGCTCTTCCTCGACATCGACGGAACCTTGCTGGAACACGCTGCCCATCCCGACGCGGTGTTTGTTGGCGAGGAATTGCGCAATCTGCTTGGACGCATCGAGCGGCGGCTGGATGGTGCGGTCGCCTTCATCACCGGCCGATCGATTCCCGCCGTGGACAAGCTGTTCCATCCGCTGAAGCTGCGGATCGCCGGACTGTATGGGCTGGAGCACCGGCTGACGCCGACCGGTCCGATCGATGCCGCCGACGCGCCGGCCGACATCGCCGCCCTTGCCGACGAGATCGAGGCCGAACTGGGCAGCGGCAAGGTCTATGTCGAGCGCAAGGGGCCGGTCCTTGCCGTTCATACAAGAGCAGCACCGCAACTGCTTGCGCCCGCAATCCAGCTCGTCGAACAGGCATTGGCCCGGCTTCCGAAGGGTTATCGGGTGCTTCCGGGAAACGCCGGCGTAGAGCTCATGCCCCTGGAAGCCGTCAAAGGTGCAGCCATCCGGCGTTTTGTGGACATTCCGCCCTTTGTCGGCCGGCGGCCGATATTCCTCGGAGACGATACATCGGACGAACACGGTTTCGAGGCGATCAATGAAATTGGCGGCATCTCCATCCGCGTGAAGCCGAACGGGCCGACGGCCGCAAACTATGCCCTCGACGACGTGACCGGCGCAATAGCCTGGCTCAAGGCCAGTTTCGAGACGTCGGCGGTCTCCGGTGCTCTACCGGCCGACAAGCAGGCAGAGACCGAATCAAGGGCGAAGATCAACATCGCAGCCACGGCATCGTCCGGCCGATAAGCGCGGTTCTCATTGAATGTCTTTAAGGCCAAGCCGGCAAATCGTCTGCTTGCCGGTTCCCCTGCGTCAGGCTTAACCTGCTGCCATGCGTGGAGGCGCGTGCCATAACAAGGGGAGGACATAGCAATGACCATACAAGGTGCATCACCGGACCTGTACAATGACGATCTCGCCCCGGCAAAGGTTCGAAACTGGGGACCGTTCTCGATCTTCAACGTCTGGACGTCGGATGTCCACAGCCTGTGGGGCTACTATCTGGCGGCCAGTCTGTTCCTGTTTTGCGGCGGCTTCGTCAACTTCATCATCGCCATCGGTATCGGTTCGCTGATCATCTATGCATTGATGAACATGGTCGGCTATGCCGGCGTGAAGACCGGGGTGCCCTACCCTGTCCTGGCGCGTGCCTCCTTCGGCATCTGGGGCGCCAACGTACCGGCGCTGGTGCGCGCCGTAGTCGCCTGCTTTTGGTACGGCGCGCAGACGGCGGCTGCCTCAGGCGCGATCGTAGCTCTGCTGATCCGCTCGCAATGGTTCGCCGACTTCAACCAGAGCACACATTTCCTCGGCCACTCCGGGCTCGAGGTGATCTGCTTCGCCGTCATCTGGGCGCTGCAGCTCCTGATCATCCAGAAGGGCATGGAAACGGTGCGCCGCTTCCAGGATTGGGCCGGACCGGCGGTGTGGGTGATGATGTTGATCCTGGCCGTCTATCTTTGCATCAAGGCAGGCACCTTCGCCTTCACCAGCGACATCCCGATGGATGTGCTGCTGGAAAAGACGAAGGACGCGGGCGTGCCGGGCACGCCGGGCTCCTGGACCTCGCTGTTTGCGGTGGCGGCTATCTGGGTGACCTATTTCTCTGCGCTCTATCTCAACTTCTGCGATTTCGCCCGCTATGCGCCGGACAAGGCATCGCTGCGCAAGGGAAACATCTGGGGCCTGCCGGTCAATCTCATCCTGTTCTCGCTTGTCGCCGGCGTCACCACGATCGCCGCCTTCGACGTTTATGGCGAAGTGCTGCTGCATCCCGACCAGATCTCGGCGAAGTTCGACAGCTGGTTCCTGGCGGCGCTCGCAGCGCTGACTTTTGCGGTGGCGACGCTCGGCATCAATGTGGTGGCGAACTTCGTGTCGCCGGCCTTCGACTTCTCCAACGTCTTTCCACGCCAGATCGACTTCAAGAAGGGCGGTTACATCGCGGCGTTGATAGCACTTGTGCTTTATCCTTTCGCGCCCTGGGAAGGCAGTGCTGCCTCCTTCGTCAACATCATTGGCGCGACGATGGGGCCGATCTTCGGCGTGATGATGGTCGACTATTACCTGATCCGGAAGGGCGAGGTCGACGTCGAGGCGCTCTACAGGGAGAATGGCGAATTCCGCTTCCAGGGCGGCTGGCATGTCAATGCCTTCATCGCCGCCGGCATCGGCGCGGTCTTCTCCTCGATCCTGCCCAACTTCACCAGTCTGCTGCCGTCATGGTGGGGCGTCTATGGCTGGTTCTTCGGCGTGGCAATTGCCGGCGTCATCTATTACGTGCTGCGCACGATGGCACTCGGTGCCGGAGCCAGGATAGCCAAGGCTTGAGCGATTCGGGGCGGCGCAAGCCGCCCCGTTCATTCTGCGACCATCTCGGCCAGGCGGCGTACGGTGTTCCAGTTGCGCGAGGTGCCGATGCCCAGGCGTTTCTGACTGACCGCTGCAAGCAGCCGCGAACTCGGCGTCTCGCGCGAAAAGACGATCCAGATGTCGCCGCCGACAATCCGCAGCTTCTCGCCCTCGCCGGCATAGGCCTCAAGCGCCGCGGCGGCCTCGTCGCGAACGGGCGCCCGCATCACGCGCACCGCCACCTGGTCCGCGGCCTCAGCCGATTCGGCTGGGAACGGATTGCCGGCCGCCAGCCTCAGCCAGCCGTCGGCGCGGCGCACGACGATGTCGACGTGGCGGCCGAAAGTCTTTGCAAACGCCGCCTCCAGCCGCTGCTCCAACGCCGCAAGTTCTGTTTCTTGCGCCTCGAAAACAAGATTGCCGGTCGCCACCAGCGTGCGCGGGTTATTCAGGCCCAGGTCTTCGGCCATCGCCTTCAGATCGGACATGGCGACCCGCCGCCCCTCGCCCAGAACAACGCTGTAGAGCAGCGCGACGTAAGTTTGCATGGGCGGCTAGTCTAGACCAGACGCGACTGCTCTACCGCCGCCTCGATGAAGCTGGCAAACAGCGGGTGTGGATCGAGCGGCCGGCTTTTCAGCTCGGGATGGTACTGCACGCCGATGAACCAGGGGTGGTCTGGATATTCGACCGTTTCCGGCAGCACGCCGTCCGGCGACATGCCGGCAAACACCAGGCCGCAATTCTCGAGCCGCTCCTTGTAGTCGACATTGACCTCGTAGCGGTGACGATGGCGTTCGGAAATCTGGGTATCGCCATAGATCTCAGCGATCTTCGATCCCTTGGCGAGGTCGGCCTGGTAGGCACCGAGCCGCATGGTCCCGCCAAGGTCGCCGGTTTCCCTGCGCTTTTCCAGCATGTTGCCCTTCAGCCATTCGGTCATCAAGCCGACGACCGGCTCCTCGGTCGGGCCGAACTCGGTCGATGATGCGTGCTCGACGCCGGCCAGCGAACGCGCCGCCTCGATGCAGGCCATCTGCATGCCGAAGCAGATGCCGAAATACGGCACCTTGCGCTCGCGCGCGAACTTCGCCGCCAGGATCTTACCCTCCGAGCCGCGCTCGCCAAAACCGCCGGGGACGAGAATGCCATGGACCTTCTCCAGCCACGGCGCCGGGTCTTCCTTCTCGAATATCTCGCTTTCGATCCAGTCGAGCTTGACCTTCACCCGGTTGGCGAGGCCGCCATGCGACAGCGCCTCGATCAGCGATTTGTAGGCGTCCTTGAGGCCTGTATATTTGCCGACGACGGCAATGGTCACTTCGCCTTCCGGATTGTGGATGCGGTTGGACACCGCTTGCCAGCGTTCCATGCGCGGCTTCGGCGCCGGATCGATGCCGAAGGCGGCCAGCACTTCCGAGTCGAGCCCTTCATTGTGATAGGCCATCGGCACGTCGTAGATGTGCGGGACGTCGAGCGCCTGGATGACGGCGCTTTCGCGGACATTGCAGAACAGCGACAGCTTTCTGCGCTCTTCCTTGGGGATCGGCCGGTCGGCGCGGACCAGCAGTATGTCGGGTGCAATGCCGATGCCGCGCAACTCCTTGACCGAATGCTGCGTCGGCTTGGTCTTCAGTTCGCCTGCCGTCGGAATGTAAGGCATTAAGGTCAGGTGGACGTAGACGGCGTTGTTGCGCGGCAGGTCGTTGCCGAGCTGGCGGATCGCCTCCAGGAACGGCATCGCTTCGATGTCGCCGACGGTGCCGCCGATCTCGCACAGCACGAAATCGTAATCGTCATTGCCGTTGAGGACGAAGTTCTTGATCTCGTCGGTGACGTGCGGAATGACCTGCACGGTGGCGCCGAGATAGTCGCCGCGCCGCTCGCGCTCGATGATGTTCTTATAGATGCGGCCGGTGGTGATGTTGTCTTGCTGGTTGGCCGAGCGGCCGGTGAAGCGCTCATAATGGCCAAGATCGAGATCGGTCTCGGCCCCGTCATCGGTCACAAAGACTTCGCCGTGCTGATAGGGCGACATCGTGCCGGGATCGACATTGAGATAAGGATCGAGCTTTTTGATGCGTGCGCGATAGCCCCGCGCCTGCAAGAGAGCCCCAAGGGCCGCCGCAGCAATGCCTTTTCCAAGTGAGGAAACCACGCCGCCTGTGATGAATACATATCGCGCCATGGGAGTCATCGCTTAACGCGGCCGAATTGATTCCGCCAGAGAAAAAACCGCCGCGAAGGCTTTTTCCCAAGAAGGCGCTCTGGTCGTTGGCGTATCAAAACAAAAGGGCCGGCGAGGCCGGCCCTTTTGGCACGATCTGTCAAAGCGTCAGATGATGACGACTTTGGTGCCTACTTTCACCCGGCGGTAAAGGTCCATGACGTGCTCGTTGATCATGCGGAAGCAGCCATTGGAGGCGCTGGTTCCGATCGACTGCGGCGCGATGGTGCCGTGAATGCGCAGGTGGGTATCCTTCTTGCCGTCGTAAAGATAGATGGCGCGCGCACCGAGCGGATTGTCGCCGCCGCCGGGCATACCGTCCTTGTATTGGCCATAGTGCTTGGGTTCGCGCTTTTGCATATCCAGCGTCGGAATCCAGCGCGGCCATTCCTGCTTGTCGCCGACGGCAACCGTACCCTTGAACTGCAGGCCTTCCCGGCCGACCGCGATGGCATAACGGCGGGCGGTTGACGATGATTCGACGAGGTAGAGACGGCGAGCGCTGGTATCGATGACGATGGTGCCCGGGTTGTAGCCAGTGAATTCGACCTCCTGCGGCACGAATTCCGGCTTGACCTTGAACTGCCGCTTGGCCTGCTTCCTTTCGAGTGCGGCGTCGAGCGCGCGTGTTTCCGGAAGCAGCGACATTGACGACGAAGTTGTGCCGCCGAACAGTCCCGCGAACAGCCCGACGCTCTGCGGCTTCTGCCCCACCGGTTCGCTGCGCAACTCGCCATTGTTGCCGGTCAGGGCAACGTTCATGGCCTCGGCCGGGATCGGCTCGGCCGACTGGATCGGCGCAATGGGTGCAATCGGTTCGATGATGTTGAGGGTCTTCTTCTTGGCTGGCGTAGCGTCAGCCACCTTCGCCGCCGCGAGCGGCTGGCTCTTCTTGGCAAGGAATGCCTGCCGTTCCGCATCGGCTTTGGCTTTCGCCGCCTCCCGCATCGCCAGCTTCCTGGCTTCGAGTGCTTTGGCGCGAGCGGCTTCCTTGTCGGCTGCGATCTTGGCTTCGATCTTGCGGATCTGCGCAAGGTCGTCCGGCGTCGGATCTTTCTTCTTCTTGAGAAGCTTCAATTGCGCCGCATCGCTTTTGGCAGCGACGTTGACGACGTCGGTTGTTGCTGCGGCTTTATGGGCCGAGTTTGCCGTCGGCATGGCCGCGTAAGCGGGCGCACCTAGGCTGAGCACGGCACAAAGGCCGGCAAAAATGAAGCTGCGAAGCTGCATGGGGAAGATCCGATCGTTCAATGCTTGTTGCCCACGGCATCGCCCGGCGCCCCCCAAGGACGCCGAGAATGCCGCGTGCAACCTATAATCGATTAGCCGGAAGCGCCTCAAGCGCGCGGTGCGGTCGAATCTTCGTGATCGTGCGGCATTTGCCGCGACTGTGTTCAAACGACAACAGATCGCGGCATAAGATGCCCGATTACTGGTTGGGGACCTGCGGCGTGGCCGGCGCGGTGGCGCCGTTTGTCGCTGGCGGCGTCGCCGGAGCGGTTGCCGGCGGCGTCGTTGCCGCGCCATTGCCGGACGGCGGGGTCGGCGCCGTGGTGCCCGAAGGCGGCGTCGGCGTCGTGGTTCCGGGCAATTGGTTGAGTACGCCCTTGCCTGCCCCGTCCGAGGTCGCCGGCACGCGATCGAGAATGTCGATCGGCTTCTCGCCATAGCGCGCTACGATCGACAGTGTCAGCGAAGTGACGAAGAAAGCTGCGGCCAGGATCGCCGTCGCCCGCGTCAGCGCATTGGCGGCGCCACGCGCGGTCATGAAGCCCGATCCGCCGCCGATGCCGAGGCCGCCGCCTTCGGAGCGCTGCAGCAGCACCACGCCGACAAGCGCGAGCACGACCATGAGGTGGACGACGATCAGTACGGTTTCCATAATTTATCCTGGCAAGGCCTGGTGCGGCCGCTGATTTGGAGGCGGCTCAATACAATGCTTTGACGGCATTTCCAAGCCCGTGGCCGGAATATGGGAAGCAATGCGTCCTTTGCAACGATTTCGGCGCCGGCCGTCCGCTCAAATGCAGCAAGCAGCCTTGTATCAAGCGATGTTTCGATAGGCTTCCGCGATGCCGAGGAAGTCCGCCGCCTTTAGGCTGGCGCCGCCGACCAGCGCGCCATCGACATTCCTGACGCCTAGCAACTCGACGGCGTTGGACGGCTTGACCGAGCCGCCGTAGAGAATGCGCATCTTGGCCGCCGTATTGCCGAGCTTCCGGGCCAGTTCTTCGCGGATATGCGCATGTGCCTCGGCGACGTCGGCGGCGGTCGGGGTCAAGCCGGTGCCGATCGCCCATACCGGCTCATAGGCAATGACGGTGTTGGAAGCCGTGGCGTTTGGCGGGACCGAGCCAGCGACCTGGCGCGACAGCACGTCGAGCGTGGCTCCTGCTTCGCGTTCGGCTCTTGTCTCACCAATGCAGATGATGGCCACCAGCCCGGCACGCCATGCGGCGGAGGCCTTGGCCTGCACTAAGGCATCGTCCTCCTTGCGATCGGCGCGGCATTCGGAATGGCCGACAATGACATGGCTGGCTCCTGCATCCTTCAGCATCTCGGCCGAAATGCAGCCGGTATAGGCGCCGCTTTCCTCGGTGTGGCAATCCTCTCCGCCGGCCCGCACCGGTGTGCGCGACAGAATCTCGGCGGCGTGCGCAAGTAAGGTCGCCGGCACGCAGAGCACCGCTTCGGTCTCGGCGTCGAGCCCGCTCATGAAGCCGTTGCCGATCATCCTGAGCTCGTTGAGCGAGGCGCTGGTACCGTTCATTTTCCAGTTGCCGGCGACGAGCGGGCGGATTCCAGGCGTCATGGGATTGTTTCTCCGGGCAATTTCCAGCTGGCCCTCACTATCAAAATCAGGCCACAAAGCAATCGACAGTGAGCAGGAAGGGCGCTATTGCGCTTGTTTCAGACTCGGCGCATGCGAAATGCGCAAAAATCGGAAGTACTCATGCTTGGTATGTTGAGAAGTGCGGCGGGGACCTGGGTCGCGAAACTGCTGCTGTCATTGTTGGTGTTGAGCTTCGCCGTCTGGGGTATCTCGGGACGGCTGATGGGCGGTCTTGCCGGCCATGACGCCGTGATCACGGCCGGAGTCACCAAGGTCTCTATCAACGAATACCGCCTCGCCTACGATCGCCAGCTCAGCGTCATGTCGCAGCAATTCGGCCAGCGCATCAGCCGTGAGCAGGCGACGGCGCTCGGCATCGACAACCAGGTGCTGGCGCAACTCGTATCGGGTGCCGTCCTCGACGAGCAGGCCCGCAAGCTCGGCCTCGGCCTGTCCAAGGACCGGCTCGCCGAACTGACGCGTGAAGACCCGGCGTTCAAAGGGCCTGCCGGAACCTTCGACAGGAGAACGTTCGAGTACCTGCTTCGGCAGATCGGCATGCGGCCGGAAGACTATTTGAAGAACCGCGCCCAGGTCGCGGTCCGCCAGCAGATCGTCGAGGCGGTTTCGGACGGCCTCAAGGCCCCTGATACATTCTTCAAGGCGGTCGCGCTCTATCGCGGCGAAGATCGCACCATCGACTACCTGACCTTGCCGAAATCGCTTGTCGAGCCGATAGAAGCGCCGTCCGACAGCGTGCTTTCGGCCTATTTCGAGGACAACAAGAAAACCTACGCCGCGCCCGAATACCGCAAGTTCTCCTATGTCAGGCTCGAGCCGGAAGACATCATGGATTTGAGCGCGGTGACCGACCAACAGGTCAGCGACGACTACAACAAGAACAAGGCGCGCTACACCACGCCGGAGATGCGCACCATCGAGCAGCTTGTATTCAAGACGCCTGATGCCGCAAAGGCGGCGCTCGATTCGCTCAGGACCGGCGCGACTTTCGACAAGATCGTCGCCGCCGAGGGCAAGACCCCGGCCGACACGCTGCTCGGCACGCTGGCCAAGGACAAGATCGCCGACAAGGCGGTCGCCGACGCCGTCTTCAAGCTCAACGTCAATGAGGTCAGCCCGGTCGTACAAGGCGCATTTGGTCCCGTTCTGCTGCGCGTCACCGAGATCAAGCCGGAAGTGGTGAAGCCGCTGGCCGAAGTATCCGAGCAGATACGCAAGGACCTGGCACTGGGCGAGGCAAGCCGCATCTTGCTGGACGTGCACGACAATTACGAGGATACGCGCGCCTCGGGCAGTTCGCTCGCCGAGGCAGCCGCCAAATTGAAGCTGAAGGTCGTCACCATCGACGCCATCGACCGCACCGGCCAACGGCCGGATGGAAGCATCGTCAAAGACCTGCCGGAATCGCCGGCGCTCATCAAGGCGGTGTTCGAATCCGAACCCGGAACCGACAATGAAGGTCTCACCACCGCCGATAACGGCTTCGTCTTCTACGACGTGAGCGCGATCACGCCGGCCCGTGACCGCACATTGGACGAAGTCCGCCAGAAGGTCGTGGCCGACTGGACCGCGGCGGAGACCACCAAACGGCTCACCGCAAAAGCGCAAGAGCTCGAGAAGCGTCTCAAGGCCGGCGCGACGCTCGAGGTGATCGCCGGTGAGCTCAAGCTCGAAAAACAGACCAAGCGCGGCGTCAAGCGCGATGCTGACGACGTCGATTTCGGCAAGGAAGGGGCCGCCGCGATGTTCGGCGTCGGCGAAGGCGGCACCGGGCTGATCCCCTCGCCCACCGGCGACGGACAGATCTTGTTCAAGGTTGCCGAGGTATTCGAGCCCGCCGGGGCCGACGCCAGCTCAGTACCCCAGGACGCACAGAAATCCTTCACATCCGGCATGTCCGACGACCTGCTCGACCAGTTGGTAGCGCAGTTGCAGACGCAATATGACGTCCGCATCGATCAGACGGCCGTAACCCAAGCCCTGGCCAGATGAGCGCACTGAAGATCCACATCGCCAAGGTCGCCGCCGGCAGCGCTCTTTCTTTCGAGGAGGCGCGCGAGGCCTTCGACATTATCATGTCGGGCGATGCTACTCCGGGCCAGATAGGCGGCTTCCTGATGGCATTGCGCGTGCGCGGCGAGACCGTCAGCGAGATCGCCGGCGCCGTCGCCACCATGCGCGCCAAGATGCTGCGCGTCGAAGCCCCCGAGGGCGCCATCGACATTGTCGGCACCGGCGGCGACAATTCGCACAGCGTCAACATTTCGACCGCATCCGCCTTCGTCATCGCCGGCAGCGGCGTGCCCGTCGCCAAGCACGGCAATCGCGGACTGTCCTCGCTGACCGGCGCCGCCGATGTGCTGATCGCATTGGGCGTCAAGATCGACATCCCTCCGGAGACGATCGGCCGCTGCATTCACGAGGCCGGCGTTGGCTTCATGTTCGCGCCGGCGCATCACCCGGCGATGAAGCATGTCGGCCCGACCCGGGTCGAGCTCGGCACCCGCACCATCTTCAATCTGCTGGGCCCGCTTTCCAATCCGGCCAGTGTCAGACGGCAGATGGTCGGCGTGTTCCTGCCCGAATGGATCATGCCGGTGGCAGAAACGTTGAAGGAGCTTGGCGCCGACCACGCCTGGGTCGTCCATGGCGACGGCTATGACGAGATCACCACCACCGGCGAAACGCAGGTCGCCGAATTGGCCGGCGGCGAGATACGCAGCTTGGTGCTGACCCCGGAAGCAGTCGGGCTGACGCGTCACACCAAGGACGAGTTGCGCGGCGGCGACGCCGCCCACAACGCCCAGGCACTGCGCGACATGCTGGGCGGCGCCGCTGGCGCCTTTCGCGATACGGTGCTGATGAATGCCGGCGCCGGGCTGGTGGTAGCCGGCAAGGCGACGACGCTTGCCGACGGCATGGTAACGGCGGCGCAGGCCATCGACAGCGGCCGCGCGCTGAAAGTGCTCGACAGGCTGGTCGAGATTTCGAACGGTTAAAACCATGTCCGACATCCTGCGCAAGATCGAGGCTTACAAGCGCGACGAGATCGCGGCGGCCAAGGCACGCGTGCCATTGGCCGAGATCAAGGCACGGGCGACGGATGCCGACGCGCCGCGCGGATTTCTTTCCGCCCTTGAAGCAACGCGCAAATCCGGCGGGTTTGCGCTGATTGCCGAAATCAAGAAAGCTAGCCCATCCAAAGGCCTGATCCGCGCCGATTTCGATCCGCCGGCGCTGGCCAGGGCCTATGCGAAAGCCGGTGCCGCCTGCCTTTCGGTGCTGACCGACACACCCTCTTTCCAAGGCGCGCCCGAATTCCTCACCGCTGCGCGCGCTGCCGTCGAGTTGCCTACCTTACGCAAGGATTTCCTGTTCGACCCCTATCAGGTCTACGAGGCCAGGGCATGGGGCGCCGATGCCATCCTGATCATTATGGCCAGCGTCGACGACGCGTTGGCAAGAGAACTCGAAGCGACAGCTTTCGGGCTCGGCATGGACGCGCTGGTCGAAGTGCATGATGAGGCGGAAATGGAACGTGCGCTGCGGCTGTCGTCGCGGCTGATCGGCATCAACAACCGCAATCTCCGGACCTTCGAAACCAGCCTCGAGACCTCGGAACGGCTGGTAGCGATGGTGCCGGGCGGCCGCCTTCTAGTCAGTGAGAGCGGAATCTTTTCGCATGACGATTGCCGCCGGCTGGAGCGGAGCGGCATCGCTACTTTCCTGGTCGGCGAGAGCCTGATGCGTCAACAGGACGTGGCCGCGGCAACGCGCCTGCTGTTGACGGGCAAGACGCCGGCAGAGGCGATCTGAGGATGGCGGCCGCCCTCACCCATCTTGGCGCGCAGGGCGAAGCCAACATGGTCGATGTCGGCGGCAAGGCTGAGACGGTGCGCACGGCAGTCGCGGAAGGTTTTGTCGCGATGCGGCCCGAGACATTGGGCATGATCCTCGCCGGCGATGCCAAGAAAGGCGATGTGCTGGGCACCGCCCGCATTGCCGGCATCATGGCGGCCAAGAAGACGCATGAACTGATCCCGCTTTGCCATCCGCTGCTGCTGACCAGGATATCTGTCGATATCGAGCCGGACGCCGCACTGCCCGGCCTGAAGGTGACGGCTTTGACCCGCGTCACTGGCAAGACCGGCGTTGAAATGGAGGCCTTGAGTGCCGTCTCGGTCGCTTGCCTGACCATCTACGACATGGCCAAGGCGATCGACCGCGCCATGGTCATCTCCGGCATCAGGCTGGTTGAAAAGACCGGCGGTAAATCCGGCGACTACAAGATCACCGGGGCCACCGAGGCAGGCCGCTAATGGCGCTGGTCCCAGTTGCCGAGGCGCTCGAGCGCCTGCTGGACGGAGCAGTTGCACTGCCGGGCGAACGTGTCGCGCTGCTGGATGCCGCCGACCGCGTGCTGGCGGAGCCGGTTGTGGCGCTCCGCACCCAGCCGCCGTTCAACGCCTCCGCCATGGACGGCTATGCCGTGCGGGCGGCTGACATCGCGTCCCTACCCGCAAGGCTTTCGGTGATCGGCATAGCGCCGGCCGGACGCGGCTTTGCCGGAACGGTGCAGCAGCGGCAGGCCGTGCGCATCTTTACCGGCGCGCCGCTTCCCGAAGGCACCGACACTATCGTCATCCAGGAGAACGTCCGCGACCTCGGCGGCGGCAGCGTCGAAGTGACAGAGCCGACGGTGCAGGGGCGCAACATCCGCCGCCTTGGGCTCGATTTCGCCAAGGGCGATGTCCTGCTGCCCAAAGGCCGCCTGCTCGATTCGGCCGCCTTGTCGCTGGCGGCATCGGCCAATCACCCCGAGGTCGGCGTGGTCAAACGGCCGCTGGTCGCCATCATCGCCACCGGCGACGAATTGCTGCCGCCGGGCAGCGAGCTTGGCCCCGACCAGATCATCTCCTCTAACGCCTATGGTGTCGCTGCCGCCGCACAGTCGGTCGGTGCGCGGGCGCTCGACCTCGGTATCGCGCCGGACCGCAGGGAGGCGATCGCGGCATTGGTTGAAAAGGCCGTGAAGGCTGGCGCGAACGTCATCGTCACGCTGGGCGGTGCCTCGGTCGGCGACCACGACTTCGTCCATGACGTGCTGACCGGGCAAGGCATGACGCTCGATTTCTGGAAGATCGCCATGCGACCGGGCAAGCCGCTGATGTTCGGGCGGCTGGGCGACATTCGCTGCATCGGCCTGCCCGGCAACCCCGTGGCGAGCCTGGTCTGCGCTCAGCTCTTCCTGAAGCCGCTGCTGGCGCGGCTCGGCGGCCGCGCCTTTCAGCGGGATATCCGTCGGGCACGGCTCGGTGCTGCCATGCCGGCCAACGATCTCAGGCAAGATTATGTGCGGGCTGTTGTCACAGACGACGCCGGTGCGCTCGTGGCGACGCCGTTCGGCATCCAGGACTCCTCGATGCTGAAAATGCTGGCCGATGCCAACGGGCTGATCGTCCGCGCGCCGTTCGCGCCTGCTGCGGCGGCGGGCTCCCCCTGCGACGTGCTGATGCTACGCTGAACCTGCCTCACTCCGAGGTCAAGGTCCGGGTCAGCGGATGGTCTGGATCGGCCAAACCGTCGATGATGTTGAAATGATGCCGGTCGGGCTCGACCACGGAGCTGGTCGCGGCACCCAGGCCGATCCAGATGTTGGCCAGCAACGCGCTCTGGCGCAGGAATTCGGCGCGCTCGCCGCCGCCGGCCCAGCAGGTCAGGCGGGCCTTTTCCATCGGGCGCAGCAGCACCGGACTTTCGGCCTGCGCCTCGGCCTCATCGATCGCCAGCGTCTCGTTCATGCCGGTGCGCATGATCGGGCGCAAATCATGCACCCCCGAGATCGACACCACGTGACGAACGCGCCGGACCACTTCGGGCGCCAGCGGCGTTGTCCTGGTAACCATCCGGCTAACAAGATGGCCGCCGGCCGAGTGCCCGGTCAGCATCAGCGGCCCTGCGACCATCGCCGCCGCCTTGCCTATCGCCGCGCCGACTTCCTTGACGATGCTGCCAATGCGTATCTGCGGACAGAGCGTGTAGGACGGCATGGCAACTGCATAGCCGCGATCAACAGCGCCCGCGGCAAGATGTGACCAGAAACTCTTGTCGAATGCCATCCAGTAGCCGCCATGGACGAACACCACGACCCCCTTCGGCTTGGTGGCCGGCAGGAAAAGATCGAACCGGTTGCGTGGGTTATCGCCATAGGCCAGGTCGAGCCGCGCCCTGCCCTCGGTCGAAAGCGCCTCGCGGAAAACCTGCGCGGGCTCGACCCAGGCCGCCGGCCAGCGATCGCTGCCGGCTATGTTGGCGCCGTTGGCATAGGCGTTGTCCCAATCGGCAATATGACGTTCGAACACCCTGCGCCCTCCCTGGCAATATGGCCTTGCAACCTAGCCGCGAGCATCGCGCGGCGCATCATCGCCAGCCTCACGATTCCAGCTCTCGCATCAATCTCAGTGACAGCCGCCTTGATGGCGAAGCGCGCATCCTTCCACGCACCGGTGCGCAGGATGTCCTCAAGCACTTCGACGGCCTGCCAGACATCGGCATAGCCGACATAGAGCGGGGTGAAGCCGAAGCGCATGGTCGATGGCGCGCGAAAATCGCCGATCACACCACGTTCGATCAGCGCGCGCATGATCTGGTAGCCATGCTCATGCATGAATGAAATCTGGCTGCCGCGTTTTTCCCCATCGCGCGTGCTTTCGAGCGTGAGGCCGTAAGTGCCGCACTTTGCCTCGACAAGCTCGATGAACAGATCGGCCAGTGCGATGCTCTTCTTGCGCACCGCAGTCATGTCGACATCGTCCCAGATGTCGAGCGCGCCCTTCAGCGTGCGCATCGAAAGGATCGGCTGGGTGCCGCACAGAAACCGGCGGATGCCGGTGCCGGCCGCATAGCCTGGCTCGAAGGCGAAGGGTCGTGCATGGCCCCACCAGCCGGTGAGCGGCTGCTGGATGTCGGAAAGATGCCGCTCAGCCGCATAGATGAAGGCAGGCGCGCCCGGGCCGCCATTCAGATATTTATAGGTGCAGCCAACGGCAAAATCGGCGTTTGCTTTGTCGAGCTCGACTGGCATCGCGCCAGCGGTGTGGCAGAGATCCCAGACGATCATCGCCCCGGCTTCCTGGGCCCTGCGCGTCAGAGCCGGCATGTCGCGCAGTTCGCCCGATTTGTAGTTGACGTGATTGACCAGCACCACGGCGGTGCGATCGTCGATCAGCTCCTCGATGGTCGGCGCGTCGACCCCCGAGAGGCGCAGCAGCGCATCTTTTCGCGTCGAAACCACACCCTCAGCCATGTAGAGGTCTGTCGGAAAACTATCGCCCTCGGCGACGATGGCCTGCCGCTCCGGTCGCATGGCCATGGCCGCGTGCAGCAGCTTGTAGATGTTGACCGACGTCGTGTCGCAGACCACCGTCTGGCCGACCGCGGCACCGATCAGGCGCCCGAGCTGGTCGCCAAGTTCAAGCGGCATGTTGAACCAGCGGGCCGTGTTCCATGCGCGGATGAGATCATGCGACCATTCTTCGGTCGCGGCCTTGCGCAATTCATCGAAGGCGGCACGTGAAGCAGCTCCTAGCGAATTGCCGTCGAGATAGATCACTCCTTGCGGCAACACAAAGCGGTCGCGCATCGCGCGCAGCGGATCCGCGGCATCCATCGCCTTTACGGCCACGAGATCGGGAATTCCCGTCATGATTTGCCTGCTCCCTCAAAAAATCCAACGCAACGCCGGACACGCATCAACTGTTCTTCCATTACCGGGTAGCGCGTAGCAAGGCTCCACCGGCGAGAAGCAGCCTGACCAGGCGGTGGAAACCTGGAGTTAGCCCGAGGTTGGCGTTTTGAGTTCGTTTCGTTCACGGTGCATTGACCAAACCGCACAGTCGATACGGGTTCAATTCCGTGCCCTTTGCCGACCGACGGCCGATGCCAGTGCCGCCTTCAAGGAGGCCAGAACGGCGCAAACGAAAGCAGAATCAAGGGGATGAGGCTCGCGGCGGTGAAAATACGGTACGCCGGTAGGGGACGTCGTTTGTTTCCCGAGCCTTAACGCATTCATTAAACTTTAAACAGTTGCGGAACACAACTGGAACAGATAGTGTCTGTTCTGGGTTTGTTTTCTGATTCTGTTGGGGGTCGCTATGCTGACACGCAAACAACACGAACTGCTTATGTTCATCCACGAAAGGTTGAAGGAAAGCGGTATCCCACCTTCCTTCGACGAGATGAAGGAAGCGCTCGACCTGGCTTCCAAATCCGGAATCCACCGACTGATTACGGCGCTGGAGGAGCGCGGCTTCATTCGCCGTTTGCCCAACCGGGCCCGTGCGCTGGAGGTACTACGCCTGCCTGACTCGATCGCCCCCGGCCTCAATGCGGCACGCAAGTTCTCGCCGAGTGTCATCCAGGGCAGTCTTGGGCAAGGTGCCCCTCGGCAGGGCAAGCCCACATCGTCGCGCGTCCCTGCAGCCGGCAATGACGACGATGTCGTCGCCGCCGTTTCGATCCCGGTAATGGGCCGCATCGCCGCCGGTGTGCCGATCGATGCTATCCAGCACCAGACGCATTCGATTTCGGTGCCGCCGGATATGATCATGGGCGGCGAGCATTATGCGCTCGAGGTCAAAGGCGATTCGATGATCGAGGCTGGCATTTTCGACGGCGACACGGTGATCATCCGCAACGCCGATACGGCGAGCCCCGGTGAGATCGTGGTGGCCTTGGTCGACGAGGAGGAAGCGACGCTGAAGCGGTTCCGCCGCAAGGGCGCCTCGATCGCCCTGGAGGCCGCCAATCCGGCCTACGAGACGCGCATCTTCGGACCAGACAGGGTCAAGGTGCAGGGCAAGCTCGTTGGGCTGATCCGCCGCTACTGAGTTGCGCCCTTGGTGCCGGCTTTTGGATTGTCGGCTCTGCGGTATGGCGGCAGGCCGCGCGCCGCGCGTGAAAATTTCCGCTGCACGTGCCAGGGCCGGTATGATTTTTCGACGGCGAAGCGGATTTCGGCGCGTGTTGCCGCTTGTGGATCGAAATAGACGGCCGCACTTCCCGCGCGCGCCAGTTGCCGTTTGGTGACGACGAGGACCAGCCGGTCGTAGTAGCAGGGATTATGGGCGGTGGCGTCGTCGATGACGATCAAGCTGGCGAAGGCGCAGGCTGGCCGTGCGGTATCGCGGTCCTTGGCTTGCGCAATGATCGCGCCGGATGGATGCCTGGCGAGGCAGAGACCGTCCGTGCAAATGAACGGCATGCCCGGCGGTAGGTCGGCCGGATCGGCAATGTCGAATTGCGGATCGTTCTTTCCAGGTGTTTCCGGCGCGACGATAGCCTCTGATGTGAGCGCGCGTTTCCAGTTGTCGATCGTGAACTCATTCGGGCGTGCCCGGTTGACGGCGAGCTCACCGCTGCCGATCGGCAGCGCGACCAGCCGTGCGTCCTCCGAGATCAATACGTCGGGTACGCGCGTCTGCGTTGTCGTTAGCAAGCCGGCGAGCGCAAAAGGAAGTGCCGCGAGCCGCAACCAGGTCGTCGCCATGCTGGCAATGACGAGGGCGATCGTCACCAAAAGGACAGATCTCAGCGAAATCAGTCCGACCGCATCGATCGGCGAGCGCTCGGAGATCCACCCGGACAGGGCGATCATCGCCGTCAGCCCTTTGCCCATCACGTATAGGAAAGGCCCATCCGCGCCGAACGGCATCGCCAGCGCACTGAGGACGGCGAAGGGCATGACGACCAGTGAGACGATGGGCATGATGGCCAGATTGGCGAACAGGCTGAGCGGCGCCACGCGCTGGAAATGCCATATGGCGAAAAGCGCCGTGGCGCTCCCTGCAATGATCGAGGTCATCGCCAGGCCGCCCATGCCCAGCAGGACCTTTCGCGTGGCGAGGCGTAGCGGCGACCGCCGCGGCGGCGGCGTGGTGGCCCTGCCGGCGCGGTAGTCGGACCAGCCGGCATAGGCGCCGACAAGGGCCGCCGTCGCGGCGAAGGACATCTGGAAGCTCGGACCGACCACCTCGTGCGGCGACACCACGATGACCGCGATGGCCGAGATCGCCAGGTTGCGCATGGTGAGCGCGGCCCGGTCGAACAGCACGGCGATAAGCATCACCGCCAGCATGATGAAGCTGCGTTCGGCCGCTACCACAATGCCGGAAAAGACGAGGTAGGCCGCAATCGAAAAAAGCGCGGCGGCTGCGGCATATTTCTTGACCGGCCGTCGCGATGAGAAGTCGGGAAACAGCGCAAAGGCGCCGCGTAGCAGCGCCATGATGGTGCCGGCGACCAACGCCATATGCAGCCCCGAGATGGAGATGATGTGGTAGATGCCTGTACGCCGCATCGCTTCGTTGATCTCCTCGGGAATGCCGGCGCGCACGCCAACGATCAGCGCAGCAGCAATCTCGCCCTCGGCGCCGCCGATGCGGCTGCGGATATGGTCGGCGATGGATTCGCGCGCGTCTTCGATCGCGGAAGAAAGCCGCGCGGCAAGCGGCATGCTGCCCGAAGCCACGACTTTCGGATTGCCGAGAAAGAAGCCGCTGCCGCCGATACCGGCGAAATAGCTGTCGAAGGAGAAATCATAGCTGTCGGGCCGCACCGGGCCGGTCGGCGGCAGCAGCCGCACATAGCCGGTGATCTCGGAACCAGCGGCCAGCTCAGCCGGTATCTTCATCGCCGAAATGCGGACCCGTTCCGGCATGTAGCGCAGCGTCGGCCTGGCGGTTGAGATCACATCGATTGTCAGTCTGATGCGGCCGCTCGCCATGGGCTCGTACGATACGACACGACCCGTCAGCCGCGTCGAGATTTCGGAACCGAGCATATGCGTCCCGACACGCCAGGTCTCGAACTTGGCGGCAAGCACGCCAAGCGCGCAGAGCAGCGCCACCATGAAGCACAGGCGGGTCCTGGGCCATGACCGCGAGATGACGGCACAAAGGGCCGCGAGGAGCACGATTGCGATCGGCTGCGGAAAGGCCGGCTCCACCGACAGCGCGAAATATACGACCACCCCGCATGCGAGGAACACCGGCACCAGCAGGAAGGCGACGCCACGGTCGAGTTCCAGGCCGGCTGCCGAGGTTACGCTGTTGCGGATGCGGGATGGTGACGGGAGGCGGAAACGCCGGCGTAGGCGCACGATGGGCTCGGACGCAGGCACCGGAACCGTTGCTGGGTCGCTGGCCGGCAGCGACGGAGCATCGAAGCGCGGAGCGGGCAGCAATGCCGATACCGGCAGGGCAGGCGGGGGAGCGGCAAACAGCAAGCGTTCGCTGACGCCGCTACCAGCGTCCTCGCCCTCGCCCGCACCACGGCCTCGCACAGCCATCGGGTCTGCCTCTTGCGCCCTCGACCTCCTATGCTACATGAACGCGCAACGCGCGAAAGTCCGCAAACCCACTTCCTTGGCCCGCCTGAGAGTTCCATGCCCGATAAGGTCGTCACCCGTTTTGCCCCCTCGCCCACCGGTTATCTGCATATTGGCGGCGCGCGCACGGCGCTGTTCAACTGGCTGTATGCCAAGCACACAGGCGGCACGATGCTGCTGCGCATCGAAGACACCGACCGCGAGCGCTCCACCGATGCGGCAACCGCAGCCATTCTCGACGGGCTTTCCTGGCTTGGCCTGACATGGGACGGTGAGCCGGTGTCGCAGTTCGAGCGTGCGCCGCGCCATCGCGAGGTGGCCGAGGAGCTCGTTCGCATGGGCAAGGCCTATTATTGTTATGCGACGCCTGCCGAGCTGGAAGCAATGCGCGAGAGCGCACGGGCCAAGGGGCTGCCTCCCCGCTATGACGGACGCTGGCGCGACCGCGACCCGTCGGAGGCGCCGCCCGGCGCCAAGGGGGCGATCCGCATCAAGGCGCCGACAGACGGCGAGACGGTGGTGCATGACCGCGTCCAGGGCGACGTGCGTTTTCCCAACAAGGATCTCGACGATTTCATTATTCTGCGCTCGGACGGCAATCCGACCTACATGCATGCCGTCGTCGTCGACGATCACGACATGGGCATCACCCACATCATCCGCGGCGACGATCATTTGACCAACGCCGCACGCCAGACCGTAATCTACCAGGCCATGGGCTGGGAGGTGCCGTCGATGTCGCATATCCCGCTGATCCACGGTGCCGACGGCGCCAAGCTGTCGAAGCGGCACGGTGCGCTTGGCGTCGAGGCCTATCGCGCCATGGGCTACCTGCCGGAGGCGCTGCTCAACTATCTGGCGAGGCTTGGCTGGAGCCACGGCGACGATGAGATCATGTCGATTGCCGACATGATCGCATGGTTCGACATTGGCGATGTCAACAAGGGCGCCGCCCGTTTCGACTTCGCCAAACTCGAGGCGCTCAACGGCGTGCATATGCGCCGGATGAACGACGCGGCGCTGCTCGACACCTTCATCGCCACTCTGCCCTATCTCGAAGGCGGCCCGGCAATCGCCGCCCGCCTCGACGACAGACGCAAGGCGCAACTGCTTGCCGCTTTGCCCGGCCTGAAGGAGCGCGCCAAGACGCTGGTCGAACTTGTTGAAGGGGCTGCATTCCTGTTCGTCGAGCGGCCGCTGCCGGTCGACGAGAAGGCGGCGGCGCTGCTCAGCGGTGAGGCGCGCGCGATCCTGCGAGGCGCTCATGCGGCACTGGCCACGGTTTCGGACTGGTCTGCCGCCTCGGCTGAAGTCGCGATCCGCGACTACGCGCAGGCCGGCGGCCATAAACTCGGCGCCGTGGCCCAACCTTTGCGCGCCGCGCTCACCGGCAAAAGTACCTCGCCAGGTGTCTTTGATGTGCTTGCCGTGCTGGGCCGCGAGGAAAGCCTGGCGCGGATCGCTGATCAAATCGATTAGCGAACTGGCCCAAGAAGATTGGCATTGAAAGGTGTGTTTCGCAGTGCAACATTGGGCCTTGGCCTAATCTGGCGCGCAGATACAATTGCGGGCGCAAATGTGCATATTCCGATGCTTTTGACGTGTTGGGTTCAGATATTTTGCCTTTGCCGGCCTGAGGAAACAAAAAGGAGTTTGCTATGACCGAACCTGCGACGAAAATGGAATTTGGCGGCAAAACCCAGGCATCGACGGCAAAGCTGGAGCTCGGCGGCAAAACCCATGAATTCAAGATCCGAAGTGGTTCGGTAGGACCTGACGTCATCGACATCGGTTCGCTCTACAATACCGCCGGCGTCTTTACCTATGATCCCGGCTTTACGTCGACGGCGAGCTGCGAATCGGAAATCACCTTCATCGATGGCGATGCCGGCATTCTTTTGCACCGCGGCTACCCGATCGACCAACTGGCCGAGCACGGCGACTTCCTCGAAGTCTGCTATCTCTTGCTCTATGGTGAATTACCGACCAAGGCGCAGAAGGACGATTTCGACTACCGGGTGACGCGCCACACCATGGTACATGAGCAGATGTCGCGCTTTTTCACCGGCTTCCGCCGTGATGCGCATCCGATGGCGGTGATGTGCGGCGTGGTCGGCGCGCTGTCGGCCTTCTATCACGATTCCACCGACATCTCGGATCCGTATCAACGCATGGTCGCCTCAATGCGGCTGATCGCCAAGATGCCGACAATCGCGGCGATGGCGTACAAATACCACATCGGCCAGCCGTTCATTTATCCGAAGAACGAGCTGAATTTCGCAGCCAACTTCCTGCATATGTGCTTCGCCGTGCCTTGCGAGGAATACAAGATCAATCCGGTGCTGGCGCGCGCGATGGAGCGCATCTTCATCCTGCACGCCGATCACGAACAGAACGCCTCGACTTCGACCGTCCGCCTGGCCGGCTCGTCGGGCGCCAATCCCTTTGCCTGTATCGCTGCCGGCATCGCCTGCCTGTGGGGTCCCGCACATGGCGGCGCCAACGAGGCAGCGCTGAACATGCTGGGCGAGATCGGCCATGTCGATCACATCCCGGAATTCATTGCGCGCGCCAAGGATAAGAACGATCCGTTCCGATTGATGGGCTTTGGCCACCGCGTTTACAAGAACTACGATCCGCGTGCCAAGATCATGCAGAAAACCGCGCACGAAGTCCTGGGCGAGCTCGGCATCAAGGACGATCCGCTGCTCGACATCGCCATGGAGTTGGAAAAGATCGCGCTGACCGATTCCTATTTCATCGAGAAGAAGCTCTACCCCAACGTCGATTTCTATTCCGGCATCACCCTTAAGGCGCTGGGCTTCCCCACCACTATGTTCACCGTACTGTTCGCGGTCGCCCGCACCGTCGGCTGGATCGCGCAGTGGAAGGAGATGATCGAGGATCCGCACCAGAAGATCGGTCGCCCGCGCCAGCTCTATACCGGCGCGCCGGAACGGGATTACGTGCCGATCGCGAAGCGGTGAAGATAGCGAGTAGCGAGTAGCGAGTAGCGAGTAGTAGCTGAAGCAGCTTGGCCGTTACCGCCAGCACCATTTCCTACTCGCTATTCACTATTCACCACTTCCTCACCATACCCATCACCAGCCCCGCAGCAATCTCGCCTGACGGCTTGGCGGTTGCCACACGCCCGGCAATGTCGGCAAAACCGTGCTTCTGCCAGGTGCGGTAAGCGGTATCGGAGAACAGCGCTTCCAGTTGCCGCGCCAGATAATGCGGCCGCACATATTGATTGTAGTGTTCCGGCACAATCGGCCGGTCGGCAATGAGATTGGGCAAGGCTGCGCTCCATACTTTGATCAGCGGCTGCGCCATGCGCATGACCGGATCGAGCCGGTAGCAGGAGATCATCGGCACACTTGCCAGTGCAAGTTCCAGCGATACCGTCCCCGACGCGATCAGCGCCGCATCCGCCTTGCCGAAGGCCTGCCATTTGCGTTCGGCATCAAGGATGATCTCCGGCTTCTCGTCCCAGCTCGCAACCGAGGTCCTGACCAGATCGGCGACGTGCGGGACCGTCGGCAACAGCAGGCGCAAGCGGTGCCCGCGCGCCCGCAGGATCGACACCGTCTCGCCGAACGGCCCGACCAGGCGTCGCACCTCGCCGCGACGCGAACCGGGCAATACGAGCAACGTTTTGACGTGATCTGCGGACAAGTCACGCGGCTGCGCCTGCGCCCTGGCGGCACTGACTATGCCCGGATCGTGTGCAAGGCGATGCCCGACATAGGTCCCGGGCGGCCCGCCCAGGCGAGCGAGTTCCTTCACCTCGAACGGCAGAATGCAAAGAATGTGATCGACATACGGTTTCATCGCCGCCGCCCTGCCCGGCCGCCAAGCCCACACGCTCGGGCAGACATAGTGGACGATCGGGATAGTCGGATCGGCCGCACGCACCTTTTTGGCGACGCGTAGCGAGAAATCCGGACTGTCGATGGTGATAAGGCAATCGGGCTTTTCACCGGCAATCGCGTTTGCCGTCTGGCCGATCCGCCGCATCAGGCGCGGCAGGTCGCGCAGGATAGCGCTAAGCCCCATCAGCGCGATCTCGCTGCCGTCGAACAATGGCGCCAGGCCGAGTGCCTGCAAATGGCGGCCGCCGATGCCGACAAGCCGAACGTCGCGCCCGGTCATGCGCTTTAACGCCTGCACAAGATCGGCGCCAAGCAGGTCACCGGACTCCTCGCCGGCGACGATGGCTATCTTCAACGGCCGCTCATTCGCCATGCGCCGGCTCCGCAGCAGGCAGCCCGATCACGAACAGGCCGAGCGCATTGGCACGCCCGATGGTGGCGGGACCTTCGAGCACCAGCGAGCGGCCGGCTTCTACGGCAATGCCGGCCAGTCCGGCGGCATGCGCCGCCTCGACAGTCAGCGGGCCAATGGAGGGCAGATCGGCACGCAGTTCCTGACCGGGCTTGGCGCATTTGACCAGGACACCGCGCGTCCGGCCCGCCAGCCTGCCGTGCCCGCGCAACTCCCTTGTCCGCTCGAGCAGCCCGTCAGTCCCTTCGACGCCTTCCAGCGCAATGGCGCGGCCGCCGACCGCAACAGCCGCTTGGCCGATATCCAGCGCGCCGATGGCTTTTGCCGCCGCGTGCGCCGCCTCGATGTCGCGCCAGTCGGCTTTGCGTGGCGCCGCCTTGGTCAGCAGGCCTTCGGCGGCGACCAGTTCCGGCACGATCTCGTGAGCGCCGACGACTTTGATGCCGCTGCGCTCGATCCTGCGCACGAACAATTTCAGCACCGTATCGTCTCCCCGAGTTACACCGACGAAGAGGCTGGGCAGCCAGGCGAGCAGGCCCAAATTGAGGCGCATGGCGCTCAGCCTGGGGCGGCGCGTGATATGACCCGCGGTCACCAGATGCGTAACGTGATGCCGCTTGAGGATCGGCAACAGCGAGCCGACGTCTTCCAGCCTCAAGACCACCTGCTCATATGGCTCGAAATCGGCTATGCGATCGACCTCGCCCGCCGCCATCACGATGAAGGGCAATTTGCCTTGCCGGGCGAGCGCTCGGGCAATTTCGACCGGGAGGCTGCCGCCGCCGGCGATGATGCCGACCTTGGCATCTGGCGCGAGATCAAGGCCCTTTCCGGCAGCCTCAATCTTCGTCATCTGCTCTCAGTCTTCATCATCGGTATCGTCGCCGTCGCCACCCTTGAGCGACGGCACGGCATAGTGCCGCTTGCCGCGACCGGCGATGAAATCGACGATCTTCATGGCAGTCGGCGACGAGGCGAACTCCGCCTTGGCGAATTCGATGTTTTCGCCGACGGTCCGGGAGCGATCGAAGATCGTCTTATAGGCTTTGCGCAGCAAATGGATCTCCGAACGTGGCAGGCCGGCGCGCTTCAGCCCAATGATGTTGAGGCCGCGAAGGCTGGCACGGTTGCCAACGGCGATGGCGTAGGGAATGACGTCGCCGACGATCGCCGAGCAGCCGCCGAGAAAGGCGTTATCGCCGATGCGGACAAACTGATGAACCGCGGTAAGGCCGCCGATGTAGACATTATCACCGACTTCGCAATGCCCGCCTAACGTCGCTTGATTGGCGAAGGTGGCGTTCTTGCCGACCACGCAGTCATGGGCAATGTGGGCATAGGCAAGGAAATTGCCGTTGTCGCCGATCGTCGTCTCGCCGCGGCTGGAATCGGTGCCGACATGCATGGTGACGCCTTCGCGAATCGTGCAGTTCTCGCCGATCACCAGCGTGGTACGGCCGCCCTTGTGCTTGGTGTTCTGCGGTGGTCCGCCCAGTATCGCCATCGGATAGACCTTGGTCGATGCACAGATGGTGGTCGCGCCAATCACCGAGACATGGCTGACCAGTTCGACGCGGTCGCCGATCACGGCCTCGGGGCCGACGTGACAGAAGGGCCCGATGCGGGCGCCTTCGCCGATTTGGGCGCCTGCCTCGATGACCGACGATGGATGGATGACTGTCTGGATTTTCATTAGCATTCGTTTGTCAGCCGCTTGCGACCATCATCGCCGAGATCTCGGCTTCCGCCGCCTTGGCGCCATCGACGAGGGCCTCGCAAGCGAATTTGAGAAGATTGCCGCGTTTCTTGATTTTCTTCACATGAATTTTCAGCTGGTCGCCTGGAACGACCGGCTTGCGGAACTTGGCATTGTCGATGGTCAGGAAATAAACCAGCGACGGCTTTTCCGTACCAAGGCTGCGGATGCAGATGGCGCCGGCCGTCTGCGCCATCGCCTCGATGATCAGCACGCCGGGCATGACCGGCTGGTCAGGGAAATGACCTTGGAAATGCGGCTCGTTTATGGTGACGTTCTTGATGCCGATTGCGGATTCGTCGCCATCTATGTCGACGATACGGTCGATCATCAAGAACGGATAGCGGTGCGGCAGGAGCTTCATCAGCCGCATTATGTCAACCGCTTCGAGCGTCGCCGCTGCGATGTCAGCCATTTCCCCCCTCACCCTGTCTGCGCGTCCGTGCAAGTCTGCGCAAGGCTGCTATCTCGCGCATGGCTTCCGCCATCGGCTGCGCCGGATATCCTCCCCAAATCTCACCGGCAGGCACATTGCTCATAAACCCGCTTCTTGCCGCAAGCTTGGCGCCGGACCCGATGGTCAAATGATCCGCAAGGCCGACGCCGCCACCCATGGTGACGTTGTCGCCTATCGTCACTGAACCGGAAATACCCGAAAGCCCGGCTATTATGCAATTGCGGCCGATGCGAACGTTGTGCGCGATCTGCACCAGATTGTCGATCTTGGTACCCTGGCCGATGATCGTGTCGGACATGGCGCCGCGATCGACGGTCGTATTCGACCCGATCTCGACGTCGTCCTGGATGATGACACGGCCGATCTGCGGAACCCGCTCCGGACCCTTGGCGCCGGCCACGAAGCCGAAGCCATCCTGGCCGATCCTGGCGCCGCCATGGATGATGACGCGATTGCCGATCAATGCATATTGCACGCTGGCGCCTGGACCGACATAGCCGTCGCGGCCAATCTGGGAGGAAGGACCGATGACCGCATGAGGGGCAATGACGGTTCCGCTGCCGATGGCAGCGCGCGGTCCGATGACCGCTCCCGCTTCGATGATCGCACCGGGCTCGACATGGGCAGTCGCATCGATATGGGCGTGCGGCGAGATACCGGTTTCGCCGGTCATCGGTCCAGGTGTCGCAGCCGCTGGGAAAAGCAGGCGCCCGACCATTGCGAAAGCCTGCTGCGGGCGCGGATGCACCAGAACCGCGATGCCCGCCGGCGCCTTGCCGGCAAATTCGGCAGGGCAGAGAACCGCTGCCGCCCGCAGTGACTGCATCAGGGCGAAATTGCGTCTGCCATCGACGAAGACAAGAGCGTTCTCGCCGCCTTCGTTGGCGGGAGCCAGAGCGTCGATCGAAACATCGGAGAGAGCGGAATCGACAAGCATCGAGCCGGTCAGATTCGCGACTTCGCCGGCCGTATACCGGCGTGAGGGCGCGAAGAACACCGGATCGGTCATTCCAGAAGCAATATCCAGCTAGCGCATGACCCCGAAATCGGAAATCGATCCTCGGAAAGGATCATGCGCAAATCAAATTGCTACAACGTTCTTTGAGCGTCCGATAGGACGCGCTGCGCTGTAGTGTCGGATCACTGCCATCCGGATCCAAACGAGCCGGAAGCATCGTTACCCGCACATCAGAAGCGGGTCGATATGCCGAAGTTGAATTCCTGCACGTCGTCGGTCTTTTCCTTCTTGACCGGGATCGCATAGTCGATGCGGATCGGGCCGAAAGGCGATGCCCACATCAAGCCGACGCCGACAGAAGCGCGCCATTCCATGCCGGTCGTCGACTGATTGACGAGGTTGGAGGCAATCTTGCTGCCGTAGAGCGTTGCCGCATCGGCGAATACCGCGCCGCGCAAACCGAAGCTTTCCGGGATGACCGGCAGCGGGAACTGCGCTTCCGCCGAGGCATTGAAGTAAGTGGTGCCGCCGAGATGGTCATTGCTGTTGTCCGAGGCAACCGGACCGATGCCGCCATATTCGAAACCGCGGATCATTCGATCGCTGCTCTGGAAATGGTCGAAGACACGCAGGTCGCCGCTGCCATATCCCTGGACATGGCCGGCACCGCCAGAAATGAGGCCTACCAGATCCAATTGTTCGGACAACGTCTGATAAATGCTGCCGCGCGCTGTCACCTTGATGAACTTGGCGTCGCCCCCCACGCCAGCCACTTCCGTGCCGACGTTGGCAAAAATGCCTTCATGGGGATTCTTCATGTCGTCAATGGTATTGTAAACCAGGCCGAGACTAACCGACGATTTGAGCCACGGACTCTCTTCGACACCGTTTATAATCGCCTGAGAGACATCGCAGGTGGCAGGGTCGCAGTCCTCGTCGAACTCATACTTCTCCTGAGCGATATTATACGCGAGCTGCGTCGAGATGTTGTCGGTAATCGGCAGGCCGAAGCGCACTGTCGCGCCCGTCGTGTCGCTATCGTAATGGTCATAGTTTCGAGTCTGCTTGTAGATGTCGAATCCGGCAGCGATACGGCGACCAAGGAAGTACGGTTCGGTAAACGAGAAGCTGTAGTCGCGCGAGTTCTTGCCGCCGCCAGCCGCCACCTTGATGAATTGGCCGCGGCCGAGGAAGTTGCGCTCACTGATTGAACCTTCGACGGACGGACCAGCCGTCTCGCCACCAGTCGAATAACCGGCACCGACCGAGAACTCACCGGTCGATTTCTCGACCACGTCGACCACCAGTACGACTTGATCAGGCTCAGAGCCCGGAACGGTGGAAATCTCGACTTTCTCGAAATAATCAAGCGCTTCCAGCCGCCTCTTCGCGCGCTGGATGAGAACCTGATTGAAAGCGTCGCCTTCGCTGACATCGAACTCGCGGCGAATGACGTAGTCGCGCGTCCGATCGTTGCCGCGGATCTCGATGCGCTCGATATAGGCCTTGGTGCCCTGGTCGATCGTATAAACGACAGAGATGGTGTGGTTTTCGAAGTTGCGGTCACCGCGCGGCGTCACCTGGGCAAAGGCATAACCAGAACCGGCGACCTTTTCGGTCAGCGCGATGATCGTGTCCTCGACATCCTTGGCGTTATAGACATCGCCCTTATGGGTCTCGACCACCGATTCAAGCGACTTGCTGTCGACCTCGGGGATCGTGCTTTCGACGCTGACGTCCCCGAACGTATACCGCTCGCCCTCCTGCACCGTGATGGTAACGGTGTATTTGTTGGTTGTGTCGTCGAGTTCGCCGACAGCCGAGACGACCTGGAAGTCGGCATAGCCGTGATTATAATAGAAGCGTCGCAGCAGCTCCTGGTCGGCGCGCAGCTTGTCCTCGTCATAAACATCGTCGCGCAGCACGAACGACAGGAAGGACGAGCGCTTGGTGGAGATGATGTCCGACAGACGGCGGCTCGAATAGGCGCTGTTGCCGACGAAATTGATCGCCGCAATCTGGGTGCGGCCGCCTTCGTTGATGTTGAAGACCACGTTTACCCGGTTGTCGCCGAGATCCATGATCTGGGTGGTCACGGCGGCATCGTCGCGACCGATACGCCGGTATGCGGCCTTGACCGCCTCGACATCGGCGTCGAGCTGCTGTTGCGAGAAGGTGCCGCGCGGCTTCAATTGCACAGCGGCTGCAAGCGCGTTGTCCTTGAGCTTCTTGTTGCCCTGGAACAGCACCTGGTTGACGACCTGGTACTCCGAAACCTTGATGACCAGCGTCGATCCGACCTGGTTGATCTGCACGTCCGAAAACAGCCCGGTGCCGAACAGCGCCTTGACCGCATCGTCGATGTCGGAGCTGGAAAACGCCTTGCCGGGCTTGATTGTCACGTAGTTGCGGATGGTGTCCGCGTCGACACGCTGATTGCCGGTGACTTCAACTCTGGAGACGACAGCCGCCTCGGCGGCCGATGTGGCAACGAACTGCACTGCGAGCGCGCCTGGTACAACCAGAGCAGCGGATATAGCCACCGCGGACGCGGCGCTCAGAAACTTGGATGCTGCCTTCATCGGGCTTTTGTACCTTTTCTCGAAGTCCCCACGGCGAGAAAACCGGACGTGCGGTAATTTCCCCTACCGTATTAACCGGATTTTCCCTACACGCAAGGCTTCTGGTTAATTTGTATTTACTTAACCCTGTGGCGTGGCTTTCGCGTCACGCATATCCCCACGCATGGTAAACGGCGTCTCAACATTGGTCGCGCTGAAGCCAAATTTCTTCATGATTTCAGCACCCAAACAGATCGTTCCAGAAAACAAAACCCATGAAGCCGAGCACCAGGATGAGGCCGCTCCGATAAGCCATTTCCATCATCCGTTCGGACACCGGCCGTCGGATGACAGCTTCCACGCCGTAGAACAGAAGATGCCCTCCGTCGAGAGGGGGAATCGGCAGAAGATTGAGAATTCCTATCCCGACTGACAGATATGCAACAAGCTGGACGAGCAATTCGAAGCCGAGCTTTGCCGCCTGGCCCGACATCTTGGCGATCTTGATGGGCCCGCCCAGCTGGCACTTGTCCTCGCGGCCAACAACGAAACGCTGCAGGAACTGGCCGGTGCGCTGGATGACGTGTCCGGTTTCCTGGACGGCCGCCCCGACTGCCCCGGCCGGGCTGTAGGTGATCAGCCGCGGCTGGCCGAGTTCCTTGTTGTTGATGACGCCGATCACGGCCACCTGGGCTTTGTTGCCCAATGCGTCTTGTTGTTCCATCAAACGCGGCGTCGCCGTGACGGTGATTTCCTTGCCGCCGCGTAACATAACGAAGGTGATGCTGTCGCCGGCGCGGCCCGAAACCAGACGCTGGACGTCGGCAAAGGTCTCGACCTTGCTGCCGTCGACGCTGACGAATCGGTCACCGGGCATGATGCCGGCCGCCGCTGCCGGACTGCCTGCGGTGACTTCAGCCACCATCGGCTCGTATACCGGCCGGCCATATATTGAAAACAGCACGGCAAAGACGGCGATCGTCAGCAGGAAGTTGAACAGCGGCCCCGCCACGACGGTCGCCGCCCGCTTCCAGATCGGCTGCGTGTGGAAGGCAACCTTGCGTTCGTCGTCGCTCAGCGCCTCGACCTCCTCCGAGCTGGGCTGGCTCGACGTCGCGTTCATATCGCCGACGAACTTGACGTAGCCGCCGAGCGGTATGGCGCAAAGCTTCCAGCGGGTGCCTCGGCTGTCGTTGAAGCCGATGATCTCAGGGCCGAAACCGATCGAAAAGGCTTTTGCGCCGATACCGCACCAGCGGCCGACGAGGTAATGGCCCATTTCGTGGACGAACACGACCACGGTCAGCACGAACAGGAAAGGCACCAGCGTGCCGAGGACAAGGCCGTCCGTGCTGAAAACCGCGTGAAGAATCTCGTTCAATTCATGCCCTCAAATTCATCCACGGCGCAGATCACGCCGCGACTGTGACATCAATCCAGGCGAATCCATGACGCAGCCTCGTGCCGGCCCACCGACGATGCCGTTCAAACCGGAAACAGCCCCTGTGCCGGATGGTCGGCGGTCGCGGAAATCCAGCCGATGACGTATAGGGCGAAAGCCGCCGCGACAAGCCCATCGACCCGATCCATGATGCCGCCATGGCCGGGTATCAGCGTACCGGAATCTTTACGGCCGTGGCGTCGCTTGACCCATGATTCGAACAGGTCGCCGGCCTGCGCGACGATCGAAAGCACCAGTGCGACCACGCCAAGCACGGCGAGGTTGCCCGTTCCGGCTACTGCGGCCAGAAGCAGACCGGCCACTACGCCGCCGACCACCCCACCGAGCGCCCCGCTCCGCGTCTTGCCCGGCGAGATCGACGGCGCCAGCCTTGGGCCACCGACGGAGCGGCCGACGAAATAAGCAAAAATATCGGTCGCCCAAACCACGGCGAATAGGAACAGAATGGCCAGCAGCCCTGAATAGTCGCCATCACGCAAGAAGGCCAGCGACAAGCCCGACACGGCCGCATAGGCAAGGCCGGATGCTTCCCACGGTCCTGCCTTGCGCATCGACGCCGCGATGGCAGTGACAGCAACCAGAGCCGCCACGAGCGGCAGCAGCAAAGGCGCAGGCAGGCCGGCGACGAGGGCACCAATAAAGACCACGATCAGCGCCTCGGGCAGAAAGCCGAGACCTGCCATAGCACCAGCACCTGCCGGGGCAACGGGGCGGCTCATCCGCGTCCACTCGTAGAAGATCACCGCCGCCATGGCAGCGCAAAGCAACCGGAAGGGCAGTCCGCCGAGCCAGGTCAAGCCAAGCGTGACGACGGCAAGCACGACGGCCGAAATGACCCGAAGCTGGAGGTTGCTCATTCCTCAGCCTGAGGCGACATCTTGGGCGGCAAGTCCGCCGAAGCGGCGCTCGCGGCCGGCGAAATCGCGCAGTGCATCGGACAGGTGCTCGCGACTGAAGTCGGGCCAATAGCAAGGCAGAAAAACGAGTTCACTATAGGCAGCCTGCCATAACAGGAAATTCGACAGCCGAAGCTCGCCGCTGGTGCGGATGACCAGTTCCGGATCCGGAATGCCCTCTGTATCGAGCGAGCTGGCAAAGGACTCGGCCGTGATCGCCTCGCTGTCGATCTCACCGCGCGCCACCGCAGCTGCGAGCTTGCGCGCGGTGCGCACGATCTCGTCGCGCCCGCCGTAATTGAAGGCAATGACCAGCGTCAGCGCTTCGTTGCGGAGAGTGAGCGTTTCGGCTTCCTCAAGCAGGCCCCTTATGTCGGGCTGCAGCCCTGCCCTGTCACCGATGACCCTGATCCGCACCCCACTCTGGTGCAGCTCGGCGAGGTCACGTCGGATGAAAAGCTTCAGCAGGCCCATGAGGTCGCTGACTTCAGATTTCGGTCGTGACCAGTTTTCCGACGAAAAAGCGTAGACGGTCAGGAAGGAGATGCCGAGGCCGGGGGCGGCGCGCACTGTCTTGCGCAGCGCCTCAACGCCGGCGCGGTGACCAGCCAGCCGAGGCAAGCCGCGCGCCTTGGCCCAGCGTCCGTTTCCGTCCATGATGATCGCGACATGCGCGGGCGTTGCCATGTTCTCACTTCCGGGCCAGCCGTGGCCAGACCCTAGACCTGCATGATTTCCGCTTCCTTGTCGGAAAGCAGGTGGTCGATGGTGCTGATTGTCTCGTCGGTCAGTTTCTGAACCTGGTCGGCCCGTTTGCGATGGTCGTCCTCACTGATGTCGCCGTCCTTTTCCGCCTTTTTCAGAAAGTCCATGCCGTCCCGGCGAACGTGTCGTGCGGCGACACGGGCATTCTCGGCATAACCGTGCGAGATCTTCACCAGCTCCTTGCGGCGCTGTTCGTTGAGCTCGGGCAGCGGAATCCTGAGATTGGTACCGTCGACGATAGGATTGAACCCGAGATTGGCTTCACGGATGGCACGGTCGACCGCGCTGACCATCGACTTGTCCCAGACCGAAACCGAAATCATGCGCGGTTCCGGAACCGACACTGTTGCCACCTGGTTGATCGGCATGGTGGTGCCATAGGCCTGCACCTGGACGGCATCGAGCAGGTTGCTCGACGCGCGACCGGTGCGCAGCGAAGCCAGATCATGCTTGAACGCGGCGATCGCCCCGTCCATGCGCCGTTTGAGATCGTCGTATTCGCCACTCATCATCGTCTCCTCGACCCGTTAACCCGGGTTCACTGCTTAGGGTAAGCCCTGTTCGAGCCTCATCCGCAACCGATCCCTTTCGGGTTCATGGTCCGGTCAATCGTCTGCGACGACCGTGCAACGGCCGCCACCCCTCAGGATATCGCCGAAACCACCCTTCTCGTGGATCGAATAGACGATTATCGGAATGTTGTTTTCGCGCGCAAGTGCAATCGCCGCCGTATCCATGATCGAAAGCCCGCGTTTGATGACTTCGTCATGGCTGATCCGCTCGAAACGTGTCGCGTGCGGGTCCTTCTTGGGATCAGCCGAATAGACACCATCGACCTGGGTGCCCTTGAACAGAGCATCGGCTCCGATCTCGGCGGCGCGAAGGGCTGCAGCCGAATCGGTGGTGAAGAACGGATTGCCGGTGCCGCCGGCGAAGATAACGACCTTGCCCTGGTTCATGTAGGCGGTCGCCTGACGCTGCGAAAAACTTTCGCAAAGCTCGGGCATGGCGATCGCCGACAGCACCACGGCGTCGACGCCGATCTTGTTGAGCGAGGTGCGCAGCGCCAGCGAATTGATGACGGTGGCAAGCATGCCCATATGGTCGCCGGTGACGCGGTCTCCGCCTTTTGACGCGACTGCGACGCCACGGAAGATGTTGCCGCCCCCTATGACGACACCGACTTCGATGCCCAATGCGCGGGCCTCGGCGATGTCGGCGGCGATGCGGTCGACCACCGATACGTCGATGCCGAAATGCTGCTCGCCCATTAACGCTTCGCCCGATGCTTTCAGCAAGACACGTCGGTAGAGGGGCTTCACCGTCATCTGGTCCTCGTCATCGTGCGTGTGACGCGTTTCGGTGCGCCCCGAAACACTGGGCGTTCCGATACACGAAGGGCGCCACGATGTCACGCGGCGCCCGAGCCCGAAAACTCTCTTCCAGCTTCAGCTTACACGGCAAAAGCACCTTGCATGAACGGGTTCGGCATGTTGCCAGCCGGCTTGTCACCGACTGTCTGACCTCCGGTAAGGCCATCCTGTATTTCCGAGCCGAAGAACGAATACGAAAAAGGGTGTGAAAGACCGGCTCACCGCATCGAGCCGTGCCCGAAGGTCCTGCGCAATGTCGAAATCGAGCGCGCCGAGGTCGTCCTTGAGTTGATCCTACGCCGCGCAAGAATCGGCCGGGCATCCTCGCGGACACCCGGCCGAAAAAGACTTTTAAACGAATAGTTTACTTCTTGACCGCTGCCGCGACTTCCGCCGCGAAATCGGTCTCTTCCTTCTCGATGCCCTCACCGAGCGCGAAGCGCAGGTAGGCAGCGATTTTGGCTGGCGCGCCGATCTCGCTTTCGGCATCCTTCAGCGCCTTCTCGACGGTGATGTCGGGATTGAGCACGAAAGCCTGCTTGAGCAGCACGACCTCTTCGTAGAACTTGCGCAAACGGCCCTCGACCATCTTCTCGATAATCGCTTCTGGCTTGCCGGACTGGCGTGCCTGGTCGGCGAAGATCGCCTTCTCGCGCTCCACCGCGGCCGGATCGAGCTCTTCGGTGGTCAAGGCCATCGGATTGGTGGCAGCGACATGCATGGCAACCTGACGGGCAAAGGCGTTCGCGGCATGCGCGTTGCCTGTCGTCTCGATGGCCACCAGCACGCCGAGCTTGCCAAGGCCGTCCGCGACCGCATTGTGAACATAGGTTGCGACAGCGCCGTGCTCGACGGTGAGCTTGGCCGAGCGGCGGAAGCCCAGATTCTCGCCGATGGTGCCGACGGCGTCCTTGATGGTCTCGGCGACCGACTTGCCCGAGCCCGGATAGGGAGCAGCGGCAACGGCCTCGGTCTTGCCGCCATAGGCAAGCGCGACCTTCGCGACGTTGGCGACGATCTCTTGGAACGCAGCATTGCGGGCAACGAAGTCCGTCTCGGAATTGACCTCGACCATCGCTGCCTCGCGGACGCCCGAATCGACGCCGATCAGGCCTTCGGCAGCGGTACGGCCAGCCTTCTTGTCGGCCTTGGAAATGCCCTTCTTGCGCAGCCAGTCGATGGCTTCTTCCATATTGCCGTTGGTCTCGTTCAACGCCGCCTTGCAGTCCATCATGCCCGCGCCGGTCAAGTCGCGGAGTTCTTTGACCTGTGCAGCCGAAATGCTCATTGTCGCCTCTTTGTCTAAATGCACTGACGCACCATCGATTTTCGATGATGCGCCTGGTGCCGGTAGCGCTTACCGCGCCAACATATTGGAAAGATGAGGGCCGCAGCCGGCCTTCGCTACTATGCTTCCGGGGTCTGGGCTGCCGGGCTCTCGGCGGCCGGGGTCTGCTCGAGCGCCGGCTCGACCGGAGCCTCGACCGATGCGCCGATATCGACACCGAGCGCGCCCTGCTGACGGGCGATGCCGTCGATAGCTGCCTTGGCGATCAGATCGCAATACAGCTGGATGGCGCGGGCCGCGTCGTCATTGCCGGGGATCGGGAAGTCGATCTTGTCCGGGTCGCAGTTGGAATCGATGATGGCAACGACCGGGATGCCGAGACGCTTGGCCTCGAGGATGGCGATCGCTTCCTTGTTGGTGTCGATCACGAACATCAAATCGGGCGTCGAACCCATATCCTTGATGCCGCCCAGCGCTTTGTCGAGCTTCTCACGCTCGCGATCGAGGTTGAGGCGCTCCTTCTTGGTCAGGCCCTGAGCCTCGCCGGCCAGCATCTCGTCGAGCTTGCGCAGGCGCTGGATGGAATTCGAGATCGTCTTCCAGTTGGTCAGCATGCCGCCGAGCCAGCGCGAATTGACATAGTACTGGGCCGAGCGCTGCGCGGCATCGGCGACGATGTCGGAGGCCTGGCGCTTGGTGCCGACGAACAGCACGCGGCCGCCCTTGGCAACAGTGTCGGAAACCTGCTTCAGCGCTTGGTGCAGCAAGGGCACCGTCTGCGAGAGGTCGATGATGTGGATGTTGTTGCGGGCGCCGTAGATATAGGGCGCCATTTTCGGGTTCCAGCGGTGGGTCTGGTGGCCGAAGTGAATACCAGCTTCCAATAGCTGGCGCATGCTGAAATCAGGCAGAGCCATTCTTATTTCCTTTCCGGTTAGCCTCCACGGACACAGGCATTTTTGGACTTTGTCCTCAAACGCCACCGGAGGTTTCAGCCGGATTTCTCCCGGGCAGACACCAAAGTCCGTGTGTGGAATGAGCGCGCATATAGAGGGGAAGCGCGACAAACGCAAGCGCTGTGGCGTCTTGCGGCTCAGCGTGCGGCGATCAGCGCACCGGTGTCATTGTCGCATCTTCCCCTTCGGCACCCGCACACGCCGGAAAACAGCGACGATCTCCTCGCGGGTGCATTCGATGGCGCCTAACCGCACTGCGCGGTCACGCTCCAACCCGGTTATGTCGTAATGCGGCGCCGATGTCTTGGGCGGCCCTTGATAGGACGAGCGCTTGACGCCGAGTTGCGCGGCGAAGCGATGCAGCTCGTCGGTATCGTCTGCCAGCAGATGACACCAGCGGTGGCCGACCCATTTCCAGATCGCCGCATCGACATAGACCGCCATGAGGTTTGCCGCACTCCTTCATCTTGCGCCGACCAACACGCCGCTAACGATGATAGAAGGGATTGGCATAGAAAATGAAGGCGCCGCCGGCCTCGAGTTGCGTCATCGTCCTGGTGACGGTCTCCTGCATGCGGTCGTGCAGTTCGGCGAGTGCCTCCTCGACGGAACCTTGATAGGCATGCAAGCCTAGCGGCTCCGGTACCCGGACATAGGCGCGGCGCGGGCCTGCCGGCTGCGGCACGAAACGGTTGACCGTATCGCGCAGCGTACCCCGGCAATAATCGTTGCGGATTCGCTTCAAATGTTCGGCGATCTCCTCCTGCGTGATGCGCGGATTGGCTGAAGCCCACGACCCGACACGCTGCAGTCGCTGGATTGCATCCGCCAGCATTCGGACCTGCTTCTGCCGTCCGGTGTCGTCCGTATTTTCCCGCAGCCAGCGGCGTGACCGACGCAAAAGCTCTGAACCGTCGAGCGTGCCGGCGTCGGCCGAAACAAGGTCAGCAAGGCGACGGCCGAGTTCGGCAAGCAGGTTTTTTTGACGCGCGCCGTACAGCGCCCGCTCATCAGGCTGAAGGCCACATGCAGCCTCATCCCGCGACAGCAGCGTCGCATAGGTGTGATGGACGCGCTCCGGCAGCGTATTGCCGGCACGGCGTTCGATCTTCAGGCTGTGCTCGACATAGGCGCATTCCTTTGCCAGCGCTGCCTCGACATTCCCCGTGAAAGCAAGCTTCCAGATCACGGGCGCGATCCAAACCTTGAAATCCGGATCCATCAGGCGGCCGCGCTTCAGCGCCTCGAACCCCATTTCGACCGCCCCCGGCAGCAGCGGGGCAACGATGTTGGCATGCCAGCCGACACCGCCTTCGGGATGTAGGAGCACGCCGTGCCCCTTCAGCGCCCAGGCCACCGAATGTTCCTTGGCGGCCGCGCTGTTGCCCGGGATTTGCGCGATCAGATTGTTGGCCAACCAGAATTTCTGCATCAGCCGGCCAAGCCCGTTGACGACGCCGTGCGTGGCCCAGGATGCCGCCAGCGGGCTTACCCGCGAGACGACCTCCTTGTCGATCATCCAGTCGGTAAAGAATTCGGGATGGTTGGGCGTGATGAACGTCGCCTTGCCCGCACCGCAACAAGCCTTCAGCCTTTGCCGGTCATCCTCCGGAAAATCGATGTGGCGGACATTGGCGACGCCGCGCAAACCGGCCAGACGGTTGAACGGCAACAGGTCGCGAAAGCCTGGAATGCCGTGCAGCATGACAATTCGGTTGACGAACGTCATGGCCTTGATCAGCGTCGCATTGGGCCGCGGCGCCACAAAAACGTCGATCCTGCTCAACCTGCTCCCCCACGGCGCTTACCGTCGTAAGACGATGATAGCCAATTGCGGCATGGTCAAGTCGATACGACACGCCCCGCAAGATCAAGCGCTACTATCCCGGATAGCGGCCGGCGGCTTGTCGTTGGTTCGAGCCTATTTCGACGGGCAGGTCTTTGGCTGATCGAACAGCGACAGATTGACCAGTTTGCCGGTCATCGAGAACTCGCCATAGTCCATGACGAGATCGCGCGTGATGCCGTTCTTGTGCAGCTTGAAGCTGATCCGGTATTCCGGCACCTCCTCGCCGCCTTTGTCGGCATCATCGAAATAGGCGATGTCGACCGGCCAGTATTTGTCGGTGGCGAGCTTGGCCAGCGCCGGCGCTTCCGGATCGGCGTTGTCGGCATCGGCTTGCTTGCCGACGACGACGGTGGTGGTCACCACCTTGTTGGCATCCTCAGAGCCGTCGAACAGGTTGGTTTCGTAGAAACGCTCGCCCTTTTCCGCCTTGCCGATCATTTCGACCATTTGCTGGGTCGGGAACTGGGTCGGCGCGAGTTCCAAGCTGTTCTTCTCGGGCTTGTCGATATCGACCTTGAGACCGTTGGCCTCCTTCGTTGCAGTCCCCTTGACCTCCTTGTCGAGGTTCTGGTCGACAAAGGACTTATTCACGAAGGAGAAGGTCTTGCCCTCGGCATCCTCGAAGGTGGTCATCTGCTGGTCGGTCAGCCTGGTGTTGTCGCTGGTTACGATCTGGGTCACCAAACGGAACTTTACCGTATAGCCCTCGCAAGGCGAGCCGTTGAACTCGTAGACCATGCGGCCAGTGATGCCGGTGATGCCGGAGCGGTCGGAGGCTTTGTCGAGTGAAATGTCGTAAACCGCGCGATGCGCCTGCAGCGCCGGCACCGCAAAAGCGGGAGCCGCCCAGGAAGCCGCTGTCAAGAGAACGGCGTTGAATGCGAGGCGCGTTGCGCGCATGGGGTGCTCCGATCATCGCGGCTAATGGCAGGCCGCATGGAAAGATGGTCCAGCTTAAAAAAAGTCGTGGCGGAAGCGAGGCAAAAATAGCAATTTCGGCCCGGCCTGCGCGGCACCTTCAAGCAATAGGGAAATAGCATGAGCGAAACAATCGAAAAGCGGCTAAGCGGTCTCGGCGTGACGCTGCCGGCCGCCGCCGCGCCCGCCGCCAATTACGTGCCCTATTGCAGGACCGGCAATCTGCTGTTCACCGCCGGGCAGTTGCCGCTCAAGGACGGCAAGCTCCAGGCGAGCGGACTACTTGGCCGCGATGTCGACACCGCGACCGGCAAGGAAGCCGCAAAATACTGTGCGATCAACATATTGGCGCAAGCCCAGGCAGCACTTGGCGATCTCGAGAAAATCCGTCGCTTGGTGAAGATCACCGTCTTCGTCGCCTCGGCACCGGATTTTGTCGAACAGCATCTGGTAGCCAACGGTGCCTCGGATTTTCTCGCCGCGGTGCTCGGCGGTCGCGGCAAGCACGCCCGCTCCGCCGTCGGCACCGCCTCCCTGCCGCTTAATGCCGCAGTGGAAATCGAAGCGATCTTCGAAGTCGAATGACCGGGACTGCAACGATGACCGATCTTTCCTGGCTGACCGCCCGGCCCGTCGCCCATCGCGGCCTCCACGACATGAACAAGACGCGCTGGGAGAACACCCTTTCCGCCTTCGCCGCGGCGGCCGAGCGCGGCTACGCGATCGAATGCGACGTGCACCTGTCTTCCGACGGCGTCCCCGTCATCATCCACGATGGCGATCTGCGGCGGCTGACCGGCGAAAACGGCTTCGTCTGGCAGCGTACGGCTGCCGAGATCACCGCGCTGAAGGTCGGCGGCACCGCTGACCATCTGCCGACGCTGCAGCAGGCGCTTGATCTGGTCGACGGCCGTGTGCCGATGGTTGTCGAGCTGAAAGGAGCTGCCGGGCACGACGAAGGCCTGGTCGAAAGCGTCGGCAAGATGCTCAAGCAATACAACGGCAAGGCTGCGATCATGTCGTTCGACCATTGGCTGATCCGTGAGTTCCCGAAATATGCTCCCGGCATACCCGGCGGTTTGACCGCCTACGGCAACGACAACCACCTGATCGAGGCGCATTTCGCCATGCTGGCGCATGACATCGCCTTCACCTCCTACGCCGCCGGCGACCTGCCGAACCGGTTCGTCTCCTTCGTGCGAGAAAAACTCGGCATGCCGGTGATCACCTGGACCGTGCATGACCAGCCTGCCGTCGAGCTGACCTTCAAATATGCCGACCAGATGACGTTCGAAGGATTCGAGCCAGATCTGGTACGGCTTGCTTGAGCGGGCTTGTATGGGTCCACAGCGAGCTTAAGTAAGCCTCATGGATCAAGGGGACGACTGCGAAAGACAAACGGCGAACGCGGAGCTGTCGATCCGCATCGCAGCGGGCATCGGGGCCTTTACCAGCGCTGAATGGGACAGCTTCGGCGGCACTACACGCGGCGATGCAGAAAACGGCTACAACCCACTTGTTTCATTTGCCTTTTTGAGCGCGCTGGAAGATTCCGGCTGCGCTGTTCGGCGCACCGGCTGGCAAGGCCATCACCTGAGGCTGGAAACCGCCCGAGGCAAGCTGCTCGGGGCGGTCCCCTGCTATCTGAAGTCGCACAGCCAGGGCGAATATGTATTCGACCATGGCTGGTCGGACGCATTCGAACGCGCCGGCGGGCGCTACTATCCGAAGCTGCAATGCGCGGTGCCGTTCACGCCCGTCACCGGCCCTCGCCTGCTGGTCGGCAAGGGCGAGGACAGTCCCACCGTCAAGGCCGGTCTTGCGGCCGGCCTGAAGGCGGTGACGGATAAGCTCGGCGTGTCTTCCGCCCATGTCACCTTCGCGCCGGAGGACGATGTCCAGATATTGGCGGCGGCCGGTTTCCTGCATCGCACCGACCAGCAGTTTCACTTCTTCAACGAAGGTTTTTCGAGCTATGACGATTTTCTCGCGACGTTAGCGTCGCGCAAGCGCAAGGCAATGAAGAAAGAGCGGCGCGAGGCGCTCGCCGACGGCATCTCGATCGACTGGCTGACCGGCAAGGATCTGACCGAAAAGGCCTGGGACGACTTTTTCGCGTTCTACATGGATACCGGCAGCAGGAAGTGGGGCCGGCCCTACCTCAACCGCGATTTCTTCTCCCTAATCGGCGAGCGCATGGCCGACGACATCCTGCTGGTCATGGCCAAACGCAACGGACGCTACATAGCGGGCGCCATCAACTTCATCGGCTCAGACGCGCTCTACGGCCGCAACTGGGGCTGCATCGAGGACCACCCATTCCTGCATTTCGAAGTCTGCTACCATCAGGCAATCGATTTCGCCATCTCGCGCAAGCTGAAGGTGGTTGAAGCCGGTGCTCAGGGCGAGCACAAGCTGGCGCGCGGCTACCGGCCCGTGACGATGCATTCGGCGCACTATATCGCCCATCCAGGTCTGCGCAATGCAGTGGCCGACTACCTCCAGCGCGAGCGGCGCGAAGTCGAGCGGATGAGCGAATATCTGGAAGAGCACACCCCGTTCCGAAAGGACATGGCGGAGTAGGGTAGCGAGCCCAATCGCTCAGCCGCGCGGGCCCGCATGGCCGATGTCGATCGATCATCTTGCCCGCCCGGAACAGCTTCGCTACACGAGACAGCGAGCCAAGAACCGGAGGGCGCGCCATGGCCGAAGCAACCTACGACAGCAGCAACATCTTCGCCAAAATCCTGCGCGGAGAAATCCCTTCGCACCGCGTCTACGAGGATGACGCGGTCATTGTCTTCATGGATGTGATGCCGCAAGGACAGGGTCACACGCTGGTGGTGCCGAAAGCGCCGTCGCGCAACCTGCTTGACGCGGATCCGGCGGTGCTTGGCCCGCTCTTCGCTCACGTCCAGAAAGTTGCGCGGGCCGTAAAGAAGGCCTTCGATGCCGATGCCGTCACGGTTATGCAGTTCAACGAACCAGCTTCGGGGCAGACTGTCTTTCACCTTCACGTCCATGTCATTCCGCGCTTCGAGGGCATTCCCCTGAAACCGCACAGCGGACAGATGGAAAAGCCTGAAGTCCTGGCCCAGAACGCCGGCAAGATACGGATGGCGCTGGCAAGCTGAACCGGCGCAAACCGCTCCAGCGGGCGCCGGGTGCTTAACCGGAGGGTGTCACAAAAAAAGCCCCGTTTCCGGGGCTTTTTTACTGGCTGGTTCGTCAGTTCTTACGCGGCAGTTGCGGCACGAGACTGCGCTTGCCGCCGTCCTTACCTTTGGGCTCCGGCTTCTGCGCCACCGCCTTTTTCGCGGCGGGCTTCTTTGCCACCGCCTTCTTGGCCTTCGGCACGTCGTCCGGCTCTTCCTTCTTCGGCTTCACCGGCGCCTCGTCGGCGAGCGATTCGAGCTTCAGGCCGGTCTCGCCGGTTTCCTTCTTCTCGACGGTGACACGCACCGTGCCGCCCTTCTTGAGCTTGCCGAACAGCACCTCGTCGGCCAGCGGCTTCTTGATGTGCTCCTGGATGACACGGCCAAGCGGCCGGGCGCCCATGCGCTCGTCATAGCCCTTGTCGGCCAGCCATGCGATTGCATCCTGCGACAAGTCGAAGGTCACGCCACGCTCGGAAAGCTGCGCTTCCAACTGCATGACGAACTTCTGCACCACCTGATGGATGACCGGCACCGGCAGCGAGCCGAACGGAATGATCGCATCGAGACGGTTGCGGAACTCCGGCGTGAACAGCCGGTTGATCGCCTCGACATCGTCGCCTTCGCGCTTGGTCGAACCGAAACCGATCGCCGCGCGCTGCGCATCGGATGCGCCCGCATTGGTGGTCATGATCAGGATGACATTGCGGAAGTCGATCTGCTTGCCGTTATGGTCAGTCAGCTTGCCGTGGTCCATGACCTGCAACAGGATGTTGAACAGGTCCGGATGCGCCTTCTCGACTTCGTCCAGCAACAGCACGCAATGCGGATGCTGGTCGACGCCGTCGGTCAGAAGGCCGCCCTGGTCGAAGCCGACATAGCCGGGAGGCGCGCCGATCAACCGCGAAACGGTGTGGCGTTCCATATATTCCGACATGTCGAAGCGGATCAGCTCCACGCCGAGCGAGGCGGCGAGCTGCTTGGCGACTTCCGTCTTGCCGACACCGGTCGGGCCCGAGAACAGGTACGAGCCGATCGGCTTTTCCGGTTCCCGCAGGCCGGCCCGCGCCAGCTTGATGGCCGAGGTCAGCGCTGTGATCGCGGTGTCCTGGCCGTAAACGACACGCTTCAACTCGATGTCGAGGCCTTGCAGCACCTTCTCGTCGTCGGCGGAAACCGTCTTCGGCGGGATGCGCGCCATGGTGGCGATCGTCGCTTCGATCTCCTTGATGCCGATGGTCTTCTTGCGCTTGGCTTCCGGCACCAGCATTTGTGAGGCACCTGTCTCGTCGATCACGTCGATCGCCTTGTCCGGCAGCTTGCGGTCGTTGATGTAACGCGCCGAGAGTTCGACCGAAGCCTTGATCGCCTCGCTCGTGTAGCGGACCTTGTGGAACTCTTCGAAATAAGGCTTGAGGCCCTTCATGATCTCGATGGCGTCCTCGACCGTCGGCTCGTTGACGTCGATCTTCTGGAAGCGCCGCACCAGCGCGCGGTCCTTCTCGAAGAACTGGCGGAATTCCTTGTAGGTGGTCGAGCCGATGCAGCGGATGGCGCCGGACGACAGTGCGGGTTTTAACAGGTTCGATGCATCCATGGCGCCGCCGGAGGTGGCCCCTGCCCCGATCACGGTGTGGATTTCATCGATGAACAGCACGGCGCCGGGATAATCCTCGAGCTCCTTGACGACCTGCTTCAGCCGCTCCTCGAAATCGCCGCGATAGCGGGTGCCGGCCAGCAGCGTGCCCATGTCGAGCGCGAAGATGGTGGCATTGTGCAACACTTCGGGAACGTCGCCCTCGACGATGCGCTTGGCGAGGCCTTCGGCGATAGCCGTCTTGCCGACGCCGGGATCACCGACATAGAGCGGGTTGTTCTTGGAGCGGCGGCACAGCACCTGGATGGTCCGGTTGATCTCGCTCTCGCGACCGATCAATGGATCGATCTTGCCGGCCTTGGCCTTGTTGTTCAGGTTGACGCAATAGGCAGTCAGCGCGTCCTGCTGCTGCTTCTTCTTGCCGCCTTCCTCTTGCGGCTCGGCTCCGCTCTGGCTGCCTTGCTCGTCGTCGGCGCCGCGCGGGGTACGCGTCTCGGAAGCGCCGGGCCGCTTGGCGATGCCATGCGAGATGTAGTTGACCGCGTCGTAGCGGGTCATCTGCTGTTCCTGCAGGAAGTAAGCGGCGTGGCTCTCACGCTCAGCGAAGATGGCGACGAGCACGTTGGCGCCGGACACTTCTTCGCGGCCTGACGACTGCACATGGATCACCGCGCGCTGGATGACGCGCTGGAAACCGGCAGTCGGCTTGGAATCTTCATCGTAGCCGGTGACGAGATTGTCGAGCTCGGTGTCGATATAGGTGAGAACCGTATGCTTCAACTCGTCGAGATCGACGTTGCAGGCACGCATGACGGCCGCCGCCTCGGTGTCGTCGATCAGGGCGAGCAGCAAATGTTCAAGGGTTGCATATTCATGGTGCCGCTCATTGGCGAGCGTCAGCGCTTGGTGAAGCGCCTTTTCCAGGCCTTGGGAGAAAGCCGGCATGTTACCTCACTTCTTCTCCATCACGCATTGCAGCGGATGCTGATTCTGTCGGGCGAAATCCATGACCTGAGACACTTTGGTCTCGGCCACCTCGAATGTATAGACCCCGCACTCGCCCACCCCATGATTGTGAACATGAAGCATTATGCGTGTGGCGGCTTCGCGGTCCTTCTGGAAAAAGCGCTCCAGCACGTGGACCACGAATTCCATGGGTGTGTAGTCGTCGTTAAGAATGAGGACCCGATACAGACTGGGCTTCTTGGTCTTGGTTTTTGTGCGCGTGATGACGGCCGTGCCGCGACCGGCCTCATTGCCGTTGCTGCCGTTCTGCATTCGCACCACGTAGCTCGTGGCAGTCAAACCTGTAGTCACGTAGTCCTGCCTCTTTCGAATCCTCATGCATGCTCGACATGTAGGTGTTCGATGGACGATTTTAAGCCCTTCTGTTTAGCTGACAATATGGCTAGGTGGCCAAACTTGCCCGATTTTTCAAATCGTGAAGACCGTAGGCCCCCGATTTCGAGCTGGCATGAAAAAACCCGGCCGTGCGTTCGCGACCGGGTTTGTCTTTGCAAGCCCAGGGGCCGGCTCGGAATGTTCGTCGAATTTACTTCGCCTTGGCGACGATCGATTCGAACGGCTTGTAAGCTTCCTTGGCGAGTTCGGCATAGAGATCGCCAAGCTTGGTGGCCTCGGTGACGAAGCTCTCATAGGACTGCTTGGCATAGTCGGACTGGATCTCGATCGCCTTGTCCAGCGACTTGGCGGAAAAGAGCTTCTCGACAGCGGCGCTACCGGCTTCGAAGCTTTTCTTGGTGTACTCGCCCGCCTCGGCGGCGATAGCCTGTGCACCCTTGGACAGCGAGGCGAAGCTCTTCAATCCGGTGTCCGCAAATTCCTTGCCGTATTTGCTGAAATCTTCATAGGTCTGGGTCATTTCACGCTTTCCCTTGAACGGTTGCCTTGGACGATAGACGCGCCTTGTCCGGGCCGCGTTGTGCAATGCGTGTAAATATATTGTGCAGTGCACAAAAAGTCAAGATTCCCGCGGCAATGCGCATCGTGAGCTGCCGGCAATCGCTAAGATTCGAATAAAGAGAAGCTCAATCCCGCAGAAAATGGTGAACGCGGCGGTTACCATAAACGGATTGGTAACGCTGCCCGCGTTAGCGTGGCCGAAGGTGAGGCAGGACCCCTTTGCCGCCTCCGAGGCAACGGAAATTCAAAGGAACTATCAGTGCGTAAGGCGTTGTCGGGCTTCGTTTCCAAATCCGCGTCACCCCTCAAAACGATCATGATCCTCGCCATGGCGATGAGCTTCGTCGTCGCGGACGCGGCTTCATCCATGGCGGCCAAGTCGGCGGCCATCGTCATCGATGCCAAGACCGGCAAGGTGCTTTATTCATCGGATGCCGATGGCCGGCGCTATCCGGCTTCGCTTACCAAGATGATGACGCTTTATCTGACGTTCGAGGCATTGGCGAAGGGCAGGATCAGCAAGAATTCCCCGGTCGTGTTCTCGGCCAATGCCGCTGCCGAGCCGCCGACGAAGCTAGGCGTCAAGCGGGGCGGCTCGGTCACGGTCGAGACCGCGATCCTGTCGATGGTGACCAAATCGGCAAACGATTCCGCAACGGCGCTTGGCGAGATGCTCGGCGGCAATGAAGCCAATTTCGCCCGCATGATGACCGCCAAGGCGCGGGCGCTGGGCATGAGGGGAACCGTTTTCCGCAACGCCAACGGCTTGCCTGATCCCGGCCAGTTCACAACCGCGCGCGACATGGCGATGCTCGGCATCGCCCTGAGAGAGCATTTTCCGCAATATTACGGCTATTTCTCGCAGCGCTCCTTTCTTTATGGGCGGCAGCGCATCAACGGCCACAACCGTCTGCTCGGACGCATCAAGGGCGTCGACGGCATCAAGACCGGGTACACCCGCGCCTCCGGTTACAATCTGGTGTCCTCGGTCTCGGATGGCGATCGGCGGATCGTAGCGGTGGTCATGGGCGGCAGATCCGGCGGCAGCCGCGACAGCCAGATGGCCGGGTTGATCAATGCCTACATGCCGAAGGCGTCGTCGAGCGGCGGTGGCGTGCTGATTGCCAAGGCTGGCGGTGGCAATCCGATTTCAGCCTTGGCCAAGGCGTTTCTACCGAAGCATGACGCGCCGACACCGGACAGTAAGCCGAACGACGATGCCGTTGCCTCTCTTGTCGAGGAAAATGCGCCCGTCGTTGAAGAAACCACTCCGGTCGTTCAGGCCAAGAGGGTCAAGACGACGGCGGTGGCGACGGTGGACGACGTGGCGACAGCCCGGGTCGCCGCAGCCTATGCCGAACCGGCGGCAGAGGTCGATCCGGTCAGCACGGCATCGGTGCCATCCGGCTGGGCAATCCAGGTCGCCTCTTCGCCAAAACAGGCCGAAGCGAAGGCTTTCCTCGACAAGGCGACGAAGCAGGCACCCTCCGTTCTTGCCGATGCCTCCGGTTTCACCGTCGCCTTCGACAAGGACGGCGTCACCTACTACCGCGCCCGGTTCGGTGGTTTCGGTTCGAAGACCGCTGCCTGGAAGGCCTGCAACGCTTTGAAAAAGAAGAAGATCGAGTGCTACGCCGTCCAGCAGTAAGCGGCGCGCGAAACGATATCTTTCCCGAAAGTTCTGCGTCGAAGGAGACTAGTTGTGATTGGAGAGCAAGACGTCCTTGGCTTCATTGATCCGCGCCGCCAGGAAAGACGTGCCACCGATATCGGGGTGCAGGCGCTGCATCAGGCGGCGGTGCGCCTTGCGGACATCCGCCGCGGCAGCCCCCGCTTCAAGACCAAGGATCTTGTAGGCCTCCTCCTTAGTCATGGCGCCAGAACCTGGCGCAACACCCAGCCCTTCGCCGTCATTCGCATCAGCGTCTTTGCGCCAGATGGGAAATCTGCCGTCAAGATACGTCTCTAGCAATTGGCGGCTCTCCGGATCGCCGGAGAGTTCGCGATAGAGTTGCTGCAATTCGGCACGCCCCATCGAGCCAAGCATCTTGCCTTCATGGCGCCCGGCCAGCACGAGGCCTTCGAGGCCGCCGGTATCGTGATCGAGTTCCATTTCAAGCGCCGCGGTACGAACTGTCGAACGCTTGCCTTGTGCCAGTTTTGCCACCGGCCGATTCATGCGCATGGAACCGTACCAGGCGAGCGCAACCGACAGGATCAAGCCGCCGATGCCCTCGCGCCCGACCAGCAGCACGGCGACGCCGACCAGCCCGAGCAGTACAGGTCCAAGCGTTCTCATGCCGCCTGCAAGCTTCGCCGCATCGGCGCGCAGGAAGATGGTGAGCATGCCGAGAAGCACTAGAAGCAACGCTACAAAAGCGATAATTGCGCCCATCAGTTTCCGCCGCCCCGCATATGCTCGATCATCAGCCGGTCTTCCGGTCTGCCCCGGGCCTCCAGTGCTTTCAGCCCGCCGGTCGCAAACACGGCGACGGACGAAAGCAGGCCGGCCAAGGTTGCGGCAGCCCGCCGATCGAAGCGGAACCAGGCCCCTTTCGACAGCCGCGCAATCTCCTTGAACGCCTTTTCCGCGGCGGCATCATCGCCCTCCTGAAAGACGAAGACAGGAACGCCGTGCAGACCGAGGCTGCCGGCCTTTTCGGCCAGATTATCTATGTTTTCTTCCATCGCGTCGCCGATATAGACCAGCGCGTTGACCTTGGCCGCCGCCGTCTGTTTCAGGGCATGGGCGAGCACCTTGCCGATCTGGGTATGGCCGCTGCGGCAGTCGATGCGCGTCATCAGCTGCTTCAGAGCTTCGGTATCGGTGACGAATGCGGAGGAGCGGCACTCGCCAAGGCCGCGAAAATAGACAAGTTGAATCTTGAGCGCCCCGGCCTTGCCGACGGCGTCGAACATCTCGGCCTGCAGCGCACAGGCGAGATCCCAGGTCGGCTGACGGCTCATCGTCGCGTCGAGGGACAGGATCAGCCTGCCTGAACCGGTGGCGGATGCAGCGAGCGTCCTTGCCTGACGGAGAAACGCGTCGATCTCGCCGGTGCTCGATTGAGACTCGACCGGTGCAGGATTGGCCCTTGCAGGCACGGGCTGCTTCTTGTCGCTCATGACATTCAAGATGTGGCGTTGTTCCCCGGCTTGCAAGCCCAGATGAGGCGACCTGGAGGACCGATGATGGCAACTGCGTACAAGCACTTCGGCTGGTGGTGTTGGCGTTGCGGTTCTCGGCGTCAGAGCAGGCCGAGATCGGCAAGCTCACGCCTGAGCTTCGGCGGCATCTCGATCAGCCCGGCTTTGCCCTTACCGAGATCGGCCGGCGCGTCCGTCTGCTTTAGGTAGCGCCACCCCTGGAATGCGCGGCGCGGTTGCCAGTCAGTGCGCACGACCTCGGGATCGAGGATCAGATGGCAACGGCCGATGCCCTCGTCATCGGTGAAGGGGCGGATTTCGGTGATCAGCTGGCGGCATTGGACATTGCCCTTGATCACCCAGTAGAGCGAACCGCCGTCGGTAATCTCGGCACCGCGTGCAGGCACCATGCGGGTGGTGTGGTAGTGCTCGGCCGGTTCGCCGGCGCGGCGCCGCTCGTCGAGACGGAAGGCAATCCACTCTTCCAGATCCTCGACGCTGTCACAGCCGACGCAAAGCTTTATGAGATTGAGAGACATCGTTTAAGGTTTAGTCCAGCACGCGAACGCGTCAACGGCCTGATCGACTTCTCCACAGTGGTGGTCCAGGCCACCAGATTGGCGCTCAGCACTCCACGACATTCACTGCCAATCCGCCAAGGCTGGTTTCCTTGTACTTTTCGTTCATGTCGAGGCCGGTCTGGCGCATCGTCTCGATCGCGGCATCAAGCGGCACGAAATGAACGCCGTCGCCCTTGATGGCCAGCGAAGCGGCGGTCACCGCCTTGACGGCACCAAGCGCGTTGCGCTCGATACACGGCACCTGCACCAGCCCGCCGACCGGATCGCAGGTCATGCCGAGATGATGTTCCAACGCGATCTCGGCAGCGTTCTCGACCTGCTCGGGCGTGCCGCCCATGACGGCGCACAATCCCGCCGCAGCCATTGCCGAAGCCGAACCGACCTCGCCCTGGCAGCCGACTTCCGCCCCCGAGATCGAAGCATTGGTTTTGATGATGCCGCCGACGGCCGCCGCCGTCAGCAGGAAATCGCGGATGCTGGGCTGGTCGGCTTCTGGATGGAAATGCAACCAGTAGCGCAGCACCGCAGGCAGAGTGCCGGCCGCCCCATTGGTTGGCGCGGTGACGACACGGCCGCCGGCGGCGTTCTCCTCATTGACCGCCATCGCATAGATCGACAGCCAGTCGTTGGCGAGCAGCGGGTTGGGCCGGTTCTGCTGCCATTGCTCCTGCAGCTTGTCGTGCAGCATCCGGGCACGGCGGCGCACCTTGAGTCCGCCCGGCATGATGCCGTCTTGCGACAGGCCGCGCTCGATGCAGCCCTTCATGGCGCTCCAGATGCCGTCGAGGCCGGCGTCGAGCTCCTCGCGCGACATCTGCGTCTCCTCGTTGACGCGCTTCATCTCGGCAATGGAAAGCCCGCTTTTCGCTGCCATGGACAGCATTTCGACGGCGTTCTTGAACGGATACGGAACCTTCTTGCCTTCGGTTGTCGCCGAGCCCCTTGCTTTCATCCGCTGCAGTTCCTCTTCGGACATGACGAAGCCGCCGCCGATCGAATAATAGACGCGCCTCAGCAGCAACCGGTCGCCGGCATCATAGGCAGAGAAGGCCATGCCATTGGCGTGACCCGGCAGCGGCGTCTTGCGATCCAGCACCAGATCCATTGCCGGGTCGAAACGATAGGACGGATGGCCGGGCGGCGAGATCCGCTTCTCGGCGGCGATGCGAGCGACGATGCCGTCCGCCTGGTCGGGATCCACCGTCTGCGGCGTCTGGCCGGCGAGGCCGAGCACCACGGCACGATCGGAGCCATGGCCGATGCCGGTATAGGCGAGCGAGCCATGCAGGCTGGCCGCGATCCGGTCGACCTTGGCGCCGGCCGGGCGCGGCCAGTCGTCTCCCGCAATCTCGTCGAGAAACCGCCGCGCAGCCGTCATCGGCCCCATCGTGTGCGAACTCGATGGGCCGATGCCAATCTTGAACAGGTCGAAAACCGAAAGGAACACGTGGGCGTTTTCTCCTGGGACCTTGTTGAGGTCTACATATAGGAATTCCCATGGTGTTTTCCGCTGTTTTGAAGATCGCGGCGCTGCGCCTGCCGACCTTGTTTGCTCCGGCAGCGACATTCCAGCTTCGGCCATCGAAGCGTCCCCTCCGCCTGTGGTAAAAGCAACGCATGAGCGATTCCTTTCATCTATCGATGGCTGACCTTGCGGCGCTGGGGTTCTTCCTTGCCGCGTGGGTGCTGCATACGCTCGCCGCCGACGGAATGCTGGTCAGCCGCATGTCGCTGACGAGGGCGATGAACGCGCAGCGCGAGGCCTGGATGCGGACCATGGCCGAGCGCGAGATCCGCATCGTCGACACCGCCATCATGAGCGGCCTGCAGCAGGGAACCGCCTTCTTTGCCTCGAGTTCGCTGATTGCGATCGGCGGCTGTTTTGCCTTGCTCGGCGCCTCCGACCAGGTTCTGACCGTGCTGGGTGACCTGCCGTTTGGCGCTACGCCCTCACGCGCGGCGTTCCAGACGAAGGTGTTCGGCCTTGTGCTGATCCTGGCCTTTTCCTTCTTCAAGTTCGGCTGGGCTTACCGGCTGTTCAACTATTGCTCGATCCTGATCGGCGCCGTGCCGATTCCGCATGGCGAGGCGTCGCGCAATCCGGTCACCGAAACGGCAGTCTGGCGTGCGGCGCGCATGAACATGCTGGCCGGGAAGCATTTCAATTCGGGCCTGCGCGGCGTGTTCTTCTCGATTGGCTATCTTGGCTGGTTCGTCGATCCCGCCGTTTTCGTGCTATCGACGCTGCTGCTGCTGGCGGTGCTGGTGCGCCGCCAATTTTTCTCGGCGGCGCGGCAAGCGGTGCTCGGTCAGCCGCCCGGCCCGGGAAAAGGCCGATCAATGCGGCCCGACAGCCAGTAGGCGGTGAGCCCTATCCATTCGCGGATCGCAACAGTGGTGACCTCCAGCCAGTCGCCGGGATAGGGGAACGTGGCGATGCCTTCCCTACCGGAGGTGCGATAGTCGACTGGCCACGGAATGGTCGAAAAGCCGGCTTTGTCGAACAGCGCCTTGGCGCGTGGCATGTGGAAGGCCGAGGTCACCAGCAACCAGGTCTCGCCCGGTTTCGGCGTCACCAGTTCCCTGGTAAAGACAGCATTCTCGTAGGTGTTGCGGGATTTGTTCTCGAGGATCAGCCGATCGGCCGCCACGCCGAAAGCGGCAAAAAGACGCGGTGCGGTATCTGCATCGCCTTCGCCGCCGCGGAAGGTTTCGATGCTGCCACCGGAGATAACGACTTTCGCTGTCGGAAACCGCCGCGCCAGCACGGCCGCCTCGACCATCCGGTCGCCACTGGAGTTCATTTCATAGCCGCCACGCACCAGATTGACGGCGCCATCCAGACTGCCGCCAAGCACTATGATACCGTCGACCTTTTCCGGCAGCGGCGGCCTGGGGAAGCGCTCCTCCAGCGGATTTAGCATCATGGGGCCGAGTGGGCTCCATGTCGCAACAACAAGGATGAAGAAGGCAAGAGTGCTGCCGACGGCCGCCAATCGCCGCCGGCCGAACATCGCCGCGACCAGCCCCGCCAGCAGCAGGAAGATCGCGAGATTCAACGGCTGAACGAAGAACCAGAGAATCTTGGAGGCATAGAAGAACATCCCTCACCCCCTCAGATGAGAAACGATCCTACCACCATTTATCCGGCTGAAATGTGCCGGCCGCCTGTTCGATGACATGGGCGGTCTGGAACAGCGTTTCCTCGTCGAAGGGCCGGCCGATCAGCTGCAGGCCGAGCGGCAGCCCCTTGGCGTCGAGCCCAGCCGGAACCGCTATGCCGGGCAGGCCGGCCATGTTCACTGTCACCGTAAAAATGTCGTTGAGATACATCTTGACCGGGTCGGCGGCCATGTCCTCGTCGGCGATGCCGAAGGCGGCGGAAGGCGTTGCCGGCGTCAGGATGACGTCGACGCCTGCGGCAAACACATTTTCGAAGTCGCGCTTGATCAGGGTTCGAACCTTCTGCGCCTGCAGATAGTAGGCATCGTAGTAGCCGGCGGAAAGCACATAGGTGCCGATCATGATGCGGCGCTTGACCTCGCGCCCGAAGCCGGCGGCGCGGGTCTTTTCATACATGTCGGCAATGTCCCTGCCGGGCACGCGCAACCCATAGCGGACCCCGTCGTAACGGGCGAGGTTGGACGAGGCTTCGGCCGGCGCCACGATGTAATAGGCCGGCAGCGCGTATTTGGTGTGCGGCAGCGAGATATCGACGATCTCGGCGCCGGCATCCCGCAGCCAGGCAATGCCTTTCTGCCACAGCGCCTCGATCTCCGCGGGCATGTCGTCGACACGATATTCCTTTGGGATGCCGACCTTCATGCCTTTGATCGGGCGGCCGATCGCCGCCTCGTAGTCCGGCACCGGCAGGTCGATGGACGTCGTGTCCTTCGGGTCGACCGAAGCCATCGACTTCAACAGGATCGCGGCATCGCGGACGTCGCGCGCGATCGGCCCGGCCTGGTCGAGCGACGAGGCAAAAGCTACGATCCCCCAGCGCGAGCAGCGGCCATAGGTCGGCTTGATGCCGACTGTGCCAGTGAAGGCGGCGGGCTGGCGGATCGAGCCGCCGGTGTCGGTGGCGGTGGCGCCTGCGCACAGGAAGGCCGAGACGGCTGATGCCGAGCCACCGGACGAACCGCCCGGCACCAGTTGGGCATTGTCCAACGTGCGCGCGGTCCTGGTGCCGCACGCCGAAACGAAGCCACCCTCGCCCTGATGTGTCGTCGGCATCACCACCGTGTCGAGGCGCGAACGCCGCCACGGGTTGATCACGGGCCCATAATACGAGGTCTCGTTGGACGAGCCCATGGCGAACTCGTCCATGTTGAGCTTGCCGAGCATGACGGCGCCATCCGCCCACAGATTGGCCGTGACCGTCGACTCGTAGCGCGGCATGAAGCCGTTCAGCACATGGCTGCAGGCCTGGGTGTGGACGCCTTCAGTGCCGAACAAATCCTTGATGCCGAGCGGGATACCCTCGAGCGACCCGGCATCGCCCTTGGCCAATTTCGCGTCGGAGGCCTTGGCCATGTCGCGCGCCTTGTCGTCGGTGACCACGACATAGGCATTGAGCGCCGGATTGGCTCGCTCGATCGCCGATAGATAGGCCTCGGTGACTTCGGTGGCGGTGATCTCCCTGGAACGCAATTTGGCGCGGGCCTGCGAAATCGTCAGTTGGGTCAGGTCGGTCATCAGGCAAGGCTCTTTTCGTAAAATACCGACCACTCGGAATCGGGATAATCCAGTACCGGGCCGCAGCGGGAAAAACCGGCGCGTTCGTAGACGGTCCAGGCGGCGGGATGACGGTCCCCCGTCTCCAGCACCAGACGCTTAAGCCCTTCTTGGCGCGCCAGCGCCTCGATACGCTCGACAATCTTCGCGCCGATCTTGCGGCCGCGATGCGAAGGTCGCGTATACATTCGCTTGACCTCGCCGACCACAGCATCGTGGCGCTTCAGTGCGCCGCAAGCGATGGCAAGGCCGTCATCGCGGGCGATGAAAACGGTCGTGTCGCGATCCGCCATCTGCTCGACGGTCAAATGATAGCAATGCTCCGGCGGCGTCAGCTCCAGCAATGTGGCGTTCAGCTCTTCGACCAGCCCACGCACATCGTCCTGCAGCGGCGTCTCAGCGGCGATGTCGATTGCCATCGGCCTGCTACTCCACGACCTTCGGCACAAGGAAGAAATTCTCGTCGGTCGCTGGCGCGTTGGCGACGATGTCAGCTGCCTTGCCGCCGTCGGTGACGACGTCCTGGCGCTTTTTCATTGCCATCGGCGTGACCGAGGTCATCGGCTCGACGCTGGAAACATCGACCTCATTCAACTGCTCGACAAAGCCCAAAATGGCGTTCAATTCGCCGGTCATACGCTCTGCATCCTCCTCGCTCACCGCAATACGGGCAAGGTGCGCGACGCGCTTCACGGTTTTTATATCAACGGACATGTTTGTGCCTCGGGGAAAACCAGCGCTATAGCGGCGCAGCGCGTGCCGCGCAACATGCATCGTGCCGACAACTGCCCTATGGCATCGTGACGCCGTCGCAGAGGAAATAACTGCCGCCGTTACCGCTCTGCTCGCCTTCGTCGGCGGCAGGCCGTACCGATACCAGGTCGATCTGCTTCGGGCTCATCTGTGTCAGTGAGAGAACATCGGGAAAGACGTAGCCCGGCTCCTGGCATATAGCGGTCACCGCCCAGCTTGGTGAGCGTGTCGCTTTGGTGATCTGCAGGAATTCACAATTATATTCGATGCTTTCCAGCCCATTTGCCGACAGCACGATATTGCCGCCCTCGATCACCGTCTGCAGCGTATCCTTTTTGGCCTGCGCGCAGAGATCCTCCGATTGCAGATAGACCCCGTTGATGAAATCCTCGGCGGCCAGCGCCGGCGACGCGGCAACCAGCATGGAAATGCAAAGAGAGTTTCTCAGATCCATGTCGTCATTCCGGTTCGCTGTCGCTACAGCGTAATCGTCTCGCCGATCTTCGGCAACGCCACTTTCACACCCGATCCGTCCAGCCCGGCCACGAATTTGTCGGCGGTCTGATCTATCATCGGAAATGTGCCGAAGTGAGCGGGAACGACCGTCTCGAACTTGAAGAAACGCTGGCAGGCAAGGGCTGCCACCGCGCCGCCCATGGTGAAGCGATCGCCGATCGGCACGATGCCGATCTTCGGTTCATGCAACTCGTTGATCAGGGCCATGTCGGAAAAGATGTCGGTGTCGCCCATGTGATAAAGCGTCTTGTCCTCGGGGAAGTGCAGGACAAGCCCGCCCGGATTGCCGAGATAGGTATTCTGGCCGCCCTCGCCCGGAAACGACGATGAATGCAGAGCCTGAACGAAGGTGGTGGTGAAGCCGCTGCAATCGACCGTACCGCCGATATTGCCGGGATTGATCTGCTTGTTACCGACGCCCTTGCCGACCAGGTACATGCAAATCTCGAAATTGGCGACCAGCATCGCGCCGCTCTTTTTGAGCACTTCGATGGCGCCGCTGATGTGGTCGCTGTGGCCATGGGTGAGCAACACGTGCGTGACCCCTTCGGCCGGCCCTTCCCACCCACCCGTCCACGACGGATTACCGACCAGATAGGGGTCGATGAGGATTTTCGCGCCTTCGATTTCGATTCGGAATGCCGAATGTCCGTACCAGGTCAGTTTCATCAATGCTTTCCTCGATTTTTGCTTCGGTAGAGGATAGAACGCCGACGGCGAAATTAAAGTGCCGCGCACGCTTTGCGCGTATAGGACGTGCGGCGTCGCGGTCAAAGGAAAAGCCATTGGGCATCATCACCATCGAGGAGTTGCCGGCCCGGCTCGGCGGCGGCAAGACCCTGGCCGGTCTCGACCTCGGCGATAAGACGATCGGCGTGGCGGTTTCCGATCGCGGCTTGTCCTTCGCCCACCCGCGCGCTGTCATCATGCGCAGGAAATTCTCGCTCGATGCCGCAGTGCTGCTCGCTCTGCTACAGAAGGAAAATGCCGGCGCCGTGGTGATCGGCCTCCCCATCAATATGGACGGCTCGGAAGGCGCGCGCGCCCAAAAATCCCGCGCTTTCGTGCGCAATATGGCTGGATTGACCGATCTGCCCTTCGTCTTCTGGGACGAGAGGCTGTCGACGGTGGCGGCCGAGCGGACGTTGATCGAGATGGATTTTTCCCGCAAGAAACGCGCCGGCAAGATCGATTCGGCAGCTGCGGCCTTCATCCTACAGGGTGTTCTCGACCGGCTTCAGAGCCTGCTTGCAAACCCTTAACGCCAAGACCAATTGCTTCGCAGATCGCTAGTTTTTCACCACCCTTCGACACGCCAAGGATGGCCCGTATCTGTTCGTCGCGAATATGAACGAATTTTTCCGAAAGGACTTCGACGCGACTGAGGGCCGACAAGTTGTCAACTTGTCTGGAAGATTGCACCTGCCAATCTTGAAATGCCCTCTGTATTGATCTTCTGAAGCCGTCATCATCGCTTACCTGCCGCGGTGCGATTGGCGCAATCGGGAAAAGGCTCCTCCGTGCACATCAGTGGCCCGTCACGCTGCATCAACCCTTTCGAGCTTGGAAGCTTTAATCATTTCGCGCGCCAATTTTTTGGCTGTTTGTAGACCTTGCTTGTAATCGTCCGCCGCCATTGAAAGAGATTCGGGAGATGTTGCCCCTTCAAGATCGTCGGCCGACCAGTCGTCAGAAAGACGCTTGCTGATGGCGTAGCAAGTCACTTTCCCGACGCGAAACGCCGCTGATCGGCGTGCTGCACGGAGGCATTCCGATCGCACAACCTCGGGCTCCCCCGTGCCTACGAGTTCCCGTTCCAAATCGGCGGCCATACGTTCTATGATTGGGTACAGGCCATTGACAAAGAGCGTTTGAGATTCGCTGTAGTATCGTCCAGCACGGCCTTTTACGCCCTTGTCGGAAATCTCATCGGGGTCTAACAGGATCGTGATGGTGGGCACGCGCTCCAGCGCCTGCATCGCTTTGGAGGGCTTAGAACCGGCTGGTGCTTTGCGAACTTTTTCCTGCGTAGCACGTGCACCACTGCGGCCAGTCGGCTCATCGGGGCCGATGAATTCAGTGTTCCCAGGAAGATCTTGGTCGATATCTACGCGCTCGCTTGCGTCGCTACCCTCAAAGTGGCTTTCCATGTTCAACGCGCTAAAGTTTCTAGAAGGTTTGAACGCCACCGTAGGCACGCGAAACTCATCTAAAAGTTTTTGGAGGTCGGTTTGGATGTCATCCAGATTGTCATCGGATTCCGGTGACTCGGATCGAATGACATCTTTCACCCAATCCGGCATCAACTCCCGGACATAGTCGACAAAGTCTTCTGCGGTCAGTGGTGCACGGTCTTTGGGCCACATGAGCCCATCGCGATATTGGTTGGAAAGCGCCATCGTGTCAGGGATTTCGATTTCAACCGTAAGCACCTTCGAGCCAAACGGGATACCGAATTTCGGTGCTGCTGCTGACCAAGCTTTGCTGGTTTTGATGTCATAGCGTTCGCTCTTATGCACCACCGCGCAGAAGGTGGTGGACGAGGTTGCCGGATTGGCTCGAGCACTGAGCGAATGACTCGACATCGGGTGCTTCGGGTCGTGAATGTAATGGATAGTCAGGCCGGTGTCAGCGTCGTGGACGCGCTGGCTATTGGGCAGCTTATCGAGAACGTCCGCGAGTGGTCTGAGTTGCCGGTATTTGCCAGTTTCATCTTTGCCGCCTCCTTTGGTCATCGCGACGTCGATGCGAACTTCAACTCCCTCGGAGAAGGCGGCGAAGCGACGAAAGATGGTACTTGGTACATAGCTGCGATCGACAGATTTTCCTCTGCCCAAAGGTTCCGCGACGGTGTCATGATCCTCGCTTTCACCGAAAAGAATCACTTCGGTCCAGTCGTATTGCGTTTGTCTGCCTTCGGCGACAGCCGCCGCAGTGACGTCATAGACGGTATCGTAACTGCCGTCCGGCAGCATCGCAGGGAAGCGGACATATGTGCCTTCTTCCTTGTCGTAGCCGATGGTTATTTCGGACACTGAGCCGTTCTTGCATGAACGATATCTGATCCCGGCCTTAGACATCGTCAGTCCGGACACTTTGGCTCCGATCCCAAAATTGGCATCAAGAGCCATGTCCTTGCCGATCGATGAGGATAGGTCGGTCGCCCTCTTAAGCTCCGCACCGTCCATGCCAGGACCGGTATTCCAGAAGGCTAATTTGCGCACTCTATCGATCTCGACAGGATAAATCTCGATGCGCCGATTTCCGACCGGTGCCAGCGCCGCGCTTTCATCTGCGTTCTTGAAGAACTCTCGAATTAGGGTGCTGACAGGCGCCTGTTCAATCAGGCGATTAATAAGGAACCGTTTGTCGTTGATGTTAAGCGGTTCGGCTTTCACTGCGGTTGCCCCTTGAGCTTGAACTTGTTGAAAGTCTCACCTGTGGTGGAACTGAATTTTCGCTCTATTTCCGTCGTCGCGTCACGCAAGGCTTTGACGATCGTTTTAACATCAGCATCCGTGTATTCGTACGCTCGACTGTTCGAAAGATTGCCGATTTTCCTGATAGCGTCCAGCGCAAGCTGGGTACGCCCTTCCGCCAGTCTTACAAAATTTTCACGTTTCTCATTTTTTCCTGCCAAATCTTCCTCCGCATACATCCGATGAATATCAGATAGCCAAGACGCTCGGCAAAAGTCAAACATATTTTCATGAATTTCACGATGATATTCACATCATGAATTACGGAAAATGCTAAGTGGCGGAGATGCGTGACCCCTATCGCTTGGCGCGCCTTGGCATGCTGGAGAATTCCATATCGCGAAACACGGATTGCGATGTTTGTATTGTCGCACGTTGCTGCGTGCCCCGTCCGACCGGGATTCTTTGCTGAGAAAGCTAGCTTTGAAGCTTCTTGGCCAAATCTGTTGGTATCAAGAGAGCTCCATCAGGGCCGAGATCGACATACTCCATCAGATTCGCACGGCTAAAAATCTTCCAGATTTTTTGGCTTGCGCGTGCGAAAATGGCCTCTAGTCTAGAAAAAGGAGCATTCGACACTGCCGTTGAAGGGCCCGAAAGCCTAGCTCTCCCGGCCACGCGCCCTCATTGAAGAGGCGGTGAACGAAGAAGTCGCGTTTCGATTTCACCCATTGAGGTATGCGATACCTGCATGTGCCACCCCATGCTTCGACAAGGTCGTGATAAGATTTCCTAGGGTCGAGCTTTGAAGCTGGTCTCGCTTCTGGATCAGTTCCCACGCGGCGCTATCGGCTCCGAGGAGCTTCGACACCTTAATCCGGCCACAAATCGACATCGCATTGATGATGGCATCCTCCATCAGAGAGAGATGCACGAACGTGGAACCAATTTGGTAGCAATAGTGAATTCGTTCGGCGTTGATGTCCTCTTCCTGCGCAACAATCGTGCGAAAGCCTTGAGCATCAAGTGGTGCCCTTTTGCTCATGAGCGTCGAGCTATCTCCTCCAGGTTCAGCCCACTGGCCGCGAAATGTGCCTTGAGCACTTTGCGGTACTCCTGGCTCGTGCCGTCAATTGCTTCAGCTAGATCGATCTCAGTAACCTCGAATTTATCGGGAATTGAGAAAAGCAGTTCGTGGCCGATGACGCAGTCAACGACATAGTCGTAGCCAACACTGTGATCTTCGTGATGTTCGACAGCGCACAGACCAAAATGTTTGTTTATGAGTGGATTTATATTCTTGTACAAGAACTTAGCGCGAGCCTACGAAGGTCCACGTTCTCGCCAGGCGAGCAAAAATGCTGGATAGCATTGCGCGCTTTGCGCAACTTTTCAAAGCTATCCAAGTCGGGAAGGCGTTCGCCGGTAGCTACCCAGAGCAGTTTTGCAAGATGTTCAAAATTGTAGGTCTTTCCCTTCTCGATGATATGTTCGATTTTTAAATCTTGATTGACCGGGTCGTCGAGTTGAAATAGGTCGCGAAATATTAGGAGCGGATGCTCCTTTGCTACGATCGCTTTGATGAACAATTCGCCGGCCATGGCGGCGTTTAGAACAGACATATCGGTCCAGTGATCCATGCCAGGATCGTAATAAACCGCATGTTGATTAGCTTGGGTTAGCGCCCCAATCGCTACGTCGAGGATTCGAGCGGGTATATTTTTCAAAGCCTCATGCATATGCTTCAGGTGCTCGGCGTCGATGCCTGGTCGAAATAGCGGTTGCGCATCGCCGTGATCCAGCCACCAATTGCCTTGCGGCGGCGAAATGCCCAGAACCCCGTCAGCAGCAGCCCATCGAACACGCAAGCTTTCGCCACCATGCCCGGAATGAGTGCCGGATCGACGCCGAGCATCTGTCCATAGAGCTGGAAGACGAGATCGTGCAATTGACGGCTCAGCATGACGTAGCCGAAATTGATGTCGTTGAGCGACAGAAAGAACCAGCCCCAAAACAAGAGGAGCGGAGCCGCCCAAAGCGCGAACAAGGTGCGCATCAGCGGTCGTCCCTCGAATCCAGCCGGCCGGAAATGCGGGCAAGCGAGGAATTATGCGCCGCTGCCTTGGCCATGACATGCGCGGCCGCTCGGATGTCGCCGGTCCCTGGAACTGCCGCGGCAACGGCCGACCGCCGCTCGGCGAGCATCGCGACATAGGACGCCAGAAGTGCCGCCAATTGCACCGCAACAACCATGAACAGCCCATTGATGCCTTGCGCGGCGCCGCCGATGACTATCAGCGACAGCACGCCCAAGGCGGAGATGAAGGCGATCCGCACGACGCTGTCGGCAGGATCCGGGTTGGTCGCGTGGCTGGTCAGTGCTTCAACAAAGGCCCAGCAGAACAACACCGCGACGACAAGCAGTGCCACGGCGAGCGGTGCCACGACGACGGCGTTTTCGAGATCGGCAAATCGAGTGTTCTGGACGGGAACGCCCAGTACGCCAAGGGCCGTCGCCACGCCTCGATTCCCGTCGATGCAGATGAACGCCAGCAGGGCGAAAACGGCCGCCCAATGCAATGCCAGAAAAGAGCTCAGAATATGCCGCATGACGCTCCCGCTTCGCAGGGCAAAGCCGCTCAAGCTGAACAGTCCTTGCCTTAACCATAACATTGGGCTTTGCCACCGGCCGCCGCAACGGAAACCATTCGTTAAGGTTAACGGCCATCCACAGGGGCGCGAGAGCGGCAGCGAGTTTGGCGACGGCACCTAGTTGATCGGCGGGTAGAGCGTATCGATGATCATGCGGGCATCATGGCGCGAATCGATCATGCCATAGGTATTGCGCCACTGGCCGGCGAGGCGCGTTTCCACGAAGGCGTCGGCGATCCGCCCTGCCCCCAGCCTGCGAAGCTCTGCCGCCGCCGCCGACAATGCCAATTGCTCGGTCAACAGCCGCGCCGAGCCCTCGTCGGTTGCTGCGACCTGCATTGCCGCCTTGAGCACGCCGACGGTGCCGCGTCCGCCGGCGCCTAGATCGCGGTCGATGCCGGCCAGCACGTCGTCGAACAGGCCCGGCGCGCGGCCGAGCACGCGCAACACGTCGAGCGCCATGACGTTGCCTGAACCTTCCCAGATCGCGTTGACCGGAGCTTCGCGATAGTAGCGGGCGAGCGGCCCCTCCTCGACATAGCCATTGCCGCCGAGGCACTCCATCGCTTCATAGAGCAGCGGCGGCGCAATCTTGCAGACCCAGTATTTGACGACAGGCGTCATGGCGCGGGCGAAGGCCGCCTCGCCGCGGTCGCCGGCCGCCTCGTCGAAGGAGCGCGCCAGCCGGAACGACAGCGCGGTAGCGGCGGCAACGTCGAGCGCCATATCGGCCAACACACGCTGCATCAGCGGCTGCTCGATCAGATTGGTTCCAAACACCTTGCGGTGGCGCGTGTGGTGGACAGCCTCGGCCAGTCCGGCCCGCATGATCGCCGACGAGGCGACAGCGCAGTCGAGCCGCGTCAGGGTCACCATATCCATGATCGTCTTCACGCCGGCGCCGGGCTCGCCGGCCATCTCGCCGATGGCACTGACGAATTCCACCTCCGACGAGGCATTGGAGCGGTTGCCGAGCTTGTCCTTCAGCCGTTGAAAACGGAAGCCGTTACCGGATCCGTCGCCGAGCAAGCGGGGCACGAGAAAGCACGACAGTCCCTCCGGCACCTGTCCGAGCACCAGGAAGGCATCCGACATCGGCGCCGACATGAACCATTTGTGGCCGGTCAGGCGATAAAACCCGCTGCCGGCGCGCTCCGCCTTGGTGACGTTGGAGCGGACATCGGTGCCGCCTTGCTTCTCGGTCATGCCCATGCCGAGTGTCAGCCCTGCTTTTTCGACCGGCGGCTTTTGGCTTTGATCGTACTTGCGCGTCGTCACCCGCGGCGCCCATTCGCGAAACAGCTTCGGGCTGGCCATCAGCGCTGCCAGCGAAGCGCTGGTCATGGTGATCGGGCAGAGATGCCCGGTCTCGAGCTCAGCCGTGAGATAAAAGCGCGCGGCGCGCACCTGGTGGCGACGGCCGATCTCGGCGTCGCCATTCTCCCAAACCGACGAATGCAGCCCGTTGGCAACAGAGCGGCGCATGAGCGCGTGATAGGCGGGATGGAACTCGACCTGGTCGATGCGCCGGCCCTGGCGATCATGGGTCCTGAGCTTCGGCGTCTCGACATTGGCAAGACGAGCCAGTTCCTGCGCTTCATGGGTCAGAACGAAACGGCCAAGCCCGTCGAGGTCCTTACGCACCGGATCGGAAAAGCGCTCGGCAAGCTGGATCAGCAACGGATCGCCCCGCCAGGCGTTGCCGCCGGCCAGCGGCGGCGGCTGGTTGGTCACGTCGTCAGTCACGCTTCGTCCTTATCACCTGAAGGCTGCGAATCCAAAGCCAAGGCGGTTTATAGCCTATGGCCAGCGGCGCGCGACGAAAATCCCGGGGAGAACCGATCCAATCCCAAGCCGATGCTTGCAGCCGCGGAGCCTCCCCCCTATAGCAGCGACTTGAGATGACCGACGCATCGTCCCTGCCACTTTATCCCCACCGCCATCTTCTGGGCATCCGCGATCTTTCCCCCGCCGACATAGAGCTTCTGCTCGACCGGGCGGACCGGGCCGTTGCCATCTCGCGGCAATCGGACAAGAAGACATCGACGCTGCGCGGCCGCACCCAGATCAATCTGTTCTACGAAGCCTCGACCCGTACGCAATCGTCGTTCGAGCTGGCCGGCAAACGGCTCGGCGCCGACGTCATGAACATGTCCGTAGCGAGCTCTTCGGTGAAAAAGGGCGAGACGCTGATCGATACTGCGATGACGCTGAATGCCATGCGTCCCGACATATTGATCATCCGCCATCAATCGGCCGGCGCGGCAGCACTTCTTGCCCAAAAAGTCGGCTGCTCGGTGGTCAATGCCGGCGACGGCGCCCATGAGCACCCTACCCAGGCGCTGCTCGACGCACTGACCATCCGCCGCGCCAAGGGTCCGCTGTCGAAGCTGATCGTGGCGATCTGCGGCGACATCCTGCATTCGCGCGTGGCCCGCTCCAATATCATCCTGCTCAACGCGCTTGGTGCCCAGGTCAGGGTCGTCGCCCCTTCGACGCTTTTGCCCGCCGGCATCGAGAAGATGGGCGTCATCGTCACCCGTTCCATGGCCGAGGGTCTGAAGGACGCCGACGTGGTAATGATGCTGCGCCTGCAGCGCGAACGCATGGAAGGCGCTTTCGTACCGTCGGTGCGCGAATATTTCCGCTATTTCGGCCTCGACGCCGAGAAGCTGAAGGCGGCCAAGGACGGTGCGCTGGTTATGCATCCCGGCCCGATGAACCGCGGCGTCGAGATCGCCTCGGAGATCGCCGACGGCCCGCAAAGCGTCATCCAGGAACAGGTTGAGATGGGCGTCGCCGTACGCATGGCGGTGATGGAAGCGCTGCTCGACCCGCGTCGAAACCACGAGGGTCGGGGCCGATGAGCATAACGGTCTTCAGCCGCGCCCGCATCGTCGACCCATCGCGCGGCATCGATGAGATCGGCACCGTCATCGTCGAAGGGCGCAAAATTGTTGCCGCTGGCAAGGCGGCCTTGAACCAGGGCGCGCCCGAAGCCGCCACGATCATCGAGTGCGCCGGCAAGGCGATCATCCCCGGCCTGATCGATGCGCGTGTCTTCATCGGCGAACCGGGCGGCGAACACCGGGAGACCATCGCCTCGGCCAGCGTGGCGGCAGCGGCCGGCGGCGTCACCTCGATTGTGATGATGCCCGATACCGACCCGGTGATCGACAATGTCGCATTGGTCGAGTTTGTGCTGCGCACCGCCAAGGATACAGCCATCGTCAACATCTTTCCGGCAGCGGCGATCACCAAGGGTCTCGAAGGCCGTGAGATGACCGAGTTCGGCCTGCTCCTCGAAGCCGGCGCGGTCGCCTTCACTGACGGTCGCCACATCATATCCAGCGCGCTGGTGATGCGCCGGGCGCTGACCTATGCGCGCGATTTCGGTGGCGTGATCGCCCACGAAACCCAGGATGCCGATCTCGCCTCGTCAGGCGTGATGAATGAAGGCCTATATGCAAGTTGGCTCGGCCTTGCCGGTATTCCGCGCGAGGCCGAATCCATCCCGCTGGAGCGCGATCTGGCGCTGGCGCGGCTGACCGGCGGCGCCTATCACGCGGCCAAGATCTCGACGGCGATGGCGGCGGCTGCTGTGACGCGAGCCAAGGCCGAAGGCGCCAATGTCACATCCGGCGTGTCGATCCACAATCTGTCGCTCAACGAGAACGATGTCGGCGAGTACCGCACCTTCTTCCGGCTGACGCCGCCGCTGCGCGCCGAGGAAGACCGGCTGGCGATGATCGAAGCGATCAAGGACGGCACCATCGACCTCATCGTCTCCTCGCACGACCCGCAGGACGTCGACACCAAGCGCCTGCCCTTTGCCGATGCTGCGGCCGGCGCCATCGGGCTGGAAACGCTGCTGGGCGCAGCGCTGCGGCTCTATCACAATGGCGACGTGATGCTGCTGCGGCTGATCGAGACACTGTCGACCGCGCCGGCAAGATTGTTCAGCCTGCCCGGCGGCACGCTGAAACCGGGGGCATTGGCCGACCTTGCGCTCGTCGATCTGGACGAGCCATGGGTCGTTAGCGAGAGCGGCATCCGCTCACGCTCGAAAAACACCTGTTTCGAAGGCGCGCGACTGCAAGGCAAGGTCTTGCAAACGATGGTGGCGGGCCGCACAGTGTTTTCGGCCTAAGACGAAGCGGGTGTCAGGTCTTCAACTTCGCTCAGCCAAGGAAAGTTCGGGGGAACAATGGTTTACAGTCCCGTCTTGGCATTGGTGTTCGGCTATCTTCTCGGCTCGATCCCGTTTGGCCTGCTGATAACCCGTGCCGCCGGCCTCGGCGACGTGCGCAACATCGGCTCCGGCAACATCGGCGCCACCAATGTGCTGCGCACCGGCAACAAGGGCTTGGCCGCGGCCACGCTGCTGCTCGATGCGCTGAAGGGCACCGCGGCGGTGTTGATCGCAGGCCGCTTTGCGCCCGAGCTCGGACTTTGGGCCGGATTCGGCGCGTTTTCAGGTCATCTTTTTCCGGTCTGGCTCGGCTTCAAGGGGGGCAAGGGCGTCGCCACTTACCTCGGCGTGCTAATCGGCCTTGCCTGGCAAGTGGCGCTTATCTTCGCCGTCGTCTGGCTGGCGGTGGCCTTCCTGTTCCGCTTCTCCTCGCTTGCGGCACTGACGGCAGCGGTCGTCGTGCCCGTTGCCCTGTATTTCCTGAGCACCCAGCAGATTGCCGGGCTTTTCACGGCGATGAGCCTCATCGTCATCGTAAAGCACCGCGCCAACATTGCGCGGCTGCTTGCCGGCACCGAGGGTAAGATCGGGGCCAAAGAGTGAGCGAGCCCGACGCCGGGCCGCGCCTCAGCGACCGGCAGCGGCTGAGCTGGCTTCGTCTGATCCGCACGCCGAATGTCGGCCCGGCTTCCTTTCGCGACCTGATCAACCGGTTCGGTTCGGCCGAAGCAGCGTTATCGATGCTGCCCGAGCTGATGATTTCGGGTGGCGCCAGAAAAATCGTCCGCATCCCGTCCATTGCCGAGGTCGAGGCGGAGTTGGAGACGGCCCGGCGGGCCGGCGCCCGCTTCGTCGGCATCGGCGAGGCGGATTATCCGCCACTGATGAAAAGCATGGATCATCCGCCGCCGCTGCTCGCGGTCAGGGGCAACAGCGCGGTGTTCCGCTTGCCAGCGGTCGCCATCGTCGGCGCTCGCAACGCATCGCTGGCAGGCATCAAGATGGCGCGGATGCTGGCGGCGGATCTCGGCCGCGACGGCTATGGCATTGTTTCCGGCCTGGCGCGCGGCATCGATACAGCCGCGCACCAGGGCAGCCTTTCGACCGGCACGATCGGCGTGCTCGCCGGCGGCCTCGATTTGCCCTACCCGCCCGAAAATGCCGACCTGTGCGACGAGATCGCCGAGCATGGCGGCGCCATCATTTCCGAAATGCCGTTTGGCTGGCAGCCGCGCGCACAGGACTTTCCGCGCCGCAACCGGCTCGTCGCCGGTGCTGCATTGGGATTGGTAGTGGTCGAGGCCGCACAGCGCTCCGGCTCGCTGATCAGCGCCCGCCTCGCCGGCGAGATGGGGCGGCTGGTTTTCGCCGTTCCCGGTTCACCGCTCGATCCGCGCGCCGCCGGCGCCAATGGCCTGCTCAAGGACGGCGCCACCCTTGTGACCGAGGCCGCCGATATCACCAGTGCCATAGCGCCGCTGGTCGGCGGCTGGTCGCCAAGGACATCGCCGCTTGAAGAGCCGCCCGACTTTTCGGCAACACCGCCGCCGCGCGAGGACGATCGCGACCGCGTCGTCGAAGCGCTCGGCCCGACGCCGGTATCAGTGGACGAGATCATCCGCCACACCGGCCTGCATCCCGCCCAAGTGTTCATGGTGCTGCTGGAGCTCGACCTCGCCGCCCGGCTCGAACGCCATGCCGGCGGCAACGTCTCACTGATTTGACCCAGAACTTGCGCATGTCCCGGCAAGCAATTCCGACGTGATCCGATGGCCGATCCGAGCAACAAACCAAAGCAGACGCTGTTCACTCGTACGACGGCCCTTGTCTGGTCAGCGCTGAGCGTCATGCTGGCGCTGCAATGGTCGATGGATCTCGGCATGTCGGGTTTTCCCGACGGCTACATAACGCCCTTCGCAAGAGCGACCAGCACGCTTCTGGGCATTCTGACGGCAGCCTGCATGGCCCAGGGTCTCTACTTTTTCTTGGCCGGCGCGTTCGGCAGGAAGGTAAGCGCCGTCGGTCTTTTCCTGCAAATCCTTGCCGCGGCGGTTCTTACCGTGGCGCCAGTACTTATCGTGAAGGATTGTCCGGGTTCTCAGGTGTGCAGCAGAGCCTATGAGGCGCTCACCGGCACGATGATGGACGATGGCGCGGGCGGCTAACGCCACTGCATGCGTTCGGCACGAGGCTGTCACCCATGTCGTAGGTACAAACTGTTACCCATGTCTCCGGGTCGTACCGGGTCGTACCCTCTGGATTTGGTGAGCGCGATGGGATTCGAACCCATGACCTACTGATTAAAAGTCAGTTGCTCTACCGGCTGAGCTACGCGCTCCCGCGGGCTCAGAAAGGCCGCCCTCGAAATTGCGCGGAACATAGGGAGAGTGCCTCTGCCGGTCAACCGGAAAAAGACGGCTCCCAGACCGGACCTTCCTGCCGCGTCATCATGCCGTGCGGTGCGCTTCGGCGTTGACGGAATTGCCTCCGTCTCGCGCAAGGGCGAAGCTCGCGCTTGGCGGGACAAGCGCAAGCAGCGAATCGAGAGAACCTTTGCAGATCAGCAACTTGGGATTCTTAGCGGAACAATTTGCGCAGCCTGCCCGTTTTTCCGCGACAAGGGACACGCGTTTCAAGGAGAAGATCATGAATAGGATCATGTCGAGCCTGCTGGCGACCACCCTTTCGATCTCATTCGCTGCCGCGGAGATCGTGCCAGTCAACGCTCAGCCCAGCTATGCGCCCCCTGCCCAAGGGCTCACCTCGAATGTCCAGACCGTCCAGTACGAGCCGTGGCGGAGGCACCGGAATTTCAATCGCGATTTCTCGCGTCGCGATTTCTCCCGGCGCAGTTTTGCGCGTGACGACGGCATGTATTGGCGTGGCCATCGCGGCTATCGCGAATATCGTCGCGGCTATCGCCGCCATGGCGACTACTGGTTCCCGCTGGCCGCTTTCGCCACCGGTGCGCTGATTACCGGCGCTATCATCAACAACCAGAATCGTGTCTATCGCGGCGATGCCCATGTGCAGTGGTGCTATGACCATTATCGGAGCTATCGTGCCTCTGACAACACCTACCAGCCCAATTACGGTCCGCGCCGGCAGTGCCGATCGCCTTACTGAGTCGTGATTAGAGACTGTAAGCCCGCGCCCGCAACGGCGCGGGTTTTTCATGGGTGCGAAGCCGGTGCCATCCCTGCTTATTGCACGCTTAGCGTCCTGCGCACAGCGTGGCGCCAACCTGCCAGCTTGGCGGCACGTGTCGAAGCATCCATCTCCGGCTTGAACCGGCGCTCGAGCGCCCAACTCCTGGCGAATTCCCGCGCCTTCGGCCAGGCACCGGCCTTCGAGCCGGCCAGCCATGCCGCACCAAGCGCGGTCGTCTCGAGAATTGTCGGCCGGTCGACCGGCGCATCGAGAATGTCGGCCAGCCGCTGCATGGTCCAGTCCGACGCCACCATGCCGCCATCGACCCTGAGCACAGTCTTGGCCGAAGCGCCCTTCCAGTCCTTGCGCATAGCGTCGAGCAGATCGCGCGTTTGGAACGCAACGGATTCCAGCGCCGCGCGGGCAAATTCCGCCGGCCCCGAATTGCGGGTCAGCCCGAAGATGGCGCCCCGCGCCTCGGCATCCCAGTGCGGTGCGCCGAGCCCGACGAAAGCCGGCACCAGATAGACATTCTGCGTCGGATCGGCCTCCGCCGCCAATTTGCCGCTCTGCTCGGCCTTGCCGATCACCTTGATGCCGTCCCGCAGCCACTGCACGGCGGCGCCGGCGATAAAGATAGAGCCCTCCAGTGCATAGGTGGTCTTGCCGCTCAGCCTGTAGGCGATGGTGGTCAAAAGCCGGTTCTTCGAACGCACCAGATCGCTGCCGGTGTTGAGCAGCGCGAAGCAACCGGTGCCGTAGGTCGATTTCATCATGCCCGGCTCGAAACAGGCCTGGCCGATCGCCGCCGCATGCTGGTCGCCGGCCACACCGAGGATTCTGATCTCTGTGCCGAACAGACTTTTGCCGGTGATTCCAAAATCATCGGCACAGTCTTTCACCTGCGGCATCATTCTTGCAGGTATGCCAAGAATGGCCAGCAACTCGTCATCCCAGGCGTTTTGTTCGATGTTGTAGACCAGCGTGCGCGAGGCATTGGTGGCGTCAGTGGCGTGGACCTTGCCGCCAGTCAGGCGCCAAATCAGAAAACTGTCGATGGTGCCGGCCAGCAGTTCGCCCTTCTCGGCGCGTTTTCTGGCGCCCTTCACCTTGTCCAGCATCCAGGCGATCTTGGTGCCGGAGAAATAGGGATCGAGCAGCAGGCCGGTCTTTTTCGTGAATTTCTTCTCCAACCCCAGCTTCTTCAGTTTCTGGCATAGCGGCGCGGTGCGGCGGTCCTGCCAGACAATCGCGTTGTGAACCGGCTCGCCGGTCTCCTTGTCCCAGATGACGACGGTTTCGCGCTGGTTGGTGATGCCGATCGCGGCGACGTCCGCTGCGTTGCGGCCGGCTGTCTTCAGCGCGGCCCTCACCGTTTCCACGACGCTTGACCAGATTTCCTCGGGATCATGCTCGACCCAGCCGGAGGCCGGATAATACTGGGTGAATTCCTTTTGCCCGCTGCCGACGACCTTCATCTTGTCGTCGAACAGGATCGCCCGGCTCGATGTCGTGCCCTGGTCGATTGCGAGGATATATCCGGTCATTCTCTCTCCCGTCGAAGCGAATTCAAGGTGCTGCGATGTCTCGACGCCCGATGGCGCGGAGCCGTTCACGCAAACAGGGGAGACGGCAACATGCCGCCTCCCCTGAGTATGGCGATGCGGGCGCGAACGCCCGCATCAAACAGCCCTATTGCTGCCAGCTCTTCACCAGCTCGTCATAGTTGATGGTGACCGGTTTTTCCTTCTCGTTCTCGATCTTGAGCTGAGGAGCGAGATTGCCCTTCTTGACCGCATCGGCGTTCCAGTAGGCGAGGTCATGCTCTTCGGCCATCTTCGGGCCGATATCGCCCTGGACGCCCGACTTCTCGATGCGGCTCATCACCTTTTCCTGCTCGGCACAGAGCGAGTCCATTGCTTCTTGCGCGCTCTTGGCGCCCGACGAAGCATCGCCGATCGCCTGCCACCAGAGCTGTGCCAGCTTCGGATAGTCCGGCACGTTGGTGCCGGTCGGGGACCACTGGACGCGTGCCGGCGAGCGGTAGAACTCGATCAAGCCGCCGAGCTTTGGCGCACGTTCGGTGAAGCTCTTGTCGTGGATCGTGCTCTCGCGGATGAAGGTCAGGCCGACATGGCTCTTCTTCACGTCGACCGTCTTCGAGGTGACGAACTGCGCGTAGAGCCAGGCGGCCTTGGCGCGGTCGGTCGGCGTCGACTTCATCAGCGTCCAGGAACCGACGTCCTGATAGCCGAGCTTCATACCGTCCTTCCAATAGACGCCATGCGGCGACGGCGCCATGCGCCACTTCGGCGTGCCGTCGTCGTTCAGCACCGCCTTGGCGCTGGCGTCGACCATGCTGGCGGTGAAGGCGGTATACCAGAAGATCTGCTGGGCAACCGCGCCCTGCGCCGGCACCGGCCCTGACTCGGAGAAGGTCATGCCCTGGGCTTCCGCCGGTGCATAGGCCTTCAGCCAATCGAGGTACTTCTGGATGGCGTAGACAGAAGCCGGGCCATTGGTGTCGCCGCCGCGCGCCGTGCAGGAACCCACCGGACGCGAATTCTCGTCGACCTTGATGCCCCATTCGTCGACGGGCAGACCGTTCGGAATGCCCTTGTCGCCATTGCCGGCCATCGACAGCCATGCGTCGGTGAACCGCCAGCCGAGCGACGGGTCCTTCTTGCCATAATCCATATGGCCGTAGACCTTCTTGCCATCGATCTCGCGGCCGGTGAAGAACTCGGCGATGTCCTCATAGGCCGACCAATTGACCGGCACGCCGAGGTCGTAGCCGTATTTGGCCTTGAAGTCCGCCTTGTTCTTCTCGTCGTTGAACCAGTCGTAACGGAACCAGTAGAGGTTCGCGAACTGCTGGTCGGGAAGCTGGTAGAGCTTCTTGTCGGGCGCGGTGGTGAACGAGGTGCCGATGAAATCCTTCAGGTCGAGATTCGGGTTGGTGACATCCTTGCCGTCGCCTGCCATCCAGTCGGTCAGGTTGCGCACCTGCTGGTAGCGCCAGTGCGTGCCGATCAGATCGGAATCGTTGACCCAGCCGTCATAGAGGTTCTGGCCGGTCTGCATCTGGGTCTGGATCTTCTCGACGACGTCGCCTTCCTGGATGACGTCATGCGTGACCTTGATGCCGGTGATGGCCGTAAAGGCCGGCGCAAGCACCTGCGATTCATACTGATGCGTGGCGATAGTTTCGGAGACCACCTTGATATCCATGCCGGCGAAAGGTTTCGCGGCATCGATGAACCATTGCATTTCGGCTTCCTGGCCGGCACGGTCGAGCGTCGAGAGGTCGCCAATTTCCTTGTCCAGGAAGGCCTTGGCCTCGTCCATTCCGGCATAGGCATTGCTTGCCCCTAGCAACAGGACAAGCGCAGTTGTTGATGTCAAGAATTGCCGTCGCATGTATTTCCTCCACTGTTAAAGTTCAAAGTGCGATCTGGATCGGCGGCCGGCACGCCGCCGTTCCAACAGTTTCCCCCTCTATACGTAGCGGAACACGCCGACGGCGAAGACCACGGAGAGAGCGAGAGCCCACCACAGATTGGGTCCGACTAGACCCAGCCAAGCGAGATGGATAAAGGCGCTGCCCAGCAGCGACAGGAACAGGCGGTCGCCGCGCGTCGTTTCGAAGCGCAGCACGCCGACGCGCGGATTGCCGCCCGGCGAGACGTATTCCCACACCGCCATGCCGCAAAGCAGCAGAAAGATGGTTCCAAAGAAGGCCGCGGTCGGCCACGTCCAGGCCATCCACGAAAAATCGAGGTTGGACGAGAGGTTAAATCCCCACAGGCGGATATTGGCCGGGTCGCTGAAGCCCACCGTTATCGCCACGAAATCGATTTGAAGTGCCACCCAGGCCACGACGACCAGGGCAAGAAACAGCACGGCCCACCACCATGGGCTTCTGTCGACCTGCTCCATCATACCCTCCCCAGGGCAAAGCCCTTGGCGATGTAGTTGCGCACAAACCAGATGACGAGCGCGCCGGGAATCAGCGTCAGCACGCCGGCGGCGGCAAGCAACCCCCAATCCATACCGGCGGCCGAAACGGTGCGGGTCATGGTCGCGGCGATCGGCTTGGCATCCGTGGTCGTCAGCGTGCGGGCGATCAAGAGCTCCACCCACGAGAACATGAAGCAGAAGAAGCACGCCACGCCGATGCCGCTCGCAATCAGCGGCATGAAGATCTTGATGAAGAAGCGCGGGAACGAATAGCCGTCGATATAGGCGGTCTCGTCGATCTCCTTGGGCACGCCCGACATGAAGCCTTCGAGGATCCACACCGCCAGCGGCACGTTGAACAGGCAATGCGCCAGAGCCACGGCGATATGGGTGTCGATAAGGCCGAAGGCCGAATAAAGCTGGAAGAATGGCAGCGCGAACACCGCCGGCGGCGCCATGCGGTTGGTCAGCAGCCAGAAGAACAGATGCTTGTCGCCGAGGAAGCGATAGCGCGAAAAAGCATAGGCAGCAGGCAGTGCCGCAGCCACCGAAATCACCATGTTCATAACCACATAGGTGATCGAGTTGATGTAGCCCGAATACCAGGACGCGTCGGTGAAGATGGTGCGGTAATTCGCCAATGTCGGCGCGTGCGGGTAGAGAGTCAGCGACGAGACGATCTCGCCATTGGTCTTGAAGCTCATATTGATGAGCCAGTAGATCGGCAAAAGCAGAACGACGATGTAGAGCGTCGGCACGATCCACCACCAGCGCGACTCCTCGCCGCGACGGCGCATCAGCCGTGCGATCTCGTCCTGTCGTAGCGTGCTGGCGAGCCCTTCCGAAGCTGTCGTCTCGCTCACCCTATCGGCTCTCTCTTCGGTGCGGCTCATCTCAACGCTCCGCGTCGTAATTGGTCATCACGGTGTAGAACACCCACGACAACAGCAGGACGATAAGGAAGTAGACCAGCGACATCGCCGCCGCCGGGCCGAGGTCGAACTGACCGAGCGCGGTCTTGACGAGATCAATCGAAAGAAAGGTCGTCGAGTTGCCGGGGCCGCCACCGGTGACCACGAACGGCTCCGTGTAGATCATGAAGCTATCCATGAAGCGCAGCAGCACGGCGATCAGCAGCACGCGGTTCATCTTCGGCAACTGGATGTAGCGGAACACCGCCCAGCGCGAGGCACCGTCGATCTTGGCTGCCTGATAAAAGGCATCCGGGATCGAGACCAGGCCGGCATAGCAGAGCAGGACGACGAGGCTGGTCCAATGCCAGACGTCCATGATGATGACCGTGACCCAGGCGTCATATGGGTCTTGCACATAATTATAGTCGATGCCGAGCGCGTTGACGTAATAGCCGAGCAGGCCAATGTCGTTGCGCCCGAACACCTGCCAGATGGTGCCGACGACGTTCCACGGGATCAGCAGCGGCAACGCCATCAAAACAAGGCACACAGGCACGCCCCAACCCTTCTTCGGCATATTGAGCGCAATGAAGATGCCGAGCGGCACTTCGATCGCCAGGATGATAAAGGAGAAGACAAGGTTGCGGATCATCGCCTGCCAGAAGCGGCTCGAGGAAAGCAGTTCCTCGAACCATTCCGTGCCGGCCCAGAAGAAGACGTTATTGCCGAAAGTGTCCTGCACCGAATAATTGACGACCGTCATCAGCGGTATGACCGCCGAGAACGCCACCAGCAGCAACACCGGCAGCACCAGGAACCAGGCTCTGTTGTTCCAGGTCTTTTCCACTTCAGGCCCCCATCTCGACGCGCCAGGAATCGGCATAGATGTTGATGCCGGCTGGGTCGAACCGCACCTTCGGATCAGCCGGAACTGTCTCGTCCTCGCCGATGACGGCGGCGATCTCGCGCCCTTCGAGATTGGCACGGACCACCTTGTGGCGGCCGACGTCCTCGACCTTGCTGATCCGGACGGCCATGCCCTGGCTGCCCAGGCGCACATATTCGGGACGGATGCCGAGCTCGATGGCGCCGCCACCGGCCTTAGGCACGCCCGGCAGTTCGATCTGCTGCGAGCCCAGCCGCGCAGTCTTGCCGTCGATCGCCACCGGCATGACGTTCATGCCGGGCGAGCCGATGAAATAGCCAACAAAGGTGTGGCGCGGGCGCTCAAACAGTTCTGCCGGTGTGCCGATCTGCACGATTTCGCCGTCATACATGACGACCACCCTGTCGGCGAAGGTCAAGGCCTCGGTCTGGTCGTGCGTGACATAGACCATGGTGTAGCCGAAGCGGCGGTGAAGCTGCTTCAACTGGGAGCGCAGCATCCATTTCATATGCGGGTCGATGACGGTCAAAGGCTCGTCGAACAGGATGGCATTTACGTCGGAGCGCACCAGCCCGCGTCCGAGCGAAATTTTCTGCTTCTGGTCAGCGGTCAGTCCGCGCGCCTTTCGTTTGGCCATATCGGCCAGCCCGATCATCTCCAGCGTTTCGCGCACCTTACGGTCGACGTCGGCTTCCGGCACGCCGCGATTGCGCAGCGGGAACGCCAGATTGTCGTAGACCGTCATCGTGTCGTAGATCACCGGGAACTGGAAGACCTGGGCGATGTTGCGCTCTTGGGTCGACAGATTGGTCACGTTCCTGCTGTTGAACAGCAACTGGCCGTGCGAGGGATGCAGCAATCCCGAAATGATGTTGAGCAACGTAGTCTTGCCGCAGCCGGACGGGCCGAGCAGCGCATAAGCGCCGCCATCCTCGAAGGTGTGGTGCACTTCCTTCAACGCGAAATCGGCATCCGTGCGCGGGTTCTGCAGATAGGAGTGGCGGATATGATTGACATCGATGCGCGCCATCGCTTCCTCCTAAGCCGCCAGCTTCGGCGCGGCCACGGCGCGGCCGTGCTCGTCGAAGACCATGATGTGGCGCGGGTCGATAAACACCTCGACCTCCTCGTCCGGCTCGAAGTCGCGAATGCCGTGGGTCAGCATGACCCAGCGCGCATCGGCAAAATCGAGATGGATGAAGCTTTCCGATCCGGTGATCTCAGTGATCGTCACCTTTGCGCGCACCGGCACTGCGGCGGCGTTGGGCCGATCGAGGGACAGATGATGCGGCTGGAAGCCGATCGTATAGATCGCATCGGCAATGCCGAAGAGTTCCGCCGGCACCGGCAATTTCACACCGCCCTCGAGCAGGAAATCCAGGCCCTTCTTGGCAAGCACGATGGTGTTGAGCGGCGGATCGGCGAAGGTCCTCGCCGTCACCAGATCGACCGGTTTGCGGAACACTTCGATGGTCGGCCCGAACTGGGTGATGCTGCCCTCGGAAAGCGTTGCCGTGTTGCCGCCGAGCAGCAAGGCCTCGTGCGGCTCGGTCGTGGCATAAACAAAGATTGTGCCGGCGGCCGCGAAGACTTTCGGCAGTTCCGCGCGTAATTCTTCACGCAGCTTGTAGTCGAGATTGGCGAGCGGCTCGTCGAGCAGCACGAGGCTGGCATTCTTGACGATGGCGCGGGCCAGCGCGGTGCGCTGCTGCTGGCCGCCCGACAGACTGAGAGGCGTCCGGTCGAGATAGGTCGTGAGTTTGAGAAGGGCGGCCGCATTGCGCACCTCCCTGTCGATCGTTGCCTGATCCGTGCCGGCTACCCGCAGCGGTGAGGCGATGTTTTCGTAGACCGTCATCGCCGGATAATTGATGAATTGCTGGTAGACCATGGCGACGTTGCGCTTTTGCACCGGCATGCCGGTGACATCCTTGCCATCGAACCAGACCGAGCCCGAGGTCGGCACGTCGAGGCCCGCCATCAACCGCATCAGGCTGGTCTTGCCAGAGAGCGTCGGCCCGAGCAGGACGTTGAGCGAGCCGTGCTGAAGCGTCAGCGAGACATCGCGGATATGTTCCGCCGCACCCACCGTCTTCGTCACGTTTCTCAGTTCAAGCATGATGCCTCCTCCCAGGCTTTCTGCATCAGTCGGCCGTCCCTATTCGGCAGCCGCTACGTGCTGCCGGCTTATTCCGCGCATGAACTCGTCGAGCACTGCGGCCTGCTCACGGCTGAGACGCAGGCCGCGCTTGGTCCGGCGCCACAATACATCCTCGGCAGTCATCGCCCATTCGTTTTCGGCGAGGTAGCGCACTTCGGCTTCGTACAGATCGGCGCCGAAGTTGCGGCCAAGATCGACGTTCGACTTGGCGAGGCCTAGCAGCTTCCTTGCGCGGGTGCCGTAGAGCCGGGTCAACCGGCGGGCCAGCCGGGCGTCGAGGAACGGGTACGCCGTTTTCAGTTTCGCCACCTCGGTATCGAAGCCGGTGACGGGAAAGTCACCGCCGGGCAGCGGCGCGTTTGCCGTCCATGGCTTACCGCGCTTGCCGAGAAAACCCTCGATCTTCTCCAGCATCGATTCCGACAATCGGCGGTAGGTGGTGATCTTGCCGCCAAAGGCATTGACGATCGGGGCGGCACCCTCGCCTCCATCGGCCTTCAGCACATAGTCGCGGGTGGCTTCCTGCGCCTTTGAGGCGCCATCGTCGTAGAGCGGGCGCACCGCGGAATAGGTCCAGACGATATCCGACGGCTTGACCGGCTGCGCGAAATATTCGCTTGCCGCAGCGCAGAGATAGTCGATCTCGGCATCACTGATCCTGACGTCGTGCGGATCGCCGGGATAGTCCCGGTCGGTGGTGCCGATGAGCGTGAACTCGTCTTCATAGGGGATGGCGAAAATGATGCGCCCGTCCTTGTTCTGAAAGAAATAGGCGCGTGGGTCGTCGAATTTCTTGCCAACGACGATGTGGCTGCCTTGCACGAGGCGGACATTGTGCACGTCGTTCAAGCCGACGGTGGCCGACAGCACCTGATCCACCCACGGGCCGGCGGCATTGACCAGCAGCCGCGCCTTGACCTCCTCGGTATCGCCGGTCCGCACGTTTTCAAGCCTGACCGTCCAGAGATTGCCTTCGCGGCGTGCGCTGACGACCTTTGTTCGGGTTCGAATGGTTGCGCCGCGCTCGGCAGCGTCGCGGGCGTTCAACACAACCAGCCGGGCATCGTTGACCCAACCGTCCGAATATTCGAACGCCTTTCGAAACAGCGGCTTCAGCGGCTTGCCGGCCGGATCCTTGGCCATGTCCAGCGTTTTCGTCGGCGGCAGCAATTTGCGCCCGCCAATATGATCGTAGAGGAAAAGCCCGAGCCGGATCAGCCAGGCCGGACGCAGCCCCTTGGCGTATGGCAGCACGAAGCGCATCGGCCAGATGATATGCGGCGCGTTCCTCCACAGGACCTCGCGTTCCATCAGCGCTTCGCGCACCAGGCGGAACTCGTAGAATTCGAGATAGCGCAAGCCGCCATGGATCAGTTTGGTCGAACCGGAAGAGGTTCCGCTGGCCAGATCGTTCATCTCGGCAAGAAATACCGAAAACCCACGCCCCACGGCATCGCGGGCGATACCGCAGCCATTGATGCCGCCACCGATGACGAAAATGTCATGGATCGGTGATGCGCCCAAAGAGTCCTCCCTCGATTTCGCATTGCGGCATTTTTGGGTTCTTGCGAAACCGTACGGGAATTATTTCGAAATGATAACGAATGTCAAACGAAATATGATTGGCCACAGATGCCGCAACGGCATCTCTAGGAGAGCGACGTTTCGATCAGCTGAACTTCTGCCTCCTGGCAGATCCTACGCACCGATGGGATGTCGCAACGATCGGTGATAAAGGTGTTTACCTGCGACAGATGGCCGATGCGGACGGGCGCGGTGCGCTCGAATTTGGTCTGGTCCGACACGAGGATCACATGCCGCGCGTTGGCGATGATCGCCTGCGCGACCTTCACCTCGCGAAAATCAAAGTCGAGCAGTGCGCCGTCATGATCGATGGCCGAGGCGCCGATCACCGCAAAATCGACCTTGAACTGCCGGATGAAATCGACTGCTGCCTCGCCGACCACACCGCCGTCGGAACCGCGTACGACACCGCCGGCGATCACCACCTCGATCGAAGGATATACGCGCATCCTGTTGGCAACATTGATGTTATTGGTGATGACCATCAAGCCGCTGTGATCGAGCAGCGACTTGCTGACAGCTTCCGTCGTCGTCCCGATATTGATGAAAAGAGACGCGTTGTCGGGGATCAGCCGGGCTGCTGCGCGGCCGATCGCCTCCTTCTCCTCGGCGGCGATCTTGCGCCGAGCCTCATACTCCATGTTCTCGATGCCGGACGGGAACAATGCCCCGCCATGAATGCGAGACAAAAGCCGCTGGTCGCAGAGATCGTTGAGATCCTTGCGGATCGTCTGCGGCGTCACGTTGAAATGCGTCGCCAACTCCTCGACCAGTACGCGGCCATGGTCCTTGGCCATCTGGATGATTTCGGAATGACGCGGCGACAGATACATCTAGCAACCTCTCGTTTTCGTTTTACTTGTCTATAACGGAAAACGAAAGCCATGAACAGGAAGATCAGGTGACTGCAAGAAGAGCCCCGGCGCAACCTCGATGATGCCGGTCAACCCAGGCCACGCGCAATTTCAGTAATGACCTCGAAAGCAGTATCGACATCCGCCGCAGTCGTTTCGAATTGTCCGACCTGAAAGCGGATCGCCACCTTCCCGTCCACCCGGGTTTGCGTCAGATAGATGCGGCCGTCATCGTTGATCGCGCTGACCAACCGCAAATTGTGCTCGTCAGAGTCGGCGCCCGCAGCCGCGAGATGCCGGAACGAGAACAGCGACAGCATCGGCTCCGTGACGATCTCGAAATCCGGTTCCTTTGCCAGCCTTGCGGCGAGGCTCTCGCTCCAGGCGACATGGTTGCGGACCATGGTCCGCAGATTTTCCAAGCCATGTGCACGCAGCAGGAACCAAAGTTTCAGCGCGCGGAACCTCCGGCCAAGCGGCACCGACCATTCGGAGTAGTTGATGACTCCGTCGCGGCCATGCGTCTTGAGGAATTCGGGCTTGATCGCCAGCGTGCGCACGAGGTCTTCCGGCTGACGGATGAACTGCATCGAGCAATCGAACTGTGCGCCCAGCCATTTATGCGGGTTGAAGACAATGGAATCCGCATGTTCGGCGCCTGCCCAGAAATGCCGGAACTCGGGGCAGATCATGGCGGAGCCAGCCCATGCGGCATCGACATGCAGGTAGAGCCCGTGCCGCTTAGCTACCGCGGCAACAGCCGCCACATCGTCGGTGCCGCCGGTACTTGTGCCACCGACGCTGGCGATGATCCCCGCCGGCAGCATGCCGTTTTTGCGGTCGGTGACGATCGCTGCTTCCAGAGCCGCCGTCTGCATGGCGCGGAAGCGTCCGGCGACCGGAATGCGCACGAGGTTCGCCTCGCCGATGCCCGACACCCAGATCGCCCGGTCGATGGAAGTATGGACTTGGCCGGAAGAATAGACTCGCACGACCGGCTGGCCTTGCAAGCCGTTCTTGTTACCTTGCCAGTCGAGCGCGCGCTCGCGAATGGTCAGCACGGCGGCAAGCGTCGCCGATGAAGCCGAATCCTGCATGACGCCGGAAAATCCCTCCGGCAGACCAAGCGCCTGCCGCATCCAGTCGACGACACGCGTCTCGAGTTCGGTTGCCGCCGGCGAGGTCTGCCAAAGCATGCATTGCGCGGCCATGGCGGAAACCAGATACTCGGCCACGACCGAGGCCGGTGCCGCATTGGCCGGGAAATAGGCGAAGAAACGCGGATGCTGCCAGTGCGTCATGCCCGGCAGAATCTTTTGCTCGAAATCGGCGAAGATTGCCTGCATCGTTTCGCCGTTTTCCGGCGGCGCAACATCGATGCTTTTGAAGATTTCGCCCGGCTCGACAAACGGCCGCACCGGTCTTTCGCGAAGGCTGTCTCTGTAGTCGGCGCCCCATTCGGCCGCTCGCAGCGACCATTCGCGGAATTCGTTGCTATTCATCTTCGCCTCCGTAGCGCCTCGTCGAGCCGCCATCAAAGAGCACGAAAAACGAAGGTTTTCATTCGGGAAAATCAGGCAAGCTGGCAAAGGCAGTCTTCAGCGCGTTCGACCAGCTATCCGAGATCGTGCGATAATATTGATCATCCTGGGTTATTCGCTTTTTGAGGCCAACCTTGAAGGTGTCCTTTTCATAGAACAGCAGGTCGAGCGGCAGGCCGACCGACAGGTTCGACTTCAGCGTCGAGTCGAACGACACAAGCAGCAACTTCACCGTCTCGGCGAAACTCATCGTCCTTTCATAAGCGCGGATGATGATCGGCTTGCCGTATTTGGTCTCACCTATCTGGAAGAACGGCGTGTCGTCGGTGGATTCGATGAAATTGCCTTCCGGATAGATCATGAACAGGCGCGGCGCGCTGCCCTTGATCTGACCGCCGAGGATGAAGGAGGCGTTGAAATAGGAATCCGCCTTTTCGCCCGCCGGCGACGAACTGGCGATGACCTCCTTGACGGTGTCTCCGACCAGCCGCACTGTCTGGTACATGGAAGGCGTTTCGAGCAGCGTGGCACGGCGCTCCGCCACTGCCTTGGTGCGTTCGTCGAGCAGGCTGACTACGGCCTGCGTCGTCGCCAGATTGCCGGCCGACATCAAAACGATGACGCGCTCGCCCGGCTCTTCCCAGACATGCATCTTCCTGAAGGTCGAGATCGAATCCATGCCGGCGTTGGTGCGCGTGTCCGACATGAACACGAGCCCGCGATCGATCTTCAGCCCGACGCAATAGGTCATCGAATCTCTTTGGCAACAATCTTGGCGGAGATTACTGCTCCACGGTGACGGTGACGGCAAGCTGTTCTTCCGCCTGTCCCAGCCGAATTCCCGATACCGGTGTGGCGTCGCGATAATCGCGGCCAGTCGCCACCTTTACATAACGCTCGTCGGGAGAAATGCCGTTGGCGACGTCGAAGGCGACCCAGCCGAGGCCCGAGACATGCGCCTCGGCCCAGGCGTGGCTTGCCGCCTGCTCGATCGCTGCATTCATCATCAGATAGCCACTGACATAGCGCGCGGGAAAATCCATGGCGCGCGCCGCCGCAACGAAGATGTGGCTGTGGTCCTGGCAAACGCCGGTCTTGAGCGCCAGGGCCTCTTCGGCCGGCGTCGTCGCGTTGGTGGTGCCCGGCGTATAAGCGACGCGCTCGCCGATCATCGCCATCAACCGGTGCAGCCTTTCGATGTCGGTGCCCTTGCCGACCGAGGCAGCAAGCTCGCGAATGCCGCTGCCGATCGTCGTCAGCGGCGTTTCGTGGCCGAACAGCCAGAGCGGCACGAAACCCTGGTGCGGCCCGCAGACGCCGGCGGTGTCGCGCGTCACCACTTCGCCGGCTGCTTCGACGGTGATGAAGTCGCGCTCACCCTCGACGCTCAACAGCCGGGTATCATTGCCGAAATGGTCGGTGAAGCGCACTTCCTCGCGTGCGCCTTCGATCTTCAGCGCCCAGGACAGTACCGTCTGGGTGCGCCCGTTCACCGGGAGCAGCCGCAAACGCTGCAACAAATAATGCACCGGCGCATCGTAGCGGTATTCGGTCCGGTGGGTGATCTTCAGCCGCATCGCACTCGTCCCTGGAGCATGAGCTTTTCCGAAAACCGGCGTCCGCTTTTTGGGGTCATGCTCAATAGAACCTGTAATCCTGCGCGATCTCGTCGCCGAGTCTGGTGTTGTCGCGGATGAAATTGGCCAGGAATTCATGCAGGCCAGCGTCGAAAATATCCTTGATCGAGCCGGCCGTAAGCATGGCCTGGGTCTTGGCAGCCGTCGCATGGCAGGCGTGGCGCTCACCATAGTCGTCACCCAGGAATTTGAGATGCTCCGTCAGGAAGCGGTAGCAAAAGGTCAGCGAGCGCGGCATGCGGACGTTGAGGATCAGATAGTCGGCGATGTTGCTCGGCTTGTAGTCGGCGTCATAGACCCAGCGGTAGGAGCGGTGCGCCGATACCGAGCGGAGGATCGATTCCCACTGGTAGTTGTCGAGCGTCGAGCCGACCCAGGAAATCGACGGTAACAGCACGTAGTACTTCACGTCCAGGATGCGGGCAGTGTTGTCGGCGCGTTCGACATAAGTGCCGAGCTGCGAAAAATCGAAAATCTCATTGCGCAGCATCGTGCCGTAGAACGAGCCGCGGATCAGCGCCGTCTCGCGTTTGATTGCGTCGAGCGCGTTGGGCAGGTCGCGCTCGTCGATCGGCTTGGCTAGCATCCGCTTCAGCGACATCCAGGCTTCGTTGATGCTTTCCCAGGTTTCACGCGTCAACGCGGTACGCACCATGCGAGCATTGTTACGGGCCGTTTCGATAGACGACATCGTGCTCGACGGGTTCGATGTGTCGCGCAGCAGATAGTCGGCGACATTGGCGGCGGTGTAGTCGGAATATTTCTGCGTGAAGCTGGCGTCCGAACCGGCGCTGAGCAGCACCGAATTCCACTCCTCCGAAGCGTTCTGAGTACGGGTTAGCGCCATGCGCAAGCCGGCGTCCACCAGCCGCGCCATGTTTTCCGCCCGCTCGATATAGCGGTTCATCCAATAGAGCCCGTTGGCGGTGCGACCGAGAAGCATGTCAGGCGGTCCTGTGGCGAATGGTGGATGGTGGACGGTGAATGGTGACTATCCAGACTTTAGGCCACGATGCCGCGTGCTTCACTTCAGGGCATTTCACCAACATCAACAACATATATCCTTATCTATTCACTATTCACTATTCACTACTTCCACTCTAATCATCCAACACCCACGTATCCTTTGTGCCCCCGCCTTGCGAGGAATTGACGACCAGCGAGCCTTCCTTGAGCGCTACTCGGGTCAGCCCGCCGGGCACGATCTGGATACGGTCGGAAACCAGCACATAGGGGCGCAGATCGACATGGCGCGGCGACAGCCCCTTGTCCGTCAGGATCGGACAGGTCGACAGCGCCAGCGTCGGCTGAGCAATGTAGTTCGATGGTTTTGCCGCGAGCTTTTTCGAAAAATCCTCGCATTCCTTCTTGGTCGCCGCCGGACCGACCAGCATGCCGTAGCCGCCGGACCCGTGGACCTCCTTGATGACCAGTTCATCGATGTGCTCGAGCACGTATTTCAGGCTGTCCGGCTCCGAGCAGCGCCAGGTCGGGATGTTGCCGAGCATCGCCTTGCGGCCGGTGTAGAATTCGACGATCTCGGGCATGTACGAATAGATCGCCTTGTCGTCAGCGATGCCGGTTCCCGGCGCATTGGCGATCGTGATATTGCCGGCGCGGTAGACGTCCATAATGCCCGGCACGCCAAGTGCCGAGTCGGGGCGGAAGGTCAGCGGATCGAGGAACGAGTCGTCGACACGCCGGTAAAGCACGTCGATCTGCTTGTACCCCTCGGTCGTGCGCATCGCGACATGGCCATCGACGACGCGCAGATCCTGCCCTTCGACGAGTTGCACGCCCATCTGGTCGGCAAGGAAGGCATGTTCGAAATAGGCCGAGTTGAAGCTGCCCGGCGTCAGCACGGCAATCGTCGGCGTGCCCTTGGTGCTTTGCGGCCGTACCGCCGCCAGCGACTGGCGCAGGAGCTGCGGATAATTCTCCACCGGCCGCACCTTGATCTGCTGGAACAACTCGGGAAACAGCTGCATCATCGTCTCGCGGTTCTCCAGCATGTAGGAGACGCCGGACGGCGTGCGCGCATTGTCCTCCAGTACGTAGAACTCGTTCTCGCTAATGCGTACGATGTCGACGCCGATGATGTGGGTATAGACGCCGGCCGGCGGCCGCACCCCGATCATCTCGGGCAGGAACGCCTCGTTCCTGGCGATCAACTCCTTCGGCACCCGGCCGGCGCGCAAGATCTCCTGGCGATGGTAGATGTCGTCGAGAAAGGCGTTCAGCGCCTGGACGCGCTGCTCGATGCCTTGCGTCAGCCGTCGCCATTCATTGCCCGAAATGATGCGCGGAACGATGTCGAAGGGTATCAGCCGCTCCGATGCTTCCTGCTCGCCATAGACGGCGAAAGTGATGCCTGTCTTGCGAAAGACGCGTTCGGCGTCCTGCATCTTCTCGGTAAGTCTGGCCGGGTCCTGTTCCTTCAGCCAGCGATCGTAAGCCGAATACGGTTTTCTCAGCCCGGAAACTTCCGGAAGCATTTCGTCGAACGCTGCCAATCGCATACTCCCCTGTGACGCCATTTCACTGGCCTCGCTGGAGAAAATCAAGCGCAATCGGCGATTTGGCGGGCGCCGGCGATCAGTATATCGCGGTTGCCTAAAATTAAGGCAGCACCAATAGGGCCTTGATCAGGCTTTGCCTGGTGTCCGGGCAAATGTCGGATGGAGATCAAAACGCGCGAAAGGTGACGACCGTAAACGTATCTTTGATGCCCGGGAGAATCTGCACTTTCTCGTTGACGAAGTGGCCGATGTCTTCCTCGTCGTCGACATAGAATTTGGCGAGCAGGTCGTAGTTGCCGGCTGTCGAGTAGATTTCCGAAGCAATCTCGGCATCGGCCAGGGCGCTGGCAACGTCGTAGGCCTTGCCCAGATCGCACTTTATCTGCACGAAAAATGCCTTCATTGCCTGGTCCTGTCCAACATCGCACGCTCTAATCGAGCGGCCCTTGTGGCAGACTGCCGCCCGGCTTTCAAGCATCGCCAATCGCTCAGGCTGTCTCGCCTCGACAATGCTTTCTCGGCTCGGACGCGGACTGCTACGCCGAATGTTTACGCTCGGCTGAAACCCTGAAGCATGGCAAAGCGTATGGTATCATGTACCTTCAGGCAGCGATTTCTCGGGGACAACGGAGACAGGCCATGCGCCGCGCGTTTTTCGCATTCGCAGTCGTTCCATTCATTTTCGCATCCCAGGCCTTTGCTGGCGACGCCGAAGTCAAAGCGGCGCAGACGGTCATCGATGGTCAGTTGAGGGCCTTCATCGCCAATGACGGAATGACGGCCTACAGCTTTGCCGCACCGAATGTGAAGCGCCTCTTTCCGACCGTCGATACCTTCATGAACATGGTGACCAACGGCTATCCGCCGGTGCGCCAGCCGCAGACCTACTCTTTCGGCAAGGTTCGTGAGACGAGCCCGACCTCGATCATCCAGCAGGTGCTGATCGTCGGACCGGACGGCAAGGACTATGAAGCGGTCTATACGCTCGAGCAGCAGCCCGACGGCAGCTTTCGGATCACCGGCTGCAGCCTGCGCGCGTCCGTGTCGCTCAGCACTTGAGCCTTCGATCACCTCACTGGGAGATCGCCCCGCCTCCAGCCTTCGGAAATCTCAGCTGAGCGTGCTTCCAACCTGCCAGCTTCGATCGCTTCACGAATGTCGCGCATCAGCTGCTGGTAATAGGACAGATTGTTCCAGGTCAGGAGCATCGCCCCAAGCGCCTCTTGCGAGCGCACCAGATGGTGCAGATAGGCGCGCGAATAGTCGCGTGCGGCCGGGCAGTCGCTTTCCTCATCGAGCGGACGCGGATCGTCGGCATGGCGGGCGTTGCGCAGATTGACCTTGCCGCGCCGTGTATATGCAAGGCCGTGGCGCCCTGCCCGCGTCGGCATCACGCAGTCGAACATGTCGATGCCGCGCGCCACCGACTTCAAAATGTCGTCCGGGGTGCCGACGCCCATCAGGTAGCGCGGCCGGTCAGCCGGCAGCTCCGGGCAAGTGATGTCGAGCATCTCCAGCATCACCGCTTGCGGCTCGCCGACAGCCAGCCCGCCGATCGCGTAGCCCTTCAGCTCCATTGCCTTCAGCGCCTGCGCCGAGCGCAGCCGCAGATCCGGCACGTCGCCGCCTTGCACAATGCCGAACATCGCCTTGCCGGGCTGCTCGCCGAATGCCGTCTTGCAACGCTCGGCCCAGCGCAACGACAACTCCATGGCACGCTCGATCTCGTTCTGCTTGGCCGGCAGAGCCGTGCATTCGTCGAGCTGCATCTGGATGTCGGAATCGAGCAGCCCCTGGATCTCAATCGAACGCTCCGGCGACATCTCGAAGGCGCCGCCGTCGATATGCGAACGGAAGGTCACGCCGTTCTCGGTCAGTTTCCTCAGCTTCGACAGCGACATCACCTGGAAGCCGCCGCTGTCAGTCAGGATCGGATACGGCCAGCGGGCGAATTCGTGCAGGCCGCCGAGCCGTGCCACGCGCTCGGCGCCGGGCCTCAGCATCAGATGATAGGTGTTGCCGAGGATGATGTCCGAGCCAACGCCGCGCACCTGATCCATATACATCGCCTTCACCGTGCCGCCGGTACCGACCGGCATGAAGGCAGGCGTGCGGATTTCCCCGCGCGGCATGGTGATTGCACCACGCCGCGCCCTGCCCTCGGTCGCCAGCACCTTGAAGGTGAATGCGTCAGTCATTGAAATTCCCTAGCCATCGAACTCCTTGTCGAATACCGGCGCGTCCGGAGCTTGCTTATCGAGCGATTGACGGTAGCGGATGCAGCCGCGCATGAATTTCGGCCACGGCGGCACTGCAATCGCCGGCTCGGTCTTTTCGGGCAAAAGCGACCACAGGTCGGGATGATGCCAGCACAGATCATGGCCGGTGGCGTCGCGGTGTTGGCGGATGCCGGCGCGTAATTTCCTGACTTCGCCGATCAATGCTTCGCGGTCGAAGGTTTCCAGGTCATCGTCCATTACTATCCTCCCTGAACAGAAGACTTGCGTCTCCATAGGAATAAAACCTGTAGCGATTCTCGATGGCATGCGCATAGGCCGCCCGCATCGTCTGCAAACCGCAGAAGGCCGAAACCAGCATGAACAGCGTCGAACGCGGCAGATGGAAATTGGTCATCAGCATGTCGGCGGTCTTGAAGCGATAGCCGGGGGTGATGAAGATGTCGGTCGGGCCTGACCATGCGGCCAGCCTGCCCTCCTCGCCAGCCGCGCTCTCCAGCAAGCGCAGCGATGTCGTGCCGACAGCGATAATGCGCCCTCCTTTTGCTTTCGCCGCATTCAGCGCCTCGGCGGTTTCCGCGCTGACCGAACCGGTCTCGGCGTGCATCTTGTGGTCGGCGGTGTCGTCCGCCTTCACCGGCAGGAACGTACCGGCGCCGACATGCAGCGTGACGAAACGGCGCTCTATGCCCTTGGCGTCGAGCGTCGCAAACAGCTCCGGCGTGAAATGCAGCCCTGCCGTCGGCGCGGCGACCGCGCCCTCCTCCCTGGCATAAATGGTCTGGTAATCGCTTCGGTCGCGTTCGTCGTCGTCACGCTTGGAGGCGATGTAGGGCGGCAGCGGGATGTGGCCGACAGCGTGCAGTGCCTCGTCGAGGAACGGACCTGACAGGTCGAAGCCGAGCAGCACCTCGCCGCCTTCCCCCTTCTCGATCACGGTTGCATCGAGTTGGCCGAGAAAGCAGGAATTGGCATCATGACCGAAATGGATGCGGTCACCGGCTGCGATGCGCTTGCCCGGACGCATGAAGGCGAGCCAGCGGTCGGGCGCCGTCCGCATATGCAGCGTGGCTTCGACCTGCGCTGCTGCTTCGCCGCGCCGCCTGATGCCCTTCAATTGTGCCGGAATGACCTTGGTGTCGTTGAAGACCAGCACATCACCAGCCTTGAGCAGGGCCGGCAGGTCGCGCACCGTCCGGTCTTCGAGCCCCTCACCCGGCCTGACCACCAGCATCCTGGCGCTGTCGCGCGGCTCGGCTGGGCGAAGCGCGATGCGTTCTTCCGGCAGATCGAAGTCGAAAAGGTCGACGCGCAAGAAAACCCCGCCTCAAGGTTCCGGGCAGGTCACCGCCCAGGCACCGACGCCGTCAATGCTCAACGTGCCGCCCATTGCGAAACTGGACTGCTCGCTGGCCTTGACCAGCCGCAATTTGGCGACGATCGAGCTGAGGCCCTCATCAGTGAGATCGATCAGCATGCGCTCGTCGTCTTCGAATGCCTGTCCAACGATGACTTTCGTTGAGCCTGGCTGGCCGTCCGTGGTCCATGTCTTGCCGCCGGCATCCAGCCACACCCGCGCCACCGCAATGACGGCCGTGTGTCCCATCAAAACATCAATCGATGCCGCGCCGCCGTCGGCGCTGCAAACGATCGATTCCGTCGCCAGCGCCGGAGTGGCCGCCGCGACGAGCACAAGTGCGATGGCCGCGACAGCCCGGCTGGTCATTTCACGTCGGCCGCAACCTTGAGCGATACGATCTTGTCGGGGTCCTGCACCGGTTCGCCGCGCTTGATCTTGTCGACATTGTCCATGCCTTCGATGACCTGGCCCCATACAGTGTACTGGCGGTTGAGGAAGGCGGCGTCGTCGAAGCAGATGAAGAACTGCGAATTGGCCGAGTTCGGGTTTTGCGAGCGCGCCATCGAACAGGTGCCGCGGCCATGGTTGGCGTTGGAGAACTCGGCCTTCAGATCGGGCTTGTCGGAACCGCCAGTGCCGGCGCGCGACGGCGCGAAAGACGGCTTGTTGGAATTGCCGAACTTCACGTCGCCGGTCTGCGCCATGAAGCCGTCGATGACGCGGTGGAAGACCACGCCGTCATAGGCGCCTTCGCGTGCCAACTCCTTGATACGGCCCACATGGCCGGGCGCCAGATCTGGAAACAATTCGATGACGACCTTGCCCTTGGTCGTGTCCATGATGAGCGCGTTCTCGCGGTCCTTGATTTCGGCCATGTCAGAAATATCCTTTTGAAACTTGGGTTTACTTGCCGTCGGCGGCGATGCGCACCTTGATCATGCGATCGGGGTCGGTCACCGTCCCGTTCTGCGCCTCGTCGCCTTTCTTGATGTGGTCCACCAGCTCCATGCCGCTGACGACATTGCCAACGATGGTGTACTGGCCATCGAGCGGCGGTGCCGGCGCGAACATGATGAAGAATTGCGAATTGGCGGAATTCGGATCGTCGGAGCGGGCCATGCCGACCACGCCGCGCTGGTAGTGCTCGGTACTGGAGAATTCGGCCGGCAGGTCAGGAAGATCGGAGCCGCCGGTGCCGACAGCGTCGGCATTGAAGCCGCTCTTCATGTTGCCGAACTTGACGTCGCCGGTCTGCGCCATGAAGCCGTCGATGACGCGGTGAAAGGCGACGTTGTCGTAGGCGCCCTGGCGCACCAGCTTTTTGATCTGCGCGACGTGTTTCGGCGCAAGGTCGGGCCTCAGCGCGATGGTCACGTCGCCGTCCTTCAGCGTTACAATCATGGTGTTTTCCGGATCAGCGGCAAAGGCCGACACGGATGCGGTCACAAGACCGGCAAACACGGCAAGCAAGAAGGCAAGCTTTTTCAGCTGCATGGGATCTTTCTCCGAATATCTTCGTTCATGCATGTCGTTACCCAAAGCCGGGTTCCACTTTTGGGTGGCATGAATTTATTTCGCGAATTTGGCGGCGAGCGCGCCGGCCACGGCCGCCGGCACGAAGGGGCGGATGTCGCCTCCCATCGAAGCTATCTGGCGCACAAGTGTGGCGGTAATGGTGCGCACCGAGGGGCTGGCGGGCAGGAACACCGTCTGCAGCTCCGGCGCCATGGTCTCGTTCATGCCGGCCATCTGCATCTCATAGTCAAGATCGGTGCCGTCGCGCAGGCCGCGGATCATGATCGAGGCGCCATGCTTCCTGGCCGCATCGATGACCAGCCCGTCGAAGGCGACCACTTTGATGCGCGCACCGTCGCTGCCGAATTCCGCCTTCGCGGCCGTTTCGATCAGGCCAACCCGTTCCTCGAAGGAAAACAACGGCTTCTTGCCGGGATGGGTGCCGATCGCCGCATAGATTGTATCCGCCACGGCCAGCGATGCCTTCAGCACGTCGAGATGCCCGTTGGTCAGCGGGTCGAAAGAGCCGGCATAAAGGGCGATGCGTTCGGTCATGGCAGGTGCTTCTAGCGAGCCTCTCTCCTAAAGGCAAATCCGATCGCCAGCCCGCCCCGTGAACCCTTTGGCCGACGTGAACGACAGATGAATGTGCCGCTCACAACAGCTTCACGCAGTGTTCACTAAGTTGCAGCTGCAGAAGATGAAACCAAACACCCACCTGATCGTTGTTAGGCGCAGGAGAACACGCACATGCTGATCTATATGCTTGCCACCGCAATGAACCGTCGCCATGCTGATTGCTACCGTATTCGGGCTGCATCAGGAAGCACAGCGCGTCCGCGCCAAGGCCAATACCAAGCGGTTCGAAGGCTTCGGCATCCGTAAGCCTTATCGGCATTTCTAGAGTGTTTATTGACAAGACCGGACCGACCTATCGGGCTGGCGGCGTCGTGGCAACTCACTCGACGTTGTTATTGTCAGGCTCCCCACCTTCGGTAGCAGCGCCGCTTTCAGCCTCGACACTCTCTTCGATCTCTTCGTCCGCCTGCGGCTCCGAAATCCGCTCCACCGAAACGACCTTCTCGCCCTCTGCGGTATTAAAGATCGTAACGCCCTTGGTGGCGCGGCTGGCGAAACGAATGCCGTTGACCGGGACCCGAATGACGGTTCCGCCATCCGAAACCAGCATGATCTGATCATCATTGCCGACCGGGAAGGTCGCGACCAGGCGGCCGATTTCGGCCGTTTTCGACACGTCGGTGGCGCGGATACCCTTGCCGCCGCGACCGGTCAGGCGGAAATCGTACGACGACGAACGCTTGCCGTAGCCATATTCCGTCACCGTCAGCACGAACTGCTCGTGTGCCTTGAGGAATTCGTAGCGCTCGTCCGAAAGCTCCGCCTCTTCGCCGACCTCTTCGTTGGTAAGCTGGATTTCTTCCTCCTCACTGGCGGCGATGTCGGCGGCGAGCCGGCGTTCAGCCACCACCCGCTTGAGATAGGCGGCACGCTCCGCCGGCGGCGCATCGACGTGCTCGATCACCGCCATCGAGATCACCCGGTCGCCATCGGCCATCGCAATGCCGCGCACGCCGACCGAATTGCGGCTCTGGAAGACGCGTACGTGGCTGACCGGAAAGCGGATGCACTGGCCGGAACTTGCCGTCAAAAGCACGTCATCATTGTCGGTGCAGGTCTCGACGCCAAGGATCTCGTCGCCTTCCTCGTCCAGCTTCATGGCGATCTTGCCGTTGCGGTTGACCTGGACGAAGTCCGACAGCTTGTTGCGACGCACGGTGCCACGCGTGGTGGCAAACATGACGTCGAGCTCGCCCCAACTCGTCTCATCCTCCGGCAGCGGCATGATCGTGGTGATGCGCTCGCCCTGTTCGAGCGGCAGCATATTGATCAGCGCCTTGCCGCGCGATTGCGGGTTGCCGATCGGCAGGCGCCAGACCTTTTCCTTGTAGACGATGCCACGCGAAGAGAAGAACAGCACCGGCGTGTGCGTGTTGGCGACGAACAGCCGGGTGACGAAATCCTCTTCCTTGGTCGACATGCCGGAGCGGCCCTTGCCGCCGCGGCGCTGCGCCCGGTAGAGCGACAGCGGCACGCGCTTGATATAGCCGGAATGGCTGACCGTGACGACCATGTCCTCGCGCTGGATCAGGTCCTCGTCTTCCATGTCCGCCCCGCCCTCGGCGAGCTCGGTGCGGCGCGGCGTGCCGAACTCGTCGCGCACGGCGATGAGCTCGTCCTTGACGATCTGCTGGACGCGGGCGCGGGACGACAGGATGTCCAGGTAGTCCTTGATCTCGTCGCCGATCGTGTTCAGCTCGTCGGCGATCTCGTCGCGGCCGAGCGCGGTCAGGCGCTGCAGGCGCAGTTCGAGGATGGCGCGCGCCTGCTCCTCGGAGAGATTGTAGGTACCGTCCTCGTTGATGCGATGGCGCGGGTCGTCGATCAGAAGAATCAGCGATTCCACGTCGCCCGAAGGCCAGCGCCGCTCCATCAACTGCTCGCGCGCCGTCTGCGGGTCCGGAGCGCTGCGGATCAGCTTGATGACTTCATCGATGTTGGCAACCGCGATGGCAAGGCCGACCAGCACATGGGCGCGGTCGCGCGCCTTGCGCAGCAGGAATTTCGTGCGCCGGCTGATCACCTCCTCGCGGAAGGCGACGAACGCCTTCAGCATGTCGGTCAGCGTCAGCAATTCCGGCTTGCCGCCGTTCAGCGCCACCGTATTGGCACCGAAGGACGTCTGCAGCGGAGTGAAGCGGTAAAGCTGGTTGAGGATGACGTCGGCGACGGCGTCGCGCTTCAGTTCGATGACGACGCGGTAACCCTGGCGGTCGCTCTCGTCGCGAATGTCGGAAATGCCCTCGATGCGCTTGTCGCGCACCAGTTCGGCCATCTTCTCGATCATCGATGCTTTGTTCACCTGATAGGGAACCTCGGTGATGACGATCGATTCACGGTCGTTGCCGCGCGCCTCGATGTTGACGCGGCCGCGCATGACGATGGAGCCGCGGCCGGTCGAATAGGCGCTGTAGATGCCGGAACGGCCAAGCACGATGCCGCCGGTCGGGAAATCCGGTCCCGGAATGATCTCCATCAGCGCCGGAAGATCGATCGCTGGATTGTCGATGAGGGCAATGGCGCCGTTGCAGACCTCGCCCAGATTGTGCGGCGGGATGTTGGTGGCCATGCCGACGGCGATGCCGCCGGAGCCGTTGACCAACAGGTTCGGAAAGCGCGCCGGCAGGACTTTCGGTTCGCTGCCCGACGCATCGTAAGTGTCCTGGAAATCGACGGTGTCCTTGTCGATGTCTTCCAGCAACTCATGCGCGACCTTGGTCAGCCGCGATTCCGTGTAGCGCATCGCCGCCGGCGGATCGCCGTCGATCGAGCCGAAATTGCCCTGCCCGTCAATCAGCGGCACGCGCAGCGACCAGTCCTGCGCCATGCGCACCAAAGCGTCGTAGATAGAGGCGTCGCCATGCGGATGGTATTTACCCATCACGTCGGCGACCGGGCGTGCCGATTTCACATATTTACGATTCCAGTGATAGCCGCTCTCATAGGCGGCGTAGAGGATGCGGCGATGCACCGGCTTGAGGCCGTCGCGCACGTCCGGCAGCGCACGACTGACGATCACGCTCATGGCGTAATCGAGATAGGAGCGCTGCATCTCCTCGATGATGGATATCGGCTCGATGCCGGTGGGGCCGCCGTCGGCGCCGCGCGGTGTCTTCTGGTCGGTCAAATCGGATCACAATCTAATCAGGAATCACTTGGTGCTTATATAGGAAGCCGGCCCGAAACTCCAACAATCGCGGCAGTTTTCCAATGTGGTTTTTAGCGGCAAATTCAAAAGGATACACCAATTGCGACGATATGGCCGTGGCACCCTTTCACCGGCGTCGCCGGCGGGCGCGATAAGTACCCGGCGCCTCGCCCATCAGCCGCCGGAAACGGCGGTTGAAGGTTGATAGATCGTTGAATCCCGCCGCAAAGGCGATCGCCGAAATTGTGTTATCTGACGTCCGCAGCCGCACGGCTGCCCTGTGCAGCCGCGTTCTCAGCAGGAATTGGTAGGGCGTCATGCCGGCAACGTGCCGGAAGGTGCGCAGGAAATGGTAAGGGCTGGTGGCGGTCTCGTCGGCGAGCTCGGCAAGCGAGATCGGCCGGTCGGCCTCGACTTCAATGCGCCGCACCGCTTCGGCAACACGCTTCTGGTCACGGCGGCTCGGCGTCCGTCCCCGATCCGTTGCGCTGCAAGCCGCTGTTACCGCGGCACCGGCAATGCGCAGGGCGAGTTCCTCGAACGCGCCGGTGTCGGCCATCTCGCGCGCCGCCTCCGCTTCGGCGAGCAGCGGCACCAGCGCCGGCAAGGGCGGCAGGCGCGGCGTGCTGAAATCGAACGTCTTGGCGCCCGGCACGTCGGCGACGATCCGCTCCATACAGGCCGGTCCGAAATGGAAGGAGAGGCAGCGGTCGCCGGCGCCATGCTCGTGCCCGCACTCGTAGCAGGTGCCGGGATTGCCGAGCAGGAGCGCGCCCGGCGCCAGCATCGCCGTGCCCTGGCGGGCACGATAGCGGAAGGTGCCGCTGGTTACGGCAGCAACGCAGAAATCCCGATGCTCCTCCTCGAATGGCCTGTCGGCGGCGCTGGCGGTGCAGATGACATCCGACACCTGCCAGCCTCGGCCCGACGCCAGCCTATGCGCGCTCTTCGTCATCGCGCAAACATAGCAATTTTTCCCAAGCGCAGAACCCCTGTCCGCCTCTATGCTTGCCGGTCTCCTGACAAGATGAGAGCGAAGCCATGTCCAATTCCTTTGCCAAGGCCCTGCACAGCGATGGGCCTACACCGGCCCTTGCCGAGAAACTGAACCTTTACGGCCGCTTCGTCGGCGCCTGGACGTTCGATGCCACGCGCCATCTCGAAGACGGTCAGGTGCTGACCGGGCGCGGCGAGGTGCATTTCGGCTGGGTCCTTGAAGGCCGCGCGATCCAGGACGTATGGATCCTGCCAGCTCGTGACGCTGGTTCCTCCCCTTCGCTCGGCAAATGGACCTTCTATGGCACGACGTTGCGCGTCTATGACCCAGGTGTCGACGCCTGGCACATCTTCTGGAGCGACCCGCGCAACCAGTATTACAGCCGCCAGCTGGGCCGCGTCGAAGGCGACACGATCGTCCAATTAGGCGCAGACGGCACCGGCCCTTCGGTACGCTGGAGCTTTTCCCGGATCACCGGAGATTCCTTCCGCTGGCTGGGCGAGCGTTCGTATGACGACGGCGCCACCTGGCGTCTCGAAGTCGAGTTTCTGGCGCGCCGCACCGCCAGCCCCTGATCCGCACGGTTTCCACTGGCTTCGCTTTGCTCTACCAATCCCGCTAACCGGCGTTGCCGGCGGGGAGGGTCAGCATGCCGAGCTTCGACAGCCTGTTCAACGCCTTCGTCACCATACTGGTGACGATCGATCCGCCCGGCCTCGCGCCGCTCTTCCTTGCCGTGACCCGCGGCATGAACCGCGAGGAGCGCAACCAAGTCTCCGTGCGCGCCTCGATCATCGCTTTCCTGGTGATGGCATTGTTCGCAATCGCCGGCGCGTCGATCCTGTCGGTCTTCGGCATCACTCTGCCGGCCTTCCGCGTCGCCGGCGGCTTTCTGCTGTTCTTCATCGCCTTCGAAATGGTGTTCGAGCGCCGGCAGGACCGTAAGGAGAAGATCGGCGACGTCGCTATCACCAGGGACATGATTCACAACATCGCCGCCTTTCCGCTGGCGATCCCGCTGATTGCCGGTCCCGGCGCGATTTCGGCGACCGTCCTGCTCTCAAGCTCGTTTCAGGGTTTTGGCGCGCAGACAGCCCTTGTCGGCATCATCGCCATCTGCCTCGTCATCACCTACCTGGTGTTCGTGCTGTCAGAGCGCATCGACCGTATCCTCGGCCAAACCGGCCGTTCGATCCTGACACGGCTGCTCGGCGTCATCCTGGCGGCGCTCGCCATACAGTTCGTCGCCGACGGCATCAAGGCGCTGATGGCGACTTAGGAACCGCCCTACTTCGCTGTCGTTTCAATGACTTCGAAGTCGTGGGTAATCTCGGCAGTCTTGGCCATCATTGCCGAGGCCGAGCAGTATTTCTCGATCGAAAGCCCGATCGCCCTCTTCACCTTGTCGTGTGACAGCGCGCGGCCCTTGACGACAAAATGCATGTGAATGCGGGTGAACACCCTGGGATCGGCTTCTGCACGGTCGGCATCGAGTTCGACCACGCAATCTTCGACCGCCTCGCGCCCCTTTTCGAGGATATGGACCACGTCATAGGCCGAGCAGCCTCCGGTGCCGATCAGCACCAGTTCCATTGGGCTCGGCCCCGGCGTCTTGCCCTCCGGCCCGAACGCAGTGCCTAGCACCAGCTTGTGCCCACTGGCGGACTCGCCAACGAAAGTGCGCTCCTCGACCCATTTGACCCTTGCTTTCACTTGATACGTCCTTTCACCGCTCAAACGCACAACGTCCCGAAAATCCAAGACAGATGTTCGGGACGCCATTTCGTGGCCAAGGTGCTGGCGCTTTTCGCCGCAAGGGCAGTCCGCCCCGAGAAATCAGAACGGGATTTCGTCGTCCAGCTCGCGCGATGAACCACCGCCGCCGCCCTTGTTGGCGCCACCCCGATTGAAACTTTCGCCCGGGCCGGACTGGCCGAAATCGGAACCGCGGCTCGCACCACCACCAGCATAGTTGCCGACCTGGCCGCCGCCCTCGCCCCGTGCGTCGAGCATCTGCAGCTCGCCGCGGAATTTCTGCAACACGACCTCAGTCGTATAGCGGTCATTGCCGGTCTGGTCCTGCCATTTGCGCGTCTGCAGCTGGCCCTCGACATAGACCTTCATGCCTTTCTTCAGATACTGCTCGGCCACCTTGGCAATCTGGTCGTTGAAAATCACGACATTGTGCCACTCGGTCTTTTCCTTGCGCTCTCCAGATGTCTTGTCGCGCCAGCTTTCCGACGTCGCGATGCGGATATTGACGACCGGGTCACCCGAATTCAGGCGGCGGATTTCAGGGTCCGCCCCGAGGTTGCCCACCAGAATGACCTTGTTGACGCTACCCGCCATGACACTTCTCCGCGCTCATCCGAAACCAAATTCCTGTCGCTGCACCTTACAGGCTATGGACAATCCCTGCCTGCCGTGGCTGCCTTTTCCCACAAGGTTTTTGTTCTCTTTTCGTTCTAGGTTAAACGTCCTGCACTGTCAATAGATGTCAGTAACAGGTAGTGTCTTGGCGCCGAATTTTCCACGAACCCTGAGATCGAGGCGAACTCAATGAAGATGGTCGAGCATGACGATCAGCCGCAAGAAGAATGGCGGACGGAGTAAAGACCCGCATGCATGTCTCGGCCTGCAACGGCGCAACTCAACTTTGCATATTTGAACAATGGGTCGAACCCGCGGTTGGCGCCCCGACACATTGGCACCCGGTCGAGGAAGTGCTTACCGTCATCGCTGGCAGGGCCGAGATGTGGATCGATGACGAGCATCTCGTCTTGACTGCCGGACAGTCGCTTGTTGTTGCCGCGCACAGGCACCATGGCTTCCGAAACGTCGGCTCCGAACTGCTTCATATCCATGCCGTGCTCGCGTCACCAGTTTTTGAGGCAACGTTTAACGGATCTCCAGACATGGTGAGACGCAGGCTTCCGACGCGTTTGTAAAATCTCGCCCGTCGTAAAAAAACACTGCCTGTCTTAAAAACGCGACTTGCCAAACCGATAAGTATCGACTTATGCTTCTGGAATGATCGAAGCAGAGATTTTTCGGGCACTGGCCGATCCAACGCGTCGCGCCGTCTATGAGCGGCTCGCCGACGGCGAGATGACGGTATCGGAACTCCGCAATGGCATGCCGGTTTCGCAGCCGGCGGTATCGCAGCATCTCGCGGTGCTGCGCGGTGCCGGCCTCGTGGTCGAACGCCGGGCCGGCCGCAATGCCTATTATCGCGCCGATCCGAACGGGCTTGCGCCGCTGCTCGGCTGGATCGAACGCTACCGCGCGTTCTGGCCAGAGCGCATCGAAAGGCTCAAGACGGTTTTGAAGGACATGGACCAATGACCAGCCGAGGCAAAGAACGCGCGGAAATGGCGGCAGACAAGATCGAGTTCGAGTGCGAACTGCCCGAGCCGCCGGAAAAAGTGTGGCGGGCGCTGACAGTGCCGGACCTGCTCGCGGCCTGGATGATGCCAAACGACATTGAACCAAAGGTCGGCAACCGCTTTGCCTTTAAAGCGCCGGATGCGCCGATCGAGTGCGAAATCCTCGACGCGGATCCCGGACGGCTGCTGCGCTATTCCTGGCGGGAGCGGCCGGTGCCCGGCGATACGCGGGTGCCGCCCGGTAGCCCGGTGGAAAGCCCAATGAACGATAGCCCAGTGGACAGCATCGTCACCTTTACGCTCGACCGCACCGTTTCCGGCGGCACGCATCTGCGCATCGTCCATGATGGTTTTGCTCGGGCAGCAGTGCCGGAGATCGCGATGGCAGGCGCCGGTTGCCGACTTTCGTTTGAAGCGCGTACTCCCAAGTACAAGCAGATCGCCGCAAACACCCCGCGCCTCTTTATGCGCGCGGCCTGAACGACGACCGTCAAAGGAGATAACGATGAGCGGCCTTGCCAATTTGGTGCCGATGGTGATCGAGCAATCGAGTCGCGGCGAACGTGCCTTCGATATATTTTCGCGGCTGCTGCGCGAGCGCATCGTCTTCATCAACGGGCCGATCGACGACGGCACCTCGGCGCTGGTCTGCGCCCAGCTTCTGTCGCTGGAATCCGACAATCCCGACAAGGAGGTCTCGCTCTACATCAACTCGCCGGGTGGCGTGGTGACCAGCGGTTTCGCCATCTACGATACCTGCAGTATATCAGCTGCCCGGTCTCCACCGTTTGTATGGGCTTCGCCGCCTCGATGGCCTCGTTTCTCCTGATGGCGGGCACGCCAGGGCGGCGTATCGCGCTACCCAACACCAGCATCGTGCTGCATCAGCCTCTCGGCGGTTTCCAGGGCCAAGCCTCCGATATCCAGCGCCATGCCGAGGGCATCCTTCGCACCAAGCGGCGCATGACCGATCTTTACGCCCACCATTGCGGCCGCACCTACGAAGAAGTGGAACGCACGCTCGACCGCGACTTTTTCATGACTGCCCAGGAGGCCAAGGATTGGGGACTCGTCGACCATGTTTTCGACACTCGCAAGCAGGCCGCATGAACGAGCCGGGCCGGCGGACGGAACCGAGGCGATTGATCGCCCGCAATTTCAGCGCCATCGATCTGGTCTTGCCGCCATCACGGCACTATAGTCCGGCGATGACCGCCAGCCGTTCATCCAGCCTGTTATGCCTTGCTATCGCTACTGTGGCCGGCACGAACATGCTGGTGGACATGGCATTTGCCCAAGATAATTCGACGTCTTCGCAAAAGGGCGCCCTGCCCGGCGTGACCAGCGACTATCGCATCGCCGAGCCAGGGCCGCAGCCTGAGCCCGACGACGCGGTTCCAAGCAGCGGCAACGGCACGTTCAAGATCGGCGATACCGACGTTCGGATTTCCGGCAGCATAACCATCGATGTCGCTACCGGCGGAATCAGGCCCCCCAGCCGGTAAGTTCGCCTGGTATGCCCGACAAATGTGCGCTTCAAACGAACAGCCCCGTCATTGCTTGTGCAATTGACGGGGCTTCTTGGATCTAAAATCCAAATCGCCGGGAGTGTACTGCCGGCTTTTTATTTCGGATGCTTCGCGGCGTTCAGCCGACGATCCGACTAGCAGTCTCTGATTGTTGTGGGGATCGGCAGGTCAACGTGGGCAGGTAGCGCAAACGCCTGGCCTAGCCACTTATACCTGCCGCGGCTCCAGCGACACGTGGAGCCTCAAGGAACTGTCCGGTGGAGTCATGCCTCTGCTCTCCTTCTGTTCGTTGCGACTGTCGTCGAAGCGCTCATCGCATAACCCGCGGCGTCTCGCAGGCTAGCCCCAGGCCGCGAGGCCATCGAAAGACGGCCGGCTTCGTTGACGTTTGGAGTCTGCCCCCGTGACAGATGGACGTCAACCTTGAATGGCCGATTACCGAAAAATGTGATCGCGAGACGCTTTGTGAACCCCGGGTGAACTCAGCCGCACGGGCAGCTTTTGTCAGGAGCGTGTTCGGCCTTTGTTCTTTCCGCTTGCCCGTTCGCGCGAAAGGCGGTTAAACGCTTTGGTCGAGAGTTGTGGCGTCTCTCGAAAAGGCGGCGAAATTACCTACATAGGGGATGGTCGGGAAAACCCGCCCATCCCATGAATTCCAGATTCTGAGGCGGCGACCGGCGATGGCCGACCATAAATATCTCTCCATTCGCGGGGCACGCGAACACAATCTGAAGAATGTCGATCTCGACCTGCCGCGTGACAGCCTGATCGTCATGACCGGGCTGTCGGGGTCAGGCAAGTCGTCGCTTGCCTTCGACACGATCTATGCCGAGGGCCAGCGCCGCTATGTCGAGAGCCTTTCGGCCTATGCACGGCAATTCCTCGAAATGATGCAGAAGCCGGACGTCGACCAGATCGACGGCCTGTCGCCAGCCATCTCCATCGAGCAGAAGACCACCTCGAAGAACCCACGTTCGACTGTCGGCACCGTCACCGAGATCTACGATTATATGCGGCTTTTGTTCGCCCGCGTCGGTGTACCCTATTCGCCGGCCACCGGCCTGCCGATCGAGAGCCAGACGGTCTCGCAGATGGTCGACCGGGTGCTTGCAGTCGAGGAAGGCACCCGGCTGTTCATCCTGGCACCGATGGTGCGCGGCCGCAAAGGCGAGTACCGCAAGGAACTGCTGGAGCTGCAGAAGAAGGGTTTTCAGCGCGTTAAGGTCGATGGCGTCTTCTACGAGATCGCCGACGTGCCCGCGCTGGACAAGAAGTACAAGCATGACATCGACGTTGTCGTCGACCGCATCGTCGTGCGAGGCGATCTGGCGACGCGGCTCGCCGATTCCATCGAGACCGCGCTGAAGCTTGCAGACGGACTGGCGGTAGCGGAATTTGCCGACAGGCCGCTCGATGCCAGCCAGACCGGCGAGGATTCGGTCAACAAATCGAAGAACGAGACGCATGAACGGATGCTGTTCTCGGAAAAGTTCGCCTGCCCGGTATCCGGTTTCACCATTCCCGAGATCGAGCCCAGGCTGTTCTCCTTCAATAATCCGTTCGGCGCCTGCCCGACCTGCGATGGGCTCGGCAGCCAACGCGCCATCGATGCCAGCCTGGTCGTGCCCGACGAGAATGTCTCGCTGCGCGCCGGCGCCGTCAGCCCTTGGGCGAAATCGACGTCGCCCTATTATGCGCAAACGCTGGAAGCGCTGGGCGTTGCCTACGGCTTCAAGCTCGGCGACAAGTTCAAGGATCTGAGCGAAGAGGCAAAGCAGGCCATCCTGCACGGCACCGGCGAGCGCGAAATCACCTTCCACTACGATGACGGCCTGCGCTCCTACAAGACGACCAAGACCTTCGAGGGCGTCATTCCCAATCTCGAGCGCCGCTGGAAGGAAACCGAATCCGCCTGGATGCGCGAGGAGATCGAGCGCTTCATGTCGGCCACGCCCTGCCCGGCCTGCCGCGGCTATCGGCTGAAGCCCGAGGCGCTCGCGGTCAAGATCGCCGGCAAGCACATTGGCGAGGTCACCGAGCTGTCGATCCGCAAGGCCGACCAGTGGTTCACCGATCTGCCCGCTTCGCTCAACGACAAGCAGAACGAGATTGCGGTGCGCGTGCTCAAGGAAATCCGCGAGCGGCTGCGCTTCCTCAACGATGTCGGGCTCGATTATCTGACGCTGTCGCGCAACTCCGGCACGCTGTCAGGCGGCGAGAGCCAGCGCATCCGTCTTGCCTCGCAGATCGGCTCCGGCCTGACCGGCGTACTTTACGTGCTGGACGAGCCGTCGATCGGTCTACACCAGCGCGACAATGCCCGCCTGCTCGATACGCTGAAGCATCTGCGCGACATCGGCAACACAGTGATCGTCGTCGAGCACGACGAGGACGCCATCCTGCACGCCGACTATGTCGTAGATATCGGCCCGGCCGCCGGCATTCATGGCGGCCACATCATCGCCCAGGGCACGCCGCAGCAGATCATGGCGACGCCCGCTTCGATCACCGGCAAATATCTGTCGGGCGAGCTCGAAGTGGCGACGCCGGCAGTGCGGCGCGAGGCCAAGAAGAACCGCCGGCTGAAGGTCGTCGGCGCGCGCGGCAACAATCTGAAGAACGTCACCGCCGAAATCCCGCTCGGCACGTTTACCGCCGTCACCGGCGTGTCCGGCGGCGGCAAGTCGACCTTCCTGATCGAGACCCTGTTCAAGGCGGCGTCGCGCCGCATCATGGGCTCGCGCGAACATCCGGCCGAGCACGACCGCATCGAGGGGCTGGAATTCCTCGACAAGGTCATCGACATCGACCAGTCGCCGATCGGGCGCACTCCGCGCTCCAACCCCGCCACCTATACCGGCGCCTTCACGCCGATCCGCGACTGGTTCGCCGGCTTGCCGGAGGCCAAGGCGCGCGGCTACCAGCCGGGCCGCTTCTCGTTCAACGTCAAGGGCGGCCGCTGCGAGGCCTGCCAGGGCGACGGCGTCATCAAAATCGAGATGCACTTCCTGCCCGACGTCTACGTCACCTGCGACGTCTGCCACGGCAAGCGTTACAACCGCGAAACACTGGACGTCCTGTTCAAGGGCAAGTCGATCGCCGACGTTCTCGACATGACGGTCGAGGAAGGCGTCGATTTCTTCGCCGCCGTGCCCGGCGTGCGCGACAAGCTGGAGACGCTGAAACGGGTCGGCCTCGGCTACATCCATGTTGGCCAGCAGGCAACGACCTTGTCGGGCGGCGAGGCGCAGCGCATCAAGCTTGCCAAGGAACTGTCGCGCAAGGCGACTGGCAAGACGCTCTACATTCTCGATGAGCCAACCACCGGCCTGCATTTCCACGACGTCGCCAAGTTGCTTGAAGTGCTGCACGAGCTGGTCGACCAGGGCAACACGGTCGTCGTCATCGAGCACAATCTAGAGGTGATCAAGACCGCTGACTGGGTTCTCGATCTTGGCCCCGAAGGTGGTGACGGCGGCGGCGAGCTGGTGGCGTCCGGCACGCCGGAGGACATCGTCCGTGAAAAACGCAGCTATACCGGGCAGTTCCTGAGGGAATTGCTGGAGCGGCGCCCCGGAGGCAAGCGCGAAGCGGCGGAGTGATGGCAAAGAACGGTCTCATCACGGTCCAAAGCCGCTTCGGCGTGACCGAAACCATCGATCGCCTGGTCGAAACTGTGGAACGTGCAGGATTGCTGGTCTTCGCCCGCATTGATCACGCCGCTGGTGCGCGCAGCGTCGAAACATCACTGCGTCCAACCCAGCTCCTGATTTTCGGCAATCCGAAAGGCGGTACGCCACTGATGCAGGACCGGCAGCTTGCCGGCATCGATCTGCCGGTCAAGGCACTGGCTTGGGAGGACGAGCAAGGCGAGGTCTGGCTTTCCTACAATGACGCACGCTGGCTCGCTGAGCGCCACGGCTTGGGCGACGCCAGTCGCAATGCCGTCGCTGCGATCGCCGACGGCATGGACAAGGTGATTGCGGCCGCTGCCGGCGCGGGCCAGTTTTGATGATGAGAGCCGCTCGGGCCGATGATCTCCCCACGGTGATTTCGCTCACCACCGACGCCTACGCGCCCTACACTGCCCTGTTCGGAGCGCCGCCGATCCCCGTTACAGAGGACTATGCGCCGCGCATCCAACGCGGCGAGGTCTGGCTTTCGGAGCAGAACGGACTGCCGGCCGGCCTGATCGTTCTCGAACGAAATGCGGACCATACAATGATCTTCAGCGTTGCCGTTGCGCCAGCCTTTCAGGGCAAGGGTTTCGGCATCGGGCTGCTCGACTGGGCCGAGCAACAGACGCGCTTGTGGAGCTTGCCTGAAATCCGACTTTACACCAATGCCAGAATGGAACGGAACGTTTCGTTGTATAAGGCCTACGGCTTTCGCGAAACGGGTCGCCGGCCCAATCCATATCGGCCAGGATGGACGGTGGTCGACGTGGCGAAAGCCGTCGAGACGACCGCCATCGCGTGATCCTTTTCTGCAAACCGGGAGGACGACCATGACTCAATCAGGAACAATCCGCGCCGGCATGGGCGGCTGGACCTTCGAGCCGTGGGACACGTCCTTCTACCCGGACAAATTGTCGAAGGCCAAGCAACTGCATTATGCCAGCCGGCAGGTGCCCACCATCGAGGTCAACGGCACCTATTATTCGAGCTTCAAGGAACCGACCTTCGTCAAATGGGCCAACGAGGCGCCGGATGGTTTCGTCTATTCGCTGAAGGGCAACCGCTTCGTCACCAACCGCCGCGTGCTCGGCGAGGCCGGGGATTCGATCATGCGCTTCCTCGGGTCGGGCGTCGCGGCACTTGGCAACAAGCTCGGGCCGATCCTGTGGCAGTTCGCGCCGACCAAGAAATTCGACCCGGACGATTTCGAGGCCTTCCTCAAGCTGTTGCCGGAAAAGCAGGACGGCGTTGCGCTGCGTCACGCGGTCGAGGTGCGCAACGACAGCTTCGTCGTGCCGGAGTTCGCCGCCTTGGCGCGAAAGCACAAGGCCGCCATCGTCTATGCCGACCACGCCAAATATCCGGGGATTGCCGACGTTACCGGCGATTTCATCTATGCGCGGCTGCAGACCGGGAACGACGACAATCCCGATTGCTACACGCCAAAGGCGCTCGACGAATGGGCGGCGCGCGCAAAAACCTGGGCGGAAGGCAAGGTGCCGGCCGACCTCTCGCGTGCCGATCCTTCAACCGACGCGCCGGTCAAGCCACGCGATGTGTTCGTCTACTTCATCACAGAGGGCAAGGTCCGCGCTCCATTCGGCGCCATCGCCCTGATGAAGCGGGTCGCAGGCTGACGCCCGCTGTCGGTGGTCCGCGTGGCTTGGTCCTAAACTACCGGCTATGCGGCGCGTTCGTCCGGACGCCGATCAACCCTGACGATCTCGTTAAAGGCATCGAGATCGACATAGAAGACCTTGGTGATCTCCGCGATGAGTTCGTCGTGGTCATACCCCTGCGATTTCAGAATGTTGATGGCTGTCAGGATGTCGACGCGCTCCGTGAGCCGTCGTTTCTGGTAGTCCTCGACATAGCACTCCATTGACTGGCCCTGGCTCCCAAGCACCCGAAATGTTGGACGACAACAGATCGCTCGAAGGGAAGGGCTTGCGCGCAAGCGTGCCGACGCATCCGCGCCTTCCCCTGATCTGCCAAGTTGAAACTGGTACGGAAAGCGGCCGACTCACCAAGGCCAAGCAAAATCTAGCACGCAATCTGCAGCGCGCCAGAGTTGCAAAGTAATAGAATCAATAAGAATTCAGACGGTCAGGAATTTGCGGACGTCCGCCCGGTCGAGATCCTCGGCCGAGCCGGTATGAACGATCTGGCCACGGTCCATGATGTTGACCTCGTCGGCCAATTCCCGGCAGAAGTCGAGATACTGTTCGACCAGGAGCACGGGGATGCCGGCCTGGTCGCGCAGATAGCGGATGGCGCGGCCGATATCCTTGATGATCGACGGCTGGATGCCTTCGGTCGGCTCGTCGAGCACCAGCAGTTTAGGCCGCATCACCAGTGCCCTACCGATGGCAAGCTGCTGCTGCTGGCCGCCGGAAAGATCACCGCCTCGGCGCGCGAGCATCTGCTTCAGCACCGGAAACAATTCGAAGACGTGACCGGGAATGTTGCGGTCGGCGCGCTTCAGCGGCGCGAAGCCAGATTCGAGGTTTTCCCGCACCGTAAGCAGCGGAAATATCTCCCTGCCCTGCGGCACGAATGCGATGCCCGACCGGGCGCGATCATACGCCGCGCTCCGGTCGAGCGCCTTCCCCTCGAAGGCAACGCTTCCGCTCGTCAGCCGATGATGGCCGACGATCGATCTCATCAAACTGGTCTTGCCGACGCCGTTGCGACCGAGCACGCAGGTGATCTTGCCGGCGCGGGCTGTCAGCGAGACACCGCGCAGCGCCTGAGCGGCGCCGTAATGCAGCGTGGCATTGGAGACTTCGAGCATGGTCAGCGCTTTCTCCAACGCGTGAAGAACGAAAGGTCGAAATGATGGAACGGAACGCGCCAGACCATGATCATCTCCCCAGGTAGACTTCGACGACGTGCTCGTCGGCCGAAACGAAGTCGAGGCTGCCCTCGGAAAGCACCGAGCCTTCGTGCAGGCAGGTAACCTTGACGCCGAGCTCGCGCACGAAATGCATGTCGTGCTCGACGACGATGACCGAGTGGTCGCGCGCGATATCCCTGAGCAGCCGCGCGGTTTCCTCGGTCTCGGCGTCGGTCATGCCGGCAACCGGCTCATCGACCAGCAGCAGCAGCGGATCCTGCGCCAGAAGCATGCCGATCTCGAGCCATTGCTTTTGGCCGTGGCTCAGATTGGCGGCGAGTTCGTCGCGCTTGTCGCCAAGCCGGATGATGCCGAGGATGTCGTCGATCTGCCGCACTTCCGCGGCCGAGCGACGATGGAACAGTGCCGGGAAGATCGAGCGCGGGCCTTTCAGCGCCAGCATCAGATTGTCCTCGATCGTGTGGCTTTCAAAGACGGTCGGCTTCTGGAATTTACGGCCGATGCCCATCATGGCGATTTCGGCCTCGTCGTGTTTGGTCAGATCGACCTCACCGTTGAAGAAAACCTCGCCCGCATCGGGCCGCGTCTTGCCGGTGACGATGTCCATCATCGTCGTCTTTCCGGCGCCGTTGGGGCCGATGATCGCCCGCATCTCGCCTTTGTCGAGCACCAGCGAAAGGTTGTTGATGGCGCGAAAACCGTCAAAGGAAACCGAAACGCCGTCGAGATAGAGGATGGTGTTGCTCTTCGACATCAGACCATCACTCTGCCGGCTGCGGTTCGGCGCTGGAGGCCGACCAGTCGCCCGGCCTTCTCGCCGCCGAACGGTCGGTTTTCGGCGGCACCGGCGCATCGGGATCGATCCCGGCTTCCTCGGCAACCGAGGCCGCCCGCAACGCCTTGGCGTTGCCGCGCCAGGAATCCCACATGCCGATGATGCCCTTGGGCAGGAACAGCGTGACGGCGACAAACAGTCCGCCCAGCGCAAACAACCAGAATTCAGGCAGCACGCCGGTGAACCAGGATTTACCGGCATTGACCAAAAGCGCGCCGATGATCGGCCCGACGATGGTGCCGCGCCCGCCGACGGCCGCCCACACCACCACCTCGATCGAATTGGACGGCTCGAATTCGCCAGGGTTGATGATGCCGACCTGCGGTACGTAAAGCGCACCGGCGATGCCGGCCATCACCGCCGACACGGTAAAGGCAAACAGTTTGACGTTCTCCGCCCGCCAGCCGAGAAAGCGCGTGCGGCTTTCGGCGTCGCGCACCGCCATCAAAAGCTTGCCGTATTTGGAACCGACGATTGCCCAGGTGACGAAGACGGCAGACGCCAGCATGACGGCGCTAGCCGCGAACAGCGCCGAGCGTGTCATGTCGGCCTGCACGTTGAAGCCTAGAATATCCTTGAAGTCGGTCAGGCCGTTATTGCCGCCGAAACCCATGTCGTTTCGGAAAAAGGCAAGCAGCAGCGCATAGGTCATCGCCTGGGTGATGATCGACAGATAGACGTCGGTGACGCGGCTGCGGAAGGCAAACCAGCCGAAGACGAAGGCGAGCAGGCCGGGTACTGCAAGCACCATGATCGCGGCAAACCAGAAATGGTCGAAACCGTACCAGAACCACGGCAGTTCCTTGTAGTTCAGGAACACCATGAAGTCCGGCAGCAGCGGATTGCCGTAGACGCCGCGCGAGCCGATCTGGCGCATCAGATACATGCCCATCGCATAGCCGCCGAGCGCGAAGAAGGCGCCGTGGCCGAGCGAGAGGATGCCGCAATAGCCCCAGACGAGATCGAGCGCCAAGGCGAGCAGTGCATAGCAGAGATATTTGCCGGTGAGCGCGACGATATAGGACGGCACGTAAAACGCACTTGTCGGCGAGACCGCAAGATTGAGCAGCGGCACGACGATTGCAACCGCCAGCAAGATGAAGATGGTGATGGCGACGCGGCGGTCGGCGCCGGCGGCAAAGAAGCGCCCCGTGATCATGCTTCCACCGACCTGCCCTTGAGCGCGAACAGACCGCGCGGGCGTTTCTGGATGAACAGGATGATCAGCACCAGGACGACGATCTTGCCGAGCACCGCTCCGGCATAGGGTTCGAGGAATTTGTTGACAATGCCGAGCGAGAAGGCGCCGACCAGCGTGCCCCAGAGATTGCCGACGCCGCCGAAAACGACGACCATGAAGCTGTCGATGATGTAGCCGCGGCCGAGATTGGGCGAGACATTGTCGATCTGGCTGAGCGCGACACCGGCGATGCCGGCAATGCCGGACCCCAATGCAAAGGTCAGGGCATCGACCCACGGCGTCCTGATGCCCATGGAGGCGGCCATCCGGCGATTGGCGGTGACGGCACGCATCTGCAGCCCCCAGGGCGTGCGTTTCATCACGTAAAGCAGCACCGCGAAGACGCCGAGCGCAAAAGCCAGGATCCAGAGCCGGTTCCAGGTGACCGAAAGCTGGCCGATCGCGAACGAACCTGACATCCAGGATGGGTTGCCGACCTCCTGGTTAGTCGGCCCGAAGATGGTGCGCACCGCCTGCTGCAGGATCAGCGAGACACCCCATGTCGCCAGCAGGGTCTCCAGCGGCCGGCCATAGAGGAAGCGGATCAGCCCGCGCTCGATGACAAGGCCGACGAGCGCCGCCACCAGGAAGGCCAGCGGCAGGGCGATGACCAGCGACCAGTCGAACAGGCCGGGAAAGGAATTGCGGATAACCTCCTGCACGACGAAGGTCGTGTAGGCGCCCAGCATGACCATCTCGCCATGCGCCATGTTGATGACGCCCATGACGCCGAAAGTGATGGCAAGGCCGATCGCCGCCAGCAGCAGCACCGATCCGAGCGATATGCCGTACCAGATATTCTGGCCGGCATCCCACAGCGCCAGCGTCGAATTGATGTTGGATATCGCCGCAGTCGCCGCGTCCTTCACCGCACCTTCGGAACTGGCCTCCACCGACGTGAGCAGCGACACCGCATCCCGGTCGCCGCGCGCACCGATGAGCGCTATCGCCGCCAGTTTGTCGGCCTCCGGCCTGTCTGAAACGAGAACCGATGCGGCACGGGCCTGTTCGAGCAGCGCCTTGACGCTTGCCGCGCTCTCATTGGCGATCGCGGTGTCGAGCGGGTCGATGTTTGCCGCGTCCGGCGTCTTGAACATGGTGTCGGCGGCGGCAATGCGCACGGCCGGATCCTTGGAGCCCAGCGTCAGCGTGCCCAGCGCGTCGCGGATGACGCGGCGCAGCGTGTTGTTGACCTTGATCTTGGTGATGTCGGCCTTGGCTGCTTCGCCAGACTTTTCGCCGGTGAGCGCATCGAGCAGTTCGATGCTGTCGCCGCTCTCCTTGCCGACAAAGACTACTGAATCGGCCTTGCGGACGTAAAGGCTGCCCTCCGCAAGCGCGGCAAGCGGCCGTTCGACGGCTGTGTCGCCGGTTGCCGCAAGCTCGCGCACGACAGCTTCGATCGCTGAAAAATTGGAGGCGGTGGCGAGTTTGGCGACGACCGCGCGCAGATCGGATTCGCTGGCGTTCGACGGCAGCGGCATTCCCAGAAGGAGGAGCAGCATCAGGCCAATCGCGCGGATCAGGATCATCGGTTTCTGGTGGCTGTTGGAGGTTGAATGTCGCCTCCGGGCAGGCTGGAGGACGAGCCCGCCCGGAGGCTTTTGCGGTCTGGGAGGACAGACCGGGAGGATCAGTTGGTTCCCTTGCCGCCGCATTTGCCTGTGGCGACATTGAAGTTGCCGCAGGACAGAGGCGCGCGCCAATCGGAGATCAGGTCCTTGGAGTCAGGCAGGTAGTCGGACCACTCGTCGCCCATCACCAGGCCCGGCGTCTGCGAGACGGTTTCGAACTGGCCGTCGGCCTGGATTTCGCCGATCAGCACCGGCTTGGTGATGTGATGGTTCGGCATCATGGTCGAATAACCACCGGTCAGGTTCGGCACCGAGACGCCGACCATGGCGTCGATGACCTTGTCCGGATCGGTGGTGCCGGCCTTCTCGACCGCCTTCACCCACATGTTGAAGCCGATATAGTGGGCTTCCATCGGATCGTTGGTGGTGCGCTTGTCGTTCTTGATGAACTTGTGCCAGTCGGCGATGAACTTCGCGTTCTCGGGCGTATCGACGCTTTCGAAATAGTTCCAGGCGGCGAGATGGCCGACCAGCGGCGCAGTGTCCAGACCGGCAAGCTCTTCCTCGCCGACCGAGAAGGCCATGACCGGGATGTCCTCGGCCTTGATGCCCTGGTTGCCGAGCTCCTTGTAGAACGGCACGTTGGCGTCGCCATTGACGGTCGAGACGACGGCGGTCTTCTTGCCGGCCGAGCCGAACTTCTTGATCGCCGAGACTTCGGTCTGCCAGTCGGAGAAACCGAACGGCGTGTAGTTGACCATGATGTCTTCGGCGGCAACGCCCTTCGCCTTCAGATAGGCCTCGAGGATCTTGTTGGTGGTGCGCGGGTAGACGTAGTCGGTGCCTTCGAGCACCCAGCGCTTCACCGAACCGCCATCCTCGCTCATCAGATAATCGACGGCCGGAATGGCCTGCTGGTTCGGCGCCGCACCGGTGTAGAACACGTTGCGCTCGCTTTCCTCACCCTCATACTGGACCGGGTAGAACAGGATGTTGTCGAGCTCGCTGAACACCGGCAGCACCGATTTGCGCGACACCGAGGTCCAGCAGCCGAACACCGCGGCGACCTTGTCCTTCGAGATCAGCTCGCGCGCCTTTTCGGCGAACAGCGGCCAGTTGGAAGCCGGATCGACGACCACCGCCTCGAGCTTCTTGCCGAGCAGGCCGCCCTTGGCATTCTGCTCTTCGATGAGCATCAGCATGGCGTCCTTCAGCGTTGTCTCCGAGATCGCCATGGTTCCCGACAGCGAATGGAGGATGCCGACCTTGATGGTGTCGTCGGCCGCCTTGGCGGGAACGCTCATCAGCAGGCCGGCGGTGACCACGCCGGCCGAAAACATTTTTGCTATTGTCGAGAAACTGCCCCTCATACTTTTAAACTCCCAAGCTGGTTAACTGCATCGGGACAGACCATGCAACGGCTGTGCCAATCACCGGAGCAAGTTCGGAGGATTTGAGATTTCCCAGCTCTGTCAGTCGGTTAATGTATTAGCTGCAGGAGATGAACCCCGCCTGCTATGTTCGAAACGAGAAAGGATCACCCATATCAGCCTAAGTTTTACTCACATATAGGCCAATGCATGAATTTTGAGCAGCATCATATGAGCGCTGGTGAGGATTGCAGCGCCGCAGCGAAATGGGCAAGTTTGAACCCCTTTAACGAGCGATCATATGGCTTTCAGAGCTTCTTGCATTTTCACCGCCATGCTTCTGCTGGCGGCGACGACCGTAGCGCGCGCCGGCTTCAGCGACGGCAAGCTGCCGGACGGCTCCTATCATTGCGAAGTCTACCTGCTTGGCATGTTCCTCAGCCTCGGCGACATCACCATCAAGGGAAACGTCTATAGCGGTCCTGTGAGCTTCGGCATCGCGCCGCAGAGCTACAATTACCAGATGGATGCAGACGGCGTGATCACCTGGCTAGGTCCGCTGGGTGGCTATACCAGTGGCGGCAACTCGATCTCGCTTACGCAGGCGACGCTGGAAAGCGGAACCACCCCGTCCTTCGACATCATCATGAAGCAGCCAGACGGCGCCTTTACCGCCTCGACCTGCACGAAGCGTTGAAAAGTACGGAACCTGGCGAGGTTCCGTACTCCGAAGCACAAAAGCCGCCTAGCTCTCCGCCGCCAGATCGAGCGCCAGCCGGGTCATATCGGTGAAAAGCCCCTGGCGTTCGGAATAGTCGGTCTGCTCGCCGGTTGCCACGTTGTCGACGACGGTCAGGATCGACAGCGCCCGAGCGCCGAAATCGGCCGCAATGCGGTAGAGTGCGCTGGTTTCCATGTCCACGGCGAGCGCGCCCTGTGCCTGTGCTTCGGCAAAGCGTTCGCGCCCCAGCGGATGATAGAAAATATCGCTGCAAATGGTCAGCCCGGCCCGATGGTCGATGCCGAGTTCCGAAGCTCGGGCCAATGCCTGGGTCAACAATGCCGGATCGGGACCGGCATCGGCACGATAGAGCCCAAAAACCTGGCCGCTCTCCGCATTTTCGCCACGCACCGATTGCGCGATCACCAGGCTGCGCAGCGCCATCTCGGCGGTCAGGCCACCGCAGGTACCAGTGCGGATCAGTGTTTTCGCACCATAGAAGTCCAGCAGCTCATGCACATAGACCAGGAACGAAGAGACGCCGATGCCGGTGGATTGGATGCTGACAGGTTTGCCGCGAAACAGCCCGGTAAAGCCGAGCGCGCCGCGGCGGCGGTTGACGCAGCGCGGCGCTTCCAGAAAGGCCTCCGCCATCCATTCAGCGCGCTGCGGGTCGCCCGGCAGCAGCACCGTGCTTGCGTAGTCGCCTTTGCTAGCTTCGTTGTGTGGCGTCACGGCATGCTTTCCAAAACCCGTCGCCCGTTTCACCTGCAATCATGGCAGTCTCACGACATTGCGCAAGCGGAGCGTTGGAAGTCAGGATTCCAGCATGTCCTTTACGATTGTGGCCAATTGCTTGAGCGAAAACGGCTTCGGCAAGAAGCCGAAATGCGCGTCGGCCGGCAAGTTCTTGGCGAACGCGTCTTCGGCATAGCCGGACACGAAGATAAACTTGATGTCGGGCTGCCGTTTGCGCAATTCGCCGAGCAGCGTCGGGCCGTCCATTTCCGGCATCACCACGTCCGACACCACGACGTCGACCTTGCCGCCGAGCGCTTCGTAGACCTCAAGCGCCTCGACGCCGGACGACGCCTCGTGGACGGTGTAGCCGCGCGATTTCAGCGCCCGCATACCGCCCATGCGCACGGCGTCCTCGTCCTCGACCAGCAGCACCGTGGCCGAGCCCGACAGGTCCTTGGCTGAGTCGGCGATCTTGGCAGGTGCGGCCGGCGCCTCTCCAGCCTCGCCCGCCTTCCTTGCCTCCGCAATGTGCCGCGGCAGGAAGATACGGAACACGGATCCCTTGCCGACTTCGGAATCGCAGAAGATGAAGCCGCCTGTCTGCTTGATGATGCCATAGACCATGGACAGACCAAGGCCAGTTCCCTTGCCAACCTCCTTTGTCGTGAAGAAGGGCTCGAAGATCTTTTTCAGCACATCAGGCGCGATGCCGCTGCCGCTGTCCTCGACCTCGACCAGCACATAGTCGGCCGGTGTAAGTTCGCGATAGGAAAAGGTCTTGCATTCCCCGGCGCTGACGTTGCGGGTACGTACGGTGAGTTCGCCGCCGGCCGGCATCGCGTCGCGTGCATTGACCGCCAGATTGACCACCACTTGCTCGAATTGCCCGATATCGACCCTGACCGGCCACAGGTCGCGGCCATGGTCGATCTTGAGCTTGATGTCGTTGCCGACCAGCCGGGCAAGCAGCATCCTTAGATCGGCGAGCACGTCGGTCAGGTTGAGCACCTCCGGCCGCAGCGTTTGCTTGCGCGAGAAGGCCAGCAACTGACGCACCAGCGAGGCCGCCCGGTTGGCGTTCTGCTTGATGTTCATGATGTCCGGGAATGACGGATCGGACGGCCGGTGGTTGGTCAACAGCAGGTCCGAGGCCATGATGATGGCGGTCAGCACATTGTTGAAATCATGCGCGATGCCGCCGGCGAGTTGGCCGACCGCCTGCATTTTCTGGCTCTGCGCCATCTGGCCCTCGAGGGCCTTTTGCTCGGTGGTCTCCACGGCATAGACGATGGCCGATTCCTCGGCGCCCTCGCCGCCGGTGCCGTCAGCGACCGCATTGACGTAGAAGCGTATGTGGCGCTCCTCATTGCCGGGCAGCACCGTATCGATCGGCTCGATGTCAGCCTGTTGCTGACGTGCCTTTTCAAAGGCCGCGGCGAAAGCCGGCCGGTCGCGCTCGTGGATCACCGTATCCAGCCGCACACGCCGATCGACCGCGTCGCGGTCGACGACCGAGGAAAACAGCGACAGGAACGGCGCATTGGTGCGCAGGATGCGGCCGGCATGATCGACGCCGGCTATCGCCATCGGCGTCGAGTTGAAGAACCGCGTGAAGCGTATTTCCGATGCACGGAGGTCGGCCGAAGCGTCCTCGCCTTGCGTCCGGTTGAGCACGATGGTGCGAGTCGGGCCGTTGAGCCCCTCTCGGCTGGCCGAGACACGATGCATGAAGCGCACCGGCAGCGCCTCGCCGGTCATCGTCGTCAGATCGAGGTCGATAACGGCATTGCGCGTGGTACCAGCATCGGCCTTGACCGAACGGACCAGCGCCATGCCGTCGCCGGCGACGATCTCCGGCAGCGTGATGGCGCCGGGAGTGAAGCTGGCCAGGTCGATGCCCAGCCACTCCGCAAGGGTCGCGTTGATATAGGTGACGCGGCCTTCCTGGTCGGCCGAAAAGAAACCGGCCGGCGCGTGATCGAGGTGATCGATCGCCTTTTGCAGGTCGAGAAAGAACCGCTCCTGCTCGGCCCGTTCCTGCGAGATATCGGCAAGCTGCCAGGCAAGCATCGGCAGCCGCTGGCCTGGAACGCTGAACGCGCGGGCCCGGACGCGGTACCAGCGCGCGCCCGGTTCGGCGCCTGGCCGAATGGACTGCGCAAGCCGAAACTCGCCGTCGCCCGGCTGGCCGTCGCGCAGGCCCGACGCCAGCCGGTATATGGTCACCGAGGCCTCGGGAACGTCTGAAAGCAAACCTTCGACCGTCTTGATGTCGGCGGCCGACTCGGCACCCGTCATATCGGCATAGGTCCGGTTGGCGTAGATGATACGGCCTTTGGTGTCGGTGACCAGGAGACCTTGTGACATCGAATCGACGAAAGCTTTCGACAGTTCGTCGCTTGTCGAGCGCGGCGTGATATGCACGAAGCCGATCGCAGTGGCGAATAGAAAGCCGACGCCGATCATCGCCAGCACGCCAAGCATGCCGAGCAGGAATGGATCGCCAAGTCGCTCTCGGAAAAGGCCGAAGACGATCGCTGCCCCTGTCAGGACGACGATGAAAACGATGAGCCGGGTGACCGCGCCCGGTCGCGTGTTCTGGTCGACGATAGGTACCGGATAGAAATCGCCGCGCGCTTCCTTGGCCATGTGCCCCCTGCTCGTGAATTCCGGCGTCGGTTGAATCATATTCTCAGGGTCGGGAAAAGGCCCGGCGGCAGATGTCCGCTAAAAATGACGCCGTTCGGCTCCCGGTTTCGAGCTGTTCACGAAGCGTGAAAGGCAACTTGCGGTGGCCTGCCGCAACAGTCTAGTGTCGCCTCTCTTCGAAAGCTGATTTTGGGGGAACCAATGCTGCAATGGCTGGATGGCGTGGCGGGGCCTGGTTATGCCGCAGCAATCCTATGGACGTTTGCAGTACTTGTCCTGCTGCTCATCATTCTTCTTATCATCAGGCTGGTCCGCAGCCTGACATTCGGAACATTCGTCGCCGGGGGCAGGAACCGCAAGACGCGGCTGGCTGTCATGGATGCCACAGCGGTCGACAGTCACCGGCGGCTGGTGCTGGTGCGCCGCGACGATATCGAGCACCTGCTCTTGATCGGTGGTCCGACCGACGTCGTCGTCGAGCGCGACATCAGGCTCTCGGCGCTGCGCCGCCCGGCATTGACCGGAGACAACAGCCATCAGCCGGCAGCAAGGCCAGCTCAGACCACAGCCGCGCCGGCGAGGCAAGCGCCGCCGCAGCCGGCAAGCGCGGCCGCACCCCCTGTCCGAGCCCGCCAGACGGCGACGATGGCGGCAACAATGCCGGCGCCTACGCCGGCGCCGAAACCGGCATCGAACGTTACACCGTTGCCAAGTTATGGATCCGTCAATGCCAATGCCTCGCGGCATGCGCCGCAGCCGGCAAGACAGGACTCCCCGGCAAGATACGAGCCGCCGGCACAGCATGAGTCGATCGACGATGCGCTGATGAAGGAGCTGGAGGTTTCCCTCGACGAGCCACGCTTCAGCCAAACGGCGAGCAAGCCGGTGGCGAAGGCATCGCCCTCTCTCGACGACGAGATGACGAAGCTCCTCGGCGAGTTGTCCAATCAGAAAAGATAGGGCGATAGCGAACGGCCAATGAAAATGGCCGGAAAACCGGCCATTTTGAACGCTCTACCGATGCCGTGTTTTTCCCGCCTGCTCAGTCGTCGCGGTAGACCTTCTCGCGCCGCTCATGGCGCTCCTGTGCCTCGATCGACAAGGTGGCGATCGGGCGCGCGTCGAGCCGCTTCAGCGCGATCGGCTCGCCCGTCTCCTCGCAGTAACCGTAAGTGCCTTCGTCAAGGCGCTGGAGGGCCGAATCGATCTTGGAGATGAGTTTTCGCTGGCGATCGCGGGCGCGAAGTTCGATGGCGCGGTCGGTTTCGGAGGAGGCGCGATCGGCGAGGTCAGGGTGGTTGGCGTTTTCCTGCTGCAGGATTTCGAGAGTTTCGCGCGCTTCGCGCAAGATGTCGTTCTTCCAGGTGACGAGCTTCATGCGAAAGTAGGATTTCTGCCGCTCGTTCATAAACGGCTCGTCTTCGGAGGGTACGTAATCGGCGGTAACGATGTCGTTCATTCGACTCACCCAACAAACCCCAAATTTGGCGCCTATATATTCGCGGACCGAAAACTGCACAAGCGCAATCGACGACAGTTTCACGCATTTGTTTATGTGGGACAAACCGTCATTGGCGACATCATTCGCATGAACGGCACGCCCGAATTCGCGCATGATTCATTATGCTTGAGGGGGCATCGGCATTGCGCGCGAAGCGCTTCTGATGGCTAATTCCTGCGGCCGCATTTGACCGGTCGGTACCCGACATTATCGGGGGTTCCGTGACCAGACTTTACCTGCTGAGGCATGCGAAGGCCGGCTGGGCGCTGCCTGGTGTGGCTGACTTCGACCGCCCGCTCGATCAATCCGGCTTCGCCGACGCCGAAGCGATGGGCGTACTGATGCGTTCCCGCAAATACGCACCGGCCCTCACCCTTTGCTCAAGCGCCAAGCGCGCCCGCCAGACGCTGGAAAGCTTGGCTGGCCATACCAACACGGGCCGGGTGCTGTTCTGTGACACCCTCTACAGCGACGATGCCGCCGCATACCTCACTGCCATCCGGCAGAATGGCGGGCTGGATGCCTTGCTCGCCATCGGCCACAATCCGATGATTGAGGATCTCGCCATGGCGCTGTCAGGCGACGGCAACGAGACCGCGCGGGCCATGCTGAACCACGGCTTCCCGACCTCCGCACTTGCCGTGGTCCGGTTCAACGGCGGACTTGCCGAGGCTGCGCCAGGCACCGGCTATCTCGAAGCCTTCCTGACGCCTGCGGATATCTGAGGCCATTTCAAAGCCGCGCATCAAAGCCTATATCGGAGCCTGACCGGCCCGCGAGAACAGATTTGGCATCATCGCTGACGACTTTTACCGACGAGGCCAAGATTGCCTTGGATACGTTGTCAGGCCGCGCTGCCGGGCTTTTCGCTCCGTCGCTGCGGCTTGGCGTGACCGGGCTGTCCCGCGCCGGCAAGACGGTGTTCATCTCGGCCCTTGTACACAATCTGGTCCATGGTGGACGCTTGCCGCTGTTTGAGGCACAAAAATCGGGGCGCATCGCCCGGGCTTTTCTCGAAGAGCAGCCGGACGACGCCGTACCACGCTTCCAGTACGAGGATCACATCGCGGCTCTTGTCGACGAGCGCGTCTGGCCGGATTCGACGCGTGCGATTTCCGAACTGAGGCTCACCATCGAATACGAATCGGCCTCTGGCTGGAGCCGCATGTTTTCCGCCGGCAAATTGTCGGTCGACATCGTCGATTATCCCGGCGAATGGCTGCTCGACCTGCCGCTGCTCGGCAAGTCCTACGCCGATTTTTCGCGTGAGGCCTTCGAGATGGCCGTGTTGCCGGTGCGTGTCGATCTTTCGCGGGAATGGCGGGCGCTCTCCAATCCAGTCGACCCCAAGGCCGACGCCGACGAGATGACGGCGCGCCGTCTCGCCGAGAGCTTCGCGGCCTATCTCAGGGCCTGCAAGCTCGACGAGCGGGCGCTTTCGACCTTGCCGCCCGGCCGCTTTCTGATGCCCGGCGATCTTGAAGGCTCGCCCGCTCTCACCTTCGCGCCGCTGCCGAATCTAGACGGCCGGCGCGCCCGCTCGGGATCGCTGCAGGCTATGATGGAGCGGCGCTACGAGGCTTACAAGACGCATGTCGTTAAACCGTTCTTTCGCGAACACATCACGCGTCTCGATCGCCAGATCGTGCTCATCGACGCATTGCAGGCATTGAATGCGGGCCCCGGCGCGATGGCTGATCTGGAGCGCGCGGTCACCGAAATCCTGTCCTGTTTCCGGCCCGGCCGGGGCAACTTCCTGACCGATCTGTTTTCGAGGCGCATCGACCGCATACTGGTGGCCGCGACCAAGGCCGACCACCTGCACCACGAAAGCCACGACCGCCTGCAGGCCATCGTGCGGCGGCTAGCCGACCGCGCCGTGGCGCGGGCGAATTTCACCGGAGCCGACGTCGACGTCGTCGCCATGGCGGCCATGCGCGCGACCCGTGAAGGCACGGTCAAGCAGGGCCGCGAGACTTTGCCGGTCATTATCGGCACGCCATTGCGTGGCGAAAAAATCAACGGCGAAACCTTTGACGGAAAGACCGAAACAGCCATATTTCCCGGAGACTTGCCGGAGAAAGTTGATGCGTTGTTCGACGTTGCCGAATCGATCCGCCGGCAGAACAATGACGACCCCGCAATCCGCTTCGTGCGCTTTCGCCCGCCGAAGCTCGAGCGCACCGCCGAGGGCGTCACGCTGTCGCTGCCACATATCAGGCTCGACCGCGCGCTGCAGTTCCTGATCGGAGATCATCTCGCATGAGTGCGCCCCGCAGACCGGCGGCCTTTCGCATCGAGCCGGAGCCCCAGCAGAAGCAAGATTCGACGGCTCGCCATGCTGCGTCCGAGGCCGCGCCGGCGCGAAAGCCGCGTACCGTGAAGGCGGATCTAGCTGTGGTCACACCGGCGGAGATCGACGTCTTCGACGAGCCTGATATCGTTGCTGCCGAGCCGCCGCCGGCGATTGCGCCGCGAAAACGTTCGCTGCTTGGCAGCCTGTTCTTCGGCGCGCTGGGCGTTCTGGTTTCGCTCGCCGTCGGCCTCTGGACCGACCAGCTGATTCGCGACCTGTTCGAGCGCGCCGAGTGGCTGGGCTGGCTGGCCGCCGGCATGGCCGCGATCGCCATCCTGGCGCTTCTGATCATCCTCGTGCGCGAGTTCATGGCGATTGCCCGGCTTGCCGAGGTCGAAAAGTTGCAGAAGCGGGCGCTCGATGCGATTGCCCGTGACGATCCGAAGACCGCCCGAGCCGTGGTCGACGAGTTGTCGGTCTTTGTCTCGGCCAAGCCCGAAACCGCGGCCGGCAGGCGCTCGCTGGCCGAATTGCGCGGCGAGATCATTGACGGCGGCAATCTGGTGCGCCTGGCCGAGACCGAGATCCTCGGCCCGCTCGACGCCCGCGCGAAGGTGATGATCCTCGAGGCGGCAAAGCGTGTGTCCCTGGTGACCGCGGTCAGCCCGCGCGCGCTGGTCGACGTCGCCTATGTCGTATTCGAAGCCGGGCGGCTGATTCGGCGACTGTCGGAGCTCTATGGCGGCCGCCCGGGCACGCTTGGCTTCTTTCGCCTGGCGCGCAGCGTTCTCGCCCATCTCGCGGTCACCGGGTCGATCGCCGTCGGCGACAGTTTCGTCCAACAGATCGTCGGCCACGGCCTTGCGGCCCGGCTGTCGGCAAAGCTCGGCGAAGGCGTCGTCAACGGCATGATGACGGCGCGCATCGGCATTGCAGCGATGGAAACCGCAAGGCCCCTGCCCTTTTACGCGGTCAGGCGGCCTGGATTAGGCGATTTCCTCTCCGCGCTGACGTCCTTTGCAGCAAAGAAAGAAAAAGAAACATCCGTTTCCGGAACGTGACTATTGCCTTGGGGTGACAAAGCATTAACCAATCTTGTTCATGGTCGGAAGCGTCCAAACCAGTCTCTTTGTTGCCGGGTGTCGTCGATGAAAAGCGTTATTCTGTCCAGCGGGCTGCCCGTGGCGCTCGCGCTTGTCGCAACCGTCGGCATTGCCGGAAGGGCTACGGGGGCGGAACCGGACAAGCAGTTCTTTCGATCGGTCGAAGGCAAATGGGTCGGCCCCGGAGAAATCGTCGCCGGCAAATACAAGGGCACGAAATTCACCTGCAGCTTCACCGGCTCGACGCCTGACGGCAAAGTCGGCATGTCGCTCGACGGCGGCTGCCGGGTCGGCATGTTCACCCAGCAGATGTCGGCAACGATCGAGCACAAGGGCCGCCAAGGCTACAAGGGCAGCTTCATGGGCGGCGCCGCCGGGTCCGGCCTCGACGTTATCGGTGGCAATGTCGTCGATGCGCACAAGGTGGTTTTCACCATCAATCGCAATCAGTTGCGCGGCGTAATGCAGGCGCTTGTCCCAGACGACAATTCGATGACGGTGACCGTTGCCGTGCGCGTCGACCAGCAACTGGTCCCGGTCATCGGGATGAAGTTGAAACGGGTCGATGGGGTAGAAGTTGGCTCCATCGCTCCGAACTGAGCCTCCGGCATGAAAAAGGCGGCAGCCAAACGGCGCCGCCCTTTTGACATGCAATGGGCGCTCAGCCTTTGATCGCCGCAGTCAGCTCGTCATAGGCCTTGCAGGCGTCAGCCACTGCTGTGCCACCCGGATACTTGGTTGTGACCGCCTGGACCTTGGCTGTGAGATCGGCAGCCTTGGCCGGATCCTTGGTAATTGCAGCCTGAAGCGCTGCAGTCATGTCCTGAGCCTTCTTGGTCAGCATCTCGGTCGTGCACTCCGGTGCCTTGGAACAGGCGGAGCCGGCAAGTGCCGCGATACCAACGGCAACCAGCAAAAAGGTCTTCATGTCAGTCATCTCCTCAAAAAAGGGCCGCGACTTGATCGACGCTCGCCCTCCACTGGCCGAAGCCGGGCGTCCTTAGCGCCGGATCGCTGGAACAAGCGACGCCCGGAGGCTCATTATCCTGTGCAGTGCGCCTGCAATATCGCTTCCACGACGCACCGGATTCGCACTGTTCGATCCGCTCCGAAGCCCCTATCTTGGCCGCTTGTTGCAAGAGAGCGGAACGGCAGGCATGGCGGCAGAGGCATCGAACAGCGATCTGATCCAGGTGGTGGCGCTGCTTGCCGCCGGCGTCGTTGCGGTGCCGATCTTCAGGCGCATGGGACTTGGCTCCATCCTCGGCTATTTGACGGCCGGCGTCGTGATCGGCCCGTTTGGGCTGCGCATCTTTTCCGAATCTGAAGCCATTCTTCATGTCGCCGAACTCGGCGTCGTCATGTTCCTGTTCATCATCGGACTGGAGATGCAGCCGTCACGGCTGTGGGGCCTGCGCCGCGAGATCTTCGGGCTTGGCGCGCTGCAGGTCGGCGTCTGCGCGGTCCTGCTGACCGGCGTCGGGCTGGCGGGAGGTTTTCCTATCGCGCAATCCTTCGTCGCCGGCGCCGGTTTCGTGCTCACCTCGACGGCCATCGTCATGCAATTGCTGGAAGAACGCGGCGAACTGGCCACGCCAAAGGGCCAGCGCATCGTTTCGGTCCTGCTTTTGGAAGACCTGGCCATCGTGCCGCTGCTGGCGCTGATCGCCTTCCTCGCGCCGGGCGGCGCCGATATGAGCCTGTCGGATCGGTTGACGGAGGTTGGTATCGGCCTTGCCGCGATCATCGGGCTGGTGCTTGCAGGACGCTATCTGCTCAATCCGTTCTTCCGTATCCTGGCGGATGCGCGCGCCCGCGAGGTGATGACCGCAGCCGCCCTTCTGGTCGTTCTCGGATCGGCGCTCGCCATGCAGCTTTCCGGCCTGTCGATGGCGATGGGCGCCTTCCTGGCCGGTGTACTCTTGTCGGAATCGACCTTCCGCCACCAACTGGAGGCCGACATCGAACCGTTCCGCGGCATTCTGCTCGGGCTGTTCTTCCTCGCTGTCGGCATGTCACTCGACCTGCATGTGGTCGTCGTCAACTGGCAGCTCATTGCCATCTATGTCGTCGCCTACATGATGATGAAGGCGATCGGCATCTATATCGTCGCCCGCCTTCTCAAAACCGGCCACCGGGAAGCGCTCGAGCGCGCGGTCTTTATGGCGCAAGGCGGCGAATTCGCCTTCGTCCTCTATTCCGCAGCAGCGGCAGTCGGGATCATCGATAGCCAGGCCAATGCGATGCTGACCGCTATCGTCATCATTTCCATGGTGCTGACGCCGTTGGCAATCATAGCCCTGCGGTATCTGACGCCGCGCGACGAGCAGTCGCTTGAAGGCGTCGATGTCGCCAACGGCCTGACCGGCAGCGTGCTGATCATCGGCTTTGGCCGGTTCGGCCAGATCGCCAGCCAGCCGCTTTTGTTGCGCGGCATCGACGTATCGATCATCGACAATGAGGTCGAAATGATCCAGGCGGCAGCCGATTTCGGCTTCAAGGTCTATTATGGCGACGGCACGCGGCTGGACATCCTGCGTGCCGCGGGAGCCGGGCGGGCACGCGCAGTGCTGATCTGCGTCGACAAGCCCGATGCCGCCGTGCGCATCGCCGAACTGATCAAGGCGGAGTTTCCCTTGCTGACGGTGCTGGCACGGGCTTTCGACCGCGGTACGGCGTTGCAGCTCATTCGTGCCGGCGTCGACTACCAGCTCCGCGAGACCTTCGAATCGGCGCTTGTCTTCGGCGGCTCGACACTGGAAGCCCTTGGCGTCGACCCAGAAGAGGTCGCCGAGGTCATCGAGGATGTCCGTCGCCGCGACGTTGCCCGTTTCGAACTTCAGCTGGCCGAAGGCATCCGCGCCGGGCGACGCTTTCTCAAAGGCAATATCGGCACCCCCATTCCGACGCCGCTCAGCACGCCACGACGCGCGGGCCAGGCGCTCAACGAAGAGACCGCCGGCGTGCTGCAGAAATCCGAACCGGCCGATTAAACCTTGGAATGACGCGAATGATGAACGAACTGGACGAGCGCGCTCTCTCCGTCACCAGATTCTGGCGCGACGCCGGGGAGGAGGCATGGTTCGAGAAGAACGACGCCTTTGATGCCGACTTCCGCACCCGGTTTTTCGATCTGCACTTCGCCGCCGCCGGCCGCGAATGCGACGGCTGGTCTGAACACGCCGAAGGGTCGCTGGCACTGATGATCCTGCTCGACCAGTTTCCGCGAAACTGCTTTCGCGGCACCGGCCACATGTACGCCACGGACCCGCTGGCGCGGCATTTCGCCGGGAAGGCGATCGCTGCCGGCCATGACCTGGCGCTCGACGAGGAACTCCGCGTCGTTCTCTATCTGCCTTATGAGCATTCGGAGGACCTCGCCGATCAGCTCAAATCGGTGGAGCTTACCGCCGCCAAGGCTCCGTCCTACCTGAAATATGCGATCGAGCATCGCGACATCATCCAGCGCTTCGGCCGTTTTCCCCACCGAAACAGGATGCTTGGCCGCGAGACGACAACGGACGAACAAATGTTCCTCGACGGAGGTGGGTTTTCCGGCTGATTTCGGGCACCGATGGCGGCAGCCTCAGGCCTTCCACCAATCCCGGCCTGAGGGCAGCCGTTCAATGCCCGATGTGTCGACGGCGGCCAGCCGCTCCGACACGCTCTTGCCGTCGACCACAAGCTCCGACGCAATTTCTGCCAGCGGTGCCAGCACGAAGGCGCGCTCCAGCATGCGCGGATGCGGCACCTCCAGCCCGGTCTCGTGGATAACGCGGTCGCCGAACACGAGAATGTCGATGTCGATCAGGCGCGGCCCCCAGCGCTCCTCGCGCACCCGCTTCAGTTTTCGCTCGGCATCAAGGCAGAGATCCAGCAAGTCTCGCGGTGCGAGCGCGGTCGAGATTTCGGCCGCCGCATTGAGGAAATCCGGCTGATCGAGCTTGCCCCAGGGCGGCGTGCGGTAGAGCGATGAAACGGCAACGACGCGCGTGCTCTCGTCGGCATCCAGAATGCCCAGTGCCGCAGCCATCGACCTCGCCGGATCACCAAGATTGCCGCCGAGACTGAGATAGACGGTATTATTCTGGCCAGACAACGGTCACCTCGACATGATCGAGCACACCCGGCACCGGGGCATTCGGCTTGCGCACGGTGATCTCGGCCTTTTTGATCTGCGGAAACCGCGCCGTCAGCGCCCTCGCCACTTCGAGCGCCAGCGCTTCAATCAGAAAGCGCCGCTCGCCTGTAATGATCTTCTCGATGACCGCAAAAGCGATGCCGTAATTGACGGTGTCCTCGATGGAATCCTCGACCAGCGCCCGCCCGGGATCCACCGTGAGTGCCGCATCGACATAAAAGCGCTGGCCGAGCGTCTCTTCTTCGTCCAGCACACCGTGCCGAGCGAAGAAGGCGCAGTTTTTCATGCGGATGACATACATGGCTCAGCTTTCCCCGATCTCACGCGCCAGCATAGCATCGGCAATGGCCAACGCATCCACGTTGATTGCGACATCGTGGACACGAAAAAGATGCGCGCCTTTGAGCCTCAGGATGACGCTGGTGGCCGCGGTTCCGGCGCCCCTTGCGGCTGCGTCGCGGCCGGTGACGGTGCCGATAAAGCGCTTTCGCGATGTGCCGGCCATCAGTGGAAAACCCAGCGCACGAAGCTCGGAAAACCGTGCCATCAGGTCAAGATTTTCGGCGGCCGTTTCCTTGGCGAAGCCGAAGCCCGGGTCGAGCACGATATGGTCGTCGGCAACACCGCTCCGTCGCGCAATGTCCAGCGACTTCCTGAGGAAGAAGAGCTGATCGGCAATCACGTCGGGCAGTTTCTGTCGATCCCGTCCCGTGTGCATGATGACAAGCCCGGCGCCGGTTTCGGCCGCGACGCGGGCAATGCCCGGTTCGCGCTGCAGGCCCCAGACATCATTGACGATATGTGCGCCGGCCTGGACGGCGAGCCGGGCCGTATCCTCGCGATAGGTATCGACCGAGATCAGCGTTCCGCCAGACGTCGCGAGCGCCTCGATGACCGGCAATATGCGCGCCTGCTCTTCCTTTGCGGAGACCGCAGACGCCCCGGGACGTGTCGATTCTCCCCCGATGTCGATGACGGAGGCCCCCTCCCCGACCATGCGGCGCGCCTGGTCAACTGCTTTTTCAGGCGCATCGAACAGGCCGCCGTCGGAAAAACTGTCCGGCGTGATGTTGAGGATGCCGACGACCACGGCCTTGCCACCAATGTCGAGATGGCGTCCGTGGGCTAACTGCCATCGCCCTGTCATCATTGCCCATCAACCATGTCCGATCCCGCGGCGTGGCCGGGGATCAATTCCGTTGCGCCGGAGACGGCGGTAAAGCAAGGTGGGCAAAGAGGCAACACGATGAAACGATCCTTCCTTTGCGCCCTGATGCTCGCCCTGACCGCATTCCCGGCCAGCGCTGCAACTCTCGTCAAGACATATAGTTATTTCCCGATCGGCGGCAGGACGCTCGACGACATCGAGACCCAACTGTCGAAACTCGGGCCTCAGGTGAAAAGCACCGGGTCGCGGCATCCAGGCGCTACCCAGATGGCGTTCACCACCCGCGTCAGCTATGCACAAAAGCCGGGCTCGTGCTGGATTGCCGACGCTGTCGTCATCGTCAAGGTCAAGGTGATCCTTCCGCAGTGGCGCCGCCCGCGGAAAGCCGATGCAGGCGTCAGGCTGTTCTGGGATACGTTGTCCGCCGACATCAAGCGCCATGAGGAACGCCACGTCGAGATTGCCAAGAACCATGGCCGCGAACTCGAAGACGCCTTGAAGGCGAGCTACCCGGAAAAGACCTGCGAACTGGCCAAGGCCAAGGCCGCAAAAATAACGGCGGCCATGCTCGCCAAGCACGACCAGGAGCAGATGCGCTTCGATCGTGTGGAAAGCGTCAATTTCCAAAGCCGCATCCTGCGGCTCTTGAATTACCGCATCGAGCGCATTGAGAACGGCCGACTCGCTCCCGGCTGAACTCCGCGTCGTCGGACAAAGCCAATTTTGCCGAAACATGGTGCCAGCTTCGAAAAACTTTCGAGCCGCTGTCGAAATCGGCCTATAGCGAACGACATATATCGAGTTCGCAGGGCTCATCTCAAAGGCACGAGAACACGGCCAATCTGTACACTCGACGCACTCCAGCGCCTCGCGGACGTGCACCCAAGCGTAATGGGATGAATGGATATGGACCAGGCTATCGACAAGCAAGCGATGGTGGAAACCAGCACGCCGCTGACCGAAACCGAGAAAAACGCCATCATCGGCGGCGTGCTCTTGTCGATGCTGCTGGCAGCGCTCGACCAGACCATCGTCGCGCCGGCGATGCCGACGATGGCACGTCTGCTCGGGCATGCCGAGTATCTGCCGTGGATCGTGACCGGCTATCTTCTGACCGCGACCGCCGTGGCGCCGCTCTACGGCAAGATCTCCGACATTTATGGTCGCCGGCCGACCGTCTATGCTGCAATCCTGATCTTTCTCGCCGGCTCGCTGGTCAGCGCCACCGCCCCCAACATGCTGGTCCTGGTTGTCGGCCGGGCGATCCAGGGCGCCGGCGGCGGCGGGCTGTTCGCCCTGACGCAGACCGTGATCGGCGACCTCGTGCCGCCGCGCGAGCGGGCTCGCTACGCCGCCTGGATCTCGGGCACCTGGGCCGTCGCCAGCATCGCCGGGCCGCTGCTCGGCGGCACCTTCGCCGAACATCTGCATTGGTCGCTGATCTTCTGGATCAACATTCCGCTCGGCCTGCTGGCGATGGCGATCATCAACAACCCGCTCAAGAAGCTGCCGATCTCCGCAAAACATCACCGCATCGACGGCCTCGGTGCCCTGCTTCTGGTCGCGGCCACCTCGCTGCTGCTGCTTGCCTTGAACTGGGGCGGCAGCGAGTATCCCTGGCTGTCGCCTGAAATCCTTGGACTGCTCATCTGCTCAGCGGTGTTCTGGAGCGCGTTCGCGCTGCGGCTGCTGCGTGCGGCCGAACCGCTGATCTCGCTCGAAGTGCTCGGCAATCCGATCGTTCTCGCCGGGACGCTGTCGATGTTCCTGCTGCAGGCCGCCAATGTCGGCTTGTCGGTCTATCTGCCGGTCTACCTGCAATCGGTCGTCGGCCTATTGGTCAGCGAATCGGGCACCGCGTTGCTTGGGCTGATGCTCGGCACGGTGGCCGGTGCGACCTTCAGCGCGCGAATGATCCCGCGCTTTTTCCACTATAAACGCATTGCCATGATCGGAACGGTTTTCTCGATCCTGTGCCTCGGCGTGCTCAGCCTGGTCGCCGGGCATGCCTCACTGTTGCTCGTCGAGGTGTTGACGACCTGCGTAGGCCTGGGCACAGGCACGACCTTTCCGGTTGCCACTGTCTCGGTCCAGAACGCCGTCGATCGTATGCACCTTGGCGTGGCGACCGGCGTTCTCACCTTCCTCCGCTCGCTGGGCAGTGCGCTTGGCGTCGCCATGCTTGGTGCCGTCGCCCTTGGCTACGGCCTGCCGCTGGCCAGCGAAGGCACGCAGCCGGCCGGCCATGTTGCCTCGGCCATGCCGTTCGTGATGATCTTTCTTGCAGCGGCCGCAACCTTGCTGTTGTCGTTCATCACGCTCTGGCTGATGCCGGAAAAAGCGCTTCGAGGCCATGCCGAGGCTGTGGCCCCAGCGTTGGCGGAGTAGACCGGCCCGACAAAAATACAGCGAGGGTCAGTCGACCACGCCGAGCTTCTTCTGCAAGCTGGTCGACGAGGTCGTATACTGGAACACAATGCGCTCGCCGGGGCTGACGATGCGCTTGGCTGCTTGCGCCATCAAAGCGACCTCATGGAAGCCTGACAGGATCAGCTTCAACTTGCCGGGATACCAGTTGATGTCGCCTACGGCGAAGATGCCAGGCACCGACGTCTGGAATTTTTCGGTGTCGACCGGGATCAGGTTCTCGTGGAGATTGAGGCCCCATTCGGCGATTGGGCCGAGCTTCATCGTCAGGCCGAAGAATGGCAGCATCCGCGTACACGGTACTTCGATATCGCCCTCCGGTCCCTTGATGATGGCGGAGGCGAGCTGGCCGTCGGCGCCGGTCAGGCCAGTCACCTGTCCGACCTGGAATTCCAGTTGCTTCATCTCCTGCATGGCATACATCTTGTTGACGCTGTCGGGCGCTGCACGGAATTCGGGCCGCCGGTGCACCAGTGTCACGCTCTTGGCCACTGGCTGCAGATTCAGCGTCCAGTCGAGCGCCGAATCGCCGCCGCCGACGATAACGAGGTCATGGCCGCGAAAGTCCTCCATCCGGCGCACCGAGTAGAACACGCTCTTGCCTTCATAGGGTTCGATGCCCGGAATCGGCGGCCGCTTCGGCTGGAAAGAGCCGCCGCCAGCGGCTATCACGACTATTTTGGCTTCGAACACCTCGTTTTCGTCGGTAGTGACGCGGAAGCTGCCGTCCTCCAGTCTTTCCAGGCCCGAAACCATGCGGTTATAGGTGAATTCGGGCTTGAACGGCGCGATCTGCTCAAGCAGCTTGTCGACCAGGCCTTGTGCCGAGATCGAGGGCCAGCCCGGAATGTCGTAGATCGGCTTTTCCGGGTAGAGTTCGGCGCACTGCCCGCCGGGCCGGTCGAGTATGTCGATCAGATGGCACTTCATGTCGAAGAGGCCGAGCTCGAATACCGCAAACAGGCCGACAGGCCCTGCCCCCACAATGAGTACGTCTGTCTTGATGATAGCGGTCATGAAGCATGCGCCTTTATGGGAAAACGGCGCGACACTGCATGACCATTGGTCCGCTGCCAAGCGGCAGCGGCAAAAATCGGCTTCAGCCCTGGCGGGCCGGCACGCGCACGACCAGCCCGTCGAGGGCGTCGCGCACCTTGATCTGGCATGACAGCCGCGAATTCGGCTGGACGTCGTAGGCGAAATCCAGCATGTCCTCTTCCATGGCTTCCGGCTCGCCGACCTCCGCCGTCCAGGCTTCGTCGACATAAACATGGCAGGTCGCGCAGGCGCAGGCGCCGCCGCATTCCGCTTCTATTCCCGGCACCGCATTGCGGATCGCATTTTCCATGACGGTTGAGCCGTTTTCGGCATCCACGTCAAAACGCGTGCCGTCATGGGCGATGAAGGTCAGCTTGGTCATTTGTCACCTGAAGGGAGTCTGAGCCGACATAATCACTCTGCCGGACAAGTCAACTGCGGCGCCAAAGCGCCGCTGTGTGGCGTTTCGGGAATAAGTGCTATCGGCTGATGGCGGCGACGAAGTCGCGCACTTCTTCGATCAGCGAGCCAAGCCGCTTCAGCGTGCCGGCGTCTTCGGGCCGGCATTCGATCGCACTGGCGCAATCGGCGATGGCGAAGGCGCCGACCCCGCGCGCCGAGCCTTTGAGCCCGTGTGCCAATAGCAGCCGCTGCCCGACATCCGCATCGACGATCTTGTCGCGCACCGACAGCGCCTGCTGCACGAACAGAGCCAGCACCTCCTGCTCGAGGCTCCGATCGCCCATCGTCTGGCGCGCAAGATGCCCCAGGTCGATCGGCCGCGCCCCGGCTGTCCCCGACACATCGCCGCCGGGCATCGAGAAGGCAATGCCGTTTTCGCCACGTATCACTTTGAGACTCCGTTCTTCGACCGCCGCAAAAACTAGGCGTATCCGGTGGACAACGGGTTAATGATTGGCCCGGAAAAATGTCGCGATAACGGCGCCGGAATCACGGCTGTGTTAACCTTATATTTAAAGTTTTACGTATCGGGCGGAATGCATGTTTTCTTTACCCGGCTGTGTCATTACGATACGACAGGTCCATTTTCAGCCTCCTGCGCGGGACACGCTAGGCAGAATCAATAAGCAGAACCATAAGTCCCGCCGCAGCTTGTACAGGGTAGCGAAGGCATGGCGAAGAAACCAACGACGACAAGAACGCTCGACAGCGACGTAGCCAGGGAACTCGAAAAGGCACTCGATATCGACCTGAGCGGCGATGCCGGCGGCGACTTCGACATGGCGGCATCCATGGAAGATCTGGAAGCGCAAATATCGCAAGCCGCCGACGAGCTGGCGCGCGAAGGTCGCAGCCAGAACGAACCGCCTGCGCCGGACCAGACCCAGAACGCGGCACCAGCCGCCAATCAAAGCCAGAACGCAAATTCCGCGCCAAAGGCCAAGCCAGCTGAGTTGCGTCCTGTCGCAACGCGCAATGGCTCGCAGCCGGCAGCTTTCTCGCCGGCCAACGACGATCGTCAAAAAGACTATAAGACGCTCCTGCACACCCTCAATCGGCGCGCCTCGAACACGATCTATTGGGTCGTGGCTTTCGTTTCGCTGGCCTGGATCGCCGGTGCTGGCGGCCTTGCGAACCTGTTGTTCGGACCTGGCATCTGGAACATCCGCACCTTCGATCAGTTTTTCGCCCGTCCCGAGCTGATCGGCCTGGCGGTCGCGGCAATCGTGCCCGTCATCCTGTTCTGGGCATTCGCAGTGATGATTCGCCGCGCTCAGGAGATGCGCCTTGCCGCGCAGTCGATGACCGAGGTGGCCTTCCGTCTGGCCGAGCCGGAAAATCTTGCCCAGGATCGCGTCATGATGATCGGCCAAGCGGTTCGCCGCGAGGTGGCAGCCATGGGCGAAGGCATCGAACGCACGCTTGCGCGTGCCGTCGAGCTCGAAACGCTGGTTCACAGCGAGGTGAACCAGATCGAGCGCTCCTATTCAGAGAACGAGTCCCGCATCCGCTCGCTGGTCGACGGGCTGGGCAGCGAGCGCGAAGCAGTCGTCACCCATGCCGAGCGCGTGCGCGCCTCGATCACCGGCGCCCACGAGACACTGAAAGACGAGATCAACGCCGCCAGCGATATCATTCGCGACAGCATTCTCAATGCCTCGACCAAGCTGTCGATGACGATCAACGAATCCGGCGACACGCTGATCGACAGGATCAACGGAAGCTCGATGTCGATCTTCGATTCGGTGGAAGGCCGGCTCGAATCGATCACCGATCGGCTGTCGACGTCGGGCGAGGCCTTCGCCAGCCTGCTCGACACCCGCATCGCCAAGCTGACGGACACCACCGATGGCCTGACGCGGTCGCTGACCGACCTGCTCGACGACCGCACAAGCGGCATGGTGTCGCTGCTCGGCGGCGCCGCCCGCACACTCAATTCGGAATTCGAAGCCAGCCTCAACGGCATTGAGCGGACGCTTGCCGAACGTGGCCAGGCGCTGATCAGCGAGTTCCAGACCCGCGCCGAGGCGCTCGACACCGGCACGCAGAAGCTCAACGCCGCGCTGGAGGCTCGCGCACGCCAGATCAACGAGACGCTGGTCGAGCGCGCGCGCGAAATCGCCCACACCTTCCAGGATAGCAAGGAGACGCTGTCGGCAATGATCGATCAGGGCAAGACCCAGATCGGTGCCGACATGGCCGACATCATTTCATCGACCTCGACCATGCTTGAAGCCCGCGCCGGCGATTTCGCCGGGCGCATGGAAGCGGCACGCCATGTCGTATCGCGTTCGTTCGACACGGACATCCAGCGGCTTGCCGATGCTCGCGCCGGCATAGAGGAAGCCGTTGAAAACCATAGCCGCAAGCTTTCCGAAAGCCGCGACCGGATGGCGGCGGCAATGCAGGCCGATCTGGCGAAATTCGCCGAGGGTCGCGCCGAAATCGACGCAGCGGTGGCCAACCAGGTGCAGAAGCTTGCCGAAGGCCGCAGCCTTATCTCGCGCGCCCTTGAGGAGGATCTGCGCAAGGTCAACGAATCGCGCGCAGCGATCGACGCTTCACTGGGCAGCCATCTCGAAAGCCTTGAAGAGGGTCGCAACAGGCTGGCCCAGGCCCTGAACGAAGACTCCGGAAAACTCGTGCAAGCTCGTACGATAATTGATGAAATGGTTGCCGGGCACGTCGGCAAGCTCGCCGAAGGCCGCAGCATCCTTTCGCGCGCGCTCGAGGCCGACCTCGGCAAGTTGGCAGAGAATCGCGCCGCCATCGACGGCCTCGTCGCCGGTCAGGTCGAAAAGATCGCCGAGGGTCGCGCCATACTCGCCAGTGCGCTGGAAGCCGACATCGCCGGCATCAATGGCCTCATCGAGGCGCATTCGGCGAAATTGGCGCAAGACCGCAGCGGTCTTTCCCAGTCACTCGATAACGACCTCTCCGACATCAGGAGTCTGATCGCTGATCATTCTGGCAGGCTCGCCGATGACCGCAGCCTGCTTTCGAAGACGCTTGAGGACGATCTTGCCAAGCTGGCCGAAAGCCGGTCGAGCATCGATGGGCTGGTTGCCGGCCAGGTCGAGAAGCTGGCGGAAGGCCGCGATATCCTCAAGCGCGCGCTTGAATCGGACCTGAACGCGATCAAGGGCGTCATCGCCAGCCAGTCTGAAAAGCTGGCGGAAGACCGTGGCCAGTTGTCACGGGCGCTGGAGAGCGACCTGGAGGCTGTGCGGGGCGTTGTCTCCGATCACATGAACAAGCTTGCCGAAGACCGTTCGACCCTTTCGAAGGCGCTCGAAGACGATCTCGCCAAGTTGGCCGAAAGCCGCTCGAGCATCGATGTGATGGTTGCCGGCCAGGTCGAAAAGCTGGCAGAGGGCCGCGACATCCTCAAGCGTGCGCTCGAAGCCGATCTGAGCACTGTCAAGGGCGTCATCGCCAGCCAGTCCGAAAAGCTGGCGGAAGACCGTGGTCAGCTGTCGCGGGCACTGGAGACCGATCTCGAGACCGTGCGGGGCGTCGTCTCCGAACATATGAACAAGCTTACCGAAGAGCGTTCGGCCCTCTCGAAAGCGCTCGAGGACGATCTTGCCAGGCTGGCAGAGAGCCGTTCGAGCATCGACGGGCTGGTCGCCGGCCAGGTCGAGAAGCTGGCCGAGGGTCGCGACATCCTCAGGCGCGCCTTGGAAGATGATCTTGCCAAGCTGGCCGAAAGCCGCTCGAGCATCGACGGACTGGTTTCCGGCCAGGTCGAGAAACTGGCCGAAGGCCGCGATATCCTCAAGCGCGCCTTGGAGGCCGATCTCAACACGATCAGGGGCGCCATCGCCGATCAGTCGCAGCTATTGACCGATAATCGCGCGCAGTTTTCGCGTGCGCTAGAAGCCGATCTCGGCAACGTCAACAGCCTTGTCGCAACCCACGCAGAGAAGCTCGTCCAGGACCGCTCGACCCTGTCGAAGGCGCTCGAGGACGATCTCGCCAAGCTGGCCGAAAGCCGTTCGAGCATCGATGGGCTGGTTGCCGGCCAGGTCGAGAAACTGGCGGAAGGCCGCGACATCCTCAGGCGCGCGTTGGAAGCCGACCTGGAGAGGCTTGCAATGAGCCGCAGCGAGGTCGACGAGATCGTCGCCGGTCATGTCGGCAAGCTGAGCGAGGGCCGCGACATGCTGACCCGCGCATTGCAGGACGATCTCTCCAGGCTCGCCGAAACGCGCAAGGATGTCGACCGTTCGCTGTCCGGCCATATCGACCAGATCGCCGCCAGGAGCACCGACATCTCCGATGCAATCGCTGCCGACGTAGAAAAGATCGAGCAGGCGTTCAGCCGGCAGACAGGCATCATCGAGGAGCGCGCCAGCACCATGGAGCGGGCGCTGTCGACGGGTGTCGACAACGTTCGCAGTGTGCTCGAAAAAAGCGCGGTCTTCGTCGCCGGGGCGCTGCGCGAGAAGGTCCTGGAAGTCACCAGCGCGCTGCATGAGCAGGCGGGCTCGGCATTCAGCGATGCCGACCGCAAGATCGCTGAGCGCGCCGAGCAGACCTCCGCTGCCCTGCTCGCCAGGGCGGAGGACATCGCCCGCACCTTTGAAGAGGCGGACCGTCGCCTTGCCGCGCGCGCCGAGGATACGTCGAGCGCACTGATTGCCCGCGTCGACGACACGTCGAACACCTTGCTCGCGCGCGCCCAGGAAACGGCCGATCAGCTGGCAGCCAGAGCAAGTGAGATTGCCGGCACCTTCGACGCGGCGGACCACAGGCTGGTCTCTCGCGCCATCGAAACGGCCCAGTCGCTGGCGGCACGTGCCGGCGACATCCTGCGCAATTTCGAAACGGCCGACGAGCGACTGGGCATGCGCATCGGCGAATCCGCCGAAGCGCTCGCGGCACGCGCGTCGGATCTGGGTCGCATTTTCGACGCCGCCGACCAGCAACTTATTTCGCGCATTGCCGAAGGCTCCGAAGCACTTTCGGCCCGTGCGTCCGAGATCGGCCGCATCTTCGAGGAGGCGGATCATCGCCTGGTATCCCGTATCGCCGACAGCAGCACTGCCATCGGCGAACATGCCGACACCATTGTCGGCGCCTTCACCAGCACCGAGCAGCGGGTTGCCGAGCGCGCCAGACAGACTGGCCAGGAACTCGCCGTCCATGCCCGTGAAATCGAGCAGGTGCTTGCCGGTGCCGACGAACGCCTGGCATCGAGTGCGGCTGCCACAGCGGCCCGCGTCGAGGAGCAGGTCGCCGGCGTCGAGAACCGCCTCGCCTACTCCGCCGAGACAATGGGCCAAAAGCTCAACGAGCAGGTCGCGAACGCCGAGGCGCAGTTGGTCTCGCGTGCCAACACGATCGCCGAAACCTTCACCGCGGTCGGCCAGCATATCGGCCAGAGCACCAATGACGCTGCAAAGACCATCGGTGCCAATACTCGCGAGCTCAATACGATGCTTGCGGCACGTTCGGCCGAAATATCGAAAATCCTGGACGAGACGGCACGGCCTCTGGTCGAGCGCTTTGCCCAGGGCGGCTCCGAGCTGCAAAAGAGCATGGAAGAGGTCACAGAACGTGCGACCGAGAAGCTGCGCACTCAAAACGCCGCCCTCGTCGACGCCCTCGCCAGCCGCACGGCAGAAACCCTGTCGGCCGTCGAAGGCGCGCGCTCGACGCTTGCCGACAGCGTTGCCGACCTCATCGGCCGCATGACCACCTCCAGCTCGCAGCTCGGTCAATTGATCGAGCAGGCGGCGGGCAATCTCGGCCAGGTTGAAGAACGCCTGACCGGGAGCACGCAAAGCTTCGCAGCGACCACGGAAAAGACCGCGCAGACCTTCGCCAGTTCGGCGCGCCTGGTCGATTCGAACACGACGCGGCTCACCGAGCTGTCGTCCTCGACCTTGCGCGAGGTTGCTTCCATCGCCACCAAGTTCGACGAGCACAGCCGGTTGCTTTCCAGTGCCTCGGACCTGTTGAGCTCGGCCCAGAGCAATCTCGAGCACACGCTCGAAAGGCAATCGTCGCTGGAGGACCTCGCCGTCGGCCTTGTCAAGAAATCGGAAGATCTCGAAAGGGTCATGCGCTCGTTCGAGAATCTGGTCGGCCAAACGCTGCAGAACGCCGAAGGCAAGACGCTGGAATCCGCCGACAAGATCCGTACCGCGATTTCCGAAGTGGTCGATTCGGCCACCAAGCGCTTTGCCGATGCGACCGAGGAGATGCGGCGTACCGCCGGCTCGATCAAGAGCGAGCTCGACCTCACCCGCGCCGAGCTCAAGAAAGGCGTCATCGAGATGCCGGAAGAGGCAAAGGAATCGACCACGGCTATCCGCCGTGCCGTTTCAGAGCAGATCAATGCGCTGAAGGAACTTTCTGAAATCGTTGCGAAATCTGGCCGTAGCGCCGACAGTTCGGAACAGCGCAACCTGCGTCCGGCGCCGCAAGCGCCTGCCGCACGCGCCGCTGAGCCGCCACGTCGCCCGGCTCCGGCTCCAGAACAGCGCCGTCCCCCGCAGGCGCCTTCGGGCGAGGCGGCGCTGCGCGGCACGCTCGACCTCGAACGTCCCGCAGACCAAGCGCCACGCCAGCGCGACCCCAACGGCCGCACGCCGCAAGGCGGCTGGGTGCGCGACCTCCTGACCGGTGCATCGCGCGAAGACGACGCCAAGCCGGCGGTGCCCGCCGAAGCGCCGCGCCCTGCTCCCGCTGCTCGTTCGCCGCTTCATGTCGTGGAATCGCTGAACTCGCTCTCGGTCGATATCGCGCGCGCCATCGATCACGATGCCTCGATCGAGCTCTGGAACCGCTACCGGCGCGGCGAGCGCGACGTCTTCACGCGCCGACTTTACACGCTGAAGGGCCAGCAGACGTTCGACGAGATCCGCCGCAAATATCAGTCGGAGGCGGAGTTCCGAGCTGCTGTCGATCGTTACTGCGACGATTTCGAAAAGCTGCTCGAGGACGTGTCGCGCAACGACCGCGACAACATCATGGCACAGACCTACCTGACCTCGGATACCGGCAAGGTCTACACGATGCTGGCACACGCCAGCGGCCGCCTTCACTAGAGCGGGCGATAGAGAATAAATGAAAAGGCGGGATTTCCCGCCTTTTTCATGCCGTACTGAATTCCATTGGCGCTGTAGAGTGCCGTGCCAGCAGTTCCGGCCGCGTCAGATCACAGTGTCGGTCCAGCGGACGATTTGCCCGGCCGCATCGCCGAACGCGGCATCGAGCGCGCCGACATAGGCCTGGTTGCCATTGCCCGAAACGGGCGCGATGGCGCTAAACGTCTTCGAAGCGCGCACTTCACCGTTGCGGTCGTTCAACAGGCGCACGAACAGCTCGACCTCGGCATGTTCGCCGCCATCGACACGCACCTCGAACGAGCGGATCTCGACGATCACCTGATAGTCGATCGCCAGCCCCTCGCCTGGCTTGCCGACGCCGGTGAAGCTGCCCGAGCGCTGGAACGTCTCTGCCAGCCGCGCCTGTACGATCATCGGCAGCCGGTCGGCCCATTGCGCGCCCTTGAGATACTGGATCGATCGCGGTGATGGCTTGATGACGATGTTCTGGCTATCCAGCGCCTTGAGCGCCGAAGGCTGGGCGATGAGTATCTGGCGCCGGCTGCGGGCACGCGCTTCCAGCGACGGCGCCGAAAGCTCGAACGTATCCAGCGGCGCCGGTCTGCCGCCCGGCAAGGCCGCGCAGCTTGCAAGCGAAAGCGCCAGCAACATCGCCCCGACCTTAGACCCGCCCGATGTGATGCTGCCTGAACTGATCGACTTCAAACGCGATCCCCCCCGGATCGTGGAAACAATGCGCATCTGCCAGCTATGTTCTTGCGGTGGTCGGGGATCGAAGTCAACGGCGCACCCTGCCGTCGAACTGCCGGACCTCGCCCTCGCCGCCCGACAAGATCCTTTGTGGGTTGCGGCTGAGATCGGTTACCGCCTCTTCGATGCGGTTGATCGAACGGCGGCTGTCCTGGACCAGCGCTTCGACGTTTTGCAGCCCTTGTCCCGAGAACCGCGCCAAATTGTCGGTAATGGTACCGAGACGGGCGTTCAGCGTGTCGGCGACCTGCTTGAACGATTTCAGCGTCGCTCTGGCGTCGGCCATGACGCCGTCGGCCTGGCCGGAGCCGAGCAGTTTGTCGACCTTGGCAAGGATACCGTCGACTCGCACCGAGGCATCGTTGAGGCGTCCTGCGAGTTGGTGCGCGTCTTTGATGGTTTCATCGATGTCATCGGCTCGGTTGGCGAACTTGTTGGTCACCTTGGCGATGTCGGCGGCAGCCTCGTTGGCGTTTTCGCTGGCCTTCTGGATATTGGCCAGCGCGGTGCGCACCTCAGCCGGATCGATGCCGTCGAGAACGCCGTCGACCTTGGCCAGCGTGCCTTGTGTCTTCTGGGCGAAGTCGTTGATCGAGCCGACCGCCGTGTCGACATTCTTGATGACCGTGTCGAACTGTTTGCTGGTTTCCTTGAGATTGGCGGTGACCGTGTCGACGTTGGCGACGATGCTCTTGATCTGGTCCTTGTCGACGGCGTTGAGTAGCCCTTCCGCCGCCTTCAGCGTGCCGTCGAGCTTGCCCGAAACACCCTTCAGTTCGTCCGCCAGCGAGCTGACGCTGGCCAGGAACTTGTCGACGCCGTCCGCATTCCTGGCCAGTGCATCGGAGAAGGTCTGGACATTGTTGACGGTCTGCGTCAGCGGCCCGCGAACATCTTTGGTGAAGCCTTCGAGCTCCGAAAGGACCTTGTCGGCCCGGGTGAAGATGTTCTGCGCCGTCTGCAACAGGTTGGTGACCGCCGACGGGTTGGCAACGATCTCGGCGACGCGGCCTTCCTTTTCCGCCTCGTCGAGGAGTTTTGGCTCCTTGGGGTCGGCGCCCTTGAGCTCGATGTTGGCCTGGCCGGTGAGGCCGGCAAGCCCGATATCGGCCTGCGTCGACTTGGTGATAGGCGTGTTCCGGTCTATTTCGGTGTCGGCGATAGCAGCGGTGGGATTGTCGACGTCGATATAGACACGGCGCACGTCGCCGACTTTGACGCCATTGAACAGCACGAAACTGCCACGGCCGAGCCCCGAAGCGGAGCCTGGAATGCGCACGCGCAGCACCGCCGTCTCGCCCCTTTCGCCGATAGCCGCCGTCCAATAGACGAAAGCGAAAGCCGCGAGGATCGCGGCCAGCGTGAAAATGCCGACAATGACGTAGTTGGCCCTGGTTTCCATTGCTCACTTATGGCTATGCGCGCGCCGCAAGATCAAGTTGCCGGGCGCGTTTTCCGCGGAAATAGGATTTTACCCAGGGTTCCTCGCTCCTGAGCATGTCGTCGATCGTGCCCTCGACCAGCACTTTCTTGTTGCCAAGCACCGCCACGCGGTCGCACGCGGTAAACAGCGTGTCGAGATCATGCGTGACCATATACACGGTCAAATCCATCGTATCGCGCAGCTTGACGACCAATTCGTCGAATTCAGCCGCACTAATTGGATCGAGGCCGGACGTCGGCTCGTCGAGGAAAACGATGTCCGGATCGAGCGCCAGGGCGCGCGCCAAGGCGGCACGCTTGATCATGCCGCCGGAGAGCTCGGAGGGGAATTTCTGCGCCGCCTCCGGCGGCAGTCCGACCAACTCCACCTTAAGCATGGCAAGTTCGTCCATCAGCTTCTTCGGCAAATCGAGATATTCACGCATCGGCACCTGGACGTTTTCGAGGACCGTCAGCGCCGAAAATAGAGCGCCATGCTGGAACAGCACGCCAAGCCGCATGTCGATGCGAAGGCGCTCCCTTTCGGTTGCCTTCTCGACGTCGACGCCGAACAGTTTGATTGTTCCCGATTGCTTGCGCGTCAAGCCAAGGATGGTGCGCAAGAGAACAGATTTGCCCGCACCGGAGGCACCAACAAAGCCGAGAATCTCCCCGCGCCAGATATCGAGCGACAATTTGTCGAGAACGACCTGGTCGGCGAACGATACGGTGATGTCGTGTGCTGACAGCACGATCTCGTCTTCTTTGGCCTTCGTCGCCACCTTGGTCGTGTTTGTGCCCGGCAGCTCCATCTCAGAACTCGATCGCTGCATAGAACATGGCGAAAAGCCCGTCGAGGATAATGACCACGAAGATCGACTTCACCACTGAGGCGGTGACATGCTGGCCGAGCGATTCGGCGCTGCCGCCAACCTTCATGCCCTCGACCGAGGCGATTATGCCGATGATCATGGCCATGAACGGCGCCTTGATCAGGCCCGCAAAGATGGTACTGAGGTCGATTGCGACACGCAGCCGATCGATGAACGCTGCCGGTGCAATATCAGAGTAGAGCCATGCAGCCAAAATGCCGCCGCCCAGTGCTGCAAAGTTGGCGATGATCGTCAGGCAAGGCAGCGCGACGACCAGCGCGACCAACCGCGGAAACACCAGCACGCCGATTGGATTAAGACCGATCACCTTCAGCGCATCGACCTCCTCGCGCATCTTCATCGAGCCGATCTCGGCGGTAATCGCGCTACCGGAGCGGCCGGCGATCATGATCGCCGTCATCAAAACGCCGAGCTCGCGCAGGATCAGCACGCCGACCAGGTCGACGACGAAGATGTCGGCGCCGAAATAACTGAGCTGATAGGCGCCTTGCTGGGCAACGATCGCACCGACGATGGCCGACATCAGCACCACCACCGGTATGGCGCCGACGCCCATGCGATCGATCTGGTTGAAGATCGCCGCCATATTGACGGCATGGCCACGGCCAAGCTTCATCTGAGAGCCGCGTATCGTGGCGCCGAGGATGTTCATTGCGGCCAGGAAATCGTCGCGCATCTCATAGACGCGACGGCCTACCGCCTCGAGCCCCCGAATGATGAAGTTGGGCGGCTTTGCCGGACCGGATCCGGGCTCGCGTCGAACCGCATCGCCGACGGCGCCAAGCAGGATCGAGGCAATCTCGCTTTGCCCCTGCATCTTGATCTCGACGCCCTTCTTTTCGAAGCTGCTCACCAGGCGATCGATCAGCCACGCCCCGGCAGTGTCCATCTTCTCGATCTGCGACAGATCGAGCGCCAGCGTCTGGAAGCCGCTGCGCTTCTCGATCTTGCGCATCTCGGCATCGACCAGCGCCACGGTGCGTGTCGTCCAGCTTCCCGAGAAAGCGCAGCCGAGAACGCCGCCCTCCTCGCCGATCGCGATGCGCGGCTGGTGGTCGGGCTCCTTGGCAGGGCCGCTTGCGTCGCGTTTGCGGATGGTCAACATGGCGTCCTGTTTAGCCTGACGGGGCCGAGCTGTCGATTTGCCGACATCCTCCTTGTGCACAGCCGGAGCAGAAAAATATGGCGCGTGTCATTTCGGTCGAGGCCGAGCGCTTTCCGATAGCCGGGACCTTTACCATTTCGCGCGGCTCGAAGACCGAAGCGGAGGTGATTTCCTGCGCCATCACCGAAAACGGCCGTACAGGGCGCGGCGAATGCGTTCCTTACAAGCGCTATGGCGAGACCGTTGAGGGTGTGCGTGGCGCGATAGAGGCGATGCGCAGTGAGATCGCGCACGGCATCAGCCGCATCGCCCTGCTCGGTGCCATGCCTGCCGGCGCGGCACGCAACGCCATCGACTGCGCGCTCTGGGACCTGGAAGCGAAGATCAGCGGAACACCGGTGGCGCATACGATACGAAGCGTTCCGTTACGACCGCTTGAGACGGCGTACACATTGTCGCTCGCCGAGCCGGAAGCGATGGCGGCGCATGCCCGCGCCAACGCCCAGCGCCCGCTGCTCAAGGTCAAGATCGGCGGCGACAACGACATCGCCCGCATCCGCGCAGTGACGGCGGCGGCACCCGACAGCCGAATCATTCTTGATGCCAACGAAGGCTGGACGAACGATAACATCGTAGAAAACCTCGCCTTTGCCGCTGCGCAAGGTATCGCCTTGATCGAACAGCCGCTGCCGGCGGGACATGACGGTATTCTTCGCCACATCGCGCATCCGGTGCCGATCTGCGCCGACGAAAGCGTGCACGAGGCGAAGGATATTGGAGCGCTTGTCGGCCTCTACGACGCCATCAACATCAAGCTCGACAAATCCGGCGGCCTGACCGGAGCGCTCGTGCTTCGCGACCGCGCCCGCGAACTGGGTCTTGGCGTTATGGTCGGCTGCATGGTCGGCACATCGCTTGCGATGGCGCCGGCCGTTCTGTTGGCGCAGGATGCCGATTTCGTCGATCTCGACGGTCCGTTGCTGCTAGCCCGCGACCGCGTTCCCGGTCTCGTCTATCGAGGGTCGCTGGTGTCACCGCCCGAGCCGGCGCTGTGGGGCTGAACGCGCCGCAAGCCCGATCAGCGCCAGGCCCGTCAGGGCGATCGGGATCATAGCAAAGAAGCCGCTCGCGCCGAAGCGGTCGTAAAGAGGACCGGAAATCAGCGTCGCCACCGCCATGAAGAAGCCGTTGGAAAAGTAGGCGATGCCTTGCGCCGCCCCGGTGCGTTCTTCCACGACGGTCTCACCGATCATCTTTTGCAGGCCAATTAGCACCAGCGCCACCGAAACCGCGTGCAGCGTCTGGATCGCGAAAAACCCGCCAACGCCAAGCCCAAGCGGCCAGATCAAAGGGAAGGCGATCCAGCGCACGATAGCGCCTGTCCCGGCAATCAGCATGATCGACACGGCCGAGAAGGAGGCGAAAGCCCGGGTGAAGACGACGAACATGCATATCTCGGCGACGACGCCCCACCCCCACAGCAGCCCAACAACCGAATCGCTGATGCCGATCGACTTCCAGTAGATCGACACGAAGCCGTAGAGAAACGCGTGGCTGGCGGTGATGACGCCGACCCCGGTCGAAAAATAAAGAAAATACGGGTTGAGGAGTTTTGACGCCGATTGCTGAATGTCGGCAGCCGAAAGCGGCGAGGCGCGGCGCGGGCGGCCGAGGCGCGGCGCAATCAGCCCGGCGGCTAGCGCAGCGCATAACGACACGAAGATGATCACCGGGACAGCCTGAGCACCGCTCGCCGACAAGATGAAACCGCCGGCGAGATTAGCACAGAGATAGGAGATCGAGCCCCATTTGCGCATGCCGGCGTAGTTCGAGCCGAAGCGGCGAACGCCTGAAAGGGCGAGCGAATCGGCAATCGGCGAATGCGGCGTCCAAACGACCGTCAGCGCCAGGGATACGGCAAGTACCATTGCGTAGGTCGGCGGCAGGAGGTAGCCGGCGGACAGGATCAGCGATGCGGCGACCAGCGCAACATAGACATTGGCGCGGTCGCTCGCTTTGTCTGCCAGCGCGGTAAGAAAAGGCGTCGTTGCCACACGCAGGAACATCGGCGCGGCGAGGATCACGGCTATCTGCTCGGCGTGGAACCCCTTGGCCTGCAGCCACAGGGGAAAATACGGCACATGCGTTCCGAGCGGCACGAAGAGCGTGAAGAAGATCAAGCTCATGCGCAGTTCGAAATGGCGTGGCTTGACGAGCTGTTCGGGCGAAAGCGGCGGCAGCGAGGACATTGACAGGCGATCCGTCGGCACGGCATTCAGCCGGGTCGGCCCACCACACCTGCCGCTGCATAACACGGCGAAAAAGTCGATGAAACCGCTGGACTAACCGATTGAAGCGAGGGCGGCCGGGTTTTGGTCAAGCCGCCTGGACTGCCCTGCCCTTGATGTCGATCGGCACGAGCACCTCGCCGCCGACCGGAGTCTCCGGCAGGACATGCGCCCAGTGCAGGATCTCCATCCGGCCGTCAAAATGCTCGACCACCGCCGTGCAGCTCTCCACCCAGTCGCCGGTGTTGATGTACTGCACGTCCTCGTAGCTTTCGATCGCGGCATGGTGGATATGCCCGCAGATCACGCCGTCGACGTGCGAGCGGCGCGCCTCCTCGGTCAGCACGGTCTGGAACGAGCCGATGAAATTCACCGCCTTCTTGACCTTGACCTTGGCCCAGGACGAGAACGACCAGTAAGGCAGGCCGAGCACCTGGCGCAGGCGCGTGATGATGCGGTTGACCAGCATCGCCGCGTCATAGGCGTAGTCGCCGAGATAGGCGAGCCAGCGCGCATTGTGGACGACGGTGTCGAACTGGTCGCCATGAATGACAAGAAGGCGTTTGCCATCGGCGGTCTCGTGGATGGCGCGGTCGGCGACGACAATGCCGCCGAAATGCACGCCCTGGAACTGGCGCGCGAACTCGTCGTGGTTGCCGGCGATATAGGTGATGCTGGCGCCCTTGCGCGCCTTGCGCAGCAATTTCTGGACGACGTCATTGTGGCTCTGCGGCCAATGCCAGCTTCGTCTCAAGCGCCAGCCGTCGACGATGTCGCCGACGAGATAGATGATATCGGCATCGTGATGGCGCAGGAAATCGATCAGGAACTCGGCCTTCGCCGCTTTCGATCCGAGATGGACGTCGGAGATGAACATGCTGCGGAAAGTGCGGGGCTCTGCGCCGGACATCATTTGTCACCGTTGCTTTCGCGTGAGGCTATGCCCCGATTCATGCAACAACCGTATGACGGTTGCGATTGGTCCAGCCATCCGGATAGGTTGCCACGGCAATCAGAGGAGAAAATCACCATGGATCTCGGCATTCGCGGCAAGAAGGCCATCGTCTGCGCTTCGAGCAAAGGCTTGGGACGCGGCTGCGCCATGGCACTGGCGGAGGCAGGCTGCGATCTGGTCGTCAATGGCCGCAGCGCCGACGTGCTGGCCAAAACCGCCGCTGAACTGCGGGAGAAATTCGGCGTCAAGGTGACCGAGATCGTCGGCGACATATCCAAACCCGATGTCCAGCAGGCGCTGCTTGCCGCCTGCCCCGATCCCGACATCCTCGTCAACAACAATGGCGGTCCGCCGTTTCGCGATTTCCGCGCGCTCGACCGCGAAAAGATCCTCGAGGGCGTCACCCAGAACATGGTAACCCCTGTCGAACTGGTTCAGGCCGTGATCGACGGCATGGCGGCGCGCGGCTTCGGCCGCATCGTCAACATCACCTCGCTGTCCGTCTATGTGCCTATCCCCGGCCTCGACCTGTCGTCCGGCGCCCGCGCCGGCCTCACCTCGTTCCTCGCCGGCGTCGCGCGGACGGTGATCGACCGCAATGTGACGATCAACAACATGCTGCCGGGAAAACTCGACACCGACCGGCTGCGCGGCCCGCATGAACCCGGCAGTGTCGAGGATCCGGCGGCAGCTGCCGCGCGCAAGGCGCAAGCAGCAGCCAATGTTCCGGCCAAACGGCTCGGCACGCCGGAGGAATTCGGCCAGATCTGCGCCTTCCTGTGCTCGGTCCATGCCGGCTACCTGACCGGGCAGAACGTACCGGTCGACGGCGGCCTCTACGTCAGCGCGTTCTAGTGGTAGAATCCAAACGCTTGGTTACCCTCTGGACGGCGGAAGAACGACCCTTTGCGGTTGTTGGGTGCGAGCGCCGCATGATGCGATCTGACCTTCCTGACATTCGCAGAAGGGAGAATTCCTTTGCCAATGCATGCAAGCTAGCGAGCGAATCCGATACTCGCGATCCCAATTCCGCCCACCAGGATCAGGCTCAGGGCCCACACAGTGTCGAGATTGAACCAGCTTTGTGAGATGAACTTGGGTCCGAGCCATCGATAGACGGCAATGGCGATAACACCGCCGCTTACAATCATCGCGGCCGTATGGACCACGGAGACGGTGGTGGCGGTGATCAGATTACCGGCCATGAGCGTGGTAGCCGCCTGGTGTCCAACATCGAGATCGCCTGCCTGGCACAAGCCGAGATAAATCGGCACCAGCATCAGCCCGGCGCCATGCGCGGTGGCGGCCGCGAAAGACCACAAGGCCAATTGCGCCGGCGGGATACGGGCAAGAACACGCGGGTGGCGCCGGTTGATCAGGAGATAGATCCCGGCTGCGATCACAATCAACCCCGCCGCGATGCGAATCTGTCGTTCCCAGACGATGAGCGTCAGCATCGCGCCGAAGGGCAGCAGGATACCGATCATCGCCACAAAGTGGCCTATTGCCAAAAGGCCGAGCGCCCGAAACAATTCGCCGGCACGTCTGTCCAAAAGGCCGGCCGAAACGGCCAACGGCCAGCCCATGCCAGGATTGATGCCGTGATAAATGCCGCTGGCGACGACGGCCAGCCAGAGACCGGCCGTCGTCCACTCGCTCATCGCTTCATTGACCCGGGCAGTCGGTTACACCGACGGATAGCAGAACGAATCCGTCGAGCAATCGCCACCTTCCAGACGAATCTGGTGCGAGCGATACCCCTCGGGGAACTCGACATAAAAGTCCTTGTCCAGGGTGATTCCACCGTTCTCGCCGACATTGGCCTTGACCATGGCTGCCGGAATACCATCGCGATAGAACTGATCGTCCCAAGTCGAATACAGGGAGTTGGTCCAGTAAACGCGTTTGCCGTCGCGGCTGATCTCGACCATTTGCGGTCCGCCCCTGTAGTCGCCGCCGCCGGGATGCTTGGCCTTGCGCGTGATGCCGCCAATATGGATGGACCCTGCAAGCTTAGGCTTCATCGGATCGGTCACATCGTATTGGCGCATCTCGCCGGTGCCCCAGCAGGATACGTAGAGGAATCGGTCATCGAGCGACAGGTCGATGTCGGTTACTAGCGGCGGCACCGCCTCGAAGCCCTGAAGCAACGGCGGCAGGTCATCCTTGGCGGCTGCCTCGGGCGGGATGGTCGCCGTCTTTTCGCAATGGAATTTGCCGCCCTCGCGCCACCAGGTCCAGATCGATCCCTCGAGGTTTGTCGTGTCGACGACCACTCCAAGGAAACCGTATTCCTTGACCGGGTCATGGGCGGGGCGGACTTCCAGCGCCATCTGGTGGTTGGCGCCCAGATCGATGGTCTGCACGTTCCTGCGTTCGCGCAAATTCCAGAAATGCACCCGGTGTCCGTATTTGTTCGACAGGAGGTCTTCAGGCACGATGCCCTGCTCGAACTGGGGCGGAAGGGCCCACTCGCTCGACACCATGTAGTCGCGTGGCAGGTTCCACCAGAAATCATACTGCTTGTCCTGCGGCCCGCGATCGATCTCGTAGCGCCCGATGACGTCGAACGTCTGGCAATCCATGACAAAGATGCCGGGAGGTCCGTCGGTGCCGTCAGGGCCACCGCCCCCAAGCGTCGAGACATAAATACCTTCCGGACCGCAGTGAATCGTATGAGGCCTGGAATAGCCCGTCTTGGCAAACACTTCTTCTGGCTCGATGACCTTGTGGATCTTGGCCTTGGTCGGTCCGCCCTTGGTGTCGATGACGTAAATGCGCGAAGATCGAATACCGGGAATGATCAGAAAGCGGCGCTCGAGAAACGGGTGACCATTCAGCGGCGAAAGGGCCGAAGAGCACGCGTTCCAGCCGAAATGGTGAAACTCGTCGCCCTTGTTCGGCATTATCACGCTATGGACGACCTTGCCGTAGTCCTTCGACTTCGGGTTTACGTCAACTATGGCTAGTCCATCTGGCTGAGAGAAGTCGGGACTCAACATCAAAGTGTAGGCAAAATTTTCGACTGGCGCCTGCATTGCGAGCTTGGCAGTCGCGTGGAAAGTCGGGTCTGGCCGTACAGTCATTGTCGTCCTCCCTTGGCAGGTTAAGCAGTCCGACCGACAATCAGGGGCACGATCTGTGATGCGTTTGGATGTCCGCCGAAAACGTCGGGGCGCTTTGTTGTTCGCACGCTATTTCGTGCGACTTTTCGAAGAATCTCACGGATTTTGGAGAACTGCAATGTCGACTTGTTTCGCCGCAAGGCCTCTGTGAGCGACGAGCGCCACCAGACATTCGAACTGGGCGGCGTACCTCGCCGCAGCACCCCGCCTATCGCCCCAACATCTCAATGGCAGACCGCACAGGAGGGCGGGGGTGCAAGCCGCAAGCTCGCGCTTGCGACATATCACCTCTCGAAAAGCCTCGGCTGCATGCTAAGAGACTCAAAACACCAAACGGACTGAACTGAGGAGGCGGCCGTCATGACAGGCGAAAGCAAGAAGGCGGCCCGATCCGACCTCGACGAAGCGGCGCTCTATTTCCATAAGCACCCCCGTCCCGGAAAGCTTGAAATCCAGGCGACGAAGCCGCTGGGCAATCAGCGCGACCTGGCGCTTGCCTATTCGCCGGGCGTCGCCGCCCCCTGCCTTGAAATCCGCGACGACCCGGCAACCGCCGCCGACTATACAGCCCGCGCCAATCTGGTCGGAGTTGTCACCAACGGTTCGGCGGTGCTGGGCCTCGGGAATATCGGTCCGCTCGCCTCCAAGCCGGTGATGGAAGGCAAGGCGGTGCTGTTCAAGAAGTTCGCCGGCATCGATGTCTTCGACATCGAGATCGACGCACCGGGCATCGAGCGCATGGTCGAAACGATCTCGGCGCTGGAACCAACCTTCGGCGGCATCAACCTGGAAGACATCAAGGCGCCCGAATGCTTCGAAGTCGAGGAGCAGTTGAAAGCCCGCATGGGCATACCAGTCTTCCATGACGACCAGCACGGCACCGCCATCATCGTCGCCGCCGCCGTGCTCAACGGGCTGGAATTCGCCGGCAAGTCCATCTCGGACATCAAGATCGTCACGTCGGGCGCTGGTGCTGCGGCGCTTGCCTGCCTCAACCTGCTGGTCTCGCTCGGCGCGCGGGTCGAAAACATCTGGGTCACGGACCGGTTCGGCGTCGCCCATAAGGGCCGCGTCGAGGAGATGGACCGCTGGAAAGACCCTTATGTGAAGGACACCGAGGCGCGTACGCTGGCCGACGTTCTGCCCGGCGCCGACGTGTTTCTCGGCCTGTCTGCTGCCGGCGTGCTGAAGCCGGAATTGCTCCACCACATGGCGCCAAAGCCGCTGATCCTGGCGCTGGCCAATCCCAATCCCGAAATCATGCCGGAAGCAGCACGGGCGGCGCGGCCCGACGCGATGATCTGCACCGGCCGCTCCGATTTCCCCAATCAAGTCAATAACGTACTCTGTTTTCCTTACATCTTCCGTGGCGCGCTGGATTGCGGCGCAAGCGCCATCAACGAAGAGATGAAGATGGCTGCTGTGCGAGCGATTGCAGCGCTCGCCCGCGAAGAGCCGTCCGACGTTGCCGCGCGTGCCTATTCCGGCGAGACGCCGATCTTTGGTCCGGAGTTCCTGATCCCCTCGCCTTTCGATCCGCGGCTGATCCTGCGCATTGCCCCTGCTGTCGCCAAGGCAGCTTGCGAGACCGGCGTCGCGACCCGGCCGATCACCGATTTCGCCGCTTATATCGACAAGCTGAACCGCTTCGTCTTCCGCTCCGGCCTGGTCATGAAGCCGGTGTTCTCGATGGCCAAGACGTCGAGCGCCAAACGCGTCATCTATGCCGACGGCGAGGACGAGCGCGTGCTTCGCGCCGCCCAGGTCGTGCTCGAGGAAGGCATTGCCGAACCGATCCTGATCGGCCGCCCGCATGTCATCGAGGTGCGGCTGAAGCGCTACGGGCTGCGCATCAAGCCGGGCGTCGATTTCGGCTTGATCAACCCGGAAGACGATCCGCGTTACCGCCACTATGTCGACCTTTTGATCGAGCTTGCCGGCCGGCGTGGGGTGACGACGGAAGCCGCGCGCACCATGGTGCGCACCGACAATACGGTGATCGCGGCCCTTGCCCTGAAGCGCGGCGACGCCGACGCCATGGTCTGCGGGCTCGAAGGCCGTTTCGAGCGCCATTTGCGCAACGTGACGCTGATCATCGGGCCGCGCCCCGGCATTCGGGATCGCGACCTGTCGACGCTGTCCATGCTGATCTCGCAGCGCGGGATCATTTTCCTCACCGACACCCATGTCTCCGTCGATCCGACCGCCGAAGAAATTGCGGAAATGACCGTTTTGGCGGCCGAGGAAATTCAGCGTTTCGGCATTGAGCCCAAGGCAGCGCTGCTGTCGCATTCTGATTTCGGCTCCCGCGATTCGCCAAGCGCCATGAAGATGCGGCAGGCGGCGGCGATCCTGGCGCGCATCGCGCCCGACCTGCAATGCGACGGCGAGATGCATGCCGACTCGGCACTATCGGAGCAGCTGCGCCAACGCGTCTATCCGCATTCGCGGCTGAAGGGCGAAGCCAATCTGCTGGTGTTTCCCAATCTCGATTCGGCGAACATCACGCTGACCGCGCTGCGCACGATGATGGACGCGCTGCATGTCGGCCCGATCCTGCTCGGCACCGACAGCCCGGCGCACATATTGACACCGTCGGTCACCTCGCGCGGCGTCGTCAACATGACGGCACTGGCAGTGGTCGAAGCCGCGCATAAGGCGCAAGCCATCGTCGATCTGGGCTAGCGATGGGCCTTCTCAGACTGGCTTGAACCGGAAATGCCCTGTCTGCCTGAAGGCAAACAAAGTGTCCTCTTCTCTGGCGCCGCCGCCGATATTGTGAATAACCAGCCTTCTTGTCGGCACCACAGTGGAGCGATTGGACGACACGATGGCAATATGCGACAGATTGCCGGGCAGCATCTGTGCGACGAGATCCCCAGGCCGATAATCGGCGGGGTCTTGGCTGACGGGCAAGGCAGCACCGCGCCGCTCGAAATAGACCGCAAGATTGGGCACACGGCGGTGGTCGATGTTGCGGTCGGGCGCCTTCAAGCCCCACGCCTTCGGATAGGCGGCAAAATTGGCCCGCATATCCTCATGCACCAGTTCTTGCAGGTCGAGACCGAAGGCGCGGCGATAGGCACGGATCACGACATCCGTGCACACACCCCGCTCTGGCTCAACGTCCCCGCCCGGATAGGCTAGGCGTGTATAGGTCGGATCGTAGAGCGTGGTGACGCCGATCTGCTCACGAGCGGCTTCGACCAATCTGGTGCCCCAATCCGGCGTGACAAGCTTTTCCTGCGCCATGGCGACCGGCATCGCCAGGCATAAAAGACCAAATTGCACCGCGGCTCGACGGGTAATCGAGGTCATCCCAAGCCTCCGGGCATTACTGAATCCAGGCATTCTTCTCGGCGAATACGCCTTTTTCGTGCAACGCCAGGATGTCGCGGTTCTGGCTCTGTCCGAAAAGGCCGTGGGGGGTGGTCGGCATGACAGCCCTCGTCGTAATCGCGCACAGGCGCAAGCCATCGCCGATTTGAGCCGAAGCCGGAATTGGCGGTATGCTAAACGAACGGTTAACCGCGAGCGCGGTAGTTCTGAATGACAGGCAGGTGGAGGTCCGGAGGGATGACGGGCGCACATTGCAAGCTGACGCGGGCAGCCGCGCTGCTCGGCGTCCTGCTACTGTGCGGCATTGCCGTCACTCAGTCGCAGGCCGCTTCGCGCCTCTGCCGCCAGCTTGAAGCCGATCTTGCCGCCGCTTCTCGTGGTGGCGGCGGCAAGCCGGCCCTGCTCAGGAAATATGACGACGCGATCGTCCGGCAGCGCCAGCAGATTTCAAAAGCCGTCAGCCAGTCCAGCAGCGCCGGCTGCGGCTTCTCGCTGTCTCGCCGCAACGCCAACGCATGCGCGGCACTCGACGCCACCATCGATCGCATGGCTGCCAATCTCGACGCCTTGCAGGCCAAGCGCACTGAGCTTGCCGGCGGTGGTTCGCGACGCGATCGCGCGCGCATATTGGCCTCGCTTGACGCCAATGGCTGCCGCGATGATGCGGCGTCGACGCCCACACCGGTCCGCGAAGCCAGCCGTGAAAACGGCAACCGAAGCCTGCTCGACCAGCTTTTGGGCAGTGAACCTGGTGCGCCCGACCAGCCCGAAGAGCTCGACCAGGCTGAAGAGCTAAGTCAGCCGCGCAACATCCGCAGCATCCTCAACAACGCCGACGAGTTGGGCCAGCCGCGACGCGAATTCCGCACCATGTGCGTGCGGACCTGCGACGGCTATTTCTTCCCGATGTCGAATGCTGCCTCGCTGGGCGATTTCGAGCGCGACCAGAAGAATTGCGAATCGAGCTGCCCCGGCACCGAGATGCAGGTTTTCTACACGCGCGGCATGAACGACGATTCGGCGTCGATGACGTCTTCAGTGACCGGCAGGCCTTATATCGAACTGTCGACGGCCTACCTCTACAAGCAATCCGACACGCCCCGGCCGCCGACCTGCGGCTGCAATGCCGTGCAGAATTTCCAGATTATCGCCGGCAACCCGCCAACCCCGGCACAATCCGAGGCGAGCGTGGAGACCACCCCGTTCATTCCGCTGCCGGTTGCCAAGCCTGATCCGGGCGCCGACCCGGAGACCTTGGCCAATTCGCAAGGCGGCCTCGACCGTGAGGCGATCAGACGGCTTGCCGCCAAACCTGTGCCCTCGCCGACATCGCTGCCGCCGCCGGAGCAGCGCAAGGTCAGGGTCGTCGGGCCAACGTTCCTTCCCGACCCAGCAGCGGCAACAGATCTGCAAGCTCCGGACCGGAAGACTGTCCCGTAAGCGCCAGCCTGAGCGGCATGAACAGGGCCTTGCCCTTGCGGCCGCTCGCCGCTCGGATCTTGCCCGTCCAGTCCTTCCAGACGGTGCCGTTCCAAGGCTCTTCCGGCAGCAGCTCGAATGCCTGGCGAAGAAAGTCGCGGTCCTCGTCGGAAAACTCCGCCGGCTCCTCTGGACCGTCTCGAAGCGTACGCCACCAGATCGCCGCATCGGCCAGTCTGTCGAGATTGCCGCGCACCGCCAGCCAGAAAGGCTCGGCCTGTTCGCCGGAGATGCCGAGCACGATCAGCCGGTCGCGCGCCTCTGAAAACGGCATGTGGTGCAGCAGCGTGCGGTTGAGCACGAAGAGCTCGTCTGAGTCGAATTTGGCGGCGGATTTCGATGTTGCAGCCGGATCGAAGCGCTCGGCTAGCTCGGCCATCGTTGGCACCGCTACGACGTTTTCCGAGGTACCGACGAGCACCGCCAGCGAAGCCACCGCTATCGGCTCGATGCCGCTCTCACGCAGGCTCTGAATGGACAGCGCGCCGGTGCGCTTCGAAAGTCCCTCGCCTGATGCCGTTGTCAGGAGATTGTGGTGGCCGAACGCCGGCGGCTCCGCGCCAAGTGCTTGGAACAGGGCTATCTGGACGCCGGTATTGGTGACGTGGTCGTCGCCGCGAATGACATGGCTGACGCCCATGTCGATGTCGTCGACGACCGAAGGTAATGTATAGAGGTAGGTGCCGTCCTCACGCCGCAGAACCGGGTCTGAAAGCGAGGCGAGGTCGACGGTTTCTTCGCCGCGCACCAGGTCGTTCCAGTGGATTTCGGTGCGCTCCGGCTGCAGCGGATCACTGGTGAAGTTGGGCAGCAGAAAGCGCCAGTGCGGCCGCCGCCCATCGGCCTCATATTCCGCCACCTGCTCAGCTGTCAGCGTCAACGCCTCACGGCCATAGACTGGCGGCAGGCCACGCGTGCGGCGCACCTTGCGCCTCAGGTCGAGCTCTTCGGGCGTCTCATAGCAAGCATAGACGAGGCGCGCCTCCTTCAGCTTCTCCAGTGCGGCATCGTAGATTTCCACGCGCCGCGACTGGTACTCCGTGGCGTCGGGGAAGATGCCCAGCCAATGCAGGTCATACAGGATAGCGTCGGAAAACTCCTGCGTCGAACGGGCAACGTCGGTGTCGTCGAAGCGCTGGATGAAGCGGCCTTTGTTCTTGATGGCGAACAGCCAATTGAACAAAGCGGTGCGCGCATTGCCGATATGGATGCGGCCGGTCGGTGATGGGGCGAAACGGACGGTAACTGTCATGAGCGGGGCGTACCGGATGGTTTTGCTGTTGACAAGACGCGCCCCCGCGCTCGGCGGCAGACATAGAACATGACAAAGGCGAAGAAAAGACTGCAGCGCTGCACGTCTATCAAGACGTGCGGCGCCGTAACCGTCAGATCACCAGGCCTTTGGTCAGTTCAAGCGCCTGGCGTTCGAACAGCCGGCGGTAGATGCCGCCTTGCAGCCGGATCAGCTGGTCATGCGAGCCCTCTTCGACGATGCGGCCGCGATCGAACACCAAAAGCCTGTCCAGCGCCCGCACCGTCGACAGCCGGTGGGCAATTACCAGCGTCGTGCGGCCGACCATCAAGCGCTCCATCGCCTGCTGGATCAGCACCTCCGATTCCGAATCGAGGCTCGACGTTGCCTCATCCAGGATGAGAATGCGCGCATCGGCAAGGAAGGCGCGTGCGATTGCAACACGCTGACGCTCGCCGCCCGACAGCTTTACGCCGCGCTCGCCGACCAGCGTGCCATAGCCTTTCGGCAAATTGGCGATGAAGTCATGCGCGCTGGCCAACCGCGCCGCGTGCTCGATCTCGGCCTGCGTGGCGGCCGGCCGGGCATAGGCGATGTTTTCGGCCAGCGACCGGTGAAACAGGATCGGCTCCTGCTGGACGATTGCGATCTGTGCGCGCAGCGACGCCTGCGCCACCTTGGCAATATCCTGGCCGTCGATCAGGATATTGCCCGCAGTCACGTCGTAGAGGCGCTGGATCAGCTTGACGAATGTCGTCTTGCCGGAGCCCGAATGGCCAACCAGCCCAACCCGTTCGCCCGGCGCGATGTCCACCGAAAAGTCGCGATAGAGCGGCAGGCGGTGGCTGCCATAATGGAACGTTACATTGTCGAAGGTGATACGGCCATCGGTGATCCGGATCGGTTTGGCTCCGGGCCGATCCTCGATGCCGAGTGGTACGGACTGGAAGTCGACCAGTTCCTCCATGTCGTTGATCGAGCGCTGCAGATTGCGGATATGCGTGCCGATGTCGCGCAGATAGCCTTGCAGCACGAAGAATGAGGTCAGCACGAAGGCGACATCGCCGGCGCTCGCCTGCCCCCACGACCACAAAAGCAGGGAGAAGCCGATGACCGCTGCCCTCAAAAGCAGCAGCATCGTCCCTTGCGTGGTGCCGTTGACGGTGCCGCGCATCCAGGTGCGGCGCGTGCGACCGCGCCATTTGGCGACGACCTCGGCAAGCCGCGTCTCCTCGCGTTCCTCGGCGCCAAAACCCTTGACCACGGCGTTGCAGCTCACCGCATCGGCCAGCGAGCCGCCAAGCCGTGTATCCCACGCATTTGCAAGCCTTGCCGCGGGCGCGACATAGCCAAGCGACAGCATCGTCGTCACCGCGATGAACAGAACCGAACCGATGGCGACGATCGCGCCCATCAGCGGCCAGAACCAGCCAAGCAGCAGCGTCGAGCCGACGAGCATGACGACCGACGGCAGCAGCGCGATCAGGATCGTGTCGTTGAGCAGGTCGAGCGCCCACATGCCGCGTGTTATCTTGCGCACCGTCGATCCGGCGAAGCTGTTGGCGTGCCAATCGGTGGAGAAGCGCTGGACGCGGTGGAAGGCGTCGGCGGCGATATCTGCCATCATCTTCAACGTCAGCTCGACAATGGCCATGAAGGCGAGATTGCGCAGCACGACACCGGTGAGCGCCAGGGCAACCAACATCGAAAAGGCCGCCATCGCCGCGTTCCACGCAACATCGTCGGCCGCAGCACTGCTGGCGACGGCATCCACCAGCCGGCCGGAATAGAGCGGCGTCAGCACGTCGGCCAAGGTCGACAGCAGGAACGTGCCCATAATGCCGGCAAGCCGCCACGGCTGACGCCGCCAATGGCTGAGCGTGAAGCCAAGAACGCTGCGAAAGGCGCCCGCGCGCAAATCTATTCGAAAACGAGCCATGATGTCATTCGGGCACAAACGAGCCCGATCCCACGAAAGTAGAAATTGAAAAACCGCGTTGGCGCCGTTTGGCGCCCGGAGATGCGGAGGTTTGGCGTATTTGGCGGCCCTGTAGAGGGCGGCGACCGGCAGCGGCAAAATACCTGCCTTGGTTCAGCCTTGCCGCGAGGCTATGTCGCGGCGCACTGACCAAGACTAGGCTTCGCGGCCTCGCATAACGATCTCAAATCCTGGCATTCGGTTCCTCCTGAAGGGGAATCGCGGAGAGGCGTTTATAGAGACGCCTCAACGCCGCGCCAAGTCAGTAGATAGCCCAAAGCACATCTGGTCCAAGCAGTGAGACGATTTTGCAACAACGGCCGGTTGTACGCCGCGTCTGTTCAAATTGCCGGCATACGGTCGAGGCGCATATAGCGGCCGTCGGTGGACGGCCTGAAGCCGAGCTTCTCGTAAACCGCATGGGCGTCGTTGGTCGACAGGCTCCAATGCGTGACAGTCTTGCAATCCGGATGATCGATAAGCGCCTGGACAAGCCGGGTTCCGATGCCTTGCCCGCGATACCCTGGCAGACAATGATGTCGGCGAGATAGGCAAATACCGTACGGTCGGTGATCGCCCGACCAAAGCCGACCTGATTGCCGCCGACATAGGCGCCGACGCACAGTGAATTGGCAAAGGCGCGGCGGTGCAGTTCATCGCTGCGGCCGCTGCCCCAATAACTCTCCTTCAAAATGTCGGATGTCGCCCGGAAGTCGATCTGCGACATGTCAAAGCTGATCTCATAGTTGGCCATGGCTAAACCGTTATGCAGCCAATCGCCTACCCGCCATCCCTGAACCGGTTGGTGATGGGATAGCGGCGGTCGCGGCCAAAATTCTTCCTGGTGATCTTCACGCCGGGCGCCGCCTGCCGGCGCTTGTATTCGGCGACGTAAAGCAGGTGCTCGACGCGCGTCACCGTCGCCCGCTCATGGCCGCGCGCAACGATCTCGTCGACGCCCATCTCGTTCTCGACCAGGCACTCCAATATGTCATCGAGCACCGGATAGGGCGGCAGCGAATCCTGGTCGGTCTGGTTCTCTCGCAGTTCCGCCGAGGGCGCCTTGTCGATGATATTATTCGGGATCACCTCGCCGGACGGACCGAGCGCACCCGGCGGCACATGCGCGTTGCGCCAGCGCGCCAGCGCATAGACCTGCATCTTGTAGAGGTCCTTTATCGGGTTGAAGCCGCCATTCATGTCGCCATAGAGCGTAGCGTAGCCGACCGACATCTCGCTCTTGTTGCCGGTAGTGACCACCATCGAACCGAACTTGTTGGAAATCGCCATCAGGATGGTGCCGCGGGCGCGGCTCTGCAGGTTTTCCTCGGTGATGCCTTCCTTGGTGCCCTCGAAAAGCTGCGTCAGTGTGTGCAGGAAGCCCTCGACCGGCTCGAAGATCGGCACGATATCGTAGCGGCAGCCGAGCGCGCGGGCGCAGTCCTCGGCGTCCTTGAGCGAGTCCTTCGAAGTGTAGCGGTAAGGCATCATCACGGCGCGCAGCCGTTCCTCGCCCAGCGCATCGACGGCAAGTGCCGCGCAGATCGCCGAATCGATGCCGCCGGAAAGGCCGAGCACGACATTCTTGAAGCCGTTCTTGTTGACGTAGTCGCGCAAGCCCAACATGCAGGCGCGATAGTCGGCCTCCTCCTTTTCAGGGATTTTCGACATCGGTCCGTCATAGCAGACCCAGATGTCATTCTTTCGCTTCCAGGTGGTGACGTTGACCGTCTCCTCGAACTGGCTCATCTGGAAGGCCAGCGTCTTGTCAGAACCTATGGCAAACGATGCGCCGTCGAAGACCAGTTCGTCCTGGCCGCCAAGCTGGTTGGCATAGATGATCGGCAGTCCGCATTCGATGACCTGGCGGATGACGATCTGGTGGCGGACATCGACCTTGCCGCGATAGTAGGGCGAGCCGTTGGGCACCAGCAGGATTTCCGCGCCGCTTTCGGCCAGCGTCTCGCAGACGGCAACTTCGCCCCAGATGTCTTCGCAGATAGGCACTCCCACGCGCACGCCGCGGAAATTGACCGGCCCCTGGATCTCGGGGCCGGCCTGGAAGACGCGCTTCTCGTCGAACTCACCGTAATTCGGCAGATCGAGCTTGTAGCGTTCGGCAAGGATTTTGCCACCATCAGCAAAGATGATCGAATTGTGCGTGCCGGTCTTGCGCTTCAACGGCGTGCCGATGATGAAGCCCGGGCCGCCGTCGGCGGTATCGCCGGCGAAATCCTCCGCCGCCCGCTCGCAGGCCTTCAGGAATGCCGGCTTCAACACCAGATCCTCAGGCGGATAGCCGGCAAGGAAAAGCTCGGTGAACAGCACGAGGTCGGCGCCTTGGCGGGCGGCATCCGCCCTCGCCTCGCGCGCCTTGGCGAGATTGCCGGCGACGTCGCCGACCGTCGGATTGAGCTGGGCGACGGCGATGCGCAATATGTCTGGAGCGGTCCTGTCTGTCATGCCCGTGGGTTTAGCGCGGCAAAATTCGTCGGGCAATGGCGTTCGTTTGGACCAAACAGTCGATCCTATTCGCTCATATATTCGCGCAAGGCTTCCGGCGGATGGTTCTCGCCGATCGACATTGCCAGAATGCGCGAAATGTGTCGGCGCGGCAGCCCGGTTTCCGCCGCCCAGGCGTTGATCTGCGCCTGGATCCTGCCCAAATCCCTCTTCGAGGTCGGGCTCTCCGCGATGTTGAGTCCAGCATCGCGCAGTGCGGCCGCCATATCGGCCGAGACAACAAAAGCGTCCCACTCAAGCCAGCGCAGAAAATACTGGCCGGTATTGCCGCCGAGCCGGCTGCCGTGCTTGCCGAGATAGGCCATCAACCCGACCTGGTCATCCGCCGGCCAATCGGCCAGGAACTTGCCGAAGCCGCCGTGCTCCTTCGACACACGCTCGACGAAGGCCGCGTTGTCGCGTACGGATTTGATCTTCTGCGGATTGCGCACGATGCGCTTGTCGGCGGTGAGATCGTGCCAGAAATCGTCAGGCTGGAACAGCAGCCGCTTCGGTTCGAAGCCAAGAAATGCTTCCTCGAAACCCGGCCATTTCTGCTCGATGACGCGCCAGACGAAGCCGGCGGCAAAGACCCGCTCGGCCATGGTCGACAGGATCCGGTCATCCGCAATCTTTGCCACCGCGGCATTGTCAGGCATTGGACCCAGCAGCGACGTAAGGGCTGCCTCACCGCCTTTGCGTTTCGCTGCACGGGCGCGAATTTTCTGAAAATCCACCATTGTTTCCTGACCCCATCGCGTCAATCTACCACTTCTCGTATGAACCGGCAGCTTCTACCTCATCGCTGACGACGGAGGCGACGATGAACAAAACGATCGAGGACCTGGCAAGCCGCTGGCTGAAGCGAAAGCCGGACGGCCTCAGCGCGCTCGAAAGCCGGGTACTGCAATCTACGCTCGAGCGCACCACGATTTCCAAGGACACCAACAAGGCCGTCGCCTTTCACCAGACGTTTGGAGATCGCCTGGCCGACACCATCGCCCGGATCGGCGGCTCGTGGTCCTTCATCCTGGCATTCATTGGCTTCCTGATCCTGTGGACGGCAGGCAATGTCTGGCTCTTGTCGAGCGCCGCCTTCGATCCCTATCCATTCATCTTCCTCAATCTCGTGCTTTCCATGGTTGCCGCCCTGCAGGCGCCAGTGATCATGATGGCGCAGAACCGCCAGACCGAGCGCGATCGAATCGACGCCGCCCACGACTATGAGGTTAACCTCAAGGCCGAGATCGAGATCATGGCGTTACACGAAAAGCTCGACGAACTGCGCCACAGCCAGATCATCGGCATGCGAGACGAGATCGCCCGGCTGGCCGAGCAGGTGAAGCGCATCGACGGCATTCTGTCGAAGCAGCGAACGTCTTCATGACGGAAGCCATCCATCGTCTCATTGAGCAATATGGGTTGGTCGCGGTTTTCCTGGGCTGCGTGGCCGAAGGCGAAAGCGCCGCCATCCTTGGCGGTTTCTTCGCGCATCAGCATGTTTTCGTCCTGTGGCAGGCTTTCCTCGCGGCAGCGCTCGGCGCTTTCGGTGGCGACACGTTCTTCTTCATCTTGGGGCGGAGCTTCGCCGACCATAAATTCGTGATCAGGCTCCGTGCCCGGCCGGGCTTCAGCCACGCCTATCGCCTCGTCACCTCTCATCCCAACATCTTCGTGCTGTCGAACCGCTACATCTATGGCCTGCGCCTGGTCGGTGGTATCGCGGCGGGGCTGTCCGGCATCGCCGCGGCGCGTTTCGTCATCCTCAATGCCATCTCATCGGTGGTCTGGGCGGCGCTGTTCTGCACGGTCGGTTATGTGTTCGGGCTGGGCGCCGAGCGCATCGTCGGCCAGACGCTGGCCCGCCACGAGCGGCTGCTGATCGCTCTGGCAATTGGCCTCGTCGTGGCTATCCTCGGCTGGCTGGCGTCGCACTTCCTCGCCAAGAAGGAGCTTCGCAAGGGAAGCTGATCGTCAATCTATGCCGAGCGCACGGTCGCCCTTTTCCAGGATCAGCGGGATGATCAGGTCTTCCTCGTCGGCAAGATGCCTGGTCAGCATGGCGATCAGCCGGCTGTTCTCGTCGGCATAGGTGTCGGCGGCGAAGCGCTGCTTGACCTCGCTCTCCTGAAGCGTGCGGATGAAGGCATTTGCCACCTCGGCATTGCGCTCCAGTCCCTCATGGATTGTGCGGTGATCGGCATCGAGAATCTCGAAGCCGCGCTTCAGACGGGTCTCGGCCCTGGCGAAGACCGGGAAATAATGATGGTCCTCGACATTGTGATGGCCGTCGAGATTGCCGAGGAAATGGTTGAGGCGCGGCGCGAACCAGCGCGCGAATTCCGGCGCGTTCAGCCTACCTTCTCGATAATCGCCGATACCACTGGTGAGCTTGTCGCCAAGCTCGCGGAACATATTGTGCCGCTGCAGCCACATATTGGCCACGCCGTGGACGTTGGCATGCGCCTGCCAGATCTCGCGCGGATATTTTTCGGCCAGCCAGCGCAGATCGTCCGGCAGGCCCTCACGTTCAAGCAGCAGAAATCCGGCGGTATCGGTCATGTCGGTCCCCTCAGACCATGATCCCGAAAAGTGGTACCGGTTTTTCGGAAAAGATCATGGTCAAAACGAGAAGTGCAGTGACGGCATGTAATGTTTGAAACGTCAGATCGGTACCCCGAGGATCCGCTCGACGATGGCGACGCCCCAGACGCCTGCAGCGATTACCACCGAAATAAGCACCGCCAGCGAACCGCAATCCTTGGCCAGCTGGATATCGATGTTGAATTCACGGCTGAACGCGTCGCATGCCGCCTCGATGCCGGTGTTCAGCACCTCGGTCATAATCATAAGCAGCACCGCGCCGATCAGCAGCGCATAGCCGCGCCACGATTCCGAAAGGAACCAGCCGAGCGGCAAGGCAAGCACAAGCAGCGTCAGCTCCAGCTGGAAGGCCTCCTCGCTGGCGGCCAGTTTGCGAAATGCCCGCACCGAGTTGTAAAAAGCGTCGATCAGCCGCTGCATGCCAAAACCCTTCGGAATCACCGGCAGGGGATTAGCGCAATGGCTGGACCAAGGGAATAAGGCGACCTCTTCAAAAATCAGTCGCCTGCCACCTTGATCGACGGCGTTGACTTCTCGAATTGCGGCAGCCCGTCGTCGACCTCGTAATAGTCGCCCTTGTCGCCGACGAAGATGTGACATTCCCCTCGAAGTCCGGTTGGCGCGTCAAACAGCCCGGCCAGGACTGAAACATAGCCATCATCTGTCGGCTTCCAGAACAGCAGCGAGCCGCATGTCTTGCAAAAACCCCGTCTGGCAAACGAAGATGCCTCGTACCAGGTGATGCTGTCCGCGCCCGTGATCGTGATGTCGCGGTCGGCAACATTGGTCGCCGCATAAAAATGCCCGCTCTGCTTCCGGCACTGCGAGCAATGGCAGTAGATAACACCGCGCAGCGGTCCTCGTGTCTGGAACCGCACTGCCCCGCACAAGCATGATCCGGTGTGACTGTCAGCCATATCGGCCTCCCGATGCAATTGCCGTCGCTTCGCAGGATTCCAGTTTTGCGTGCGTTAGGCACGAGCAAATGCGACACCCGCCGGACGCGTTTCGCTGACCACCTCGATGATCGAATACGTTCTAATCAGCCGTTGACGGCCTGCTTGTGCTGGACCGGATGGCTCTTCTTGAGCAGATCGGACACCAGGAACGCCAATTCGATCGCCTGGTCGGCGTTGAGCCGCGGATCGCAATGGGTGTGGTAGCGATCCTGCAATTCTTCGGCGGTGATGGCGCGGGCACCACCGGTGCATTCGGTGACGTTCTTGCCTGTCATCTCGATGTGTATGCCGCCGGGATGCGTGCCTTCGGCGCGGTGCACCTCGAAGAACGTCTGCACCTCCTTCAGGATGCGGTCAAACGGCCGTGTCTTGTAGCCGGCGGCCTCGATCGTATTGCCATGCATCGGATCGGAAGACCACACCACACTGCGGCCTTCCTTCTGTACCGCTCGCACCAGCCTCGGCAGATGGTCGGCAACCTTATCGGAGCCGAAACGAGCGATCAGCGTCAGCCGGCCGGGCTCGTTCTCCGGATTGAGCAGATCGATGAGTTGCAACAGGCCGTCCGGCGTCAGCGACGGCCCGCATTTCAGCCCCAGCGGGTTCTTGATGCCGCGGCAATATTCGACATGCGCATGGTCGGGTTGGCGCGTGCGATCGCCGATCCAGATCATGTGGCCAGAGGTGGCGTACCAGTCGCCCGAGGTCGAATCGACGCGGGTCAGCGCCTCTTCATAACCGAGCAGCAGCGCCTCATGGCTGGTATAGAAATCGGTCTCGCGCAGCGCATAATTGGTCTCCGAGGTGATGCCGACGGCCTTCATGAAGTCCATCGTCTCGGTGATGCGGTTGGCGAGCGACTCGTATTTCTCGCCCTGCGGGCTGTCGGAGACGAACCCGAGCATCCATTGATGCACGTTCTCCAGGCTGGCGTAGCCGCCCTGGGCGAAGGCGCGCAAAAGGTTGAGCGTCGCCGCCGACTGGCGGTACGCCATCTCCTGTCTTGCAGGATCGGGAATGCGCGACTTGGCATCGAACTCGATGCCGTTGATGATGTCGCCGCGATAGCTGGGCAGCGTCACACCGCCCTTGGTCTCATTGTCGGACGAGCGCGGCTTGGCGAACTGGCCGGCGACACGGCCGACCTTCACCACCGGTTGAGCGCCAGCGAAGGTCAGCACCACCGACATCTGCAGGAAGACGCGGAAGAAGTCGCGGATATTGTCCGCGCCATGTTCGGCGAAGCTCTCGGCGCAATCGCCACCTTGCAGAAGGAATGCGTCACCGGCAGCGACGGCTGCAAGCTGCTTCTTCAGCTTGCGTGCCTCACCTGCAAAAACCAGCGGCGGAAAGGTGGCGAGCTGGGCTTCCGTGTTCCTCAGCGCGGCAAGGTCCGGATAGGCAGGAACCTGCTGGATCGGCTTAGCTCTCCACGAATTCGGCGACCATTTCGTCATCGAAGCACCTAACGCTCTTTTCACGCGGACGCCATCGCCCGCCAATCCGCCCCATATGGGGTCGCGGCTGCATACACGAAGCCGATTTCCTATTCTAGACCGGAATCTCAGCGCTGGCGAATGGCACGGCAGGGCGAAAGTACCAGCGCCGTCATGGTCCAGAGCACCAGCGATACCCTGCTACGCCGCCGCCTTCTCCACCAGCCGTGCCAGCTGCGTCATGACAACCGCTGAGCCTGCCAGCCGCTTTTCGGGCGTCGGCCAGTCGCGGCTGAAGACGACGCTCTGGTCCGGCCGGATCTTGGCCAGCGAACCCTGTTCGCCGATGAGCTTGACCAGCCCGACCGGATTGGGGAATTCGCGCTTGCGGAAATGGATGACGACGCCTTTCGGTCCGGCATCGAGTTTTTCGACATTGGCCTTGCGGCAAAGTGCCTTGATGAAGACGATCTTCAATAAATGCTTCACCTCTTCCGGCAGCGGCCCGAAACGGTCGATAAGCTCGGCGCCAAAAGCGTCGATCTCTTCAGTGTTTTCGAGATCGCCAAGGCGGCGATAGAGCGCCAACCTGAGCTGCAGATCCGGGACATAGCTTTCCGGGATCATCACCGCTGTGCCGACGGCGATCTGCGGCGACCAGCCGCCGTCCTGCACCTCGCCGGAATCCTTCACTTCGGCCACTGCCTCCTCCAGCATCTGCTGGTAGAGCTCGAAGCCGACCTCCTTGATGTGGCCCGACTGCTCTTCGCCAAGCAGATTGCCGGCGCCGCGAATGTCGAGGTCGTGGCTGGCCAGCTGGAAACCGGCGCCTAGCGTATCGAGCGACTGCAGCACTTTCAGCCGGCGCTCGGCTGTATCGGTGAGCTTGCGGTTGGCGGGCAGCGTGAACAGCGCGTAGGCGCGCACCTTAGAGCGGCCGACGCGCCCGCGCAGCTGATAGAGCTGAGACAGGCCGAACATATCGGCGCGGTGTACGATCAGCGTATTGGCAGTCGGAATATCGAGGCCGGATTCGACGATTGTGGTCGACAAAAGCACATCGTACTGGCCGTCATAGAAGGCGTTCATGATGTCGTCGAGTTCGCCGGGCGGCATCTGACCATGGGCCACGGCCACTTTCAGCTCAGGCACGGATTCGCGCAGGAAATCATGGATTTCCGCGAGATCGCTGATGCGCGGTACGACATAGAAAGAATGGCCGCCACGGTAGCGCTCGCGCAGCAGCGTCTCGCGGATGACCAGCGGATCGAAAGGGGAGATGAAGGTGCGCACGGCCATGCGATCGACCGGCGGCGTGGCGATCAGCGACAACTCACGCACCCCGGTCAAGGCAAGCTGCAGCGTTCGCGGGATCGGCGTCGCCGATAGCGTCAGAACGTGGACGTCGGTCTTGAGATCCTTCAGCCGCTCCTTGTGCTTGACGCCGAAATGCTGCTCCTCGTCGATGATCAGCAGGCCGAGATTCTTGAACGAGATCGAGGAGCCGAGCAGTGCGTGCGTGCCGATGACAATGTCGACTTGGCCTTCGGCGACGCCCTTCTTGGTCTCGGCCAGTTCCTTGGCGCCGACCAGCCGCGAGGCCTGGGCGACGCGGATCGGCAGGCCGGAGAAGCGCTGCGAGAAGGTCTTGAAATGCTGGCGCGACAACAATGTCGTCGGCACCACCACCGCGACCTGAAAGCCTTCCATCGCCGCGATGAAGGCAGCACGAAGCGCGACTTCGGTCTTGCCGAAGCCGACATCGCCGCAGATCAGCCGGTCCATCGGCTTTCCAGCGCCCAGATCATCCCTGACCGAATCGATCGCCGTTTGCTGGTCGTCGGTTTCCTCATAGGGGAAACGCGCTGCAAACTCGCCATAGAGGCCTTCCGCCGGCAGCAGCGCCGGTGCGGCCCGCATTTGTCGCTCGGCGGCGATGCGGATCAACTGCCCGGCCATGTCGAGCAGGCGTTTCTTCAGCCGTGCCTTGCGCGACTGCCAGGCGCCGCCGCCAAGCTTGTCGAGTGTCGCCTCGGCCGAATCCGAGCCATAGCGCGACAGCAACTCGATGTTTTCCACCGGCAAGAACAGCCGATCGTCGCCGGCATAGTGGATTTCGAGGCAATCGTGCGGCGCACCGAGCGCCTCGATGGTGCGCAGCCCGATGAAGCGGCCAATGCCATGGTCGGCATGGACGACGATATCGCCTGAGGACAATGCCGAAGCCTCGGCGATGAAGTCGGACGCGCGCTTCTTGCGCTTCGAACGCCGGATCAGTCGGTCGCCGAGAATGTCCTGCTCGGCGATGACGACCAGTTTCTCCGTCTCGAAGCCGGATTCGAGCGGCAGCACGGCCAGTCCCGCTTGCCCAGGCTCAAGCTTTTCGGCTTCGGCAAGCGTCGCCACCGGTTTCAGATTGCCAAGATGATGCTCGGCCAGGATTTGGCCGAGCCGGTCGAGCGAACCTTCAGTCCAGCCGGCGACGAGGACACGGCGGCCTACAGCGCGCTCGTCGGAAATGTGTTTTACGACGACGTCGAAGACGTTGGCGTTAGGGTCGGCGCGCTCCTCGACGAAGCTGCGACCATGGCGCGAGCCAGCATGGAAAACCTTTTTCGCACCGGCATCGGGCGCATCGAAGGACGTGAAGTCTATCGCTTCGCGTGGGCCAAGCGAGGCAATCAGGTTTTCGGGCGACAGATAAAGCAAATCCGGCGACACCGGCTTGTAGGGCACGGCATCCTTCAAGGCGCCGTCGGCCTGTTTTTTGCGCGCCTCATAATGATCGAGGATCAGCGCATGGCGCTCGGCCAGTGCCTCATGCGCCAGATGATCAAACACCACCGGCGCATCCGGCAAATAATCGAACACGGTTTCCAACCGCTCATAGAAGAACGGCAGCCAGTGCTCCATGCCGGCAAACCGCCTGCCCTCGCTGACCGCCGCATAGAGTCCATCTTCGCGCGAGGGCGCGCCAAAGGCTTCGATGTAGGCGCGGCGGAAGCGGCTGATCGTCTCTGGCGTCAGCGCCACCTCGCTCATCGCCTGTAGCGCCATCGACTTGCGCTGGCCGGTGGTGCGCTGTGTTGCGGTATCGAAGACGCGGATCGATTCCAGCGTATCGCCGAAGAAATCGAGGCGCAGCGCCTCAGTCCAGCCGGGCGCGAGGAGATCGAGAATGCCGCCGCGCACCGCGAATTCGCCGATACCGCGCACCGTCGGCACTCGCTCGAAGCCGGAATTCTCCAGCCGCGACACCAGCACGTTCATGTCTATCTGGTTGCCCGGTTTGGCGTGGAAGATCTGCGCCTCGACGAGTTCAGCCGGCGGAATGCGTTGCAACAGCGCATTCGCGGTGGTGAGGACGACGGCGCGGTGGGGCTTCTTCGCCAGCGCAATCATTGCAGCCAGTGCATCGAGCCGCCTTGCGGCGGCATCGGCGCCGGGCGAGACACGGTCATAAGGCAGGCAATCCCAGGCCGGCAGTTCCAGCACCGGGAGGCCCGGCGCGGCAAAGGCAAGCGCCTCGACGATCGCCGGCAGGCGCTGGCCGTCGCGGGCCACGAACAGCACCGGCTTGTCGGGGGCGATCTCGTGCGCAGCCTGCACCAGGGCAAAGGCTTCGTAGCCGTCGGCGACGCCATCGACAATGAACTGGCCGGCGCGGCCTTTCGGCAGACCGATCGTAGGGATAAGGCTCATGGCTACACGTTGTTCAGAAGGTCATCTCCCGGCGCGAAGCCAGGATTTTTTGCAGGACGGCACAGTCGACATCCGCCGGAACCGGGCGTTCGCCAGTGACGAGAGGCAGGAATTCGGTGTCGGGAATATCGAGGAGCCTCTCATATTGGTCGATTTCGTCGCCGGTCAAGGCGCCGATCTCGGCGTCGGCGAAGCTGCCGAGTATAAGGTCCATCTCGCGCATGCCGCGGTGCCACGAACGAAACAAAAGCTTGCGGCGGCGGGCATCGAGGCCCTCGCTTGATCGTTTCGTTCCGGTCATCTTGCAACATCCTTGCCTAGGCGGCGCATATAGCGTGGATAGAAGGCGGTGTCAGCCTTGCGCTACAGTCGCCGCAACATAAGCTGACATCATGCGTCCTTCCCTCCTCGATCCGCTGTTTGTCCCGATCACCTCGCTTGCCGGCGTCGGGCCGAAAGTTGGCGCCCTGATCGAAAAAGTCGTAGCAGCCGACCTCGGCGACCGGGCCGCGCGCGCCGGCGACCTCTTGTTCGTGCTGCCGCATACTGTCATCGACCGCCGCAACCGCCCGGGCATCGCCGGTTCGGCCGAGGGCGCCATTGTCACACTCGACGTACGCATCGACCGCCACCAGCCGCCGCCACGCGGCAACAGGTCGGTCCCGTACCGGGTCTACGCCCATGACGACACCGGCGAGATCGCGCTGACCTTCTTCCATGCCCATGCTGCCTATCTCGAAAAAGCAATGCCCGTAGGCGAGCATGTCGTCGTCTCAGGCCGCATGGAATGGTTCAACGGCCGCCCGACCATGGTTCACCCCGACCATATCGCACTTGCCGGCGACGCGGAAAACCTGCCGCTGGTCGAGCCGGTCTATCCGCTGACCGCCGGGCTCTCGGGCAAGGTGCTGCGCCGGGCCATCGGCCAGGCGCTGGCCCGCCTGCCGGTGCTGCCCGAATGGCAGGACGGCGAGTTCCGGCGCCGCCATGCCTTTCCTGCTTTCACCGATGCGCTCAACCGCATCCACAATCCTGCCGACCCGATCGACGTCTCGGTCGACGGCGCAGCATGGCGGCGCCTTGCCTATGACGAGTTCTTGGCCGGCCAGGTATCGCTGGCGCTGGTGCGGGCCAAGGTCCGCCGATTATCGGGCCGGCCACTCGTCGGCGACGGCCGCATAGTCGAGCAACTTCGCGTGGCACTACCCTATTCGCTGACCATGTCGCAGGAAATGGCGCTTGCCGAAATCAACGCCGATCTCGGCGACCCCGAACGCATGCTGCGCCTTTTGCAGGGCGATGTCGGCTCCGGCAAGACGGTGATCGCGCTGCTTGCCATGGCGCGTGCCGTCGAGGCCGGCGGCCAGGCGGCATTGATGGCACCGACCGAAATCCTGGCGCGCCAGCATCTTGCAACGATTGCGCCGTTGGCGGAACGGGCCGGGCTGCGTGTCGCCGTCCTCACCGGTCGCGAAAAGGGCCGCGAGCGTGCCGACACGCTGACCGGGCTGGCCAATGGTGACATCGACATCGTCGTCGGCACTCATGCGCTGTTCCAGGAAACGGTTACGTTCCATGACCTCGTGTTCGCCGTCGTCGACGAGCAGCACCGTTTCGGCGTCCACCAGCGCCTTGCGATCACCGCCAAGGGCGACGCGCCCGACATGCTGGTGATGACGGCAACGCCGATACCGCGAACGCTGGTGCTGACTGCATTCGGCGACATGGATGTGTCGAAGCTGACGGAAAAGCCGGCCGGCCGCCAGCCAATCCGCACCGTCACCTTGCCGCTTGAACGGCTCGACGAACTGATCGGACGCATGCTCGACGCCGTCGCCGATGACCAGAAAATCTACTGGATCTGTCCGCTGGTCGAGGAATCCGAGGAAATCAAACTGATGTCGGCCGAGGACCGTTTTGCCTCGCTGAAGCCACTGTTCGGCGACCGCATTGGCCTGGTGCACGGCCGCATGAAAGGCACCGACAAAGACGAGGCGATGCGCGCCTTTAAACAGGGCGACACCCGTATCCTGATCGCCACCACCGTCATCGAGGTCGGCGTCGATGTGCCTGATGCGACGATCATGGTCATCGAGCATGCCGAGCGCTTTGGCCTCGCCCAGTTGCACCAATTGCGCGGCCGGGTCGGGCGTGGCGACAAGCCTTCATCCTGCGTGCTGCTCTACAAGGACCCGCTTGGCGAGACGGCAAAACGCCGTTTGTCGGTGATGCGGGAGACCGAGGACGGTTTCCGTATCGCCGAAGAGGATCTGAAGCTACGCGGCGAAGGCGAGTTGCTCGGCACCCGCCAGTCCGGCACGCCGGGCTTCCAGGTGGCGCGCATCGAGGTGCATGCCGACCTGCTCGAGGCCGCTCGCGACGATGCGCGGCTGATCCTGTCGCGCGATCCGGAACTGCAGTCCGAACGCGGCACGGCGCTACGCCTGTTGCTCTATCTGTTCGGCCGCGACGAGGCCGTGCGGCTCCTGCGTGCCGGCTGAGGCATCGTGTCGAGCGGAGGATTGGCAAGCGCGCCGTGGATCTGCTCGCCGTTCACCGTCATCATTTTGACAGCTGGCGCCACCAGGCCGGCCGACACGATCAGCTTGGCTCCGTCCTCGATCGTCATGTCGAGCGATACGATGTCGGATTTCGGCACATACATCAGAAAGCCTGTCGTCGGGTTGGGCGTACACGGCATGAACACGGCAATCAGCGGATCGCCTTCCCGGTCGAGCTTCTGGTTGATCTCGGTTTCCTTCTCGCTGGCGACGAAGACAAGCGACCAGACCCCTTTGCGCGGATATTCTACCAACCCGACCTGGCGGAACATGTCGCCCTTGTTCGACAGCACCGTCTCGAAAATCTGCTTCAGCGAACGGTAGATGCCGCGCACCAGCGGCATGCGACCAAGCAGGCGCTCGCCGAAGTTGACGATGGCGCGGCCAACGATATTGGCGGTCATAAAGCCGATGAAAGTGATGAGGATCAGGGCAACGATCAGCCCAAAACCCGGCACTGGAAACGGCAGGTAGGTGTCCGGATTGTAGCGTACCGGAATGTAGGGTTTGACCCAGGAATCGACCCAGCCGATAAGCGACCAGGCAATGTAGGCGGTAATCGCGAGCGGCGCGCAAACGACGAAGCCGGTCAGGAAATAGTTTCTCAGCCGGGTCATGCCTGAGGTCTTGAGAGCGTCCGACATGGTTCACCGCAGCGTGTGTTTGCAGCGCGACACTACTGAACCGGAAGGCGCTTTGGAATGGCGAAGTTTTTAAACGAGACCTATTCCACCGTTACCGATTTCGCCAGGTTGCGAGGCTGGTCGACGTCCGTACCCATGAACACGGCGGTGAAGTAGGCGAGCATCTGGATCGGCAGCGCGTAGATGATCGGCGAGATGATTTCCGGCACGTCCGGCAAAACGATCGTCTCCATCGTCTTCACCGTAGCGTGCGCCGCGCCCTTGCCGTCAGTGATCAGGATGATCTTGCCGCCGCGCGCGGCCACCTCCTGCATGTTCGACACGGTCTTTTCGAAGATGCGGTCATGCGGGGCGATGACGATGACGGGCATGTTCTCGTCGATCAGCGCGATCGGGCCGTGTTTCAGCTCGCCGGCAGCATAGCCTTCGGCATGGATATAGGAGATCTCCTTGAGCTTCAGCGCACCTTCCATGGCCAGCGGAAAATTGGTGTCCCGGCCGAGATAAAGCACATTCTTGTAGTGCGAGAGGTCGCGCGCGATCTTTTCGATCTGCCCGTCGAGCTTTAGCACCTGGTTCGCATAACGCGGCGCTTCCGACAGCTCGCGTATCAGCGTTTTCTCGTGCTCATGCGAAATCGTTCCGCGCGCCACGCCGGCCCGCACCGCCAGCGAGGCCAGCACGGAAAGTTGGCAGGTGAACGCCTTGGTCGAGGCAACGCCGATCTCCGGGCCGGCCAATGTCGGCAGGATGACGTCGGATTCGCGCGCCATGGTCGATTCGCGCACATTGACGACCGCGCCGATCTTCATGCCAGCCTTGCGGCAGTAGCGCAGCGATGCCAGCGTGTCGGCGGTCTCACCCGATTGCGAGATGAAGAAAGCGGCATCGTTCTTCGACAGCGGCATCTCGCGGTAGCGGAACTCCGAAGCGACATCGATGTCGACCGGCAGCCGCGCATAGCGCTCGAACCAGTATTTGCTGATCAGCCCGGCGAGATAGGCGGTGCCGCAGGCCGAAATCGCCAGCCGGTCGATCTTGGCGAAATCGAACGGCAGAGCGAGCGGCTTCGAGGCGCCACCGACGAAATCGACATAATGCGCCAGCGTGTGCGAGATCACTTCCGGCTGCTCATGGATTTCCTTTTCCATGAAATGGCGGCGGTTGCCTTTGTCGACCATGAAGCTCGTGCTGAGCGACTGTTGGCGTTTGCGGTCGACCTTGTTGCCGCCCATGTCGAAAATATCGACCTCGTTGCGGCGCACTACCGCCCAGTCGCCGTCTTCCAGATAGGTGATCGAATTGGTGAACGGGGCAAGCGCGATGGCGTCGGAGCCAAGGAACATCTGGCCGTCGCCGTGACCGACGGCGAGCGGCGGGCCATTGCGCGCGCCGACGATCAAATCCTCGTCGCCCTTGAACATGATGGCGAGCGCAAAGGCGCCTTCTAGCCGCTTCAGCGCCTTATGCGCCGCCTCGACCGGCTTCAGCCCCCTGGCCAGTTCGCGCGCCACCAGATGCGCGACGACTTCGGTATCGGTCTGTGAGGCGAAGCTGTAGCCGTCGCGCATCAGCTCGTCGCGCAATTCGGCGAAATTCTCGATTATGCCGTTATGGACGATTGCGACGCCGTCGGAAAAATGCGGATGCGCATTGCTCTCGTTCGGAACGCCATGCGTGGCCCAGCGCGTGTGGCCGATGCCGATCATGCCGTCGAGCGGTTCATCCTTCAGCCGGCGCTCGAGATTGACCAGCTTGCCCTCGGCGCGGCGGCGGTCAAGCCTGCCGTGCTCGATCGTGGCGACGCCGGCCGAGTCATAGCCGCGATATTCGAGCCTTTTCAACGCATCGACGATAAGCGGCGCGACCGGCGAGTTACCGACAATTCCAACGATACCGCACATCGCGCCTGCCCCCGATTCCGACCTCAAACCCGGCGCCATTTAGAGACTGCCGGGCTGTCGCGAAAAATCACATTCCATTTCGTCCGGTATCAGCCGGACTATCCTGCACAGATGCACCATGACAGGGCGCACTTGCAATCCGGTTACTGCAATTGCTCAGTTTCTCCGCTTCTGTATCCTATCTCGGCCCAACGGCTCCAGAAATCAGTCAAAGACATGATCCCGCTCGTCGCGCCTACCCTTTTTTGCGGGCCGCCGCGGCCGAAGCAAACCGTTCGCGCAACTCCTTGCCCTTGCCGGGTAGAGTCCGCTGACGGGCGCGACCGAAGGCCAGCGCATCGTCGGGTACGCTTTCGGTGATGACGCTGCCTGAGGCGATGTAGCCGTCCTTGCCGATCGACACCGGTGCCACCAGCGAGGAGTTCGAGCCGATGAAGGCACCCTCGCCGATATCGGTGAAGAATTTCGAATAACCGTCATAATTGCACGTGATGGTGCCGGCGCCAATATTGGCGCCTGCGCCGATGCGGGCATCGCCGATATAGGTCAGATGGTTGACCTTGGCGCCCTCCTCGACGATCGCCTGCTTCACCTCGCAGAAATTGCCGACCTTGGCTTTGTTTCTCAGATCGGCCCCGGGCCGCAGCCGCGCGAACGGCCCGACATCGCAATTCGACGCGATAGTGGCGCCTTCGATATGGCTGAAGGCATGGATCTTGGCGCCCGTCGCGATTTTCACGCCTGGGCCGAACCAAACATTGGGCTCGACAATCGTGTCGGCGCCGATCTCGGTGTCGTGCGAGAAGAACACGGTTTCGGGCGCAACCAGTGTCACCCCGGAAAGCATCGCTTCCTGCCGTCGACGCGCCTGCCAGATACCTTCCGCCTGGGCAAGCTCGGCACGGTTGTTGATGCCGAGCGCATTCTCGAAACTGGCTTCGGTGGCTACGACATCAAGTCCCTGCGCAGCGGCGATCTCGACGATGTCGGTGAGATAATACTCACCCTTGGCGTTCTTGCTGCCGACTTGATCGAGCAGCTTCAGCGCGTGCCTGCCGGCGACCGCCATCAGCCCGCCATTGCAGAAGGTGATTTTCTTCTCCTCGTCCGAGCAGTCCTTCTCCTCGCGGATGGCCACGAGCTTGCCGGCCTTTTCGATAAGCCGGCCGTAGCCCGAAGGATTTTCCGTACGGAAGCCGACCACGACGACGGCCGTACCTTCGGCCAGCTTCAGCCGCGCCGCCGCGAGCGCTTCTGGATCGATCAACGGCGTGTCGCCAAACATCACCAGGATGTCGTCATACCCCTTTGATATTGCTGCGCGCGCGGCAAGCACGGCGTGCGCGGTGCCAAGACGTTTCTCCTGGACGAAAGCTTCGGCCTTGGGCGCAAACTTGAGTGCGGCCTTGCGCATGTCATCGGCGCCATGGCCGATCACCAGCGCCACATCGCCGCTGCCGGCGGCTTCGGCCGCCTTGACGACATGGGCAACCATTGGCAGGCCGGCGATTGTGTGCAGCACTTTCGGCACGGCACTCTTCATGCGCGTGCCTTCGCCGGCAGCGAGGATGATGGACAGGCAGGATCTCTGGCTCATGGGGACAGCAACCGTTGAAAGGGATCTGGAATCGGAGCGTTAGTAGCACCGGCGCCATGCTGCACCAATGCGGTTAAATTCCGGTGAGACGGTGGAACCTCCAACCCGCGGCACGCTCAGGCCGATCGGCTCAGGCGGCTTCCGCCTCGTTGCGTGATGCGAAGCTGGGGGCTCGGCCACGGCCGTATTGCCGTGGCGAACAGTTCATGACCCGCTTGAAAGCAGTGCTGAAGGCGCTTTCGGATTCGTAGCCGAGCGACAGCGCGATGACGGCGACGGGATCGCTGGAATTCGTCAGCCGATCCCCGGCCAGCAGCATTCGCCAGCGCGTCAAATAGTCCATCGGCGACGCGCCGACCGTCTCCTTGAATCTGAGCGCAAAGGTCGATCGCGACATGCCGGCCCGTTCCGCCAGTTCCTGTAACGTCCAGCCATGCGCCGGATTCTCATGCATGGCGCTGATCGCCGCGCCCATCTGTTTGTCCGAGAGGGCAAAGAGCCAGCCGACGCCACCTTTCAATCCTTCTGAAAGATGCAGCCGCAACGCCTGAACCAGCATCATGTGAGCAAGGTGCTGGATCACCAGAAAGCCGCCCGGTTGTGGCTCGCGCAGCTCCTGCATCATCCGCTCCACCGACCAGCGCAGGGCCGACTTGTCCGACTCTTTGCGGATATGCACAATGGCTGGCAGCATCCGCAACAGGATGCCGGCATGATTGCCGCCAAGCGCGAAGCGGCTGCTGACCAGAAAGAAATCACCGCCGCCATTGTGGGTCACAACACCGCCGGCTCGCGCAGGCGGAAAAATCTTGACGGCTTCAACAGGCGACAAACTCATGTCGCTTGCAAGGCGGAAAGGCCGCCCACTCGGCAACAGGAAGCAGTCCCCCGTCTCAAGGCGCACTGCGTCGGCAACGCCCTCTACTGACAGCCAGCACCGGCCGGAGACCACCGCTCCGGTCTTAATGCTTTGCTGCTGGTCGGGGAACTGGATCGACCATTCACCACCTGCATCGAAGCCGGCCGACATATAGTTTCGCGGCTTCAGCAGCGAGAGCACATCTGAAAGAGGATCCACGTGTCATTCCGGACGATTGCGAAGATAATTCGGACTTACCGCATAGATCGTATTTTCTCAAGCGCCTATCACGACGTCACCGGGCCGCGAAAATGGTCGTGGTCAGAAACGAACAAGGACAAGTCGTGATGCGTGTTTTCGTTACCGGAGCGACCGGATTCGTCGGTTCTGCCGTCGTTCAAGAACTCATCGGCGCCGGCCATCAGGTGCTCGGCCTCGCCCGCTCGGAGGCATCGGCCAAGTCGCTCGCCGCCACTGGAGCCGAGGTGCATCGAGGCGACCTCGAAGACGTGGAGAGCCTGCGCAGGGGCGCGGCAGCCGCCGATGCGGTTATCCACACCGGGTTCAACCATGACTTCTCGAAGTTCGCGCAAAACTGCGAGATGGACCGGCGTGCCATCGAGGTGATGGGCGGAGCGCTCGAAGGCTCCGAGCGCCTCCTGCTCGTCACCTCGGGGACCGCGCTCCAGGCGCGGGCCCGTATCGCGACGGAGCAAGATGCGCCTGTCCCCTCGTCCGCTTCCTATCCCCGCGCCTCCGAAGCGACAGCCGCCGCGCTGGCGGCACGCGGGGTGCGCGCATCGGTTGTCCGCCTTCCTCCGTCGGTCCATGGCCAGGGCGACCACGCCTTTGTTCCTATTCTCATCGACCTCGCTCGTAGGAAGGGCGTGTCGGCCTATATCGGCGAAGGGCTCAATCGCTGGCCTGCCGTGCATCGGTTCGATGCCGCCCGCGTCTACCGGCTTGCGCTCGAGCATGGAGCCGGTGGCGGGCGATATCACGCGATCGCCGAAGAAGGCGTGCCGTTCAAGGACATCGCCGGCGTGATCGGCCGGCGCCTGAACGTGCCGGTCCTCGCCAAGTCTGCGGAAGAAGCCGCCGATCATTTTGGCTGGTTCGCGATGTTCGCGGCGATGGATGTCCCGACCTCGAGCGAACGGACTCGCGCGCTGCTGGGGTGGCAGCCGAGCGGACCTGGGCTGATCGCTGATATCGACCAGCCGGGCTATTTCGAAGGCTGAACAGACCACGTCGGGCTACAAACCTAGCCCAATTGCCCCAGCACCGGAAAATTCTCGAGCAGCCAATATGACATCGTCTGCACGCCGCCGGTCAGGAAAAACACGCCGGCGACCACCAGCAGCGCGCCGATGGCTTTTTCGACGCGGCCGAGATGGAGGCGGAATTTCGAGAGAAAGCGCATGAAGGCGCCGGAAAACAGCGCAGCGATCAGGAACGGAATACCGAGGCCGAGCGAGTAGGCGGCAAGCAGCAACGCGCCCTCGCCCACCGTCTCGCGGCCGCCGGCAAGCGTCAGGATCGGCCCCAGCACCGGGCCGATACAGGGTGTCCAGCCAAAGGCGAAGGCCAAGCCCATGACGTAAGCGGCGATCAAGCTGGCCGGCTTGCCTTGCGACTGGAAGCGCGCCTCGCGTGAAAGCAAAGGGATACGCAGTACGCCGAGGAAATTCAGCCCCATCAGGATGATCAGCACACCGGCCACCATTGCCAGCGGCTCCTGCCAGACCCGTAACAAATGGCCGATGGTCGAGGCGCCAGCGCCAAGCGCGACGAAGACGGTCGAGAAGCCGAGCACGAAGGCGATGGAGGAATTAACCAGCGCGCCTCGCACACCGGCCTTTGCCGTAATGCCGGCTTCGCCGCGGAAATCGTCGACGGACACGCCGGCCATATAGCACAGGTAAGGCGGCACCAGTGGCAGCACGCAGGGGGACAGGAACGAAATTGCTCCCGCCCCGATCGCACTGACATAGCCGACGTCCAACGCCATTTCCATCTCCAGATGACTGCGCAGCCATATAGCCGCGACAACGTCCGTCCGCCAATCACCATCGCGTGGCCCCCATCAGATTGGGTAGCAAGTCGACGCCGTCGCCTGGATCAATGGAGAACAGCGCGGGAAGAAAGGGCAGCCGGGCAGCGTTGATCAGAAGAAGTCGCGGTTCCGCGCGCTTTTCGAACATTCAGGGAGAAGTCCATGAAAACGATCGCAATTGGCATGGCGGCGCTTTTGCTCGGCACTGCCGGATCCTTAGCCGCCGAGGCGTGGAAGGAAGCGGAGGTCGGCGGCACCAAGATCTACACCGACGCCAGCGGCATGACGCTCTACACCTACGACAAGGACGAGGCCGGCAAGTCGAACTGTTACGACAAATGCGCCGCCAATTGGCCGCCGCTGAAGGCTGACGCCAACGCCAAGGCCGAGGGCGAATGGACGATCGTCGACCGCACCGACGGCACCAGGATGTGGGCCTACGAAGGCAAGCCGCTCTACACGTTCATCAAGGACAAGAAGGCCGGCGACGTCACCGGCGAGGGCGTCGGCGGCGTCTGGCATATCGCCAAGGCCGACTAAGCCTTGAGCTTCTGATCCGCTGTAACAGGCGGTAACACGGCTGGTCGCTGGGAGCTTGACCCAACCGCCCCGGCGGCCGACTTTTCAGCACGCCAATTCCTTGCAACTATCCGGGCAAATGCCGGGCTACCGATTGCGCGCTTCACAGCATCTGTTCAAGCGGGGCTGGCGCGTGCTCGATGTTTCTCTTATATCCGCGGGAGAGTTTGTCCCGTTCTCCAGGATCAATTGCCGGGTGTTGTCCAGCGATAGGCTGCTCATTTCCCTTGTCCAGGATTGCGGAAATCGCATGGCGCGCCGCTGGGTTGCGCATTCGGTGCAGGGCCGCATTTTGACTGCTTGGCCTTGACCGGATGCAAAAGCGCGGCCATGTGAGCGACACATTGAACGAGATTTCGTCGCGCGCAGCGGAATTCTTCTGCCGCATCACAACTGATATGAGACCGTATGGACGTCGTCGTCGTCGAATCGCCGGCCAAGGCGAAGACAATCAACAAGTACCTCGGCAAGAACTACAAGGTTCTGGCTTCGTTCGGCCATGTCCGCGATCTGCCGGCCAAGGATGGCTCGGTGCGTCCGGATGAGGACTTTGCCATGTCCTGGGCCGTCGACACCGCGTCTGGAAAGCGTCTCGCCGATATCGCCAAGGCGGTCAAGGACGCCGACGGGCTGATCCTCGCCACCGATCCGGACCGCGAGGGCGAAGCGATCTCCTGGCATGTCCTGGAAGTGCTGAAGCAAAAGCGCGCGTTGAAGGACAAGCCGGTCAGCCGCGTCGTCTTCAACGCCATTACCAAGGCGTCGGTGCTGGAGGCGATGGCCAATCCGCGCCAGATCGATGCGCCGCTGGTCGATGCCTATCTCGCCCGCCGTGCGCTCGACTATCTGGTCGGCTTCACGCTGTCGCCCGTGCTGTGGCGCAAACTGCCCGGCGCCCGGTCCGCCGGCCGTGTCCAGTCGGTGGCGCTGCGTCTGGTCTGCGACCGCGAATCCGAGATCGAACGCTTCGTCCGCGAGGAATACTGGCAGGTCGCCGCCATTCTCGGCACGCCGCGCAAGGAAAATTTCGAGGCGCGGCTGACCACCTTCGAGCGCAAGAAGCTGCAAAAGCTCGACATTTCCAACAAGGCGCAGGCCGACGACATCAAGGCGATGCTCGAAGGCGCCAGCTTCAAGGCGGCGTCGGTCGAAGCCAAGCCGACCAAGCGCAATCCCGGGCCGCCCTTCACCACCTCGACGCTGCAGCAGGCAGCCTCGTCGGGTCTCGGCTTTTCGGCCAACCGCACCATGCAGGTGGCGCAGCGGCTCTATGAGGGCATGGAGATCGGCGGTGAGACCACCGGCCTGATCACCTATATGCGGACCGACGGCGTGCAGATGGCACCCGAGGCGATCTCTGCCGCACGCGATGCGATCGCCAAGGAATTCGGTGCCAAATACCTGCCTGAAAAGCCGCGCTATTATTCCGCCAAGGCCAAGAATGCCCAGGAGGCGCACGAAGCGATCCGTCCGACCGATTTCATGCGCACGCCGGCTTCCGTCAGGCAGTATCTCGACGCCGACCAGGCGCGGCTTTACGAGATGATCTGGAAACGCGCCATCGCCAGCCAGATGCAGCCGGCCGAGATAGAGCGCACCACGGTCGAGATCGAGGCCATCAACGGTTCGCGTACCGCCGAGCTTCGTGCTGTCGGTTCCGTTGTTCGCTTCGACGGCTTCCTTGCTGCCTACATCGAGCAAAAGGAAGAAGATTCGGAAGACGAGGAAAGCCGCCGCCTGCCCGAGATCCGTGCCGGCGAGCAGCTCACACGCGAGGCGATCAACGCCACCCAGCACACCACCGAGCCGCCGCCGCGTTATTCGGAAGCTTCGCTGATCAAGAAGCTGGAAGAGCTGGGCATCGGCCGGCCGTCGACCTATACGGCGATCCTGAAGACGCTCGAGGATCGCGATTACGTCACCATCGACAAGCGCAAGCTGGTGCCACAGCCCAAGGGCCGGCTATTGTCAGCCTTCCTCGAAAGCTTCTTCGAGCGTTATGTCGAGTACGACTTCACCGCTTCGCTCGAGGAGAAACTCGATGAAATCTCCGACGGCAAGCTCGCCTGGAAGGACGTGCTGCGCGATTTCTGGAAGGATTTTTCCGGCGCCGTCGCCGACATCAAGGAGCTGCGGGTCACCGACGTCCTCGATGCGTTGAACGAGGAACTGGCGCCGCTGGTGTTTCCCGCGCGCGAAGACGGTTCGAACCCGCGCATCTGTCCGAAATGCGGCACCGGCAACCTGTCGCTGAAGCTCGGCAAGTTCGGCGCCTTCGTCGGCTGTTCGAACTATCCCGAATGCTCCTTCACCCGCCAGCTTGGCGACGCCGCCAATCCCAATGGTGAGAACGGCGGTGGCGAAGACGGCACCAAATTGCTCGGCAAGGACCCCTATACCGCCGAGGAGATCACGCTGCGCAATGGCCGGTTCGGCCCCTATATCCAGCGCGGCGACGGTAAGGATGCCAAGCGCTCCAGCCTGCCCAAGGGCTGGACTGCCGATTCGATCGATCATGAAAAGGCGCTCGCCTTGTTGTCGCTGCCGCGCGACGTCGGCAAGCATCCGGAATCCGGCAAGATGATTTCGGCCGGGCTGGGGCGCTACGGGCCGTTCGTGCTGCATGACGGCACCTACGCCAATCTCGACAGCATCGAGGACGTGTTCTCGATCGGCCTCAATCGCGCCGTCTCGGTGATCGCCGAGAAGCAATTGAAGGGCAAAAGTGGCCGCAATGGCGGCACAGCCGCTGCGCTCAAGGAACTTGGCGAGCATCCTTCCGGCGGCGGCAAGATCGTCGTGCGCGACGGCAAATACGGCCCCTATGTGAATTTCGGCAAGGTGAATGCGACGCTGCCGAAGGGCAAGGATCCGCAATCGGTGACGATCGACGATGCCGTTGCGCTCATTGCGGAAAAGGAAGCCAAGGGCGGCAATGGCGCCAGGAAGCCCTTCCGCAAAGCGGCCGCGCCTGCCAAGAAACCGGCTGCAGCCAAAAAACCGGCGGCCAGGAAAAAGGGATAGGACAGGTTGGCGCGCAAAGTCTCCGGAAGAAGCCACGGCGATCTGCGCACCGCCGATACCCGCGCCAAGGTCAGGGACAATTACCGGCCGTCACGCGACGAGATACTGCGTTACATCGCCGAAAATCCGGGCCGCGCCGGAAAACGCGACATCGCCAAGGCGTTTGCGCTACGCGGCGAAGACCGTATCTGGCTGAAGGACGTCTTGCGCGACCTGCAGGATGAAGGCCTGCTGACCAAGGAGCGCAAGCGGCTCGCCCGTGTCGGCGCCCTGCCCCACGCCGCGGTGCTCGACATCTTCGGCCGTGACGCCGACGGTGTGCTGCTGGCGCACCCGACCGAAGCGATCGGCAATGGCGAACCTCCGGTCATAGCGATCCGCGTGTCGCGCGGCGGCAATGGGCCGACGCCTGGTATCGGCGACCGCGTGCTGGCCAAGACCTTTCCGACCGACGACCCGGCAGGCCCCGCCTATACCGGCCGGGTTATGAAGATATTCGAGAAGCGCACCGATGCGGTTCTCGGCGTTTTTCGCGTGCTGAAGGACGGCACGTTCCGCATCGAGCCGGTGGAAAGGCGCCAACCGGAGCTGGTCGTCGACAAGGAATTCCAGAACGGCGCCAAGAACGGCGACCTGGTCGAGGTCGAGCCGGCGCGGGCCTCCCGCTACGGGCTGCCGAGAGCCAAGGTTCTGGCGGTGTTGGGCTCGCTGACTAGCGAAAAGGCGGTCTCGATGATCGCCATTCACGCACACGACATTCCGCATATTTTTCCCGCCGACGTCATCGCCGAGGCGGAGGCGGTCAAGCCGGCGACGCTTGCCGGCCGCGAGGATTGGCGCGAGCTGCCGCTGCTCACCATCGATCCGGCCGACGCCAAGGATCATGATGACGCGGTGTTCGCCATGCCCGACACCGACGAGAAGAACGCCGGCGGCGTGGTTGTCACCGTCGCCATTGCCGACGTCGCTGCATACGTGCGCTATGGCACGGCGCTCGATCGCGAAGCGCTGAAGCGCGGCAATTCGGTCTATTTCCCCGACCGCGTCGTGCCGATGCTGCCGGAGCGCATCTCGAACGACCTCTGTTCACTGCGCGAGGGCCAGGATCGTCCGGCGATAGCGGTGCGTATGACTTTTTCGGCCGACGGCCACAAACTCAGACACTCGTTCCATCGCGTCATGATGAAGTCGGCGGCGAAACTCGCCTATCAGCAGGCGCAAGCGGCGATCGACGGCGCACCGGACGACACGACTGGCCCGATTCTCGATTCGGTGCTGAAGCCGCTATGGGACGCCTACGGGATCCTGAAGCGCGGCCGCGACACGCGCCAGCCGCTTGAACTCGATCTGCCCGAGCGCAAGATCCTGCTCAAGCAGGACGGCACCGTCGACAAGGTCGTCGTGCCGGAGCGGCTCGACGCGCACAAGCTGATCGAAGAGTTCATGATCCAGGCCAATGTCGCCGCCGCCGAGACACTCGAGGCGAAGCGGCAGGCGCTGGTCTATCGCATCCACGACGCGCCTTCGCTCGCCAAGCAGGAATCGCTGCGTGAATTCCTGCAGACGCTCGGCCTGTCGCTGGCGCGCGGCGCGCAGATGCGGCCGAACCAGTTCAACGGCATCCTCGCTCGCGTGCGCGGCGCCGACAATGAGGGACTGGTCAACGAAGTGGTGCTGCGCTCGCAGAGCCAGGCCGAATATTCGCCCGCCAATATCGGCCATTTCGGCCTCAACCTGAAGCGCTACGCGCATTTCACCTCGCCGATCCGTCGCTATGCCGACCTGATCGTGCATCGCGGGCTGATTGCCGCACTCGGCCTTGGTCCGGGGGGCCTGACGCAGGACGAGGCGGAGCGGCTGGAAGAGGTCTCGGCGCTGATTTCGGCGACCGAGCGGCGCGCGATGGCTGCCGAGCGCGACACGGTCGACCGGCTGATCGCCGCCTATCTCGCCGAGCGCATCGACGACCGTTTCGACGCCCGTATTTCGGGCGTCACCAAATCGGGCCTGTTTGTCCAATTGCCGCAGTATGGCGCGGATGGCTTCATTCCGGTTTCAACCCTGGGCGGCGACTACTATATATACGACGAAACTGCTCGATCGCTTTTCGGAGAACGCACCGGCAAGGGCTATCAGCTTGCTGATCGCGTCGAGGTTCGCCTGATCGAGGTGGCGCCGATGGCCGGCGCGATGCGTTTCGAGATGCTGACCGAGCCAAAGCCGCTGCCCGGCTCCAAACGGTCGTTTCACAAGGCCAAAGGCCGCGCCCGGGCGTCGCAATCGCGTCCAGGCTCCCGCGGCAGGAGACGGTAATGCCAACAGAACTGCAGGTGGAAGAACGGGTTTTCGGCGGCGAACATCACTCGGGCCGGACCGCCCGGCCGCTATGGACGGCAATGAAGCGCGGCATGCTCGGCCGCTGCCCGCATTGCGGCGAGGGCAAGCTGTTTCGCGCCTTCGTCAAGACCGTCGACAAATGCGGTCGTTGCGGCGAGGAGCTCCACCACCATCGCGCCGACGACCTGCCGGCCTATCTTGTGGTGGTCATTGTCGGCCACATCGTGCTTGGCGCTTTCATGGGTGTGGAGGCGACCTCGACGCTGTCGACCTGGCAGCACATCGCCATCTGGGTGCCATTGACCATCATTCTCGCCGTCGTCCTGCTGCAGCCAGTCAAGGGCGCTGTCATCGGCTTGCAATGGGCGTTTTATATGCACGGCTTTGGCGGTGACGAAGATCTGATCGAGTCGCATCCCGAGGCTTGAAACCGAGGCTGGCGCAATCGGCATGGCTGGACGCCACTTTCGCATCGGAGAAGATTCCGCTAGGTCGAGCGCATGGACGTTGTGACCAAGGCGGAAGTCGACAAGGTTGAGCGGGTCGCGCTCGACGCCAAGCCTATACGCCCGCGCGACGCCGCGACGCTGATCCTGCTCGACGGCAAGGGCGACGAGATCCTGGTGCTGATGGGCCGCCGCCACGCCCGTCATGCCTTCATGCCGGGAAAATTCGTGTTTCCGGGCGGCCGCACCGATCCGGCCGACAGCCACATCCCGACAGCCACCGCACTTCATCCCGACGAAGAAGCGAGATTGACCGCTGGCATCGGCCGCACCAGCCCGGCCCGCGCCCGCGCCATTGCCCTGTCGGCAATCCGCGAAACCTATGAGGAGGCCGGCCTGCTGATCGGCCAAAAAGGGGTCTTCGCAACCGCCAAGCGCGACTGGCAGGGCTTTGTCGAGCACGGCGTCATCCCATCACTGCAAGCGCTGCGCTTCGTCGCACGCGCCATCACCCCGCCCAACCGGGTGCGCCGGTTCGATACGCGCTTTCTCGCCGCATGGCGCGACGATGTCGCCGTGGAACTGCCGGATGGCGGTCCGACCAACGAATTGGAGGACGTCGTTTGGCTGCCGCTGGCCAAGGCCAGGCAAGCAGATATCCCAGACATCACGCGCACGGTCCTGGAGGGACTGGAAATCCGCCTCGCCCAGGATCCGCTGCTGAGCCCCGGCGGTCGCGTGCCGTTCTACCGGCTTGTCCGCAATCGCTTCGTCCGCGAAATTCTCTAGAGCAGCCAGGCATTCCATGACAGTCGACATCCAGCCGCAGGGCAAGGAACGCGTACACTGGCTGCCGATGGTCGCGGCGATCTCGTCGATCAGCGTCGTCGGCATTGCCATCGGGCTCGGCATGCCGCTGCTCAGCGTGATCCTTGAAACACGCGGCCACTCCGCGTCGATGATCGGCCTCAACACCGCGGTCGCCGGCCTCGCCTCGATCGCCGGCGCGCCGCTCGCCACTCCGCTTGCCATGCGGTTCGGGGTCGCCTGGACAATGCTTGCCATGATTGCGGCCGGAGCGCTGGCCTTTGTCGGTTTCCATTTCGCGCCAGCTTTCTGGATGTGGTTTCCGCTGCGGGTCCTGCTGCATATCGCGCTGACGGTGCTGTTCATCCTCTCGGAATTCTGGATCAGCACCTCGGCGCCGCCACACCGGCGCGGACTGGTCCTCGGCATCTATGCCACCGTGCTGTCTCTCGGCTTTGCTGCCGGGCCTTGGCTGTTCGCCCACCTTGGCAGCAGCGGTTTCCTCCCTTTCGGCGTCACCATCGCGCTGGTTACGCTGGCTGCCATACCGGTGCTGGCGGCACGCAACGAGAGCCCGACGATCGTCTCGGACGGCGAAACCAGCAATTTCCTGCGTTATATCTGGCTGGTGCCGACGGCGACCGCCGCCGTGCTGGTATTCGGCGCGGTCGAGACCGGCGGCTTTGCGCTGTTCCCCGTCTATGGTAGCCGCATCGGCTACTCAGAGGCGGACGCAGCCCTTTTGCTCACCATGATCGGCCTCGGCAACGTGCTGCTGCAGATCCCGATCGGCATGATCAGCGACCGCGTCAGCGACCGCCGCTATCTGCTGATGGCCTGTGCCACCGTCGGGCTTGCCGGCACAATCTTCATGCCGTTCTTCGCGCAGAACTGGCATTTGATGGCAGCGCTTCTGTTCGTCTGGGGCGGTGTGGTCGCTGCCATGTACACAATCGGCCTGGCGCATCTCGGCTCGCAGCTTTCCGGCCACGAATTGGCCTCCGCCAACGCCGCTTTCGTGCTCTGCTACGGCGTCGGCATGGTGCTTGGCCCGCAGGCAATCGGCATCGGCATGGACGCTTTCGGGCCGTCGGGCTTCGGTTGGGCGCTCGGCCTGTTCTTCGCGTGCTATATCGTGCTGGTCGGCACCAGGCTGCTCCGCAAAATCCTCTGAGTCGGTCCAGCTTCCGACATCGCTCCCACTGCTGACCAACTACTGACACAACCGTGTCAGGAGGGCTCGAGTATATGCTCCCCCAAGTGCATAAGCAGGGAGACCTCGGATGATCGATAGTGGCTTCGAAACGAAATCGCTGCGGATGGAATTGCTGCTGCTGGTGACCTTTCAGGCACCGGCAGCTGATGTCGATCGCATCATGGAAGCTGTGGTCGCGATCGCGCCGCTCAGAATGGGCAAATATGACAGCAATGCCTTTCAGTCGGCGGACGGCATCGAACGCTACCGGCCGCTTGAAGGTGCCGCCGCCGGCGCCGAGACCGAATTGCGCAGGCGGCCTGGGACTGTCGAGGTGTCGTTCGAACTGCCAGATGATCAGAAGCTCGCCGCTCGCGTCGTCGAAGCGATTTACCAGGTTCACAGCTATCAGGAGCCGGTGATCCGCATTCAGCCACTGCTTGCCAGCCGCTCCAAGGGTCTCGACGATCGCGCCAACCCGAACCGCTGGTGGAACACGACGGGAGATTGGAAGAAGGTGTTGCCAGTCACGGAAGACGCATGAACCTGGACAAGGGTTGACTTTCCGGGCGCGTTCTTTATGTGTCGCGGCAAGTTTCCCGCGTCCGGGTGTTTCCCGTGCTCCAGCGGCCAAAACTCCACGAACATTAACGGACGAACATCATGGCCAAAGCCGCAAACATCAAGATCAAGCTTCTGTCGACCGCTGACACCGGTTTCTTCTACGTGACCAGCAAGAACAGCCGCACCAAGACGGACAAGCTGTCGTTCCGCAAATATGACCCGGTCGCCAAGAAGCACGTCGAATTCAAGGAAACCAAGATCAAGTAATCGGGTTTCTCTCGCAGTACCGAAACGCCGCCTTCCGGGCGGCGTTTTTCGTTTCGGGAATTCAGGACTAGAGCATTTTGCAGCCAAATGGAATCATTTGGCGTCCGCATAAATGCGGCAAAACAGATAATTAGAGCGAGTTACCGGTTCCAAGAGAACCGGAACCGCTCTAGTCGATGCGATCGCCGCTTGCCGGATCGAACAGATGCAGCGACGCCGGATCAGCCGACAGGCGCACGCCCTCACCCGGCTTCACGCTGGCCCGGCCCATGGCAAACACGCAGACCTGCTGGCCGGCAAGCCTGGTATAGAACTGGGTCGACAAGCCGAGCGGCTCCACCACGCCCACCTCGCCTTTCAGCGCGCCATTGTCGGCGAGCCGGATATGCTCGGGCCGCAAGCCGACGGTGATCGCATCGCCATCCCTGAGCGGCAGGCCGTCGGGCAGCCTCAGCTTCTGGCCGTCGGCCAGGATGGCATCCGGCCCGGCGCCCTTTTCAACCACGGCAGGCAGAAAATTCATGCCGGGCGAGCCGATGAACCCGGCGACGAACATGTTGACCGGCCGGTCGTACAGATCGAGCGGCGCGCCGACCTGCTGGACGAGGCCGTCATGCATGACGACGATACGGTCGGCCATTGTCATCGCTTCGGTCTGGTCATGGGTGACATAGACCGAAGTGGTCTTCAATTGCTGGTGCAGCGCCTTTATCTCGGCACGCATGTGGACGCGCAGCTTGGCGTCGAGGTTCGAAAGCGGCTCGTCGAAGAGAAAGACCTTCGGGTCGCGCACGATGGCCCGTCCCATGGCGACGCGCTGGCGCTGGCCGCCGGACAATTGCCGCGGCAGGCGTTGCAGAAGGGCATCGAGCCCGAGCCGCTTGGCGGCGGCGTCCACCCTTGCTTCGATGGCTGGCTTGCCGGCCTTCCTCAACATCAGGCTGAAGCCCATGTTCTTCGACACGTCCATATGCGGATAGAGCGCGTATGACTGAAACACCATGGCGATGTCGCGGTCCTTTGGCGCGATGTCGTTAACCAGGCGCTCGCCAATATGGATCTCGCCGCCGGAGACCTCCTCCAGCCCGGCGATCATGCGCAGCAGGGTCGATTTCCCGCAGCCGGACGGGCCGACCAGGACCACGAACTCGCCGTTGGCGATTTCGAGATCGACCGCGTGCAGGACGCGCACGGCTCCATAGTCTTTGCGGACTTTGTCGAGTGTGACGGAGGCCATCGATCTATCCCTTGACGGCGCCGGCGGTAAGGCCGGTGACGAGGTAACGTTGCAGGAAGGCAAAGAAGACGCAGACGGGGATCAGCGCCAGGATGGAAGCCGCCATCATTTGTCCCCAGTCGACCGCGAATTTGCCGATGTAGGTGAGCAAGCCGACCGCGAAAGTCTTCTGCTCGTCGCTGGAAATCAGCATCAGCGCAAACAGCAACTCGCTCCACGCGGCGGTAAAGACGAAGCCAAGCGTCGCCCCCATGCCGGGCAGCGTCAGCGGCACGATCACCTTGCGCATCGCCTGCAGGCGCGTGCAGCCGTCGATCATCGCTGCCTCTTCCAGGTCTCGCGGGATGCCGTCGAAGAACGACTGCATCAGGAAGGTTGCAAAGGCTGTATTGAAGGCGGTGTAGATGATGACGAGGCCGGTCAGGCTGTTGATGAGACCGATCTGCCCCATGATGCGGTAGATCGGTGGAATGACCATCACCAGCGGAAAAGTCTGGGTGAGCAAAAGCAGGATGGCCAGGGTCGCCTTGCCGCGGAACGAAAAACGCGACATGGCATAGCCGGCAAGCGTGGCAATGACCGTTACGAAGGCGGCCGTCGACACCGAAACGATAACGCTGTTTAGGAAATAGCGCGGAAAATCGGTGGCTTCGAGCACGGTGACGAAGTTCTGCAGCGTCGTTTGCGACGGCCAGAAAGTGATGCCTTCGGAATAGAGCAGCCGCTCCGGCGTGACCGAGATCTTCAACGTCCAGAAGATCGGGAACAGCGCGAAGGCCATATAGGCGCCGATCGCGCCGTAAAGGCCGATGCCGCCGAGAACGCGCGAGGAGACGGAGCGTCCGGCAATCATCAGACGTGCCTTACCAGCGAACGGCGGATGCCAATCAGCGCAACCGCATAGACGATGAGCAGCACGAGCAGCAGCACCGCCACAGCGGAGGCATAGCCCTTGTCTAGCGACTTGAACGCGCTGACGTAGATGTAGACCGGCACCGTGGCCGTCGAACCGGCAGGCCCGCCTTCGGTCATGACGAAGATCAGGTCGGCGAAGGTGGCGATCCATATCGTGCGCAGCATGACGGTAATGACGATGGTCGGCGCCAGGAACGGCAGCGTCACCTTGGTAAAGCGTTGCCACGGCGAGGCGCCGTCGATGGCCGCCGCCTCATGCAGTTCTGACGGGATCGACTTCAACGCCGCCAAAAGCGTGATGGCAAAAAAGGGAATGCCGAACCAGACATTGGCGACGATCGGTCCCCACATGGCTGTCGAGGGATCGGAGAGCACGTTGGTTGGCTCGATCTTCAGCCCCGAGGCGTAGAGCCAATGCGGCAGCGGCCCGATGATCGGGTTGAACAGCCAGGCCCAGGTCAGGCCCGAGAGGAAGGACGGTACCGCCCAGGGCAGGAACACCACCGCCTGCACGATCTTTCTGCCCCGGAACGGCGTGTCTAGCAGCAGCGCCAGGCCAAGGCCGAGGAAGAACTGGAAGAACAGGCTGGCTGCCGTCCACCACAGCGTGTTGACGAGCGCCTGCCCGAGCACGGGATCCGACAGCATCGCCTGATACTGCCCAAGCCCGACATATTCGGATTTGAAAGCGGAGAATTTGCGGAACGAGTAACCGACACCGATAACCAGCGGCACCAGCAGCACGACGACCAGCAGCACGATCGCCGGGCTGAGATAGAGCCAGGGCTCGATCGCGGCATGGGATAGCCGCTTTTTTCGCGGCCTGCCGACGGATCGTATTTCGGACACGGCGTAGGTCATGGGTGCTGGATTGTCTCCTGGGGCAAGCATGGGGTGGCGACAGCGCCTTTCCCGTTTACGGGGAGATGCCGGTCCACCCTCCGCAGCTGCTGCGGAGGACGGGCAGGCAGAATGAGAGGCAACACGAGCGACGACGGGTTGGCGCCGCCCCTCATCCGTCACTTTGTGACACCTTCTCCGCGTGAACGGGGAGAAGCGAGGAAAGCTATTTCTTGTTCTTGGCCATCCAGTCCTGCTGTTCCTTGGTCAGGAACGTGGCCCATTCGTCGGCCACGTCCTTTGCCGCCTTCTGACCAAGCAGCACTTCCTGAAAATTCTTGATCGCCACCTGGTCGACGAAATTGCCGAGATTTTCCAGATGCGTCGGAGGCGTCACCATCTCGTATTTGTCGCCGTTGTTCAGTTCCTCGAACCAGCCTTTGAACTGCTCGGTCCTGAAGTGAGCGTCCTGGTCGGCGCCGTTGTGGATTGGAATGACGCCGACTTCCTTTGCCCATTCCAGATTGTCCTTGGGCGACAAAAGCGTTGCCATCAGCTTCCAGGCATCGTCCTTGTGCTGGGAATTGGCGAACATCGCCCAGCCGGCATAACCGAGCGTCGGATAGGATTTGCCGCTCGGCCCGACTGGCATCGGCGCCACGGCGAAGTCGTCGGCGCTCATCTTGTCGGCGATGCCGAGCAGCGCGTCGGGATCTTGGTTCAGCATGGCGCAGGTGCCGCTATAGAACCCGGTGACGGTCTCGTTAAAACCCCAGCTCACCGCGTCCTTCGGCGCCAGGCCGTTCTTGTACATGTCGGCGAGCATCTGCAGGCCCTTGACCGAGCCTTCCTCGTTGATGGTCGAGGTGCCGTCCTCGTTGAAATAGCCGCCCTTGCCGGCGGCAATGTTCATGAACATGTGCATCCCGTTGAAGGCGCCAGGGCCGCCGCGCAGGCAGTAGCCGTATTTGCCCGGTATCGCGGAGATCTTCTTGGAGTCCTCGACGAACTCGTCGAGCGTCGCCGGCGGACCGTCCAGACCAGCCTCCTTGAACAGCTTCTTGTTCCAGAACAGCGCGTTCAGGTAATAGCCATAAGGGATCATGTACTGCTTGTTGTCGACCGTCGAGCCGAACTGCTTGGCACGCTCGCCCAGCGTTTTGGCATCATCCCATTTGGCCATGTATGGCCCGAGATCCTCGAGCTGGCCGTTGGTCGCATAAAGACCCATCCAGCGTTCCGGCATCTCGACGATGTCGGGCGTGTCGCCGGCCTGCACCATGGTAAGGAACTTCTCGAACGCCTGGCCCCAGGGCAGCGATACCAGCTCGACCTTGACACCCGGATTGGCCGCCTCGAACTCGGCGATCTGTTTCTTGAGGAATTCGGTACGCGGCGGGCTGGTGATGACCTCGACCATCTTGACCGTGGAATCGGCCAGCACGCTGCCGGCGGAAATAGCCAGACCCGCGACGGCACCCAGAAGGATGCTCAGTTTTTTCATGTTCAGCACTCCCATTTTGAACGGCTCCTTTATCTTTTTGCTCTGTCGAAGGCCTGGGCAACATCCGCCCACAGGTCTTCGACACTTTCCAATCCGACACTGAAGCGGATGGTTCGCGGGCTGACGCCGAAGCGCGCCATCGAATTCAGGCCCGGCGTCTGCTCGAGCGAGGCCTTTGCTGGAACGACCAGGCTCTCATGGCCGCCCCAGCTGACGCCGATGCGAAAGAGTTTCAGCGCATCGACGAAAGCCGGGATGTCGACGTCTTCCGTCACCTCGAATGAGAACAGCCCGGCATAGCCGGCAAGCGTCGCCTTGCCCGGATGGTTGGAATAGGCCGGGTGGTTGACCCGCTCGACATGGCCATGCGCTTTCAGCCGCTCGGCGATGGTCAGCCCGCTCTTCATGTGATGCGGCAACCGCAGAGGCAATGTGCGCAGGCCACGCAGCAACAGCCAGGCCTCGAAAGGCGAAAGTTTGGCGCCGAGATAGGAATAGGTCTGCTCGTTGATATGTCGGATATGGGCAGCCGAACCGGCCACCACACCGGCGACGGTATCGCTGTGGCCGCCGAGATATTTCGAGGCCGAATGCAGCACCAGGTCGACACCGTGCGAAATCGGCTTCTGGAACACCGGCGTCGCCCAGGAATTGTCGATTGTGGTGATGACGCCCTGCTCTTTGGCCAGCCGCGCCAGGTGGGTTATGTCCTGGAGCTCGAACATCATCGACGTCGGGCTTTCCAGGTAGAGCAGCTTGGCGCCGGGAAGTGCTGCCGCGACCGCGTCCGGATCGGAACCGTCGACATAATCGACCTTGATGTCGAGCCGTGGCAAAAGCCGTTCAAACAGACGGTAGGCATCGCCGTAGCAATTGCGCACGACAACCATGCGCTCGCCGGCACCGACGAAAGCAAGCACCGTGGCGCTGATCGCCGCCATGCCGCTGGAAAAGCCGCGCGCGGCCTCCGCGCCTTCGAGAGCGGCGACACGCGCCTCGAACTCCATGACCGTCGGGTTGTCGCCGCGCGAATAGATCGGCTGGCGTCGCCTGCCGGCGAATGTATCGGCCATCTCCGTATAATTGGAGAAGGTGAAGAGCGAAGTCTGGTAGATCGGCGGCACTACCGCGCCGCCGGGGAAAGGCTCGTCATGGGCGAGAAGCGTCGCTGCCTCGGCGAGATAGTCGTTTTCGAAACCGGCGGGATGATCGCTCATTTCTGGCCTGAAAATTCGAGTTTGGCCGCGCCGCGCTTCAGATCGTCCTCGACGGTGGCGATCAGCTTGAGCGCCTCGGCCCGGGCCCCCTCCGGATCGTGCGCGGCAATGCGTTCGTAGATGGTGCGGTGGTAAGGAAAGCTGGCGTGGCCGAAATCACGCACGCCGAGCGGATGTTCCCAGAAACGGTGGAACAGTTCGTGCATGGCGGCGATGATCTGCTCGAAGAGCGGATTGCCGGAACTGCGGTAGATCGACTGGTGGAATTCCCAGTCCTCCTCCGCCGACATGCCGGCGCGCATGTGGAAGGCCTGCTCCATAATGTCGAGCTTGCGCCCGATCTCGGCGATCTCGGCCTGGTCCGCGCGAACGGCGCACAGGGCGGCGGCTTCCGCTTCCAGTGCCCGGCGGATTTCCAGCGTCTGCATCAGGCTGGTGAAATCATTGCCGCCGGCCAGTGTCAGCGGCATGTGCAGCATGTCCAGCGAGACCACTCCCTTGAGATAGGTGCCGCTGCCTTGCCGCCGTTCGACCAGGCCGAGCCCTTCCCAGCGCGTCAGCGCCTCGCGCACGGTGTTGCGGCTCACCTTGAGGCGCTCGGCCAGGATGCGTTCGGTCGGCAGTCTCTGGCCGGGCCCCAGAGCTTCCCGCATTACAAAGCCGGCCAGCGCCTTGAGCACCGCGTCGTCGCGAGCAGTTGCCTGTATGGGGGAAAGGCCGAATTCGGTCATGCCAACGGGTCACCAAATGGCTCAATGGTCCAACCAATTTCTGCATAGAAGACAGGCCCTGTCAACCGACTGCGGGCGCATACGCTCTGCCCAGCCGGCTATTTCAAAGGGCGCTGTCGCTGCCGCAACAAAACCAAAGCGTTTTCCGGGTTTTGGCGCAGAATCCTGATGTGTTTTGAAAATTGGGGGCCGGCCGGCGTTTGGCAGCGGTACGAGGAGGCCACTATGTGCCAGCGCCGGCCAGCCGACCCCACGGACCCAGGAGATGCGGCGGACCTGAGCATCATGGGGTATTCTTTGGGTCGAACCGGCGATCTAGACCTCGTGCCGGTTACGTCTAAGGGCTGCACATTTGCGCAACAACTTATGAAAATCAACAGTTTCTTAACCAAGCCTCGCAACTCGCTTGGATTAAGGTAAATTCGTAACCTTGTCGGGTTGACCGGCTAATTCGTCTATGGTGCTACGCCGCCTTGGCGACGACGCGATTGCGGCCGCCGCTCTTGGCCTCATAGAGCGCGAGGTCGGCTCGTTTCATCAGCGCCGCGACCGTGTCCACGCCTTTCAGCACCGACGACACGCCGACGCTGACGGTGACTTCGATCGCTTTGCCCTCGCTGCCAACGGCAAACGGCAGTTGGGCGATTTCGGCGCGAATGCGTTCGGCTACCTTTTCGGCTACCGCGCCGTCCGTGTCCGGCATCACCACAACGAACTCCTCGCCACCGAAGCGGCAGGCTAGATCGATGCCGCGCACGTTCTTGCGCAGCCGCCGCGCGAATTCGCGCAGCACGTCGTCGCCGCCGTCATGGCCATGCGCGTCGTTGATGCTCTTGAAGCGGTCCAGATCGGTGATCATCACCGACAGCGGCCGGCGCCGTGCCACGGCGCGGTCGAACAGCGTCTGCAGATGGCTGTCGAGATAGCGGCGGTTGTGCAGGCCGGTCAGGGCATCGGTCACCGCCATCTCGATGGTCTGGGTGACGCTGGCGCGAAGCTGGTCGTTGTAGCGCTTGCGGCGCACCTGCGTGCGCAGCCGTGCCGTCAGCTCCTGCTGGTCGATCGGCCGCATCAGATAGTCGTTGATGCCGAGTTCGAGGCCGCGGATGATACGCCCCTCCTCGCCCTCGTCCGCCAGAAGGATGATCGGCAGGAAACGGGTGCGATCGAGCGAGCGCAATTGCGAGCAGAGCCTCAGCGGGTCGAAATCGGCGAAGGCCGTCGAGATCATCACGCATTCATACGGCAGCTCGGCGGCCTGGAAGAAGCCGGCATGCGGATCGTTGGCGACGTCGAGAGCGGCACTGCCGCGCAGCATCTTCTGGATGCGCTCGAACGAGGATTTGCGCTCGTCGACCAGCAGCACCTTCGGCACCGCGTCATCGGTAGCGAAGTTGCGGCTCAAAAGCTCCTCGATGCCGATATTGCGTGTCGTCGAGGCGCGCAGCCGCAGCTCGTCGGTCAGCGACTTCAGCCTGACCAGGCTCTTCACGCGCGTCATCAGCTGCAGATCGTTGACCGGCTTGGTCAAAAAATCGTCGGCGCCGGCCTCGAGGCCACGCACCCGGTCCGAAACCTGGTCGAGCGCGGTGATCATCACGACCGGGATGTGCGATGTCGCCGGGTCGCCCTTCAGCCGCCGGCAGACCTCGAACCCGTCCATGTCGGGCATCATCACGTCGAGCAGCACGACATCGACCTTGCCGTTCTCGCAGATCTCGATCGCATCCGGCCCGTTGGTGGCGGTCAGAACCTCGAAATATTCGGCGAGCAGCCGGACCTCCAGCAGCCTGACATTGGCTGGGATGTCGTCGACGACGAGGATCCGCGCGGTCATTTCACAAAAGCTCCGGCTCGGCTGGAAAAATACATCAGGCATCGCCCAGGTAGGATTTGATGGTTTCGATGAAACGCGGCACCGAGATCGGTTTGGAGATATAGGCTTCGCAGCCCCCCTGGCGGATGCGTTCCTCATCGCCCTTCATGGCGAAGGCGGTGACCGCAATGACCGGGATGACGTGGAGATCATCGTCCTCCTTCAGCCATTTGGTGACCTCGAGGCCCGACACTTCCGGCAGCTGGATGTCCATCAGGATGAGGTCCGGCCTGTGCTGCCGCGCCAGATCCAGCGCTTCCAGGCCGTTGCGTGTGCGCACCGTCTCGTAGCCGCTCGCTTCGATGAGGTCGCGAAAGAGCTTCATGTTGAGCTCGTTGTCTTCGACGATCATAACCTTCTTTGGCATCGATTTCCCGTCCCGGCTGGCCTTCCACTCGAAGGGTGCCGTCATGCGCCCCTTTGTCGGCACGCACCAAACCTGTTCCCACTATACGGCAATATGATTGACGAAACGGAAACCGGCCGCCCCAAAAAGCTTTCGGATTCCAGGTCGGCGAGCTTGCTGCCGGCGACACTTGCCACTACTGCGAAAACAGAACGATTCCGCCCACGAAGGAAGGTAGCGATGGCAAACGCAGCGTCAATGCGCGAGGAAGCGGAAACGATTGCCGTAAAGGCGCTGGGCTTCGTCGCCGCCGATCCGGAACTTCTCCCCCGCTTCCTGGCGATCACCGGCATCGAAGCTCATTCCATCCGCCAGGCGGCGGGTGAACCGGGATTCCTGGCCGGCGTGCTGCAGTTCATCCTTGCCCACGAGCCGACGCTGATGCGTTTTTCCGAGGAGACCGGAACGCCGCCCGCCGCAATCGGCAAGGCATTGCGGGCGCTGCCGCTCGGCGACGACAATCATGAGCGTTCGATATAAGGGACGATCCCGAGACAGATCGCCGCGCCGAAAATCGTGAGTGCACTCGGCTTTGACGCCAGCCGCGTGGAGAGCAATTCCAGGAAAGCGTGAAACGGTTTTCCGTCTGGAATTGCGCAAAAACAAAGACATGGAGCGGATCGGCGTTTTCGTGAAACGATGAACCGCTCCAACCTCGGCATTTAGGGTTTCAACTTCGCCCCTGCCCCGCCATCGTCATTCTCGCCCGAGCCATGATCCGGAACGGTAACATCGCTTGGGTCCATGATGGGGTTGTCCTGAACGGCATCGGCCGGCTTCAGCATGGCGCCGTTGACCGTGACCGAGCCGTCTGCCTTGGCATTGATGATCCATTCCAGTCGACCATCCGGCAGTGCCTTGCCGAACCCTTTGACGGCGAGTGCGAACGGAAAATACTGTGCCGCTTCCGGTTCGGTCTTGGCCGCCGTCTGCAGAGCCTCCACGATCTTGTCATAGCCCGCGACATCGATGGTCATGCTCGTCTCGGGCTTCTTGCCGGGGAACGTCATTTCACCTTCCATCGCAATCTCGATATTGCCGTTCTTGATCGTGCTGTGTCCGAGAGTGGCCTTTGGCGTCTTGGCCAGGAAATCGGCGAAGATCTGCTTGCCGAAATCTGCCGGCAGCGGTGGATCCTTGCTGAAATCAAGGGTTTCGATGGTTTTCTTCGCCATGCTGTCCAGATCGATGTTGGTGCCGCCGAAGTTGAGGGCGATATCGGTCGGCAGCAACGCAACGCTCCAGCTGGGCAGCACCTGCTGTGGCATTGTCAGGCCGGAAACCTTGAACGCGTAGTTGATCTTGCCGTCCTTGGCGATGCCGTCCATGCCGACGGCGGTATTCAGTTGCGTCGCACCGAACTTGCCTACCGGGCTCTCGACCACAAAGTCCTTGAAGCCGTAGGTGCCGTCGATCCGCTCCCACAATGGCAGTGCTGCCGTCAGAAGCGATTTGAACTCCGCCTCATCCGCCTTGAATTTGGCTGTATCATCAGTCGCCACGATGAAAGCAAGCAGGTCGAGCAGCGGCTTTGTCCGCAAACCCTTGCCGGTCGCGTCCACGGAAAGTTCAGGCGCTTTTACAGCAGCCGGAAAACTCAACCCATTTTTGGGACCGTTGACTTTGATCGTTTCGGCGAAGTTCGTTATTTTTTCCGTCACCGTGAAATCGATGCCGCCATTTGCGGATTTGGTCGAAACTATTGCGGCAGTGCCAGCGCCGACCGTGACATCCGCCTGCTGCTTAGGCTCTCGGGTGGTCATCGTCATGCCAGCCATCGAACCGGTTGCGCTCGCGAAAGCGGCCAGGTCAGGGTCATAAACTCCGGTGAACTTGTTGTCCGACACGGAGAAGTCGATGTGCTGCGCCCCCTCAGGGCCAACGAAATCGATAGACCCCTTCGGGGACACGTCCGCTGAAACGTCCCAGTGTCCATCCTTGCGTGGCTTGACCAAGATGAAGTAAGGCGTGACGTCGAACTTGAAGGCCTGCTGCTTTGCCATCAAATCCGTGACCGGCTTGAAGTCGAAAGCGAGCTTGTAGGCATCGCCGTCGACTGAAATTTTCACGAACCCAATGTCGAACGGCTTCTTGCCGATATAGTGCGCCAGATCGTCGGAAAGCTGCTTCGCGCCTTGCCTGTCGACCGCTTGGCCGAAGGCCGGTGCGCTGCAGGCAAGAAGTAAAACAACTGGCAAAACGCGGTTCATGTCGATCCTCACTTAGTCGCGGCCCTCAAGCCGCTCTGTCACTGGTAGGCAAATACCATCGCCGCCGCAAGAGAAGGCCTATGTGTTGCGGCGGCTGCTAAAGCACCAGCCGCACCAGCGGTCGGCCCGGCTTGCGTTCGACCAACCGCTGGAACCCGGCCTTTTCGAAGACCCGCGACGAGCCGACGAACAGCCCGATCGACCGCGAATCCTTCGACAGGTCGATGGGGCAGGCCTCGATCAGGCGCGCGCCGTTCTGGCGGGCGAACTCGATGCCGCCTTGGACCAGGCGGTGCGACAGGCCCCTGCCGCGTGCCTTGGTGCGGATGAAGAAGCAGGAGATCGCCCAGACGCCCGGATCGGCGGCGTCGGCGGGGTCGATCGGCGCCGACCCCCTGCCCTGGTTGTTCCATTCGGGCACGTCGGCACGCGGGCCGATCTGCATCCAGCCGACCGCCTGGCCACCCTCGAAAGCCAACAGGCCGGGCGGCGGCCCGGCCTCGATTCGCGCCTTGATGTGGTCCTTGTTGCGCTCGCGATTGCTCGCGCGGCGCACCGCAGGCGCTAACCGGAAATGCGTACACCAGCAGCCGTAACAGGCGCCCTGCTTGCCGAAAAGATCCTCGAAATCCGCCCAAAGCTCAGGCACTAGCGGCGCTATGGTCGTATTCATGAGCTCTCTCCCGGCCCACCGCCTTGTCGTGGCGTCCGTCCTGACGTACCATTGCATTTGTTCTCTTTATGTTCGCAGCGATGGCGGCTCCTGTCAACAACCCCGAACACGGTTTTTGCCGCGACTGCCTGAATTTTCAGCGCAGCGAGGCACGCCGTTGCGAGCGCTGCGGCAGTCCAAGGCTCGCGCGCCATCCGGAGCTCTACCGGTTGCGCCTTGCCCATATCGACTGCGACGCGTTCTACGCGGCGGTCGAAAAGCGCGACAACCCGGCGTTGAAGGACCGGCCATTGATCATCGGCGGCGGCAAGCGTGGCGTCGTATCCACCGCCTGCTACATCGCCCGGATCCATGGCGTTCGCTCGGCAATGCCGATGTTCAAGGCGCTCGAAGCCTGTCCCGAAGCGGTGGTCCTCCCGCCGGACATGGAAAAATACGTGCGCGTCGGCCGCGAGGTGCGCGCCATGATGCAGGCGCTGACGCCGCTGGTCGAGCCGCTCTCGATCGACGAGGCCTTTCTCGACCTCGCCGGCACCGAGCGCTTGCATGGCCTGCCGCCTGCGGTGGTGCTGGCGCGCTTCGCACTCGGCGTGGAAAAGGAGATCGGCATCACCGTTTCAGCTGGCCTTTCCTACTGCAAGTTCCTGGCCAAGGTGGCATCGGACTTCCGCAAGCCGCGCGGCTTTTCGGTGATCGGCGAGACCGAGGCTATCGGCTTCCTGGCCGAGCAGCCGGTGACGCTGATCTGGGGGGTCGGCAAGGCCTTTGCCGTCACGCTCGAGCGCGACGGCATCCGCACCATCGGCCAGCTGCAGCGCATGGAGCGCGGCGATCTGATGCGCCGCTACGGCGTTATGGGTGACCGGCTCTACCGGCTCTCGCGCGGCGAGGACGACCGTCGCGTCGTTCCCGACCAGGACGCGAAAAGCGTCTCGGCGGAAACCACTTTCGACACCGACATCGCCTCCGTCGACGACCTGGTTTCGGTGCTGAGGGCGCTGTCGGAAAAAGTCTCGGCCCGGCTGAAAAAGTCCGGCATTGCCGGACGCACCGTCGTCCTCAAGCTGAAGACCCAGGATTTCAAGATCCGTACGCGCAATCGCCAGCTCGGCGATCCGACCCGGCTGGCCGACCGCATCTTTCAGACCGGGCTCGAACTGCTGCGCAAGGAGGCCGACGGCACGAAATACCGGCTGCTCGGCATTGGCGTCAGCGACCTCTCCGACGATGACCGGGCGGACCCGCCCGATCTGGTCGACGTCCAGTCACGCAAGCGCGCCATGGCCGAAGGCGCTATCGATACGCTGCGCGGCAAGTTCGGCCGCAGGGCGGTGGAAACCGGCTATACCTTCGGCAAGGGCCGCGATGCCCATCCGCCCGAACCGGTCGAGGAGTGATAGTCAGGTGCGCCGCAGATCGATCCTGCTGGTCACCACACTCTTGCCGGTTTTCGGATCGGTATCGATAACGGTCAGCCGCATGCCGTCCTCGCCGGTTTTCTCAACAGTCATTTGCGCCCTGCGGTCGCCATTGACCTCCTTGGCCCAACGAATGCCGAGATTGATCGCGTTGCCGGAGCGGCTGCCGCTCAATTGCGCCGGCCCGGTGCGCGATCCGACATAGGTGCCGGTGTATTTCGTCCCGCTCGATTTGAGATCGGCGCTGATGGCGCGCGTCACCACGATAAGACCGCGGCAGCTGCCGTCGAGCGATAGCGAGCTCGACGTTGCGTCGGAATTGAAATGACAGGAGACATTCACCGTCGGCGCATCGGTGGTGACCTTGACGGTGCCTTTGCCGGCGAAATTCCCCTGGAATGAGCGAAGAAAATCCGGATCGTCGGCATGCGCTGCGCCGGCCCCGGCCGTCAGGCACCCGGCAAGTACAAATCGTGCAAGTGATTTCATCGGACCGCTCCTCGTTGGTATCCAAAACACAGCACGCAAACACTGAGGGACCAACGCTTCCCTCAGCAGCGGGTTCCGGCTTCAACATCACTGTTTGCAACGCTTCACGGCTGGCCCAGTCGAATGCGCCGGCTAGCGGTTGCGATGAAAGCGCCGGCTTGCGACATAGCGCCCATGGCACCCGCACCCTCGATCCCCAAGGCCGCGTTCTGGATGGCGCTGTCGATCGCCTCGTTCCTGGCGATGTCGGTGGCCGGCCGCGCCACGACGGCAGAACTCAACGTCTTCCAGGTGCTCGAGCTGCGCTCGGTGATCGGCTTTTTCATCCTGCTGCCGCTGGTCATGATGTCAGGCGGTTTTCCGGCGATGCGCACCGGACGCCCGTTGGCCCATCTCGCCCGCAACGTCGTCCATTATACCGGCCAGGCTGCCTGGCTTTATGCCTTGACGCTGATCCCGCTTGCGGTGCTGATCTCGATCGAATTCACGACGCCGATCTGGACTGCGCTGCTGGCGGTAGCTTTCCTCGGCGAAAGGCTCTCCCGGCCAAGGCTGGCGGCGATCGTGCTGGGGCTGATCGGCGTGGTGATCATCGTGCGTCCGGGCGTCGGCGCGGTCAATCCGGGGCATGTTATCGTGCTGGGAGCAGCGGTCTGCTTCGGCGTCTCGGTGGTTCTCGTCAAGTCGCTGACGCGGACGGACAGCGTCGTGCGCATCATCTTCTGGATGCTGATCATCCAGTCGGTGCTTGGCCTCGTCCCGGCGCTTTACGAATGGCGCAACCCGTCGCTCGAGCTCTGGCCGTGGATCCTGCTGATCGCGTTTACCGGCATGTCGTCGCATTTCTGCATGGCCCGCGCACTTGTCTATGCCGATGCGACGGTCATCTCGCCAATGGACTTTTTGCGCGTACCGCTGTCGGCGATGATCGGATGGCTGCTTTATCGCGAGCAGATCGACGCCTTCACCGCCGGCGGCGCCCTGCTGATCCTGCTTGGCAATCTGCTCAATCTGCAGAAAAAAGCCGCCAAACCTGCGGAAGTGGCGGCAGCGTAGCCCTGCGTTTCAATCGCCGTCGTCGGGTATGTTCAGAACGTGCCCACAGGCCTTGCAATGAACGGCGTCGGGCTCGTGCCGCTGCAGCCCGCATTGCGGGCAAGGAAAGAACACGTTGGTGGGACGGAAGAGCGCCTGTGCAAGCCGGACGAACAGCGATATGCCAATGATCATGGTGGCGATCGCGGTGAGCTTGCCGGCCACACCGGGCAGGACGATGTCACCGAACCGGTCGTGGTGACCGTGGCGACCGTGAAATACAGCGCATCGACATAGCCCTCGAGACCACCCACGGTGCGGAAGAAGAAGGTGTAGACGAAACCCGTGATGACAAAGAGGAATGTCAGGAAATTGATGACCGCACGGCTCGCCTCGCGCCATCGCCTGAAACGCGCATCTCGAGAAATCGCCACAGCGCGCCGCTACGCGACAGCGACCACAGCCGCAGGATGCGCAAAAAACCGAGATTGGCCAGCGCCGTAGGCATCAGCAGAGTCAGCAGGATGAAGGCATCAATCCACGACGCCGGCTGTTTCATCAGGCGCAGCATGTCGTTGGAGGCAAGCAGCCGGGCAATCATGTCGGCGGCGACAAGTGCTGCCACGGAGTAGTCCAGCCAGAGGAACGAAGACGACTTCTGGATCACCGGCGTGGCGATGAAAAAGGCAATGATGGCAAGGTCGATGACAACAGCCGCAAGCTGAAACCGGAACGCCGCCGCTGTGCGCCCGTGATACAGCTTGCGCAACATGTCGCGCAGCCGGGCCAAGGCTGAAATATCTTGGGCTCCGTTCTTGTCAGCTACCTTCATGACGATCGCGATAGCCTTCGCTGCGACAGACGTCCAGTGGACAGCGCAGGCGGAAGCTTGCGCCATCCGACCGATCCCGGCGGTTGCGGCAAATGGCTTCAGCCGCGATCAAACCGGCCTTGCCTCTACAACGCTGATGCGTGGCCCTGCCTGGATGATCTCGGTCACCTCGAAGCCACCCTTTGCCAGCAGCGACTTGAATTCATCGGCCGTCCGCTCCTGGCCATCGGGCGCGACCAGCATGTTGAGGTCGGAGAATTTGGCATTCGCCCCCTGATTGGGCGGCTCAAGCACGGCCTCAAAAACCAGCAACTTGCCGCCCGCACGGATCGCCTGGCGACAGTTTTGCAGGATCGCGACGTTGGTCTCGTCGTCCCAGTCATGCAAAATCCATTTGAGCAGCAGCGCGTCGGCCGCCACGGGCAGCTCGGCAAAGAAATCGCCTCCGACGATCTCACAGCGATCGGCGACACCTTTCGCCGCCAGCACCGAGGCGGCCGGCGCTACCACATGCGGCTGGTCGAAAAGGATGCCGCGGCTGCCCGGGGTCGCGGCCAGGACTTCGGCAAGCAGCGCGCCCTGGCCACCGCCGACGTCCATGATGACCGGAAACGACGAAAAATCATACGCCGCCAGGATGGCTGCCGCCACGCCGCGCGAATTCGCTGCCATGGCGCGATCGAAGATAGCGGACTCCTCTGGATGCTCTGCCCGGTATTCCCAGACGCCCTTGCCATGCGCGTGGCGAAATGCGTTCTTGCCGGTTTGGATGCTGTAGAGCAGTTCGCTCCACGCTTGCCGGTAATAGGGCCTTCCGACGAAGGCGGCCCAGGGTGCAGCGGAAAACTCAGCATCGGAGCGCAAGGCGGCGCCAAGCGGCGTTAGCGAGAACTGCCCGTCCTCTGCCTCGTGAAATATGCCGACCGCCGCAAGCGCCCGCAGCAACCGATAGAGCGCGCGCGGATGTGTGTCGGTCAGGCTTGCAAGATCTGCTGCCGAGCGCTTGCCGCCCTTGATGTGGTCGGCGATGCCGAGCGTCGCGGCGACCGAGATCGCCTGCGAGACGCGGTACCCGTTGACCATCCGTGTTAGTTCGAAAGCGGCTGCGCGTTCATCCATGGCACCCCCCAATCGCCAAAACCCGAAGGTTTCGGTATCTTAAACCAGCTCCACTTCAACCACGCCCGGCACCGCGCGCATGGCTGACGCGATCTGAGGCGAGATACGATAACGACTGGGCAATTCGATCTCGACCTCCCCCTGGCCGTCGTCCTTTATCAGCACAAAGCTTACCTGTCCCTCGCCCTTGACGGCAAGCTGGCCGGCAAGCGTGCCGATCGGTGCTGCGTCGCGCACGAAGATGCGTAGCGCTTTCTGGACGCGGCTTGCCTCGTCTTCCAGCGACTGCACGGTCTGGATGCGCAGATTGACGCCTTCCGGCCTGTCCTCGGCCGAAACGGTGATGACCACCGAGCGGCCGGGCTCGAGCAGGTCGCGATATTGCGCCAGTCCCTCGGAAAACAGCACCGCTTCATACTGGCCGGACGTGTCGGAAAACTGCACGACGCCCATCTTGTTGCCGGTGCGCGTCTTGCGTTCCTGCTTGGTGGTCACCGTCCCGGCGAGCCGGCCGGCGGCCGCACCGCGTTTGACGGCGGCCGAGAATTCGGCCCAGGTCTGCACCCGCATTTTCTGCAGCGCCGCCTTGTATTCGTCGAGCGGATGCGCCGAGAGATAGAACCCGACCACCTGGAATTCACGGTGCAGGCGGTCGGCGGCGAGCCAGGGGTCGGTCGCCGGCAAGTTGAGTGCCTGCGACTGTGCGCCCAGCGAGGCGCCAAAGATGTCGTGCTGGCCGGTGACGGCATTCTGCTGCGCCAAGGACGCCAGCCCCATCATCCGCTCGACGCCGGCCATCATCGCCGCCCGGTCGAGACCGAAGCAGTCGAGCGCGCCGGCCATGATCAGGCTCTCGAAGACGCGTTTGCCGACGATCTTCGGATCGACCCTTTCGCAGAAATCGGCGAGGCTCTTGAACGGTTTTTCGCCGCGCGTGGCGACGATGTGCTCGACTGCGGCGTCGCCGACGCCCTTGAGCGCGGCCAGCGAATAGAAGATGCGATTCTCGCCGACCTCGAAATCCCGGAACGACGTCATCACCGACGGCGCCACCACTTCGATGCCGAGGCGCAGCGCATCCTGGCGGAAATCGGCGAGCTTGTCCGTATTGCCCATGTCGAGCGTCATCGATGCCGCCAGGAATTCGACGGGGTAATGCGCCTTCAGATAGGCGGTCTGGTAAGAGACGACGGCATAGGCGGCGGCATGCGATTTGTTGAAACCGTAGTCGGCAAACTTTGCCAGCAGGTCGAAGATGAAGTCGGCTTGCGGCTTGCCGACGCCGCGCTCGACCGCGCCCGAAACAAAGCGCTCGCGCTGCTTGTCCATCTCGGCGCGGATCTTCTTGCCCATGGCGCGGCGCAGCAGATCGGCTTCGCCCAGCGAATAGCCGGAGAGCTCCTGCGCAATCTGCATCACTTGTTCCTGGTAGACGATGACGCCTTGCGTCTCCTTGACGAGATGGTCGATCTTCGGGTGGATCGACGCCATCTCCTCCTCGCCGTGCTTTCTGGCGTTGTAGGTCGGGATGTTCTCCATCGGTCCCGGCCGGTAGAGCGCAACCAGCGCGATGATGTCCTCGATACAGTCGGGCCGCATGCCGATCAGCGCCTTGCGCATGCCGGCACTTTCCACCTGGAACACGCCGACCACTTCGCCGCGCGACAGCATGGCGTAGGTTTCCGGGTCGTCGAGCGGAATGTGGGCGAGATCGATCTCGATGCCGCGGCGGCGGATCAGCTTGACCGCCCTGTCCAGCACGGTCAGCGTCTTCAGGCCAAGGAAGTCGAACTTCACCAGCCCGGCCTGCTCGACATACTTCATGTTGAACTGGGTGACCGGCATGTCCGAGCGCGGATCGCGGTACATCGGCACCAGTTCTGACAGCGGCCGGTCGCCGATGACGATGCCGGCGGCATGAGTCGAGGCGTGACGGTACAGACCTTCCAGCTTCTGCGCCGTGTCGAGCAGCGTCTGTACGATCGGCTCGCGCTCGGCCTCCTCGGCAAAGCGCGGCTCGTTGGCGATGGCGTCGGCGAGCTTGACCGGATTGGCCGGGTTCGACGGCACCATCTTGCTCAGCTTGTCGACCTGTCCGTAAGGCATCTGCAGCACGCGGCCGACGTCGCGCAGCACGGCGCGCGCCTGCAGGGTACCGAAGGTGATGATCTGGCCGACCTGGTCGCGGCCGTATTTCTGCTGGACGTAGCGGATGACCTCCTCGCGCCGGTCCTGGCAGAAGTCGATGTCGAAGTCGGGCATCGACACGCGATCGGGATTGAGGAAGCGCTCGAACAGCAGCGAAAAACGCAGCGGATCGATGTCGGTGATGGTCGTCGAATACGCGACCAGCGAGCCGGCGCCTGATCCGCGGCCCGGGCCGACCGGAATGCCTTGCGCCTTGGCCCATTTGATGAAGTCGGCAACGATCAGGAAATAGCCGGGATATTTCATCTTCTCGATGACCCCGAGCTCGAAATCCAGCCTCTCGCGATATTGCTCGACTGTATAGCCGGGCGTCGGCCCGTGCGCCGCCAGCCGCGCCGCCAGCCCTTCATGCGCCTGCCTGGCAAGCTCCTGCGCCTCCGCCTTGACCGCCGCATCGGCATCGGCGACATCGCGGCCGGCAAAGCGCGGCAGGATCGGGTTTCGTGTCTGCGGATAGTAGGAGCAGCGCAGTGCGATCTCGACGGTGTTGTCGATCGCTTCCGGCAGGTCGGCGAACAGCCTCGCCATGTCGGCCTGGCTTCTCAGGAAATTGTCGGGCGACAGGCGGCGGCGATTATCGGCCGCAACCACGGAACCTTCGGCGATGGCGATCAGGGCGTCATGCGCCTCATAGTCTTCACGAGAGAAGAAAAACGCTTCGTTGGTGGCAACCAGCGGCAGATCGTGGCGGTAGGCGAGATCGACCGACGACTGCTCGATCGCGCGGTCGTAGCCGGAGACCCGTTCCAGTTCGACATAGAGCCGGTCGCCGAACAGACCCTTGAGCGCCAGCAGCCGGGTCTCGGCGAGTTCACGGCGGTCCTCTTTCAAGGCATTGCCGATCGGACCGCGCGGCCCGCCGGTAAGGCAGATCAGACCGTCGGAATTTCTCTGCAGCATCTCGCTCGTCAGATGCACCGCCTCGCCGGGCGGTGTCTCAAGGTAGACGCGGCTGACCAGCCTGACCAGATTGCCGTAGCCGGCCTCGGTGGCGGCGATCAGGACCACCGGCCGCATCTCCGGCCCCTGCCGCCTGCGGTCGCGCTGGCTGTCGTTCGCCTCACCGGAAAAGGCGAGGTCGATCTGGCAGCCGATGATCGGCTGTATGCCGTCCTTCACTGCCTTTTGCGCGAATTCCAGCGCACCGAACAGGTTGTTGGTGTCGGTGACGGCGATTGCCGGGCATTCGTCCTGCACCGCATGGCCGACGATCTTGCCGAGCTGCAAGGCACCTTCGAGTAGCGAATAGGCCGAATGCACGCGCAGATGAATGAACCGACGCGCCTCCGCCTCTGCCCGCGATGCCTTTGCATAGGCCTCGCGCAGCAAGGGATCGCGTGGAAGTCTCTCATCCGCCATGGTTTTTTCGCGCCGCCTCACAGGGACTCAGTCGATCAAGATGTATTGTCCGGCAGCAGATAACATGAGTCCAGCAGAAGCGATTGGAGCTTTGGACGTTTAGAGCAACCGCCGAAGCTGCCGATCTCCCCCCTCGTGGGGGAGATGTCCGGCAGGACAGAGAGGGGCGCAGTCCCGCCAACCTCAGGCCGGAAACACAAAACCCGCCACAGCGGGCGGGTGTTGGGGCCATTTAGCACCATATCCAAATTAGTAGCATAGCTGCCGGCACAAAGCAAGAACAAAATACGTTGTGAGGGCAAAAAAAGCGAATTCCGCACGCCCCTCGCCTTGTCCCTCCTCAAGCGAGCGTGCTCAACCAATTGCAGGATCGCGTTCCTTCGCTCCCCTTTGTCCCACCAACCTCAAGCAGATTACAGCCTCACGCGAATTCCATGATCACCGCATCGACGGCAAGGCTGTCGCCGGGCTTGGCGTTGAGCTTCGAGACGATGAGGTCGCGCTCGGCGCGCAGCACGTTCTCCATCTTCATCGCTTCGACCACGGCAAGCGTCTCGCCGGCCTTGACCTCCTGCCCCTCGGCAACGGCGATCGACACGACGAGGCCGGGCATCGGGCAAAGCAGCATCTTCGAGGTATCCGGCGCCACTTTTTCCGGCATCAGCCTTTCGAGCTCGGCAGTGCGCGGCAGCATGGCGCGGGCTGTCACCGAGATGCCTTTCCAGGCGATGCGGAACCCGTTCAGCACCGGCCTGACCTGCGCCGCGACCTTGCGGCCGCCGACCGTGCCGCGCCAGATGAGATCGCCCGGCCGCCAGTCGGATGCCACGGTCAGTGCCTTGCCACCGTCGATTGTGAGGTCGAGCTCCATCGGAATGGAAATCATCCCTTCGACGATGGCAACCGAAAGATAATCCCGGCCGATCTTCACCACCCAGTCGCGTTTCAAGGCGCCCGAATGCGGCGCCAGCCGCCCGCCCAGCCGGTCGAGCCGGTCGCGGCGCAGCAGTTCGACCGCGGTTGCGATCGCGGCCAGCACCGCGTTTTCTTCGCTGTTCGGCACAATGGGCGCGAAGCCGTCGGGATACTCCTCGGCGATGAACGCCGTCGATAGCCGCCCTTCCCGCCAGCGCGGATGCTGCATCAGCGCCGCCAGGAACGGTATGTTGTGCTCGATGCCGTCGACGACGAAACTGTCCAGCGCTTCCGACATCGCATCAATCGCCGCCAGCCGCGTCGGCGCCCAGGTGCACAACTTGGCGACCATCGGGTCGTAGAACATCGAGATTTCCGAGCCCTCGGTAACGCCGGTATCGTTGCGGATGACGATTTCGCCGAATTTTCCCTCTTTCGGCGGCCGGTATTTCGTCAGCCTGCCGATCGACGGCAGAAAGTTGCGATACGGATCTTCGGCATAGAGGCGGCTTTCCACCGCCCAGCCGTTCAGCTTGACGTCGCTCTGCTTGATGGCGAGCTTTTCGCCTGCCGCCACGCGGATCATCTGCTCGACCAGGTCGATGCCGGTGATGAGCTCCGTCACCGGATGCTCGACCTGCAGCCGCGTGTTCATTTCCAGAAAATAGAAGTTCTTGTCGCTGTCGACGATGAACTCGACCGTGCCGGCGCTCTGGTAGTCGACGGCCTTGGCCAGCGCCACCGACTGCTCGCCCATGGCTTTGCGGGTCTTGGCGTCGAGGAACGGCGACGGCGCCTCCTCCACGACCTTCTGGTTGCGGCGCTGAATCGAGCATTCGCGCTCGCCGAGATAGAGCGTGTTGCCATGCGCGTCGGCGAGCACCTGGATTTCGATATGGCGCGGATCGACGATGAACTTTTCGATGAAGACGCGGTCATCGCCGAACGAGCTTTTGGCCTCCGACCGCGCCCGGTCGAAGCCGTCGCGCACCTCTGCCTTGCTCCAGGCGATGCGCATGCCCTTGCCACCGCCGCCGGCCGAAGCCTTGATCATCACGGGATAGCTGATTTCGCCGGCTATTCTTTCGGCATGGGCGGCGTTCTCGACGACGCCGAGCCAGCCGGGCACCGTCGACACCTTGGCCGTATTGGCGAACTTCTTCGATTCGATCTTGTCGCCCATCGCCTTGATGGCCTTAGGCTTCGGGCCAATAAAGACGATGCCTTCCTGCTCCAACGCTTCGCAGAAGGATGCCCGCTCGGACAGGAAACCGTAGCCGGGATGCACGGCCTCTGCTCCTGTGGCCTTGCAGGCGGCGATGATCTTTTCCGGGACCAGATAACTTTGCGCGGCCGGCGAAGGCCCGATATGCACCGCCTCGTCGGCCATTTCGACATGCACGGCGTCGCGGTCGGCATCGGAATAGACCGCGACGGTGACGATGCCCATCTTGCGCGCCGTCTTGATCACGCGGCAGGCGATCTCGCCACGGTTGGCGACCAGGATCTTTGTGAACATGCAGGCCTCGTCCCTCGGCTGCCCTTTTTTTACGGGCTTCCCGTTTTATGGGCTTCAGAAGGGCGGTCAAGGCAAAGTCGGAGCCTATCCCGCATGCAGATCGGCGGGCGCTGACGAAAATCCGGGGTCGGAACGTCGCTTCGTGCATAGCGCGAAGCTGAATGGTAAGTTAAATCTAACTTGGATTGCAGACTGTCTTGGGAGGATTGCCTGATGAAAACGCGCGCCGCTGTTGCCGTCGCCGCCGGAAAGCCGCTGGAGATCATGGAGGTCGACCTCGAGGGTCCTCGCGATGG
>NZ_JAMYNZ010000006.1:0-465042 GCF_040319465.1 Mesorhizobium sp. M0910
CGCCCAACCGAAACCGATGGCGTCTTCGATGCCTACTTCCGCCACCAGAAAATCCAGACCATCGACCTCAATGCAAGCCAACGATAGGATGGCAAACTGTTCGCGATGTCCTCGCACACCTGTTCGCGATGTCCCCGGTCCAAACACCCCCTTGCGGGGGAGATGGCCGGCAGGCCAGAGGGGGGTGTTCACGCGCCACCCTTCGCGCGGTCAGCCGCCTGCGCCGCAAGTATCTTCTTCACTTCGGCAACCAGCTCACTCTCCGCCACCGTCACCTGCGCCGGCCGTGCGGCGCGCCATTCGGCGTTATCGGCGATCTCGGCCGACATCCGTGCGCCCTCGATCAGGTCCTTGATCTGCACCTCGCCCTTGGCGCGCTCGTCGCCGCCCTGGATGACGGCGACCGGGCTGCCGCGACGGTCGGCGTATTTCAGCTGCGCCTTCATGCCTGCGCCGCCGAGATACATTTCCGAGCGGATACCGGCGGCGCGCAGCTCGGCCACCATCTTCTGGTAGCGGCCGAGGCTTTCCGTATCCTTGTCCATGGTGAGCACGACGACCGGCGCGATGACATCGGAACTATCGAGCTTGCCCAGGTTCTTCAGCGCCGTCATCAGCCGTGAGACGCCGATGGAAAAACCCGTCGCCGGCACCGGCTCGCCACGGAAGCGCGAGACGAGACCGTCATAACGGCCGCCGCCGCCAACCGAACCGAAGCGCACGATCTGGCCGTCCTCATTGGGGATCTCGGCCAGCAGCTCGGCCTCGTAGACCGGGCCGGTGTAATATTCGAGGCCACGCACGACAGACGGGTCGATGCGGATGCGATCCTCACCGTAGCCGCTTTGTGCGACCATGGTTCTTATCTGCTCCAACTCTGCAAGACCCTCAACAAACGAGGCGTTCGTGATGCCCAGATGTTCGAGTTTCCTTTCCTCGATAAGATTGCTGAGACCGGGGTTGATGGATGCCAGTGTCTGGACAATTTTTTCGGGATCATGCTGCGCCATGACTGTGAAATAGCTGATGACAACGTCGATTTGCGTATTGTCCAGCCCGGCGCCTTTGGTGAAATCACCGCTCTCGTCCTTGCGCCCGGCGCCCAAAAGCAGGCGCACGCCCTCGACTCCAAGCTTGTCCAGCTTGTCGATGGCCCGCAGCACCGTCAGCCGGCGCCCGGCATTTTCGTCACCGCCGAGGCCGATCGCCTCCAGCACGCCGTCGAGCACTTTTCGGTTGTTGACACGGATGACGTAGTCGCCGCGCTTGATGCCCAGCGCCTCCATCACGTCCGCCATCATCATCGCCATCTCGGCATCGGCCGCAACGCCCGGGGTGCCCACGGTATCGGCGTCGAACTGCATGAACTGGCGAAAGCGACCGGGGCCGGGCTTTTCGTTGCGGAACACCCAGCCGGAGCGGTAACTGCGATAGGGTTTCGGCAGGCGCTCGAAATTCTCGGCGACGAAGCGCGCCATCGGCGCAGTCAGGTCGTAGCGCAGCGACAGCCACTGGTCGTCGTCGTCCTGGAACGAGAACACGCCCTCGTTCGGCCGGTCCTGGTCGGGCAGGAACTTTCCAAGCGCATCGGTGTATTCGATGAGCGGCTGGTCGACCGGCTCGAAACCGTAGAGCTCGAAGACCGAGCGGATCGTCGCCATCATCTTCTCGACAGCGCGCAGGTCGTCGGCGCCGCGGTCGACAAAGCCGCGCGGCAGCCGCGCTTTCATCTTTTCGGATTTGTCGGCCATGGGATGGGTACTTTGCTAAGTAATCGGTGACTAATTTCGGGTCGGCGTGTCCTACCGATGCCATCGGGAGAAGGCAAGGGTTTGCACTTCTTCGCTCTCAGCTCGCCGCGGAGAAGAAAGTCAGAGCTGAAACAATTGCGCCACGCGCGCGGCATCGTGCCGACACAATCCCGGCCGATAAGCGCGCCGAAACAAGGGGTTCGGGCCCATGGCCACGCTACAGAAGTTCGACATCATCGATAGCGGCGCACACGACGTCTCGGTCCGGCTGCGGCCGGCCGACAATCATGCGCCGAAGGCGACGAAGCAAATCGCAGGACCGTTCGAGATCGCGGCGCAACAGCGCAACGGGCCGACCATGCGCGATGTTCTGATGACCGGCCTGCTGGTGATCTATCCCGTGTTCGCCGCGCTGGCGGCCATCCTCGCCGGGCTTTTCCTGGCCGGCATCCGCGGCGTCTGACAGCATCTTCCTTCTCCCACTGTGGGAGAAGGCAAGGGGCGCTCACTTCGGCCGCTTGAAGGCTTTCCGCTCCGCCTCGACCGGCTCGCGGCAGACGCAGCCCTCGAGATGGTCGTTGACCAGCCCCATCGCCTGCATGAAGGCGTAGACGGTGGTCGGACCGACAAAGCTCCAGCCGCGCTTCTTCAGATCCTTCGAAATACGGACCGAGACCGCCGTCGTCGGGTTGGCGCGCAGATGGGCGAGGTCGACGATCTCGGGCCGCTCGTGCGGGCCGGGCTCGAACTTCCAGAACCATGCCGCCAGCGAGCCGGCCTCGTCGATAAGGTCGCGGGCGCGCTTGGCGTTGTTGATGGTCGAAACGATCTTGCCGCGGTGACGGATGATGCCGGCATTGCCGAGTAGGCGCTCGACATCGGCGTCGGTGAAGGCGGCGATCTTGTCGACATCGAAGCCGGCAAACGCCTCGCGGAAATTGTCGCGCTTGCGCAATATGGTCAGCCAGGACAGGCCCGACTGAAAACCTTCGAGGCAGATCTTCTCGAACAGGCGGCGGTCGTCGGCGACCGGCCGGCCCCATTCGTGGTCGTGGTAGTGCAGATAATCCGGCAGGTTGCCGTGCCAGAAGCAGCGGGCGATGCCGTCGGGACCGGCAAGCAGACCTGTCTTTTCGTCCATGGCGGAATTCCGTTCTTGTCCTGGCGTTAACGCGTTTTGACGCGGCCTTTACCGTGGCTTTACCAGATTCCTGAACCGGGCGGTAACCACACCAAAAGCTTTACTGACAGATCGGCATTTTACGCATTCCGATTCATGTTTCGGTGGCCGCTTCGCGCTCATTGTCGGCGAAATCGGGGAGGCTTTGCACCCCGGCATGTTCGACGATCAAGGTGCGTTGCGATGAAGACATTCTTGTTCCCACTGTTCGGCGCCGCCGCCGTGCTTGCCGCCGGTGCCGCCAATGCCAACGACCGCTATGCCGAGAGGCCGCCGGTGGTGGTCAGTCCCGACCTTTCGGCGCCCTGGGTGCTGCAGCTCGGCCATGCGCCGGGCATCGTGCGGCAGAGCCGGCAAGAGGCGCAGCCGCAACGGCGCTATCGGCGCCAGGCCGAACCCGATCAGCTGCGCACCGCAGCGGTGCAGGCACCGGCCAAGCGCATGATCATGCGGCCGCAGATCGACCCGATCTATCTGCCGCAGGAAGTCGCCTATGACGGCCCGCAGAAGCCGGGCACGATCGTCATCGATACGCGAGAGAATTTCCTCTATCTGGTCGAGAAGAACGGCAAGGCGCGGCGTTATGGCGTCGGCACCGGCAAGCCGGGCTTCGAATGGTCCGGCACCCACAAGATCACCAACAAGCGCGTCTGGCCGGACTGGCGGCCGCCGGCGGTGATGATCGCCCGCGAGGCCGCCAAGGGCCGTTATCTGCCGACCTATCTCGCCGGCGGCATGGAAAACCCGCTCGGCGCACGCGCGCTCTATCTCGGCTCGACCGAGTACCGTATCCACGGCACCAATCAGCCCTGGACGATCGGCGGCGCGGTGTCGTCGGGCTGCATCCGCATGCGCAACGAGGACGTGGTCGACCTTTACGAGCGGGTCAATGTTGGCACGACGGTTGTAGTGATGTAATCTGCGGTTGACCTCACCGATGATTCTGCTCAGAAGCCTCGGGAGTATTGAATAACGGGGGACGGGCCGTGTGGGGATGCGGCCAGTCACGAAAGGGCAGCGCGGCAAGCCGTGCTGCCCTTTTTGTTTCCGCCAGCAGGAATTGACGGGAAGATTTTGCCGGCACGTCGCGCGACCGGCATGGCGGTTCGCTTTTCGCGCTGCCTTTTCGCGGTTGCTTTGCTATGTGGCGGCTAAAATCCAGATAAAGGCCCCATCCCGATGTCCCTTTCCGATGACAGCCGCTATCTCAGAGGCGGCCCGGTAGCCCAACGCATCATCGCCGGCGTGCGCGAGGACGCGGCGATCGCCACCGCCGAAGGCTTTCCGCCCAAGCTGGTGTCGGTCACCGTCGGCGATACCGCCGCCGTCGACGTCTATGTCCGCAACCAGCGCGCCAAGGCCGGGTTGGCCGGCATCGGCTTCGAGGAAAGGCGCTTTCGCGCCGACATCACCGCCGGCGAGCTGGAAGCGGCAATCCACGGGCTTAACGCCGACCCGCGCGTCACCGGCATCATCATCCAGCGGCCGGTGCCGGTGCACATTCCGATCAAGACGCTGCAGGCGGCGGTGCATCCGCTCAAGGATGTCGAGGGCATGCATCCGGCCTCGATCGGCAACATCGTCTACAACCAGCTCGACCTGGCGCCCTGCACCGCCGCCGCTTCGGTCGAACTGCTCAGGGAAACCGGCCTCGACCTCAAGGGGCTCGAGGTGGTGGTCGTCGGCCATTCCGAGATCGTCGGCAAGCCGATCGCGTTCCTCTTGATGAGCGAAGGCGCGACGGTGACCGTCTGTCACCACATGACGCGTTCGGTGGCGGCACACGCACGCCGCGCCGACGCACTGTTCGTCGCGGTCGGCAAACCGCGGCTGATCAAGGCCGACATGGTCAAGCCGGGCGCCGCCGTCATCGATATCGGCATCAATTCGGAAATCGGGCCGGACGGCGAGAGCCGCATCGTCGGCGACGTCGATGCCGAGAGCGTCAGGCATGTCGCGTCGTGGATCACGCCGGTGCCGGGCGGCGTCGGCCCGATCACCGTGGCGATCCTGCTGCGCAACACCATGGTGGCGCTCAGCCGCCAGCGCGCGCGCTACCAGGCAACCTACGGCACGGCGGACAGACTGGCGGCCGAGTAGACGACTGGCGGATCACTGGGCCGCGATAGCCGCCCTCTCTTCGCGAACGCCTTCGGGCTTCGGCCCGCCATAGGCCCAGTCGAGCAGCTTTATCGTATGGACCACCGGCAGCTTCGCGGCAGAGGCGATCTGGGTGATGCAGCCGATATTGCCGGTGGCGACGATTTCAGCGCCGGTCGCCTCGATATTCCTGACCTTGCGGTCGCGCAGCGTCGCCGAAATCCCGGGCTGCAGGATGTTGTAGGTGCCGGCCGAACCGCAGCAGAGATGCCCTTCGCGCGGCTCGCGCACGACGAACCCGGCTTTGGCCAGAAGCTCCTTCGGCTGGCGGGTGATCTTCTGGCCGTGCTGCATCGAGCAGGCGGAGTGATAGGCGACGACGGTGCCCGGCTTGCGCACCGGCTCGGGCAGGTCGAGGCTCACGAGGTATTCGGTGATGTCCTTGGCCAGCGCCGAGACGCGCGCCGCCTTGCCGGCATAGGCCGGATCGAGGCGCATCATGAAGCCATAATCCTTGATCGTGGTGCCACAGCCTGACGCGGTGATGACGATGGCATCGAGCCCGCCTTGCTCGATGGCGCGCGTCCAGGCGTCGACATTCTGCCTGGCCGACGCCAGGGCAGCCGCCTCGCGGCCCATGTGATGCACCAGCGCGCCGCAGCAGCCTTCGCCTTCGGGTACGACGACCTCGACACCAAGCCTGGTCAGCAGCGAGATCGTCGTGTCGTTGATGCCGGGATCGAGCACGGATTGCGCGCAGCCGGTGAGGATGGCGACGCGGCCATTTTTCTTCGGGCCCTGCCCCGCATGGACGCCCGGCGAGGCCATCGGCGAGACTGCCGGGACCGACGCGGGTGCGAGCTTGAGCATAGCGCCCAGAGGCCTCAAGGCCTGGATTTTCTCAAACAGGCCGGCGAATGGCTGGCCGAGCTTCGCCAGCTTGAGCGCCGCGCGGAAACGCGAGGGATAGGGCAGCACGAAGGCCAGCATGGCGCGGGTCAGACGATCGGCCAGGGGACGCTTGTAGGTCTCCTCGATGTGGGCGCGGGCGTGGTCGACCAGATGCATGTAGTTGACGCCCGACGGACAGGTGGTCATGCAGGCGAGGCAGGACAGGCAGCGGTCGATATGGGTGACGATCTCCTTGTCGGCCGGCCGGCCATTTTCCAGCATGTCCTTGATCAGGTAAATCCGGCCGCGCGGCGAATCCAGCTCGTTGCCGAGCGTCACATAGGTCGGGCAGGTGGCGGTGCAGAAGCCGCAATGTACGCATTTGCGCAGGATCTTCTCCGATTCCGCGACATGCGGATCGGCGAGCTGGGCAGCTGAGAAATTGGTCTGCACGTAAACAAATCCTTACCGTTTGAGCATGATCTTTTCCCAAAACCGGTACCCACTTTTGGGGATCACGCTCATAATCCTAGAAACCAGCTTTCGGGGTTCTTGACCGCTTCGCCGCGCTGCAGCGCCTGCAGGCCGAGAATGCAGCGGGCGATGAACCAGACGGCGACGGCGAAAATCAGCACGACACCGATGACCACGATCATCAGCAGCGCCGAGATCAGTGCATAGAGCAGGCCGATCCAGAAGGTGCGGATCAGGAATGTGTAATGGCTCTCGACGAAGCCGCCGGCCTTGCCGCGGTTGATATAGGCCAGGACGATGCCGACAATGCCGCTGACGCCGATGGCTAGGCCGGCGAGATAGAGGATGTAGATGACCAGCGCGTTGGTCGGGCCGGGCTCTAGCCAGCGGTCGGTCTGGCGTGACGTACCGTTTTGGCCTGGATCGCTCATTGGGCTCCTCCCTCGGTTGCCGCGGCGAGAGTAGCAGAGCCTGCGCCCGGCGCCATACGGCCGGGACTGAGGATATTCTTCGGGTCGAATTCGGCCTTCAGCCGGGCCGACAGTGCTGCCAGTTGCGGCGCTTGCGGCTCGAACACGGGAACGGCAGCGCGGTGCGAGGGGGTTGCGCGCACCAGCGTCGCATGGCCGCCACCATGTCTTCTGATGAGGCCGCGCAACAGGCCGGCCTCGGGATCGTCCTGCTGCATGCGCAGCCAGATCAGCCCGCCCTGCCAATCGTAGAAGGCATCGACCGCGGCCTGCATGCGCAGCGCCAGCACCATCTGGTGGCCCTGTGACGGCGCCATCGAGACGCGCCACACAGGCCTTTCGCCGCCATCGGCGAAGGGCGCGCAGTCGCGGATGTCGCGCCAGACCGAATACGAGACCGAACCGGAAATCTCTTGCAGCGGCCCAGCGTCTTTCAGCAGGTTTTTCAGCGCGGCAATGCGGTAAGCGACCGACGGGCCGAAGCCCTCGATGCGCAGCAGCGTCGCCGCATCGCTGCCGAGACTGCCGTCAGCGACCCTAGCTGCGACCCGTTCGGGAAGATGGGCAGCGCTCGACACTTCGGCGCTGGAACCGAGCGCCAGCGCCATGGCGGCGGCGGCGTGATCGTCGAGCAGGCCGCGGATGGCGAGCGTGACTTCGGTCTCGGCGGCAGGCAGCACCTTGAAGGTGACGTCGGTGAACACCGCCAGCGTGCCCCAGCTGTTGGCCATCAGCTTGGACAGATCATAGCCGGTGACGTTCTTGACCACGCGGCCGCCGGACTTGAAGGCCTCGCCGCGCCCGGAAACGGCAGATATGCCGAGAATGTGGTCGCGCGCAGCACCGGCCTTCAGCCGGCGCGGCCCGGAAAGGTTCGCGGCAAGCACGCCGCCGATGCTGCCTCGTCCTGGCTCGCCGCCGAGCAGCGGGCCGTAATCCATCGGTTCGAAGGCCAGTTGCTGGCCGTTTTCGGCAAGCAGACTTTCGATCTCGGCCAGCGGCGTGCCGGCCTTCGCCGACAGCACCAGCTCGGCCGGCTCGTAGAGCATGACGCCGGAGAGTTTGGAAAGGTCGAGCGTATGCTCGCTCTGCTGCGGCCGGCCGATGCCGCGCTTGGAGCCGTGGCCGAGGATTTCGAGCGGCGAGTCTTCCGCCGCTGCCCAAGCGACGGTGGAGACGGTTTCCGCTGATGTGGTCGGGGTGAAGGTGGTCATGCGGCAGAACCACCAGTCGTAAATGACGAGAGGCCGCGATCCTTCCCACCCCCCTCTGTCCTGCCGGACATCTCCCCCGCAAGGGGGGAGATCGGATGTCGCTTAGGCTTTCGCCAACCATCAACGCTTGAAGGCGAGCAGGACGTTGAAGCAGCCAATCTCCCCCCTTGCGGGGGAGATGTCCGGCAGGACAGAGGGGGGTGTCCAAGCGCCAACATACCCTCAAAACCTCGGAATGTCCGGAAACGCCACTTGCCCGCGATGCACGTGCATTCGCCCGAGTTCGGCGCATCGCCTCAGCTGCGGAAACACCTTGCCCGGGTTGAGCAGATGGTTGGGGTCGAACGCGCATTTGACGCGCATCTGCTGGTCGAGGTCGATCTGGTTGAACATTTCCGGCATCAGGTCGCGCTTCTCGACGCCGACCCCGTGCTCGCCGGTCAGCACGCCGCCGACCTTGACGCAGAGCCGCAATATGTCGGCGCCGAAGCTTTCCGCCTTGTCGAGTTCGCCCGGCACGTTGGCGTCGTAGAGGATGAGCGGGTGCAGATTGCCGTCGCCTGCGTGGAAGACATTGGCGACGCCGAGCCCGTATTTCTCCGACAGTTCGCGCATGCCGGCGAGCACGCGCGGCAGTTCCTTGCGCGGTATGGTGCCGTCCATGCAGTAATAGTCGGGCGAGATGCGGCCGACCGCCGGGAAAGCCGCCTTGCGGCCGGCCCAGAAACTCAGCCGCTCCTGCTCCGATTGCGAAATGCGGCATGTGGTCGAGCCGTTCCTATAGGCGATGGCTTCGACCAGGCCGATCAGGTGATCGACCTCGACACCCGGCCCGTCCAGCTCGACGATCAGCAGCGCCTCGACATCCAGGGGATAGCCGGCCTGGACGAAATCCTCTGCGGCGTGGATGGCCGGACGGTCCATCATCTCCATGCCGCCCGGGATGATGCCGGCGCCGATGATGTCGGCGACGCATTGGCCGGCCTGCTCGCTGGTCGGGAAACCGATCAGCAGGGCACGCGCCGTCTCCGGCTTCTTCAGGATGCGTACGGTGACCTCGGTGACGACGCCGAGCAGTCCTTCGGAGCCGGTCATCACGCCGAGCAGGTCGTAGCCTTCCGCGTCGAGATGGCTGCCGCCGAGGCGCACCACCTCGCCATTCATCAGCACCATCTCGATGCCGAGCACATTGTTGGCGGTTAGGCCGTATTTCAGGCAGTGCACGCCGCCGGAATTTTCCGCGACATTGCCGCCGATCGAGCAGGCGATCTGGGAGGATGGATCGGGGGCGTAGTAAAAGCCCTCCTGCTCGACGGCAGTGGTGATGCCGAGATTGGTGACGCCGGGCTGGGCGACGACGACGCGGTTCTGAAAATCGATCTCGAGGATCCGGTTGAAGCGGCTCATCACCAGCAGCACCGCGTCCTGGAGCGGCAGCGCGCCGCCGGACAGCGAGGTGCCGGAGCCGCGCGGCACGACGCGGATGTTGCGGTCGCTGCAATATTTCAGCACGCGCGACACCTGGGCCACGGTTTGCGGCAGTACAACGACGAGCGGCAATTGCCGGTAGGCGGTGAGCCCGTCGCTCTCGAAGGCGCGCATGGCATTGCCGGCGTCGACGACGCCCTCGCCCGGCACCATGATGCGCACATCGGCGACGATCTCGTCGCGCCGGCGCATCGTGGCGTCGTCTGGTTTCGGCATGGCAAGGCCGGACATCGACAGCCTCCTTCGATCGACTGGTAAAAATCTTTTACCAGCGACAGTGGTCGCTTGCAAATGCCGCGTTGGACGGGATCAGAGGCCTATGGCCGAGACCGCCTTCCGCAGCGGCAATCTGCCGCTGCGCCCCACATTACTCGCCCGGCTGCTTGCCTGGTTCGGAGTGCATGCGGCGGACGCGGCGCACGCCCCACCAGACGAGCACGACGGCGAGCGGCACCGAGGCGGCGGTGACCATTTCCGGCGCGAAGGCATGGCCGAAGATCGAGGCGCCCTTGGCGACGTAGCCGATGAGGCCGACGACATAGTAGGAAACCGCGGCGACCGAGAGCCCCTCCACCGTCTGCTGCAGCCGCAATTGCAGGCGGGCGCGATTGTTCATCGATGCCAAAAGATCGCGGTTCTGCTTCTCGACCTCGACGTCGACCCAGGTGCGCAGCAGTGTGGTGGCACGGGTGAGCTTCGTCGACAGGTTGGCCTGGCGCTCCTCGACCGAACGGCAGGTACGCATCGCCGGCGCCACGCGGCGCTGCAGAAAACCGCCCCAGGTGTCGTAGCCGGGCACCGCCTCTTCGTCGAGCGCCTCCAGCCGTTCGCGCACGATGCCGTCATAGGCGCGGCTGGCGCCGAAGCGGTAGAGGCTGGAGGCGGCATCGGCCTCCAGCTCGGCGGCCAGTTCGGTCAAGTCGGCAAGCAGCGTCTGGCTGTCGCGGGTCTCGGCGACCTTCATTTCCAACGTGGTCTGGGCCAGCCTGTCTTCGATGCGGCGGGCCCGACCGGACAGCGTCAGGGCCAGCGGCAGCCCAAGCATGGCCAGCGTGCGGTAGGTCTCGATGTCGATCAGCCGCTGCGACAGTGCCCCGGTGCGCGCCGGGGTCAGGCCGCGGTCGAGCACCAGCATGCGGGTCAAGCCGTCGCCATCCTGACGGAAATCGGTGACGATGGCCGCGTTGCCGCGCTCGACCAGCGAATAGCACAGGCTGGTCGGGTCGAAGCCGGCGATCAGTTTTTCGTTCGCCGGCGTCCATTTGCGGATCTCCAGCCTGATGCCGGAAATCACCGTGCCCGGCGGCGAAAACCCGTTGCCGAAGGGTGTGTCCTCTTGCCCCCTGCCGTTTTCGGCGAGCGGGCCTTCCCAGAGATAGGTCGAGAATTCCGTGTGGCGTTCCCAGCGCAGCGAGCCCTTGCCCCATTTCATAGCGTGGTGGCGGGCGTGAGGATCGGGCGCGGCGATGCCGAGGCGTCGCGACAATTCGGAAAGCACGGCCTGATCGATCCCGGATCCAGCTTCGGTCATGAAGGAAAGCTGCACCAGCACGCGCGGCTTTTCGACCAGCGGCTGCGGCCGGGCGTGGACCTCGCCGAGCGCGCCCGGCCGACCTTCATGCGCCGGAAAGCCCATGACGGTGCCGCCCACGGCTTTGGCGCGCAGCTGGAATTCGAGGTTGGAAGGGTCGGCGTCTGGCACGGCTGGTCCCCCGGGCTTCTGTGAGCCCTTTGGCAATGATGTCCCTCTAGAGGCAATCGCCAGGGGACGCAAACGCCCAATTTAGCTGAAGATGATATGGCGCCGCGGCTGTGAAACGGACCCGGCCCCCGGCGAATTGGATAAATAATTTGACCAGTTGGCGACGCCGGCTTTATCTTGCGCGATATCGGTTCAACCCCCAGGCATCCCGTTTGAGCGACATTTTCTCCCGGATCGAGCATTCGCGCACCGCCGACGAGGTGGTGCAGCAGATCGAGAGCCTGATCCTCGAAGGCGTCGTGCGCACCGGCGACCGGCTGCCGGGCGAGCGCGAACTGGCGCGCCAGTTCGAGGTGTCGCGGCCGATCCTGCGCGATGCCTTGAAAGCCTTGGAAGGGCGCGGGCTGTTGACGACACGGCCAGGCGGCGGCACCCATGTCGCCGATGTCATCGGCCAGCTGTTCACCAAGCCGGTGGCCGACCTGATCTCGATGCATCGCAAGGCGGTGACGGACTATCTGGAGTACCGCCGCGAGATCGAGGCGGTGGCTGCCGAATATGCGGCGCGGCGTGCCACATCTGACGATCTGGCGCTGCTCGACCGCATCATGGCGCGCATGGACGAGGCGCACCGGACCGCCAATTTCGACGACGAGGCGGAAATCGACATCGAGTTCCATCACGCGATCTGCGAATGCGCGCACAATATTATCCTGCTGCACACGCTGCGCTCCTGTTATCGGCTGCTGTCGGAAGGCGTGTTCCAGAACCGGCGGCTGGTGTTCAACGTGCCGGGCGCGCGCGAGGCATTGCTTTCGCAACACCGGGCAATCTATGCGGCGGTCAAGGCCGGCGATCCGGCTGCGGCGCGGCAGGCGGCGATGGACCACATCTCCTACGTCGAACGATCGATGGCCGAGGCCGAGCGCAGCGGCGACTGGCAGCGCGTGTCGCGGCTGAGGCTCAGGCAACGCTCCGAACCCGGTGACGGTGAGGCGGCGAGAAAACAGCCGTAGGCCCCGCCCAGAAAATCCAACGACGAACCAGCGAAGAACCAGCGGAAAAAGATCCATGAGCAGCATTCTCACCATCGCCGACCTCAAGGACCTAGCGCGCCGCCGTGTGCCGAAGATGTTCTTCGACTACGCCGATTCCGGCGCCTGGACCGAAAGCACCTACCGCGCCAACGAAGAGGATTTCCAGAAGATCAAGTTCCGCCAGCGCGTGCTTGTCGACATGGACAACCGCTCGCTGGAATCGACCATGATCGGCGAGAAAGTGACGATGCCGGTGGCGCTGGCGCCGACCGGCATGACCGGCATGCAGCATCCGGACGGCGAGATGCTGGCGGCGCAGGCTGCGGAAGAATTCGGCGTGCCGTTCACGCTGTCGACGATGAGCATCTGCTCGATCGAGGATGTCGCGTCGGTGACCAGTAAGCCGTTCTGGTTCCAGCTCTACGTGCTGCGCGACAAGGACTTCGTCTTCGATCTGATCGACCGCGCAAAGGCGGCGAAATGTTCGGCGCTTGTGCTGACGCTCGACCTGCAGATCCTCGGTCAGCGCCACAAGGACATCCGCAACGGGCTTTCGGCGCCGCCGCGAATGACGCCGAAGCACATCTGGCAGATGGCGACAAGGCCGCGCTGGTGCGTCGGCATGGCCGGGACAAAGCGCCGGAGCTTCCGCAACATCGTCGGCCACGCCAAGGGCGTCGGCGACCTCGCCTCGCTGTCGTCCTGGACGAAGGAGCAGTTCGATCCGCATCTGTCGTGGAAGGACGTCGCCTGGATCAAGGAGCGCTGGGGCGGCAAGCTGATCCTGAAAGGCATACTCGACAAGGAAGATGCGCTGATGGCGGCCAGGACGGGCGCCGACGCGATCATTGTATCCAACCATGGCGGCCGCCAGCTCGACGGCGCCTCGTCATCGATCATGGCGCTGGAAGAGATCGCCGACGCCGTCGGTGACACGATCGAGGTGCATATGGACGGCGGCATCCGTTCCGGCCAGGACGTGCTCAAAGCATTGTGCCTCGGCGCCAAGGGCACCTATATCGGCCGGCCTTTCCTGTATGGCCTCGGCGCACTCGGCAAGGAAGGGGTTACCAAGGCGCTGGAAATCATCCGCAAGGAGATGGACATAACGCTGGCACTGTGCGGAAAGCGTCTGGTCACCGACATGGGCAAGGATCAGCTCCGGCGCTAAAGTCCCGTGACGGCATGACCACGGAGGCGACGCAGGCATTGACGGAGCCCGGCATCAATTTTTTCGAAGCGCGCGGACCGGAAGGTATGCGCCTCTATGCGATCGGCGATGTGCACGGTCGGCTTGACCTGCTGACCGCCATGCACCGCCGGATCGAGGGCGAGCTGGAGAGGAAGCCCACTGCCGATTGGCGCGTTATCCATCTCGGCGACTATGTCGACCGGGGTCCGGACTCCAAAGGCGTCATCGATTTCCTGATCGACGCGCAAAAACGCGATCCGCGTCACCTGATGCTGGCCGGAAATCATGATCTCGGCTTCCTCGATTTTCTCGATGTCCCCGACCCGGACGGCCTGTTCATGCGCTATGGCGGCATCCAGACGGCGCTATCCTATGGCGTGTCGCTCGGTGGCAGCAGCGCCTGGTTTGGCCGCGCCGATGCGGCCTTGCGGCAAGGGCACGCCGCACTGGTCGAGGCGGTGCCGCAGAACCATGTCGAGTTCCTGCGCTCGCTGGCCTTTTCAGTGACATTCGGCGACTTCTTCTTCTGTCATGCCGGCATCCGGCCCGGCATTGCGCTGGAAAGCCAGAGCCCGCAGGACCTGATCTGGATCCGCGAGGTCTTCCACGACCACACCGGCCTTCATCCCAAGATCGTGGTGCACGGCCATACGCCGGTGGCCAAGCCCGAGATCACCGGCAACCGCGTCAATGTCGACACCCTCGCCTGGCACTCGGGAAACCTCACCGCGCTCGTCGTGGACGGCGCGGAGAAACGGATCCTGACGGTGACGGGTGAGCGGGCGTAGGTAAGGCGCGAGGTTATGTGCAGAGGGTCTAGCGAAGCGCGGCGGTGACGCCGTAGCCGTCGACGGCATTGTGGTTGTTGGCCGCGTCGGCGGAATAAATGCCGAGGCCGCACAAGACGATGGCCGACAACATGGCAAAGGACAAAAAGGCTGCTTTCACGGACGTCATCTCTTGTTGAGCTTTCTGCATCTATGCACGAGCGGGTTACCAATGCGTTGAAACGCGAAATACGTCGCAAATGTCTGACGGTTTCGCGCTTCTAGGCATGTTCTGTATCGGCGGTGTGTCGCGCGGGTCACAGCAAAGGTTCATCGCGGTTGCACGCAAGATGCAGAGCGGGCGCCTTTTAGGCTGGCGGACTGACACAGGCCAAGGATGAAACGCGTTATCCCCGGCGGATTTGCCGCCGCGTGCCAAATATGCAACGTCGCCAAATACGTTGGCTGTATGAGCCGTCAGATGGTCGCCACCCAGGCGCGGGCGATGGCCAGGCCGGCGGCATCGGCTTGCGGTCCGCTGCGGGCCATTTCATCGTCGAGCCGGCCCGCCCATTCAGGATGCCGCTCGGCGATCAGCGGTGCGAAGGAGGTACTCCAGTCGCGCACCATCGGACTGTCGGCCTCGAAATGGAACTGGAAGCCGTAGATGGCGCGGCCGATGCGGAACGCCTGGTTCTCGGCGACGGCATTGCCGGCCAACCGCACGGCAGTCTCGGGCAAGTCAAAGGTGTCGTCGTGCCATTGGAAGATCGGGAATTTTTCAGGCAAGGCGGCGAGCACCGGATCGGCCTGCGCCGCCGCGGTGAGCGCGACCTCGTGCCAGCCGAACTCCGAGGCACCGCCTATCTGGTTCTCGCCGCCAAAGGCGCGCGCGACCAACTGGCTGCCAAGGCAGATGCCGAGCACCGCGCGATCCCTGTCGGCAAAGTTGCGCGTCAGATCGAGCAGGCCCGGGAAATACGGGCAGAGCTCGTCGTCCAGCGCATTCTGGGCGCCGCCGAGCACCACCATGGCGTCATGCCAGCCGCTATCTTGCGGCAGCGCGTCGCCGCGATACGGCCGGCGCAGGTCGATATCGGCGCCCGCCTCGACAAGCGCCGCGCCGATCTGGCCAAGGCCCTCATTGTCGAAGTTCTGGACGACCAAGACCCGCATCGAAACCTGCTGACATGAAATTGATGCAGCGAGCGATATCATGGCGTCAGCATTGCAGCCAACAGGGAACGCCTATGCCACTGCAAAACCGGGTCGACCCGTTCGGCGCCATCCATGCCGTGCCGGAGCGCGGCCAGTTCATGGGCAATCGCGGCATCATTCACGACCCCGAGACGAGAACGCTGTTGAAGAAGCGCTGGGCGCTGCAAGCCTGGATCATCTGTGTCTGCGAATACGGCGACGTGCGGCGCCAGCCGATGGGGCGCAACCGGCAAAGCGACGACCAATTGGGCGGCAAGGCCGGCTGGACCGAGCTGTTTTTCCTCGACGAGGTGACGGCACTTGCCGCCGGGCACCGGCCCTGCTTCTTCTGCCGGCGCGAGCGGGCCAGGGATTTTGTCCAGCGCTTCGGCGATGCCTTCGACATTGCCGAGCCACGCGCGCCGCAGCTCGACAAGCGCCTGCACAAGGAGCGCCTGGCATCGGGCGGGCGGGCGCCGCGACTGAAACCGGAGGCGCTTGCGGACCTGCCGGACGGCACGATGATCTCGTCAGGAAACAGGGCGTACGCCCTGTTTGACGGCGCCGCGCTGCCCTGGAGTTTCGGCGGCTATGGCGATCCGGTGGGATTCGGCGATTTTGCCGACGGTCCAATCGGCATGCTCACGCCGGCGACAACTGTTTCCGTGCTGAAGCGTGGCTACAGACCTGTCTGGCACGCCAGCGCGGAGCCTTGACGCCGGCGACGGCCTCGCCCATTCCTCGGCGATGCGCGCCAATTACAAGATGCAGCGGCTGTTCGTGCCGGACGGGCTTGGACCGGACATCGAGTTCGACGTCGGCCCGCAGCAGAGCCATTATCTCTCGCACGTGCTGCGGCTCGGCGAAGGCGCCGAAATTCTGGTCTTCAACGGCCGCGACGGCGAATGGTCGGCTGCGATCGCGGCAAAATCGAAGAAGGCGTTGCGCCTGAAGTTGCTGGCATTGCAGCGGCCGCAGCCGCCGTTGCCCGATCTCGTCTACTGTTTCGCGCCGCTGAAGCAAGGGCGGCTCGACTACCTCGTGCAAAAGGCGGTGGAGATGGGCGCCGGCATCCTGCAGCCGGTCATCACCCAGCATACGCAAGTGGCAAAACCCGGCATCGAGCGCCTGCGCGCCAATGTCGTCGAGGCGGCCGAGCAATGCGGCATATTGGCGGTGCCGGAGCTGCGCGAAGCGGAAAAATTCGAACGCCTGCTGGCGGGCTGGGACCGGGAGCGGCGGCTGATCTTCTGCGACGAGGATGCATCGACCAACAATCCCCTGCCGGCATTGCAGGCGGTGCGGGAGAACAAGCTCGGTCTGCTGATCGGGCCGGAGGGCGGCTTTTCCGACGAGGAACGCAAGATGCTGAGAGCGCTGCCCTTCGTTACCGCGATTCCGCTCGGGCCGCGCATCCTGCGAGCGGATACGGCGGCGGTGGCGGCACTGGCGCTGATCCAGGTGACAATCGGCGATTGGTGATCAATTCCAATTACCCGCTGGCTCAGGATTTTTCGCTTGATCGGCTACTGACATTTCGTCCATCTAGCGCCGGGAGTGGCCGCGTGTCCTTTCGGGCGCGCAAAGGACGCTGTAGCATTTGATTGGGCACCTGATCCCTTCCGAAAATCGAAGCCGATTTTCAGGGTCATGTGCGGAGGGCTATTATGGCGCGCGATACAACCGATTTCCGGCCGATCGAAAGCGTCGACGAACTCGTCGAGCACCTGGCCGAAGGCAACAAGCCGCGCGACAAATGGCGCATCGGCACCGAGCACGAGAAATTCCCGTTCTATGTCGACGGCAATGCGCCGGTGCCCTATGGCGGCGAGCGCGGCATCCGCGCCATCCTCGAAGGCATGCAGGACAAACTCGGCTGGGACCCGATCATGGATGCCGGCCGCATCATCGGCCTGGTCGAGCCGACCGGCCAGGGCGCGATCTCGCTGGAGCCCGGCGGCCAGTTCGAACTGTCCGGCGCGCCGCTGGAGACGATCCACCAGACCTGCCGCGAAGGCAATGCGCATCTGGCGCAGGTGCGCGAGATCGCCGAACCGATGGGCATTCGTTTTCTCGGCCTTGGCGGCAGCCCGAAATGGTCGCTGGCCGAGACGCCGAAAATGCCGAAATCGCGCTACGAGATCATGACCCGCTACATGCCCAAGGTCGGCACCAAAGGTCTCGACATGATGTACCGGACCTGCACCATCCAGGTGAACCTCGACTTCGAAAGCGAAGCCGACATGCGCCGCAAGATGCAGGTGTCGCTGAAGCTGCAGCCGCTGTCGACGGCGCTGTTTGCCAACTCGCCCTTCACCGAAAGCCGGCCGAACGGCTTGCAGAGCTGGCGCGGCGAGATCTGGCGCGACACCGACAATCAGCGCTCCGGTCTGCTCGAATTCTGCTTCTCGCCCGATTTCGGCTTTGCCGATTATGTCGAATGGGCGCTCGACGTGCCGATGTATTTCGTCATCCGCGACGGCCAGTATCACGACATGACGCACGTCACCTTCCGCCAGTTCATGGCGGGCGCCGCCCGCCATGAACTGCCGGACGGGCTGCCGACGATGGGCGACTGGGCGAACCATCTGTCGACGCTGTTCCCCGACGTGCGGCTGAAGCGCTTTCTCGAAATGCGCGGCGCCGATGGCGGGCCGTGGCGGCGCATCTGCGCGCTGCCGGCCTTCTGGGTCGGGCTGCTCTACGATGCGGCTGCGCTCGACGCCGCCGAGGCGCTGACCTCGAGCTGGAGCTATGACGAAGTGCTGGCAATGCGCAACGCGGTGCCGGAACAGGGCATTTCGGCGCCCTTCCGCAACACGACATTGCGCGAGATCGCCCGCGACGTGCTCGTCATCTCGCGCATGGGACTGAAGAACCGCGGCCGCAAGAACCGCGACGGCTATGACGAGACGTCGTTCCTCAACACGCTGGACGAGGTCGTCGCGCGTGGCACCACCAGCGCCGAAGAGATGCTCTCGGCCTACCACACACGCTGGGGCGGCTCGATCGAGCCGGTGTTCATGGAATACGCGTATTAACGCTTCGCTATCCGCTTGGCCGATGGTCCGGCAAATTCGCTTCAATCAGTGATGGAAACGAACTAGGCTTCTCCAACGAGGATTTTCCCGGAGGAGAAAACAATGCCTTCCTTGTTCGATATTCTGGCACAGGCCCAGAACGGCAACGGCATGCAGGCGCTGGCCCAGCAGTTCGGGCTTTCGCAGCAGCAGACGCAGGCGGCGGTCGCGGCGCTGCTGCCGGCCTTTTCGCAGGGGCTGAAGCGCAACACGGCGGACCCTTATGGGCTCGGCTCCTTCATGACGGCGATGGCCAGCGGCCAGCACGCCAAATATTTCGAGGATGCAAGCCGGGCCTTCTCGCCGCAGGGCCTCGATGAAGGCAACGGCATTCTCGGCCATTTGTTCGGCTCGAAGGATTTGTCGCGGGCCGTCGCCAGCCAGGCCGCGCAGGCGAGCGGCGTCAGCCAGCAGGTGTTGCAGCAGATGCTGCCGGCAATCGCCTCGATGATGATGGGCGGGCTATTCAAGCAGACCACCAACCAGCTAGGCGGGCAGATGCATGCGGCAGGCGGTGGCGGTAATCCGCTTGGCGAGCTCATCGAGCAGATGATGCGGCAGGCGGGCGGCGGCGGCCAGGCGCCGGCCCCTCAGCCTGCAGCCCCCACGGATAACCCGCTCGGCAAGGTGTTGCAGGACATGTTCGGCGGCGCACAGCAGCCGCAACAGACACAGAGCCCTTACGGCGACAACCCGCTGGGCAAGGTGCTGCAGGACATGTTCGGCGGCGGGCAGCAGCCGCAAAGCCAGCCGCAGCAGACGCAGAACCCTTATGGTGACAATCCGCTCGGCAAGGTACTGCAGGATATGTTCGGCGGCGGTGCACCACAGCCGCAGCAGCCGCAGAACCAACCCCAGCAAACACAGAACCCTTATGGTGACAATCCGCTCGGCAAGGTACTGCAGGACATGTTCGGCGGTGGCGCACCGCAGTCTCAGCCGCGTCAGGCGCCGCAGCAACCCCAGGCGCCGCAGCCGCAGGCCAATCCGAGCGGCAGGCCGAGAAATCCGTTTGACGACCTGTTCGGCAAGATGTTCGAGACAGGCGCCCAGCAGCGCGACGACTACCAGAAAGGCATGGAGTCGATCTTCGACCAGTTCAAGCAGGGCATGGGCCGGCGCTAGACCAGACACCGGCAACCAATCATCAGTGCCGCCCAAAAAAGAAAGCCCGGTCCTGGGAGGACCGGGCAGCGCGCAGGCTGGCCGGGGGGATCCGGCAGGGAGTGGGGAGCCTGCGTAACTTGGTGGCGTCGTGCCTCAAAAAGGTTCAACGCGCCCGAACGGCGAAACCCACGCGATCACACGACCTTGCGGGCAATATCCTCGATCGTTTCGGCGCGCTCGACCGCGATGACGCGAAGCCTCTCTGTCGGATCGCGGCCAAAGGGTACACCGACAGCGACGTGCAGGTCGGCGCGGGTCAGACCGATGTCGGCAAGCTCGGCATCCGACATCTCGCCGAGGCGATAAAAGGCGCGGCGGTTTTTCCAGGCGCGGTAAATATTGGCAGCCGCATTGGCCACGCGCGTCGCAACGGCCGGACGCGAGGTGATGCGCGAGGTCTCGGTAGCGAAATCAAACGTAGCCATGTCGGTCTCCTTCACATTCGAACGGGCGAAACCGGTCGATCGGGCGCTGGCGACAGCGGCCGTTCCGGCTTCGATTCACATGCCTTCATGTGGACAATGCGAATTTGCCATGGCCCGATTGATTAATCCAACGAATGTTTCTAATCTTTAGCATCAGCATCAATGATGGATTAGGCCAATGAAAGCGCCGCTCGATCTCGATCAGTTGCAGACCTTCATCTCGATTGTAGACACCGGCAGCTTTACCCGCGCGGCGGAAGCGGTGCATCGGACCCAGTCTGCGGTGTCGATGCAGATGCGGCGGCTGGAGGAACGGATCGGCAAGCCGCTGTTCGAAAAAGACGGCCGCACCAACAGGCTGACCGAGGAAGGCGACAGACTGCTCTCCTACGCAAGGCGGCTGCTCTATCTCAACAAGGAAACACTGGCCGCCTTCGACGACCGCCGGCTCGAAGGCACCATCCGCATCGGCACGCCGGACGATTATGCCGATCGCTTCCTGCCAGAGATCATGGCGCGGTTTGCCCGTTCCAACCCGCATGTCGAACTGACCGTTATCTGCGAACCGACGCCGGGACTGGTCGAACACATCAAGCGCGGCAATCTCGACCTGGCGCTGGTGACGCACAACGACGCGCGCGGCCAGTCGGAAGTGGTGCGGCGCGAACCGCTGCTGTGGGTTACCTCGGCCAACCATGCGACGCATGAGCAGCCGATCCTGCCGATGGCCTTCGGCCGGCCGAACTGCATCTGGCGGCGGGCCGCCGCCGACGTGCTCGATCAGCAGAGCCGCGACTATCGCATCCTGTTCACCAGCTTCTCTGCCACCGTCATCGCCGCGGCGGTGCTTTCCGGCCTGGCGATCTCGGTGCTGCCAGAATGCGCGCTGCGGCCCGGCATGCGGGTGCTGGGCGAGGCCGACGGTTTCGGCGCCCTGCCCGATTGCCGCATCGGCATCATGCGCGGCCAGACCTCGCGGCCGGAGATCGTCGACGCGCTTGCGCGCCACATTTCGGAAAGCCTCGACAATATTTCCGTGCCGCTCGGCGAGGAGACCGGCACGTTCGATTTCGCCGCCCTCGCCTTCGCCAAGATGAAACGGACGAAGCCGAACCAGATCCTGCCGGGCTGGTGATCGCGCGATTGGGGCCGACATCGAACACGGCCGCCTTGACGGCGGCCAACAACCGTTCCCCAATCGGCCGATGAGCGACGCAGCACCCGAATCACGCACCAACGCCACCGAGTATACGGTGAGCGAGATTTCCGGCGCGCTGAAGCGCACGGTCGAGGACGTCTTCGGCAATGTACGGGTGCGCGGCGAGATTTCCGGCTATCGCGGACCGCATTCCTCCGGCCATGCCTATTTCTGCCTGAAAGACGATCGCGCGCGGCTCGATGCCGTGGTGTGGAAGACCACGATGAGCCGGCTGAAATTCCGTCCCGAGGAAGGCATGGAGGTGATCGCCACCGGCAGGCTCACCACCTATCCCGGAAAATCCAACTACCAGATCGTCATCGACAATCTCGAGCCGGCCGGTGCCGGTGCGCTGATGGCGCTGCTGGACGAGCGCAAGCGCCGGCTGCAGGCCGAAGGGCTGTTCGACGCGGCCCGCAAGCGGCGTCTGCCGTTCATGCCGCGCGTCATCGGCGTGGTCACCTCGCCAACAGGTTCGGTGATCCGCGATATTATCCACCGCATCAAGGACCGGTTCCCGCTGCACGTGCTCGTCTGGCCGGTGCGGGTGCAGGGCGAGACGGCGGGCGCGGAAGTGACCGCTGCCGTCAACGGCTTCAATGCACTGCCTTGGGACGGCGCCATCGCGCGGCCCGATCTGTTGATCGTGGCGCGCGGCGGCGGCAGCCTGGAGGATCTGTGGGGCTTCAACGACGAAGCGCTCGCCCGGGCCGTCGCCGCTTCGAGCATTCCCGTGATTTCGGCAGTCGGCCACGAGACCGACTGGACGCTGATCGATCTGGCTGCGGATGTGCGGGCGCCGACGCCGACAGGCGCCGCCGAGATCGCCGTGCCGGTCAAAGTCGACCTCGAAGCGACGCTTGCCGGCCTTGGCGCGCGGTTGAAGACCGCACTGTCGCGCAATTTCGAACGCAAGCGGCAGGCGGCGCGCGCAGCCGCCCGGGCGCTGCCCTCGCCCGACCAATTGCTGGCGCTGCCGCGGCGGCGCTTCGACGAGGCGACGAGCCGGCTCGGCCGGGCGCTGTCGGTCAGCGTCGAGCGCAAGCGGGCCAGGCTTCTGGGCCAGCGTCTGACACCGGCGACCTTGTCGCGGCGCATGAACGAAGCCCGCACACTGACCCGCCGCGACCTCGCCCGAGCGCAAGCGGCGTTCTTCGCCATCGTGCGCGAGCGTCGGGCACGGTTTTCGCGCACGGCCGCCAGACTGTCACCGGCGCCGATCGCCAGACGGCAGAAACTGCAAGGCGATGCCCTGCTGGCACTGACACGGCGGCAGGACCAGGCGATTTCGCGGCGGCTGGACCGTCTGCGTGGAAAACTGACGCAGGCCGATCGATTGCTGGCGACGCTGTCGCACAAGGCCGTGCTGGCGCGAGGCTTCGCACTGGTCAAGGATGCGGACGGCGCGGTGGTCAAGCGTTCGGCGGAGGTCGTGTCGGGAATGGCGCTTTCGCTGGAGTTCGCCGACGGCACCGCCGATGCAGTCGCCATCAGTGGCACGGCGCGGCCGAAGGCGATTGCCAAGTCGGCAGCCAAGCTCAAGGCGCCGGGCAGCCAAGGCTCGCTTTTCTGAGGAAGACCAAGGCGCTTTTCTGAGGAAGAAATGACCGATCCGCATCTTACGACGCCCTCGGGCAAACTGCGTGCACGCGCCCTCGATATCCCATTCGAAGGCACCCCAGGCCGCTTCAATGCGATCACCGATGTGCCCGGCGTGACGGTCGGCTATACGACGCTGATCTCAGGGGACGGGCCGCTCGTTGTCGGCAAGGGTCCGGTACGCACCGGCGTGACCGCGATCCTGCCAAGGCCCAGAGACGAGTTGGCCGTCCCGGTGTTCGCCGGCGTGTTCAGCGCCAATGGCAATGGCGAGCTGACCGGTTCGCATCTGATAGAGGAACTCGGAGCGTTCAATCTTCCCATCACCATCACCAACACGCATTCCTGCGGCGTCAGCCGCGACGCAACGTTGCGCTGGATGCAGACGGTGCTGCCGCACGCGCTCGACAGCGCCTGGGCGCTGCCGGTGGCGGGCGAGACTTATGACGGCTTTCTCAACGACATCAACGGCCATCATCTGAGCTTCGAGCACGTGTTTTCCGGGCTCGATACGGCTGAAAGCGGGCCGATCGAAGAGGGCAGCGTCGGCGGCGGCACAGGCATGATCACCTTCGGCTTCAAGGCAGGGTCCGGCACATCGTCGCGCAGCGTCGACTGGAACGGAGAGCGTTTCACGATCGGCTGCTTCGTCCAGTCGAATTTCGGTGCAAGGCGAAACCTCGTCATCGGTGGCATCAGGGCCGGAGCGGAACTCGCCGAACCGGCGATCCGGGACAACACGCCGCGAGCCGAAAAGAGCTCGATCATCGCGATCGTCGCCACCGATGCGCCATTCATGCCGCACCAGTTGAAACGGCTGGCGAAACGCGTGCCCCTCGGCGTCGCGCTGACCGGCGGCTATGGATACAATTCGTCCGGCGATATTTTTCTGGCGTTCAGCACGGCCAATGCCGACGCGGCGCGCGGCGCGGCCGGCAAATTGGCCAGCGCCGGTTACATACCGGATGCCGACATCAACCCGTTCTTCGACGCCGTCATCCAGAGCGTGGAGGAAGCAATCCTCAATGCTTTGGTCGCCAATGAAGACATGATCGGGCGCGACGGCAATTTCGTGCCGGCATTGCCGAAAGGGTGGCTCGAAGGTAGATTCGGGGCGCATCACACTGCAGATCTTGGTTAAGCTTTCGCGGTCTTCGCCGTCTTCGGCACGGAATGGCCCTGGAAGCCGCGAAGAATTAACCCAAAGCAGCTCAACGACGAATAAACGACCCCAAAAAATATCAATTGGAAGACTCATCGCCCAATCGGAGCCATAGTATGAGCAACCCAGATGGTCCCGCACCCGTGCACAAGGCGGTGATGAGACATAGCTCGGCTGAAGTCATCCAGGCCATCTCAGAGGGGAAAGATGTCGATGCGTTAGATCGCGAAGGCCGGACGCCGTTGTTTTATGCGTCAAAAGATGGCGAGACCGCAATCGTCGCTGCACTGATCGAGCGTGGAGCGAAGGTGAATGTGCAGGACAAGAATCTGGAAACACCGCTGCACTTTGCAGCTCGCGAATATCGGCTCGAGGTGGCGGAACTTCTAGTCAAGGGCGGCGCAGATGTTTCTTCCCAAGACATTCATGGAAACACGCCCCTGTGGCGTGCCGTGTTTGAATCACGGGGCCGTGGCGAGTTGATCAAGCTCCTTCTCTCAGCTGGCTCAGATAAGACACTGAAAAACAAGCTTGGCTGTTCGCCGCAAGACCTCGCAAAGACCATTGGAAATTACGACATTAACGCGTTCCTGGGCTGAAAACCCGCTAGCTTCACCCAGCAAGCAATTAATGGTGTATGCTGTGCTTCAAATAGCTGGCGCCAGGAACTTCGATCTCGACAAGCCACTGTCGCATCCTGTTCCTAAGCATATTACTCGGCGGGCTTGTTCGAATTCTTTTCGTCCTGCTCGGCCTCGGCCGCCTCTTCGAGCCTCGAAGCAATGAGCTCCTGAATGTCGCCGACCTCTTCCTGAATATCCTCCAGGGGTATGCCGGCTTCGGCAGCCTTGGCCGCGCATTCCCTGGCGAGGGTCTCGGCCTGCTTCTCGATTCTGGCTGGCGAGGGCTGGCAGTGGACTTTTTCGCCAATCCACCCGCGCAAGAACTCGATCGCGTGTTCACTCATACTGCTGTTTCCCTAGCGGCTATGCCGATTGGTAATCATAAATGTCGGCATCTTCGAAAAGATGCGTGCTGCCATTCGAGCCGAGTCTGCTTCGCCCGGCAAGCCGAACTTGTCCGAGGTCCACAGAGCCGAAGGGAATGGAGGGTTCAAGGAGCACGTTCTGGTTTTTGAGGACTGATTCTCTCGAGGAAACTCGTTCGACCCGCGCTATTGATTCTATTTGCTTTTTTTCGGTTTTCAAGCCGTTTTAGATCACAATAGATGTCACAATAGCTAGCACATTTACCGCGCTCTCGCTGGCACGACGTAAAAGGCGAGCCGTCAAAGCCGCCGCTATATAGTGACAACCATTTGCAATGTCGACTCCGCTCGCGGTCCTGCTTCTTTCCGCCGCGCTTGCTGGGAGAGATGTGGTGTGACCGGCCTTGCAGTGCAAGCTGCCGAGCGCCTCATGCAAGGCATGCAATAGCGTCTTGTGGAACCCTGAAGTGCTTGTCTCAGGGTGGCTCTCTATCGCTGGCGGTAAAGGATCATGCCGGCATGATTGAGGACGCCTTCGACGAACTCACCATCCGCGGTGAAGCCCGTATCGTCCCAGTATTCTATGTGGTTGCCCTGCACTTCGTAGCGTCCCTGATAGGCGCTCTCGCGGTCACCGCGCGCTTCGTCATAACGGCCGTTCGGCAGGAGTTCGTGCCTGATATGGCGATCCTCGGTGACCCAAAGTCCGACGTAAGGATGATTGTGGTGCGTCATTGGTTCCTCTGCAATTGGAGTTGAAGGAAGGGTCAGGCCGGTTGGAGCTACAGCAAGGGCAATACCCGTAAGCACCGCGGTCAAAGTGGATGGCATCAATGCGCCGCCTTCGCCGGACGAACGACGATCTCGTTGACGTCGACATCGTCGGGCTGTTCGATTGCGTAGCGCACTGCCCTGGCGATGGCATCGGGTTGCAGGGCAATAGCACGCCAGGTTTTCATGGCGGCGGCAGCGGCTTCGTCGGAGATCGTGTTCGCCAGCTCGCTTTCCACCACGCCGGGATGAATGCAGGTTACCCGGATATCGTCACTCTCCTGGCGGAGCCCATCGGAAATCGCGCGGACAGCGTATTTCGTTGCGCAATAGACGGCAGCCATCGGCGAGACGGCCAGTGCGCCAATGGAACCGATATTGATGATATGCCCGGAGCCACGTGCCGTCATCTCAGGGAGCACCGCCGCGATGCCGTACAGAACACCCTTGACGTTGACGTCCACCATCAGCTCCCACTCGTCGACCTTCATGGCTGCCATGGCCGACAGCGGCATGACGCCGGCATTGTTGACGATGACATCGACCTGGCCCCATTCGGCCCGCGCGGCATCGGCGAATGCCGCGACGTCCGCCCTCTTGGTGACGTCGAGCGCTCGCACGCGAACCGTCCCACCAGCCGCCTCGATTTCTGCCGCAAGCGCTTCAAGGCGGTCGGTGCGCCGCGCGCCGAGCATCAGCTTTGCACCTGCCGCGCCAAGTTCGCGGGCGATGCCAGCACCGATGCCGCTGGAGGCACCGGTGATCAGAACAACTTTGTTCATGGTCATCGTAGACGATCCTTTTGGTTTTGTGATTATTTCACGATGTGAAGGGATGGCGTGCGGATGAGCTCCCGCGGCGCGCCGGCTTTATAGGGGATCACTGGGCGGTGTAGCCGCCATCGACCAGAAGCAACGCCCCGGTGATGAAGCTGGATGCCGGCGAGGCAAGAAAGGCGATGGCCTCGGCAACTTCTTGCGGCTGGCCGATCCGGCCGATTGGATGCGCGTTGCCGAAGCTGCGCAGCATCTCCCGGCCATTGTCCACCACACCTTCCATGATGTCGGTTTCGATCACGCCAGGGGCAACGGCGTTGCAGCGAATGCCCATTCGCCCATATTCGATCGCGATTACCTTGGTCAGCTGTGCGACAGCCGCCTTGGAGGAGGCATAGGCCGCCTGCGTCTCGAAGGCCGCGACGGCCGAGATCGATGAGACATTGACGATCGCGCCGCCACCACCGGCGGCCATCAGTTCCACAGCGGCACGGGCGGTGACGAAGCTGCCGCGCGCGTTGATCTGCAGAATGCGGTCGTAGTCGTCGACCGAGGTCTCCGTCAGACGTTTGTTGAGCGTGCGACCGGCATTGTTCACGACGATGTCAAGGCGTCCGAAGCGCTTCGCCGCGAGCTCGACCGAGCGTCGGGCCAGATCCTCGTCGGCGACGTCGCCGACCAGGGTTGCCACGTCCTCGGCTTCCAATTCGCGTACGGTGTCGCTGAGATCGCTTGCCACGATCCGGGCACCGCGCGCACGCAGCAGCTCCGCCGTGCAGCGACCGATGCCGCGTGCCGCGCCGGTCACGAGGGCGACTTTTCCATCCAGGTCCCAGGAGGAAGGGAGTGATGTCATCGGATATCTCCTTATCGGTCGGCTTCGGCTTGGATCGGGAGGATCAAGCCTTCTTGCCGTTGCGACAGAGATAGAGCCAGGGCATTGTCGCGATAAGCCGCCCATTGTTAACCTCTAAGATAAGTCTTGCTAACCAATGGACATCGATCTCAATGCAATTGCCGTCTTCGTCACGGTGGCCGAGGAACGCAATTTTCGCGCTGCGGCGGACCGGTTGGGCGTGACGCGCTCAGCGGTCAGCCAGAGCATCCTCAGGCTTGAACAGCGTCTGGGCATCGCATTGCTGCAGCGCACGACACGCAGCGTCAACCTGACCGAAGCGGGCGAGCGCCTGTTGGCGAGCGTCGCACCGGCGATCGCCGACGTGAACGCGGCAGTCGAAGCCACCACGGAGTTTCTGGACCGCCAGCGCGGCCGCCTGCGGATCGCGGTTTCGTCTATCGCAGAGACCTTTCTGTCAGGACCGTTGCTGGCGTCCTTTGCAGAAACGTTTCCCGAGGTGCATCTGGACATCGTGGTGACAGACGAGGAATTCGACATCGTTGCCGAAGGCTATGATGCCGGAGTCAGGCTCGGCGAAGTGATTGAGCAGGACATGATCGCCGTGCCGGTATCGGGCGATCAGCGGCAGATGGCCGTCTGCGCCCCGCGCTATCTCGAAAAGTTCGGAGCACCCGCCCATCCGCGCGAGCTTGTGGCTCATCGCTGTATCGGCTGGCGGCCGGCGCCGGGAGTTTCGCCCTATCGGTGGGAGTTTGGCGAGGACGGGCGCGAATTCGACGTGGCGGTTGCGCCCGAGATCACGACCAACGACATGTGGCTGATGATCCGGCTGGCCGTTGCAGGCGCCGGGATCACGTTCGGCATGGCGGATACATTCCGCCCCTGGATCGACCGCGGCGAGCTTGTACCAATCCTCGACGGCTATTTCCCGCCGTTTGCTGGTTTCTATCTCTATTTCCCCAGCCGACGGAATGTCGCGCCGAAGCTGAGAGCCCTCGTGGACCACCTGCGCGGCGCGCGTCAGGCGCGGGCCCGTCGGTGAGGCGACCGGTCATAAGACCGCTTTGGCAGTATTTTGCCGGTCAGAAGTGTAGCTGAAAGGTGATGGTACCGTTGGCTGGGATCGAACCAGCGACCTCCGGATCCACAATCCGGCGCTCTAACCATCTGAGCTACAACGGCACGTTTGCCAGAGCGGGATCGAGATGAAACGTTCGGGACCCGCTCTGTCGTTCGGCGATGCGTCCATACGGGCTATCGGAGTTTAATTCAAGGCTTTTGGCAAGGCAAAAGCTCGCTCCGGCATCGCGTCATTTTCCGCCGGACAAAGAAAAGGCCGGCGGGAGGAGGTGCCGGCCTTTTCCTGTTACGAGCCAGCGGGAGGAGGTGCTGGCTGGTTACCCCGGTGAGCAGAGGGAGGAGGTTCCACTCGCCGGGTATTCACTTAAACCACTATATCGCACATCTATTTGTCTGACGAAATGCGACCTTTTGATGCATCGTTAGACTATGTGCAAATATTAGGCGATCTTGATTTCTTTCACGGCCTTCTCGAAGGCGGTCTTGATCGGCTTGGATACGTCCTCGGCCGCCTTGGCAGCAACCGCCTGGAAGTCCTTGGCCTGCTCGACGGTCATTTCGACGCGCTTGCGCAGGAAAGCGGTCTGCAACTCGACGACTTCCGACAGCGACTTGGCGCCGATCAGCGCTTCGAAATGCGAGAAGCCGGCTTCGGCATTGGCGCGCAGGGCGGCGATGGTCTTGAGCGACAGGTCGCTGGAAACGGACTTGGCGGTCTCGTAGGTCGACTCCAGAGCCTTCTGGGTCTCCTCGGCCCCGGTCTTCAGCTTGGCATAGGCCTCTTTCGACTGCTCGACGCCCTTTTCGGCGAAAGCGCGGATCTGGTCAGTGGCCTTGGAAGCGTCGAAGCTCGGGAATTCAACGTTTTCGATCGTTTCAGCGGTCTTGGTCCTGGACATTTTCCATCCTTTTCAGCGGCAGCGGCTTTGACGAAAAGCCGTCTCGTTCATGTATCATGGCAATATAAAGGCAATTTTTGTGCATTGCAACATGTTTGTTGCATCGCACCATATATTATTTGTTCGTGGCGTTAACCACGCGCCTAGAGATTCCATTGGTTGCACGCTATGACTTGTGGACCTTCGCGCCGTCGACTTTTATTAACAAAGCGTTAACCGCAAATTGCCCGCTCTGTGAGGGTCGCCAAACGCATGCCGGCTGAAAACTACTCCTTCCTCGATGTCGCCGTGCTCGACGCGGTCCGCCTGCGCTTCGCCGCAGGCGACGCGATCGCTATTCTGTCGGCAGATCTCGAGCAGGTGATCTGGGCCAACGGCCCCGGCGCAGCGGTATTCGGCTATCCCGACATCGGCGCGATCATCGGCGCCTCGGCAGGTTTGCCGCTGATCGCCAGGCGCCAGATCATGGCAACCAGCGGTTTTCCGCAGATCGGCCGCGACCGTGCCATCACGGTTCGGCTGGCGACCGGCCTGACCAGCCGCGCGGTCGGCTTCCTGGCCAGCGCAGTGACCATGCCCGATGGAGAGGAAGCAATCATGCTGGCGCTGCCGGCGGCGCAGACCGGCTCGCGCAGTGCGGCCGAGATCGCCGATCGCGCCATCGGTGGTTTTACGGAAGACGGCCACTACATCGCCTTTGTCGACGCCAAGGGCAATATCGACGCCGCATCGGACGGCTTTTCGGCACTCGGCATCCGGCCTGAGACGCTGGCCGCGCTTGTCGCCGACGTGGCGAACGAGAGCGACCGCATCGTCAAGCGCCTGGTCCCGGGTGGATCCAGCTCCTATCCGGCGGGCCTTGCCCGGCTGACGGACGAGCGGCATCTGCTGGTGGTGATCGACGAGGACCGGCTCGACGGCGGGGCCCCTGATGGCGAGCGCGCCGGGGGGGAAACCGGCAGCGAAGCAGCAGCGGCACCGAGCGGTGGCGATCTTCCCCAGCCGACGGGCCAAGACAACGAGCCGCCAATCGCCAGGATGGGCGCGGCGGAGATCAACCTTGCAGCGATGGAAGGCACCTCAGCATCGGCGGAGCACGAAGCTGTCGACGCGGCTGACAATCAACACACGGTTGGCGAAACGCCGACGCAGCATGATCATTGGTACTTCAATGCCGGCGACGACGCGCAGGTCCCGCCCGGGGCAGCTGCGTCCGGCAAAGCCGAGAACAGCCCGGACGCTTCGCAGGCCGGCGCGGATACTTCGCCGGAAAGCGCCGCAAAAGCCACCAAAGCCGCCTCCCCGGCCGAACGCCGCGCTTCGGCGATCGATCGCACCGCCGCGCCCATGCGTTTCGTCTGGCGTACCGACGCGGAGGGCCGGTTCAGCGCCCTGTCGCCGGAATTTGCCGAGCTTGTCGGCAGGCCTGCCGCCGACGTGATCGGCCGCCGCTTCGAGGATGTTTCGGCCGCCTATGGCCTTGATGCTTCTGGCGAGATTGCCGGCCTGCTCGAACGGCGCGACACCTGGTCCGGGCGCTCCGTGCTGTGGCCGGTCGCCGGCACCGATCTGAAGATACCCGTCGATCTGGCGGCGCTCCCGGTTTACAGCCGCAGCCGGGTTTTCGAAGGTTTTCGCGGTTTCGGTGTCGCCAGGAGCGGCGATGCGGTGGTCGATCCGGATGCCGTCGGCATGGCCCTTGTCGCCGAGGAAAAGCCCGCCGCGAGCGTCGGGCCGGAAGCCGTCGAACCTGCCCCGGCGACACCGAAACCCGCCGATCCGTTCAGGGGCGAAGTGCCGGCGTTGACCATCGTGCCAAAGCCCGAGCGGCGCTTTGCCGACAAGGTGATCCGGCTGGCCGAGCACCGGCAGCCGGCCAACGACAAGGGCCTGTCGACGCTGGAACGCAGCGCGTTTCGCGAGATTGGCGAGCGTCTCAAGAAGGACAGCACCCCGGCCGAAGAACAGCCCAGCGCCGGAAAGCAGAAGCCGGCTGAGAAAGTCGAGGCTGCCGGCAATGCCGACGAGCCAAAGCTGAAAGAAGCCGGCCCGACGGACAAGGGTGAGATGCCGGAACCAGGTCCGGAAAGCGGGGCGGCTGCCGCCGAACCGCCCGAGGCCGATGCCGAGGACCAGAAGGACCTCGCCCGGCTCGACGGCGAGCAGCCATATGAGGCTGTAGCAGAGGCGCAAGCCGGCGAACCCGTCACTCGCCCTGTTTCCGGATCGCTGCTCGACTATGCCAACCGCGAACCCAGCGATGAAGCGCAGGAAGGCGACGAGCCCAGCACGGACGGTCGAACGATCGTCGCCGAAGCGCCGCGGGATGGCGACGACGATAGCATGACGGCCGAAGATTTCCGTGACGCCGAGGACAGCGAGGATTGGTCCGAGGACAGCGCAGCCGACGCTGCCGGCCAGGTGCCGCCCGTCGAGCGGCCGCAGGCACCACCGCTCAAACTCGGCGGCTTCGTGCCGTCGGCGTTTGCCGGAGCGGACAACAAGGGGCCGGATACCTCGATCCTCGGCAAGCTGCCGGTGCCGGTGCTTATCCATTCCGGCGATCAACTGCACTACGCGAACGACGAATTCCTCGGCTTGACAGGCTATGCGACGCTCAACGCCCTGGACGAGGCCGGCGGGCTCGGCGCGCTGTTTGCCGACCCTTATGCCGACGACGGCAGTTCGGAGGGCGGCGACCGCGCATTGCGGCTGAAGACGCGCGACGGTCAGGAGTTTCCGATCGACGCAATTTTGCGTTCCGTCCCGTGGGGGAACGGCAAGGCGCTGATGCTGGTCGTACGCCGTTCCGGCGACGACGAAGCAGCAGCCATTCCGCATGGCGCTGCCGACGACCAAACGCAGCCGGATGTTTCCGAGCTCAAGGCGCGCATTGCCGAAATGCGCACCATCATCGACACCGCCACCGACGGCGTCGTGCTGATCGGCCGTAACGGAACGATCCGTTCAATTAGCCGTCCGGCGGAAGCGCTATTCGGCTTCGACAGCGACGAGGTGACCGGCAAGCCGTTCGTCTCGCTGTTTGCGATCGAAAGCCAGCGCGCGGCGCGTGACTATCTCGAGGGGTTGTCGGAGCCCGGCGTTGCAAGCGTGATGAACGATGGCCGCGAGGTGATCGGGCGCGAGGCGCAGGGGCGTTTCATTCCGCTGTTCATGACCATCGGCAGGCTGCCCAACGACAGCGGCTTCTGCGCGGTGGTGCGCGATATCACCCAGTGGAAGCGGGCCGAAGAGGACTTGACCCAGGCGCGCGCGGTCGCCGAGCGCGCCTCGTCGCAGAAGACCGATTTTCTGGCCCGCATCAGCCACGAGATCCGCACGCCGCTCAACGCTATCATCGGCTTTTCCGAGCTGATGGTGGACGAGAAATTCGGGCCGGTGGCCAATGACCGCTATCGCGACTATCTGCGCGACATCAACCGTTCGGGCAACCACGTGCTCGATCTGGTCAACGACCTGCTCGACATTTCGAAAATCGAGGCAGGCCAGCAGGAGATGGCCTACGAGGCGGTGTCGCTTAACGACACGCTGGCCGAAACCGTGGCGATGATGCAGCCGCAAGCCAACCGGGAACGCGTCATCATCCGCTCCAGCTTCGCCTCCCGGCTGCCGGAAGTGGTGGCCGATCTGCGCAGCGTTCGGCAGATCGCGCTCAACATCCTGTCGAACGCCGTCCGCTACACGCAGGCCGGCGGCCAGGTGATCGTGTCGACGGCCTACGAGCTCTCCGGCGATGTCGTCATGCGCGTGCGCGATACCGGCATCGGCATGAGCCCGTCCGAGATCGAGCAGGCGCTGAAGCCGTTCAAGCAGATCAATGCGCTGAAGCGCGGCCGCGGCGACGGCACCGGTCTTGGGTTGCCGCTGACCAAGGCGATGGTCGAAGCGAACCGGGCCCGGTTCACCATCAACTCGACGCCCGGCGAGGGAACCCTGGTCGAAGTCGCCTTTCCCTCGACCCGTGTGCTCGCCGGTTAGCTATGGTTGCGCAAAGAAAAAAGGCGTCCAACAGGACGCCTTGAATGATAGGATTGCTGTCACAACGGGGCTTGAGCGAATCAGATCCTCTCGGGGCTAAGAGGAACGGGATTTCTCCCTCAAGTTACGCACGACTATCGATGCCGGGCCTTAACAAATCCTTACCGGCACGCCGGAAAATTTACCAATGTGTACCACTCATGAAATCTAGGTAAATTCCGAAGAGATAATTTGTTAACGATACCTGAGACCTCAAAACGGCTCCCGCCTTGGATCCCGGGTCAGTCGGCAAGCTGCGGCAGGTTGCGGAACAGCTCGAGCGCTTCGGGATTGGCGAGCGCTTCCTTGTTCTTGATGGCGCGGCCATGCACCATGTCGCGTACCGCGAGCTCGGTGATCTTGCCCGATTTGGTGCGCGGAATATCGCTGACGGCGACGATCTTGGCCGGCACGTGGCGCGGGCTCGCCCCGATGCGGATTTTCGCGCGGATGCGTTTTTCCAGCTCGGCATCGAGCTCGACGCCTGCCGCCAGCCGCACGAACAGCACCACGCGAACGTCATTGTCGAAATCCTGGCCGATGCATAGTGCTTCGAGGATTTCCGGCATTTGCTCGACCTGATTGTAGATCTCCGCCGTGCCGATCCTGACACCGCCCGGATTGAGCGTGGCGTCGGAACGGCCATGGATGATCAGGCCGCCATGGGCGGTCCATTCGGCGAAATCGCCGTGGCACCAGACATTGTCGAACCGTTCGAAATAGGCGGCTCGGTATTTCCTGCCGTCAGGGTCGTTCCAGAAGCCGAGCGGCATCGCGGGAAACGCCTTGGTGCAGACGAGCTCGCCCTTCTCCTGGCGGAGCGGCCGGCCGTCATCGTCCCAGACATCGACGGCAAGACCGAGCCCAGGCCCCTGGATCTCGCCGGTCCATACCGGTTCGATCGGCACGCCGAGCACGAAGCAGGAGACGATATCGGTGCCGCCGGAAATCGAAGCCAGATGCACGTCCTTCTTGATGCCTTCGTAGACGAAGCGGAAATCTTCCGGCGATAGCGGCGAGCCGGTCGAGGAGATGGCGCGCACGCTGGAAAGATCATGCGTGCGGATCGGCTTGAGGCCGGCCTTGCGCACGGAATCTATGAATTTGGCCGAGGTGCCGAAATACGTCATCTTCTCGGCATCGGCGAAGTCGAACAGCGTATTGCCGTCCGGGTACAAGGGTGAGCCGTCGTAGAGCAGCAAGGTGGCGCCCGACGCCAGGCCCGACACCAGCCAGTTCCACATCATCCACCCGCAGGTGGTGAAGTAGAAGAAGCGGTCGCCGTCGAGCAGGCCGGCATGCAGCCGTTCTTCCTTGACGTGCTGGATCAGCGTTCCGCCGGCCGAATGGACAATGCATTTGGGGATGCCGGTCGTGCCGGACGAAAACAGGATGTACAGCGGATGCGAAAACGGCAGCCTCTCGTAGCTGACAGGCCTGGCGGCAAAGGGTGACAGCGCCTCTTCAAGCGCAGCCGCCTTGCCGATGGTCGCCGCGACGTCGAGCGAGGTGCCGAGATAGTCGACAATGAGGACCTTGCGGACGGTGGCGAGCTTGCCCGCCACGGCCGCGATCTTGTCGGCGACTTCGATCGCCTTGCCATTGTACCAGTAGCCGTCCGGCGCGATGAACACGACAGGCTCGATCTGGCCGAACCGGTCGAGAACCCCCTGCTCGCCGAAATCCGGGGAGCAGGACGACCAGACCGCGCCGATCGAGGCGGCCGCCAGCATCGCAGCAACGGTCTCCGGCATGTTGGGCATCATCGCGGCGATGCGGTCGCCCTTCTTCACCTTGAGCGACAGGAAAAGCTGCTGCAGGCGCGAGGTCAGCGCATGCAGCTCGTTCCAGGACAGCCGCCGCTCGACCTTGTCCTCGCCGCGAAAGACGATTGCGTCGCCAAGCCCGGTTTTCTTGAGGAGATTCTCGGCGAAGTTCAGCTTCGCATCAGGGAAGAAGGTCGCGCCGGGCATCTTGTCGCCATCGATCAGCACGCGTTCGCCCTTGTCGCCGACGATGCCACAAAAGTCCCAGACCAAGCTCCAGAAGGTCTCGCGGTCATCGATCGACCAGCGATGCAGGTCGGCATAGGAGGAGAAAGACTCGCCGGCCATGCTCGCCGCGGCGTTCATGAAGGCGGTCATCGGCGCCGCGTCGATCTGCTCTTGCGTCGGGATCCAGAGCGGTGCGTCGTCAGCCATCATTGTTCCTCCGCAGGCTGCATCGCTTATGCAATATCGCGATGCAGCAGAGCAAGATTTTGTTGGACCGCGCCGGTCAGGGTGTGCGCAAATGCCATCGCCGGGCCATAAAGACTTGAAATGCGTCAGCCGTCGGTTACACCCGTCGGGCGATTTTGTCGGAATGGAAGCATACAGGGCGATATGCCATCACCTTTGATCCGACGCGGAATATGGGCGATCGGCGCAGCCGTCATCGTCATCGCGCTGGTCGTCGCAGCCTTGCCGTTGATCGCCTCGACCCGCATCGTACGCGACCGCATCGCATGGGAAATGAGCGCCTGGAGCGGTTTCCGGGTCACCATCGACGGCGCGCCGCGCATCGAGGTCTGGCCGAATTTCCGGGCGATCCTGAGCGACGTGACGCTGTCGCAATGGACAGAGACGGATGCGCCGCCCGTGGTCGAAGCCGAACGGGTCGAGGTCGACCTCTCGGCGATGGCGGCGCTGCGTGGCGACGTGGTGTTTTCGACGGCGCGGCTGGTACGACCGACGATCCGGGTTCAGCGTACCGCGAGCGGGTTTTTCCTGCCTGCGATTCCCAGCGGCGGGCGCATTACGCGTTCGATCGATGCTGCCCGCGCGGTGATCAACACAAATCCCGCCAAGCCGGATCTCGGCAAGCTGCCAACAGATCCGTTCGGCACAGTCGAGTTCAGGGACGGCCGCGTGGTGGCTGCCATCGGCGACAAGGACCAGGAGATATTGAGCAGCCTGAGCGGCCAGGCGAACTGGGCCGCGATGAACAGCAATGCGACGCTGTCGGCGACCGGGATATGGCGCGGCGAAAGTGTTGCCATCGACGCCGCATCGCCGAACCCGCTTGTGTTGTTTGGTGGCGGCACAGCACCGGTCACGTTTTCCTTCAAGGCGGCGCCGGCCAGTTTTTCATTCGACGGCCGCGCCAGCATGTCGGAAAACGGCTATTTCGACGGCCAGGCAAAATTCGCCGCACCTTCGCTCCGACGCGTGCTCGAATGGTCGCAGGCCGGCATCGCGCCCGGTGCGGCAATCGGCTCGATCTCGGTTTCAAGCAAGATCACGGCGACGGCCGGGCGCGTCAAATTCGAAAACACCGCCCTGACCCTCGACAACAACCCCGGAATGGGCGCGCTGGACTTCACCTACGGCGAGGCATTGCCGGTGATCTCCGGCACACTTGCCTTCGATACGCTCGACCTCAGATCATTTCTTTCCGCCTTTGCCCCGGTGCCATCGGCCGGCGGCACCGATCCGGGCGAAATCGATACGAGCTTCGCCGACCGGATCAATCTCGATCTCAGGCTGTCGGCGGCGCATGCCACGGCCGGCGCCATCCAGCTTGCCGAGGTCGCCGCCACCGCCCAGGTCAAGAACGGCCTTGCCGTCTTCGACATCTCGGATGCATCCGCCTTTGGCGGCAACGTCCAGAGCAGCGTCCGTTTCGACCGCAAGCCCGCCGGCACCGAAGTCGAGATCCGGCTGCTTGCTTCCGATATCGACGGCGGCGCTTTCGGCACCGCGGCCGGGATGACACGGCTGGTGCCGATCGGCACTGGAACCGTTTCGGTCATCCTCAAGGGGCCTGGCAGAACCTGGGACTCGATTTTCGAAAACGCCAATGGCTCGCTGTCCGCGACGTTCGGCGCGGGTGCGCTGAGCCGGCTTAACCTGCCGGCGTTCCTCAAGCACACCGAACAGGGCGGATTCTTCGCGCTGGACGACGTCTCGGACGGAACGCTGCCGATCGACGGGGCAGAGCTCAAGGCGAGCATTTCGAACGGCGTGGCGCGCATCGACAAGGCCGAGGTGAATTCCGCGCAATACAAGATCTGGCTTTCCGGCATTGCATCCTATGCCGGACGCGGGCTGGCACTGTCCGGCGGCATCGTCCGGCCGAGCCAGGCTGCCACGCAGACGAACGCCCAGGGACCCAATCAGTCGTCGTTCTTCGTCGGCGGCACGTGGAGCACGCCGTTCATCTCGCCGATAAGCCGCGGCGTTTCGGGAGAGTAAGCAGCAGCAGCAGCAGCTTCAACCGCGCTGCGCGGCCTGCTCGTCGCGCTGGCGCTGCACTTCGCGGCTCTTGTTGACAAGCGAAGCGATGATCACACCGACGGCGACAACGGCGATCAGGATGGTGCAGGCGGCGTTGATTTCCGGCGTCACGCCGAGGCGAACTTGGCTGTAGATCTTCATCGGCAGTGTCGTGGCGCCGGGACCCGAGGTGAAGCTGGCAATAACCAGGTCGTCGAGCGAGAGCGTGAAGGCCAGCATCCAGCCGGAGACGATCGCCGGCATGATGACCGGCAGCGTGATCTGGAAGAAGGTCCTTACCGGCGGTGCACCGAGGTCCATCGCGGCTTCTTCCAGTGACCGATCGAAGGTGATCAGGCGCGACTGCACCACCACCGCGACGAAGCACATGGTCAGCGTGGTGTGGGCAAGCGTCACCGTCAGAAAGCCGCGGTCGAGGCCGACGGCGACGAAGAGCAGCAGCAGCGACAGGCCGGTGATGACTTCGGGCATGACCAGCGGCGCAAACACCATGCCCGAAAACAGAAGCCGGCCGCGAAAGCGCGTGTAGCGTGTCAAGGTGAGCGCCGCCAGCGTGCCGAGCACGGTCGCCACGGTTGCCGAGATGACGCCGACCCGGGCCGTCACCCAGGTGGCGTCCATCAGACCCCGGTTGTGGAACAGCGAGACGTACCATTTCGTCGAGAAGCCGCCCCAGACGGTGACCAGCTTCGACTCGTTGAAAGAGAACACGACGAGCAGGACGATCGGCAGGTAGAGAAAGGCAAAGCCGAGCACGATCGAAATGACGTTGAAGCGGCTCCAGGTGGCGTTCATTGGTCCTGCTCCTGAGCACGCGCCTGGGCCCGCTGGAAAATCATGATCGGCACGATCAGCAGCAGCAGCAGGATGACAGCAACGGCGGACGACACCGGCCAGTCACGGTTGGCGAAGAACTCGTTCCACAGCGTCCTGCCGATCATCAGCGTCTGCGAGCCGCCGAGCAGGTCGGGAATGACGAACTCACCGACGGCGGGAATGAACACCAGGAGGCAGCCGGCGATGACGCCGGGCAGCGACAGCGGAAAGGTGATCTTCCAGAAGGCGCTGGTCGGCGGGCACCCGAGATCCTTCGCCGCCTCGATCAGCGTATGGTCCATCTTCTCCAACGACGAATAGAGCGGCAGCACCATGAACGGCAGATAGGAGTAGACGATACCGATGAAGATAGCCGTATAGGTGTTGAGGATGATCAGCGGCTGGCTGATGATGCCGCTGGCGAGCAGCAGCTGGTTGAGCAGGCCTTCGGGCTTGAGGATGCCGATCCAGGCATAGACACGGATCAGGAACGAGGTCCAGAACGGCAGGATCACCAGCATCAGCAAGGTCGGGCGGATCGTCGCCGGAGCGCGCGCCATGCCATAGGCAATGGGATAGCCGACAAGCAATGTCAGGACCGTCGAGATGGCGGCGACGACGACGCTCGTCACATAGGCGTTGAAGTAGAGCGCATCCTGCGTCAGCCACGTGTAGTTGTCGAAATTGAGCGCGCCAACCCCCGAGATGAACCCCGAAATGCCGCCGCGGAAATCGAGCACCGGAGTATAGGGCGGCATGGCGATCGCCGTCTGCGACAGCGAAATCTTGAAGACGATGATGAAGGGGACAAGAAAGAAGAACAGCAGCCAGAGATAGGGGACGATAATGACGAGACGGCCGACGAAAGCCGCGCTCAGCCTGGCCGGGGCGGATTTACCGGCAGCATTTGCCGGAGAGCTTGTTGCGGCAGTGACAGCGGACATGATCAATCCCTACCGTGTCAGCACGACGCCGGCGTCAGGGCGGAAGGAAATCCAGGCGCGGTCGTTCCAGCTCAGCGGATCCTCGGTGAGGCGTGCCGCGTTCATAGTGCTTGCCCGCACCACCTGACCATCGTCCAGCCTGACGTGATAGACGGTCATGTCACCGAGATAGGCGATATCGTAGACCTCGCCCTCGATGGCATTGACGGCACCGGCGGGTTTCGTCGAGGACACCTTGATCTTCTCCGGCCTGATGGCGAAGGTAACGGATGTCCCGGCGGCGGCACTGCCGGCGTTTTCGGTTCGGATGGTGATGCCGTTGCCGGCATCGATGCTTGCGCTGCCGGCCTCGCCAGCCGCGATCCTCCCGTAGAACATATTCACGTTGCCGACGAAGCCGGCGACGAAGCGCGAGCCCGGCGCTTCGTAGACCTCGGCCGGTGTCGCCACCTGCATCACCTCGCCCTTGTCGATGATGGCGATGCGGTCGGCCATCGTCATCGCCTCTTCCTGGTCATGGGTGACGACGACGAAGGTGAGGCCGAGATTCTGCTGCAGGTCCATCAGCTCAAACTGGGTTTCCTCGCGCAGCTTCTTGTCCAGCGCGCCAAGCGGCTCGTCGAGCAGCAAGACTTTCGGGCGCTTTGCCACCGAGCGCGCGAGCGCGACGCGCTGGCGCTGGCCGCCCGACAATTGGTGCGGCTTGCGCTTCGCGAACTGCTCGAGCTTGACCAGCTTCAGCATCTCGGCGACGCGCTTTTCGATATCGGCCTTGACCATGCCTTCCTGCTTGAGGCCGAACGCGATGTTGTTCTCGACCGTCATATGCGGAAACAAGGCGTAGGACTGGAACATCATGTTGACCGGCCGCCGATAGGGCGGAATGCCGCGCAGATCCTGGCCATCGAGCAGGATGCGGCCGGCGGTCGGCTCCTCGAAGCCGGCAAGCATCCTGAGCAGCGTCGATTTCCCGCAGCCTGAGGCTCCAAGCAAGGCAAAGAATTCGCGTTCGAAGATGGTCAGCGACAGGTTGTTGACCGCCGTGAACTCACCGAATTTCTTGGTGACGTTGTCGAACTGGATGTATGGCTTGGCGTTCGGATCGTTCCATGGCGCGAAATCCCTGCGGATGCTGCCAAGCGATTTCATGTCCCACTCCGTCCTGCTGCTTGCCCCATGAGAAAGCGGGCCCGGCAGCCGGCTGCCGGGGCCTGGTCAGATTGTTATTGGCCAGTGACGATCTTGGTCCAGGTGCGGGTGATGATGCGCTGGGTCTTGGGATCGTAAGGCGAGACGGTGTAGAGCTTCTGCAAGGTGGCGGCGTCTGGATAGATCGCCGGATCTTCCAGGATCGCCTTGTCGATGAACTGCTGCGAAGCCTTGTTGCCGTTGGCGTAGAGCACATAGTTCGACGATTTGGCGATCACTTCGGGCTTCATCATGTAGTTCAGGAACTCATGCGCTTCGGCGACATGCTGCGCGTCGGCCGGGATCGCCATCTGGTCGAACCACATCTGCGCACCTTCCTTCGGCACGGAGTAGCCGATCTCGACGCCCTGCTTGGCTTCGTCGGCGCGGTTGCGGGCCTGGAAGACGTCACCCGACCAGCCAACCGCCAGGCAGATGTCGCCATTGGCAAGAGCGTTGATGTATTCGGACGAGTGGAACTTGCGGATATAGGGCCGGACCTTCAGCAATGTTTCTTCGGCCTTGGCGATCTCATCGGGCGATGTGCTGTTCGGGTCGAGGCCCAGATATTTCAATGCCGCCGGTATGATGTCGGCCGGCGAATCCAGCACATAGACGCCGCAGTCCTTCAATTTGGCCAGGCTTTCGGGATTGAAGAACACGTCCCAGCTGTCGATCTTGTCGGTGCCGAGCGCTGCCTGCACCTTCTTGATGTTGTAGCCGATGCCGACAGTACCCCACATGTAGTTGATCGAATATTCGTTGCCGGGATCATATTTGGCGGTCCGTTCCATGACCGTGTCCCACATATTGGAAATGTTCGGCAGTTTCGACTTGTCGAGCTTCTGGAACACACCCGCCTGGATCTGGCGTGCAAGGAAATTGCCGCTCGGCACGACGACATCGTAGCCGCTGCCGCCGGCGAGCAGCTTCGTTTCCAGGATCTCGTTGGAATCGAAAGTGTCGTAGACGACCTTGATGCCGGTTTCCTTGGTGAAGTCGTCGATGATCGAACTGTCGATATAGTCCGACCAGTTGAACACGTTGACGACGCGATCCTCGGCATGCGCGCCTAGGGTGAAAACTGCCAGAAACGCCGAAGTCGCCGAAAGCCAGAGCGCTTTGCGGGTCATGCTATTCTCCTTTGATGAGTGTTCCGTCGCCAGCTCGTCGCGGCGTTCGCGCGGCTGGGCATTTGCTTCAGGGTATTGGGCTTGCAGGCAGGCGACAAGCGCGAATTGCCGGCGCCATTATGGTTCGGCGACGAGGCGACAGCGAAGACTTGGCGTGGCGTTGCTGGTGTTCCGGCGCCGTCGGAAGCTTTCGCTACGGCGCGGGCAGGGAGACGACGATGTTGTCCGGCCTCGATGCGGCCGGCATGGAGACTTGGCAAGATACGCCTGTCTTGTTGTTGCCTGATCGCAGCCTGCCCGCGCGGCCGCGACATTGTCAATGGTTCATCTCGCTTTGACGCGTGCGCTGCATCAATTAGGCGACGGCACACCGGTGACGCCCGCTCGCGCGGGCCGCGTCTGACGCTTGAATTCGAGCCCGATATGGACGAGCAGCGCGGTGACGACGACCGCACCGCCGAGGATGGTGCGCGCCGACGGCATCTCGGAATGGATGAGCCAGACCCAGATCGGGCCAAGGATCGGTTCGAACGTGCCGAGCAGCGCCGCGACGGCGGCCGGAACAAGCCGGGCGCCGGTGGCGAAGAAGGCGAGGCCGAGTCCCAGATTGATCACGCCAAAGGCAAAGAGAAAGCCCATGTCGTGGCTCGAGACGCCGAGGGCCGACGCTTGCGATGCCGCAAAGGCGGCCGCCAGCATCGTGCCGAGGCAAGTCGCCGGGGTCATGCGCACATGGGCAAAGCGGCGCGTGATGACGGTGGCGACCGAGAACATGACGGCGATGAGCAGCGCCAGCCCGTCACCGATCGGCGATACCGCGCCATCGAGCGATTCCGACACCATGATGGCGACACCGGCAATGACGGCGGCAATCGCCAACCAGGTCGCCACCGCCACCCGTTCACGAAACAGCGCCCAGGCAAACAGCGCCGCCAGAAGCGGCACGCCGGCCTGCATCAACAGGATGTTGGCGACGGTGGTATAGGCAAGCGCGACGACGAAAGAGGTCGACGCCGTGGCGAAGCAGAACGCCACCGCAAGGCCGGCCAGGCCCATGCCACGAAACAGCTTCAGCGTGCCACGCCAGCCGTCGCGCCAGACCATGAAGCAGAGCAGGAAGGCAGCGGCCCAGACTGAGCGCCAGAACACCACCGTCCAGCTGTCAGTGTTGTCGATGAAGCGCGCAATTGTGCCGCCAAAACTCCACATCAGCGCCGACAGGAATACCAGCAGGAAACCGACGCGTTCCCCTTGCGGCGACACGATCGGCGAGGCGGCAACCGGAGATGATGCGGTATCGGTCATGGGTGCGACTGTCGGCGAATTCGGAGCAGCACGACGGGCAATGGACGACAGAGACGTGCCTCATTCGCGTAACGCAAAGCAGAAGGCCGGGCGTGATCCAGTTCAATGTTCCGTTTGGCGCACTGATGAGGGCGCCTCGCCCTCGCCCGGCGATGATCCGAGGCGACCTGTCGACGATCGCTTTAGGACGTGCCCCTGTTGCCGCGGATAAAGCGCCAGAGACCGGCCAGCGGAACCAGCAGGAGCAGGCCAAACTTTTTCAGCGCGATCAGCGCCACGACCAGAAAACCTGCTTTCGCCGCCAGCTTTCCGGCAATCAGGCCACCGACGCCAATCGCCGCAACCGTATCGACGCCCGGCACGAAATCGGCGTATGTCTTGCCGGTGTTGAAGTCCGCGAGGCCAAGCACTTCATCCAGGCTTTGCCTTATCTCCGGCAATTGTTCCACCGTCGCGATATAGCTCATCACGAAGACGCCCTCCCTGCCAAGGAAACGGACGTCGTAGTTGAGCGTATGGGCGGCATCGTTCCCAAATTGCAGCTCCTTGGCCCAGTGCAGGCGTTTGTGGGCCGCGTCATAAACCGGCGGCGACGCCCAGCCGATCAGCGTAATGGGCGCGTAGCCGTCCTTTACCCTCTGATCGTTGCCGGACAGAGTGTCTGACTGCATGTTGCGCAGCAGTTCATTGTAATCGATGGACGCGGCGTCACTGTCGTCGACGTAACCAATCTTTTCCCAGCGCAGCTCTATCCCCCAATTGTTATCGGCAATGGGATCATGGGAGACTGGAAAGATCATGCCGAGGGCATCGGAACCAGAGTCGGGCGGATTGCCCCAGGCTTCGGTGAGGACGGAGAGCGTGTCCTTCTTGTCCAGAAAATAGAACTTGTCCTTGAGATCGAGATGGATGCCTTCGGCAAGATTTATCGCGCCGGTCTTCGGATCGATCTTGTCCAGGAACGCCTTGCCGGCATCATTATACTGTTGATAGGACTTGAAGAAATCCGAGGACTTTTCAGCCAATGCGGGATCGGCCACCGAAAACGCGAGCGCCAAGCCAAGCCAAAAAACAGTCCTGCCCATCATTGATCCCCCGACCGTTGCGCAGTTCTTTTTTTTGATACCGTACTGTCAATGCTGAATCAATATTCGGCTGAATCAATATTTTGGCCGAACCAATATTTTGGCCGGCAGCTGCCAACCAGCTTACTGGTTGCCGCCGCAGGAACAGATGAGGTTCTTCGGTCGAAGATTCAGCCGCAATATTGCTGGAGCCGAATCACTGAAAATCGAATGCCGACAGCCCCGTCACCATCTCATCGAGGCCGAGCGGGCGTGTAACGGGTGGCTCGGCGCGGGCGAGGCAGCCGATGCGCTCGCACAGCCGGCAGGCAGGGCCGACCGGCGTCGCCGTCGCCGTGGCGCTCTGTCCGGTCTTGCCGATGGCGGCTGGCCTCGGCAACGCCGCTCCATAGACGACCTCGTCGCTAAAACCGATGTCGCAGCCGAGCAGCAGCGCGGTGCGGCGCGGCCGCTCGGCAAACGAGCCCTGCGGCCCCTCGAGCGTGCGGGCAATGCAGAGAAACGCTGCGCCGTCGGGCATTTCCACCGCCTCGACCAGGATCTGGCCGGGCTGGGCGAAGGCGGCATGGACCGGCAGCCTCGGACAGCCGCCGCCGAAGCGGCTTTGCGGAAAGCCGTGGCTGCCCGCCTTGCGGAACCGATTGCCGGCACTGTCGACCTCGAGCATGAAGAACGGCACACCTGACGCACCCGGCCGCTGCAGCGTGGCCAGCCGGTTCGCCGCCTGCTCGAAGGAAACGCCGAAGCGCGACCGCAACATGTCTATGTCGTAGCGGGTGCGGACAGCAGCGGCGTGAAAAGGCTGATAGGGCATCATCAGAGCGTGCGCGGCATAGCGGCCGAGCTCGAAACGCGCCAGCCGGCGGGCTTCGTCCGTGGTCAGCTTCAGCGCCTGGATCTCGGCGGCGACAGCGACGCTCATGCGGATCAGGCAGGCCTCCATAGCCAGCTCGCGCAGTTGATCGAATGGCGACAGGCGCTCGGACAGGAACAGGCGTTGCGAGTGACGGTCATAGCGACGGCGCCAGTTGGGCATGGTGGCGACCGGCAGTACCTTGACGACGATGCCGAATTCACGCCGCAGCCAAGCCTTCAACGCACTGAAAAGATCGTCGCCGGGATCGAGCACCGACGTGAATGCCTCGGCTTCCTCTTCGAGCGCGGCAAAATGATTCGGCCGGTGTTCGAAAATCTCATGCACCTCGTCGATCGGCAGCCGGGCACCGGAGAGTGCGGTGGCCTTGCCCTCGCGCGCGAGCAGCTCGTTGAGATCCGATAATCGCTTAGCCTGCTCGCGATAGGCGCGAAACAGTTTTATCACAGCGGCGGAAGCGTTGGGCGCCGCCTCGGCAAGCTCGACGAGTTCCTGGTCGCCCGGCAGTTCGCCGGCCAGCAACGGATCTGAAAACACTTCCTTCAAATCGGCGACCGATCCCCGCGCCTCGCCTTGCAGTTCGTGCGGGTCGACCTTGTAGACGGATGCCAGCCTCAGGATCAGTTGCACCGTCAGCGGCCGCTGGTTGCGCTCGATGAGATTGAGATAGGACGGCGAGATGCCGAGCCCTTCGGCCATCGCCGTCTGGGTTAGCCCCTTGGCGTTGCGGATGCGACGAATGCGCGGCCCGGCGAAGATTTTATGGTCGGCCAATCGACTGCCCTTGACAGAAATTTACATCCGCCGATGGCACGGCGGCTTTTACAATCATGACAGATTTACAGCTCCCATTAGTCAAACACAACACAGGTTTTCCCTTATTTTCTGGCTAATCTGGAGGTTTACCTCGCTTGCGTCGTGCCGGCGTGTAAATGATGTCACACATGGCGCACACATTTTTCCCTCTGCGACGCCATCCGAAAACCGGCATCAAACCCGCCTGGAGTGACCAATGACCGACTTTTACAACCTTGTCCCGTCGGCGCCGCAAGGCCGCTTTGATGGCATCGAGCGGCCCTATTCGCCGGAGGAGGTGAAGCGGCTGCGCGGCTCGGTGCAGATCCGGCAGAGCCTCGCCGAAATGGGGGCAAACCGGCTGTGGCAGCTCATCCATGAAGAGGATTTCGTCAACGCGCTGGGTGCCATGTCGGGCAACCAGGCGATGCAGCAGGTGCGGGCCGGGCTGAAGGCGATCTATCTGTCGGGATGGCAGGTCGCCGCAGATGCCAACACCGCTTCCGCCATGTACCCGGACCAGTCGCTCTATCCCGCCAATGCGGCGCCCGAACTGGTCAAGCGCATCAACCGCACCCTGCAGCGCGCCGACCAGATCGAGACTTGCGAAGGTAAGGGGCTGTCGGTCGACACCTGGTTCGCGCCGATCGTCGCCGATGCGGAAGCCGGCTTCGGCGGGCCGCTCAACGCCTTCGAGATCATGAAGGCATTCATCGAGGCGGGTGCGGCCGGCGTCCATTACGAGGACCAGCTGGCTTCGGAGAAGAAATGCGGCCATCTCGGCGGCAAGGTGCTGATCCCAACCGCCGCACACATCCGCAATCTCAACGCGGCGCGCCTTGCCGCCGACGTCATGGGCACGCCGACACTGGTCGTGGCGCGCACCGACGCGGAAGCGGCAAAGCTCCTGACCTCCGACATCGACGAACGCGACCGGCCCTTCGTCGATTATGGCGCCGGCCGTACGGCGGAGGGCTTCTACCATGTCAGCAACGGCATCGAGCCCTGCATCGCCCGTGCCGTCGCCTATGCGCCCTATGCGGACCTGATCTGGTGCGAGACCTCCAGGCCCGATCTGGGGCAGGCCAGGACGTTTGCCGAGGGCGTGCGCAAGCATCATCCAGGCAAGCTGCTTGCCTATAATTGCTCGCCGTCTTTCAACTGGAAGAAGAATCTCGATGACGCGACGATTGCGAAGTTCCAGAAGGAACTCGGCGCCATGGGTTACAAGTTCCAGTTCATTACGCTGGCCGGTTTCCACCAGCTCAATTTCGGCATGTTCGAGCTCGCCCGCGGCTACAAGGAGCGGCAGATGGCAGCCTATTCGGAACTGCAGGAGGCGGAATTCGCCGCGGAAGCCAATGGCTACACCGCCACCAAGCACCAGCGCGAGGTCGGCACCGGCTATTTCGACGCCGTCTCGATGGCGATCACCGGTGGCCAGTCTTCGACCACGGCCATGCATGGATCGACCGAGCACGCCCAATTCAGGCCGGCGGCGGAATAGCGGACAAACAGAGGGAACGCCCAAACTGGCATGGCAACACAACAGGCACGGCAAAACAGGGAGAAGACCAATGGCATCGATAAGCCGCGTCAAGGAACGGGCCGAAGAGCAGGCCACCAGCATGAATGTCGACCAGCAGGCGACCATCCGAATGCTAGCGAACGATCTGCACAGGCTCAATCAGTCGGTAATGAAGGCGGTCGAGGCCGGCGTCTCGGTCGAACTGGTGCGCTCGGCACGGCACCATGGCGGCGACGGCAACTGGGGCGACCTGCTGATCCCGGTCATCGTCACGCAACGGAGCCACGACTGATGAATTCTACCGCACCGCGCCTTTTTTGAGCGCATGTTATCGCACCCCGCACGCCGCGGCTCTGCCTAGTCCGGCAGAGCCGCTAGTGCAACGATTTCAATGACAAGATCAGGCTGCGCAAGTGCTGCAACGCCGATAACTTCCGAGGGCGGCGGGTTGTTGTAGCTGCAGTGCTTCGGGCAGTGCTCGGCAAAGAATTCGTCCAGGACGTGCAGGCGAAAATTGGGAGAGCTCAGAACGCCGCCATCGGGAAATGGCCCCTTAACAAAGAAGGTCAGTCTGATGAGATGGTCGAGCGCAGTACCAAGCTCTTCCAGGTCTGATTTGATGTTGGTGAGAATTTCGCGCCACTGCGCGGCCGCACCGCCGACGGCGCCGCCGCCGCTTTTGCCGATCGGATCGTAGTCCTCGACGGTCGCGGTGTTTCCGGAAAGGTAGACAAACCCCTTTGCGCCGGTAACGACCGTACCCTTTCCCCACGGCATCAACCGGCCATTTTTGAATTTCTTGTGAGTCACGAGTTCCATTGTCATCTCCCGTCGATCAAAGAGACGTGCTTAGCCAACGAGGAAGGGTAGTCCGCCGAGACGATACGACAAGCTCGCGACAGACCTGCCTCGCCTTCATCCCAACCTTTCGTCAACCCGGCTACGGCTGCGAGTTGGTGCGTTCGCGCTGCAAAGCTAAAGTTCACTGGAGTCTGCCCCGTCGTGGTGGCAACTTCTCCTCCGGGCGGCGGCAAAGAAAGCACTTAATTTTAATTTTAATGTTTCTTGCGATATTCTCCTGATATGCCATTTGAGCTTGACATGAGCAGTGATCTCACGCCAATTAACTCTCGAGTTTCAACCCTGCATTGAAATGTTGAACAACGGCCTGCCCCGCCATGTGCCCAGCGAATCGCGATATCGAGCCTGCAAGACAGCCGCCTTTCGTTAGCCGGGACATGGAGACGCGGATGCTGCCGGATTTCTCGCGGGTGCTGGTGGTCGGAAAATCACCGATCAACCGCGTCGTGGTTTCAAAAATCGTGGAGCGGTCCGGCCTCAAACCGATCTCGGAAACTCCCGAAACCGCGGCAAAGGCCTTGCACGCGCGGATACCCGGGACTGTCGTTCTCGACGGCGGCGCGGAGAACGGGGACTGCGACGCCTTGCTGTCGGGTATCGATGCACTGCGAAGGGCGTCAGGCAGATCGCTTCCGTCGGTGATCCTGCTTTCGGTCAAGACCGGCACTCCGGAGAGCCTGGGCCTGTCGAGCGTCGTCGATGCGGTGGTCGTCAAGCCGATCACCACCGAACGGCTGCAGCCGGTGATTGACCGGCTGGTCGGGGTCGGCCGCAACTGACCTCTACGGCGACGCGCCGACCGCAGACCTGATCAATCAATCTCGCCGATACGCTCGATCAGGCCTGGCAGTTCACCGAGATTGGCTATCTGGCGAAAGCGCGGTGCTGAGACCGGCGGCTCGACATGCTCCAGCACCCAGGTCAGTTCATGCGGCACGTGGATGCCCCAACTGCCGGCTTCGATGGCCGGCACGACGTCCGATTTGAGCGAGTTGCCGACCATCATGCCCTTTTCCGGGCCATCGCCGTGGCGGCTGAAGATGCGGCTATAGGTGGCAGCGTTCTTGTCGCTGACGATTTCGACCGCATGGAACAGCTCTCCCAGTCCGGATTGCGCCAGCTTGCGTTCCTGGTCGAACAGGTCGCCCTTGGTGATCAGCACCAGGCGGTAGGCGCCGGCCAGCTTTTCCACGGTCTCGCGCGCATACGGAAGCGGCTCGATCGGATGGTTGAGCATCTCGCGGCCCGCGTCGAGAATTTCGGCTATGGTTGAGGCCGGCACCTGGCCCTCAGTGACCTCGATAGCCGTCTCGATCATCGACAGCGTAAATCCCTTGATGCCGAAGCCGTAGAGCGCGAGGTTGCGCTTCTCGGCCTCCAACAACCTTGCTGAAATCCGGTCCTCCTCGGCGTGATCGGCGAGCAGTGCGGCAAAGCGCTTCTCGGTGATGCGGAAGAACTGTTCATTCTGCCACAGCGTGTCATCTGCGTCGAAGCCGATCGTCGTCAGTTTGCGGCTGTGTTGCATGCGGCCCATTAATTGCAGCGTTGCGGGAGGCCGACCCTAGACCAGGAAGCTTTTGTCCGGAAGTCGTTGTGTTTCCCCGATTATCGAGGCGCACGCCCGCCGGCTCCCCTTCCCTTCCGTCGTCGGCAACGGCTATACTCCACAATCTGCAACAAATCTGGTGATTGATGCCGCCTGCAAAAAAGGAAGTCCGTCCGTCGAGCCGCGGAGGACGGGCCCGCACGCCTGCCTTCGTGAAAAACCAACGTGGCGTCAAGAACTGGAAGGAAGTCAGCGCCTGGCTGGAATGGCGCGGCATCGAAGACATCGAATGCATCACGCCCGACCAGGCCGGGGTTGCGCGCGGCAAGATGATGCCATCGAAGAAATTCACCTCCAATACCTCGCTGGCACTGCCTTCGGCGGTGTTCATGACGACGATTTCCGGCGGCTATCCGGAGGACGGCAACGGCTTCCACTATCCGGAGGACGATGGCGACCTCAAGCTGATGCCTGACCTCTCGACGCTGACCGTGGTGCCATGGGAGGAAGACCCGACGGCGGCGGTTATCTGCGACCTCGTCCACCAGGACGGCCGCTCGGTCGAGTTCACGCCGCGCAACGTGCTGAAGCGCGTGCTCGCCGCTTATGACAGACGCGGGCTGAGACCGGTCGTGGCGCCCGAGATCGAGTTCTACCTGGTGCGCAAGAACCCCGATCCGGACTACCCGCTCACCCCGCCTGTCGGGCGCTCCGGGCGGCCGATCGGCGGCGGCGCCGGCTATTCGATCGCCGGAGTCAACGAATTCGACGAACTGATCGACGACATCTATCATTTCTCCGAAAGCCAGGGCCTGGAGATCGACACGCTGATCCACGAGGAGGGCGCCGGCCAGCTCGAAATCAATCTGCGTCACGGCGACCCGATCGAGCTCGCCGACCAGGTGTTCATGTTCAAGCGCACCATCCGCGAGGCGGCGCTGAAGCACGAAATCTACGCCACCTTCATGGCCAAGCCGATCCAGGGCCAGCCCGGTTCCGCCATGCATATCCATCAGTCGATCATCGACAAGAAGACCGGCAAGAACGTCTTTTCGGCGGAGGACGGCTCGGAGACCGACGCCTTCTTCCACTTCATCGGCGGCATGCAGAAACATGTGCCGAACGCGCTGGTGATGTTTGCGCCCTACGTCAATTCCTACCGGCGGCTGACGCAGTCGGCCTCGGCGCCGGTCAACAACAAATGGGGCTACGATAACCGGACCACGGCCTTCCGCGTGCCCCGCTCCGACCCGGCGGCGCGGCGCGTCGAAAACCGCATTCCCTCCTCTGACGCCAACCCCTATCTGGCGCTGGCGGCATCGCTCGCCTGCGGGCTGATCGGCATGACCAACAAGATCCAGGCCGAGCCGCCGGTTCTGACGACCGCCAACGAGGACCAGATCGACCTGCCGCGCAGCCTGCTCGAAGCCGTCGACCTGTTCGAGGCCGACGAGGAACTCTGCGCCCTGCTCGGCAAATCCTTCGCAGCGACCTATGCGGCGATCAAGCGAGCGGAATTCGAGACCTTCATGGAAGTGATCAGCCCGTGGGAGAGGGAGTATTTGCTGCTGAATGTGTGAGTAGTGAGTAGTCATTAGTGAGCAGTGAACGGGGCTGGATCGCACCAAGACCGTTACTGTCCGTTCCTATTCACCAACTACTACTCACTACTCACTATTTCTCTCCGCCTCTGCGAAAATCTCCGAGTCTTGGCTGCATCATGCCCTACCAATCCCCAATCTCCCCCGGCCGCTCCTGGTACGAAGACACCGCCGAGCCAAGGCCCGAATATCCGACGCTCGACGGCGACCGGACATGCGATGTGGTGATCGTCGGCGGCGGCTTTACCGGCCTGTCGGCGGCGGCTCACCTCGCCAAGACAGGCGCGGATGTCGTGCTTATCGAAACGCATCGTTTCGGTGATGGCGCATCCGGCCGCAATGGTGGCCAGCTCGGCACCGGACAGCGGGCCTGGGCAGAGGAGCTGGAAGCGGAATACGGCTTTTCCCGCGCCAAGGCGCTGTTCGACCTGGCCGAAGAGGCCAAGGCGCATCTGCTCGACTTCGCCGCGGTGAACCAGATCGAGATCGACTATATGCCCGGCCAAATGTCGGTGGCGCACAAGAAGCGCTATGTCGGCGACTACAAGGCTCATGCCGAGATCATGGCAAACCGGTTCGGTTATCCGCACATCTCATTCATGGATGCCGCGGAGACTGCCGAGCGGCTCGGCTCGACGCATTATTTCGGCGGCACCCGCGATACCGGCACCGGCCACATCCATCCGCTGAAGCTGGTGATCGGCACCGCGAAAGTCGCGACACAGGCCGGCGCAAAGCTTTTCGAACAGACGCCGTCGACCGGCATCACCTCTGGCGGCGGCAAGGTCAGGGTTGTGACGCCGAAGGGCACGATCACCGCCGCTAAATGCCTGATCGGGGTCAACGCCTATGGCGGCACGCTCGAACCGGTGAGTGCCGCGCATATCATGCCGATCGGCTCCTTCATCGGCGCAACGGTGCCGCTGGGAGCCGATTCCAAAGTGTTGCCGGGTGGCGAGGCGGTCGACGATTCGCGCTTCGTCGTGCGCTATTTCCGCAAATCGAAGGATGGGCGGCTGCTGTTTGGCGGGCGCGAGATTTACGCGGTCAACGATCCCAAGGACATCCACATCCACATCCGCCGGCAGATCGCCGAGATCTATCCCTCATTGAAGGACGTCGAGATCACCCATGGCTGGGGCGGCTATGTCGGCATCACCGTACCGAGAAAGCCGTTCGTGCGCGAAGTGATGCCCAATGTGATCTCGATCGGCGGTTATTCCGGCCATGGCGTCATGCTGTCGAACTTTTTCGGCAAGCTTTATGCGGAGACGGTCGCCGGCAACCGCGACCGGCTGAAGCTGATCGAGGACCTGAAAATTCCTCCCTTCCCTGGCGGCCGGCGTTTGCGCGCGCCATTGCTCTTTCTTGCGCTCAACTGGTACGCGTTGCGGGACAGGATTTAACCAGACGTTGCAGAATCCTTAACCTGGGCGCAGAATTCCCGCCAAGGGCGCAGTGATGCCACAATCGCGGGCGAAAGATGATGCTCGTGGGCAGCTGAACGGGGAATTTTGCGGGCTTGCCCGCTTTGGTTTGGGACCGATGCCGATCGAAATGCCGGCTCTCCGGCATGGGGTCGTAAGAACATCGGCCCGCAAATGGAGGTGGCAAGAGTGAGAGAGCCCTTCAGTTTCGGCGCGCCGGAACGACGGCGCCTTGCGATGCAATTCGGTTACGATATGCGGCCGACGTTCTGGCATGGGGTCCGGTCGAACGCGCATCTGGTAATCGCCGCGCTTGGCACGGCCGCACTGCTCGGCGTTGCCGCGGTGGCACTATGGCTGGCATTGCCGGCAAATGAGCGACAAGCGGCCGCAAGCCCGGAGCAGATCGTTCCGACCATCCCGGTCAAGACGACGAAGATCATGCCTGCCAAGGTCGCTGCGGCGCCGCGGACGACGGGCAAGGCAGATGCGGTTTCCCCGGCGGTTGCCGCTGCGGAAGCCGAGATACCAGCGCTGGCTCCCAATGATCCGCGCTGGACGGGGCCAAAGACGGCATCGGCCGCCGCCACGGCAGCATCCGACCAACTGGCAAGCCAGACCGAGCAGGGGGCCGATAAATCGTCCGCCGCCGTGGCGTTTGCTGACCCGGCAGCGAAGCAAGACGCTGCGGCACTGTTTGCCAAAGTGGCGGCTCCGGGTAGCTCGACGAAAAACACAGGGCCTGACGGTGCTCAGACCGCCGCCATCCCGACACCCAAGCCGCAACTGCCGGCGGCGCAGTCCGCGAGTGAGGACGGCGACGGCGCCAAGGCAAAATCCGGAAAAACCAATACTGCGGGTACCGGACGCATTCTGAGATCCGTCACCATGCGGATCGGCCCGAAGAAGAATGCTGCCGCCATTCTCACCGTGCCTGCCAAGACCTCGGTGCAGGTGATGAGCTGCAAGCAATGGTGCCAGATCGTCTACAACGGCAAGCGCGGCTGGGTGTACAAGAGCTACGTCAAAACCGGGGCGTAAGGCCGGCACAGCGATCGCGGGTGGCTTGCCATCAGCCAGTCCTGCGCCTGAGGACCCGGCCGTTCAAATACAACGTCCGCCGTCGACTTCCAGCGCCACGCCAGTGATGAAAGCCGCTTCGTCCGAAGCAAGCCAAAGCGCGGCATTGGCAATGTCGAGCGGCGTCGAAAGCCGGCCGAGCGGGACCGATGCGCGGAACTTCTCGCGGATCTCGGGTGTGTCGGCGCCCATGAATTTCGCGAGCATGCCGGTCTCGCCGGCAACTGGGCAGAGGCAGTTGACGCGGATGTTCTTCGGCGCGAGTTCCACCGCCATCGATTTGGTCGCGGTGATCGCCCAGCCCTTCGATGCGTTGTACCAGGTGAGGCCAGGCCGCGGCCTGATACCGGCCGTGGAGGCCGTCGTCAGGATGACGCCACCGCCTTGCCGGTGCATGACCGGCACCACGGCAAGCGCTGCGTGGTAGATCGCCTTCATGTTGACAGATGTGATCAGGTCGAAGGTCGCTTCGTCGACTTCCAGCATGTCACCGTTGCGATGAGTGTAACCGGCATTGTTGACCATGATGTCGATGTGGCCGAAGGCGCTCATTGCGGCATGGACCAACTCGTCGAATTCGGACCGCAGCGAGACGTCGGTCTGGGTCCAGATCGCCTTTTCGCCGATCTCGCCGGCAACGCGCTCCGCGCCCTTGGCGTTCAGATCGGCGACGACTACCCGCGCACCCTCCTCGGCAAAGCGCCTGGCTATGCCCTCGCCAAAGCCCGAGGCAGCGCCGGTGATGATGGCGACTTTGTTTTGCAGGCGCATGCTTTTCTTACTCATCGTTGAAGGCGATCGACGACGCCTTTGGCCAGGCCATCGAAAGATGTGCGTCCATCGACGATTTCTCCTTTGGCTTTCGCTGCCATCCGGCACTATGCTGCACCTGCGAAGTCTCCGGAAGCATCGCTTGCCGACAAGCCTCCGGCTAGCGCCCGTGTCAAGAGCACACGCGGATGTGACGCAATGGCACTGGCAAGTTTAAATCGATTAGATTATATCAGCCGCGTTATCGCGACCGGCGTCACAGCGGATAGACCATGACCAGCCAGATCATCCCCGTCGACCCCTTCGACTTCATCATTTTCGGCGGCACCGGCGACCTGTCGGAACGTAAGCTTCTGCCGTCGCTGTACCACCGGCAGCGCGACCACCAGTTTTCCGAGCCGACGCGCATCATCGGCACATCACGTTCGAAGATGACCGACGAGGAATTCCAGTCGTTCGCCAGGCAGGCGATTGCCGATCATGTGAAACCGGAGGATATCGACGCCAGGGAACTGAAGACGTTCCTCGCGCGGCTCTCCTATGTCCCGGCAGATGCAACCACAGGTGCCGGCTTCGACAGGCTGAAGAAGGCGATCGGCGATAGCGAACACATCCGCGCTTTCTATCTGGCGGTGGCGCCGGCGCTGTTCGGCGACATCTCGCACAAGCTGAAGGAGCACGGGCTGATCACGCCGAATTCGCGCATCGTGCTGGAAAAGCCGATCGGCCGCGATCTCGCTTCGGCGCGCGCGCTCAACGACCTGGTCGGCGACGATTTCCATGAAAGCCAGATTTTCCGCATCGATCACTATCTCGGCAAGGAGACGGTTCAGAATCTGATGGCGCTGCGCTTTGCCAACGCGCTCTACGAGCCGCTTTGGAATTCCGCCAATGTCGATCATGTGCAGATCACCGTGGCCGAGACGGTCGGCCTGGAAGACCGCGTCACCTATTACGACAAGGCCGGCGCATTGCGCGACATGGTGCAGAACCACATGCTGCAGCTGCTCTGCCTGGTCGCCATGGAGGCGCCGTCGTCGATGGACGCCGATGCTGTCCGTGACGAAAAGCTGAAGGTGCTGCGGGCGCTGAAGCGCATCAACGGCAACGAAGCGCCGAAGCACACGGTGCGCGGGCAATATCGTGCCGGCGCCTCGGCCGGCGGGCCGGTGAAAGGCTATGTCGAGGAACTCGGCAAGAACAGCAACACCGAGACTTTCGTTGCGCTCAAGGCCGAGATCGGCAACTGGCGCTGGGCGGGCGTGCCGTTCTACCTCCGAACCGGCAAGCGGCTGGCGACCCGCGTTTCGGAGATCGTCATCGAATTCAAGCCGATCCCGCACTCGATCTTCGGCGAGAGCGCCGGGCCGATCTCCGCCAACCAGCTGGTCATCAGGCTGCAGCCCGACGAAGGCGTCAAGCAGTTCATCATGATCAAGGATCCGGGGCCGGGCGGCATGCGGCTGCGCCAGATTCCGCTCGACATGAGTTTTGCGCAATCCTTCGACGGCCGCGCCCCCGATGCCTATGAGCGGCTGATCATGGACGTCATCCGTGGCAACCAGACGCTGTTCATGCGCCGCGACGAGGTCGAGGCGGCGTGGAAATGGATCGACCCGATCCAGGATGCCTGGGAAAGCGGCAGGCAAGAGGCGCAAGGCTACACCGCCGGCACATGGGGCCCCTCGGCCTCGATTGCGCTGATCGAACGCGACGGGCGGACATGGCACGAGAGCAATTAGGCGGCGACTACAACTGGCACGAATTTGCCGGACGCCAGGAGTTGGCGACAGCGCTTGCCGGCCACGTCGCCGGCCGCCTGTCAAAGGCGATCGCCGAGCGCGGCACGGCACTGCTTGCGGTCTCGGGCGGTACGACGCCGGCGAAATTCTTCGCGGCGCTTTCGACTGTTCCGATCGCCTGGGAAAAGGTGACGATAACATTGGTCGACGAGCGCTTCGTGCCGCCCTCATCTCCGCGCTCCAATGCCGGCCTGGTTGCCGCCAACCTGCTGCAGAACGCGGCCGCCGCCGCGAATTTCGTGCCGCTCTACCGCGCCGCGGCAAGTATCGAGGGTGCAGCGGTCTCCGACAGTGAGGCGCTGCAAGTGCTGCCCTGGCCACTCGACGCCGTTGTGCTCGGCATGGGAACTGATGGCCACACCGCCTCGTTCTTTCCGGATGCCGACAACCTGGCAAGATTGCTCGATCCCTCGTCGCAAAGGATCGTGCTTCCGGTTCACGCGGCAAGCGCCGGCGAGCCACGGCTGACGCTGTCACTGGCGCGGATCATCGATGCCGCCTTCATCGCGCTGCATATCGAGGGCGCGGAAAAACGCACCGCATTCGAGGCCGCGCTTGGAACTGGAACACGAAAGCCCATTCGCGCCATGCTCGATGCCACTCAAAAGCCCGTAGAGGTTTTCTGGGCACCCTGATCTCAACTTGGCTGCAGGTCCCGGCAACAGCCGGAAGGTGTTGCGGGACCTCGCCTGAAAGGACCGACCGCCATGACCGCAAGACGCGACATCGAAGCCATCACCCAGCGCATCCGTGAGCGCTCCAAGCCCGGTCGCGAGGCCTATCTCGGCCGCATCGCCGAAGCCTCGAACCGCACCGCCAACCGGGCCGTGCTGTCCTGCGGCAACCTGGCCCACGGCTTTGCTGTCTGCAGTCCCTCCGAAAAGGTAGCGCTTGGCGGCGACCGGGTGCCGAACCTCGGTATCATCACCTCCTATAACGACATGCTGTCGGCGCATCAGCCTTTCGAGACATTTCCGGCGCTGATCAAGGACGCGGCGCGCGAGGCCGGCGGCATCGCCCAGGTGGCCGGCGGCGTGCCGGCGATGTGCGACGGCGTCACCCAGGGCCAGCCCGGAATGGAGCTGTCGCTGTTCTCGCGCGACGTGATCGCCATGGCCGCGGCAATCGGCCTGTCGCACAACATGTTCGATGCCGCCGTCTATCTCGGCGTCTGCGACAAGATTGTGCCGGGGCTGGTGATCGCGGCGCTGACCTTCGGCCATCTGCCGGCGGTCTTCATCCCGGCCGGGCCGATGACGACCGGCATTCCGAACGACGAAAAAGCCAAGATCCGCCAGCTCTATGCCGAGGGCAAGGCGGGGCGGGCCGAACTGCTCGAAGCGGAATCAAAATCCTATCACGGGCCGGGAACCTGCACTTTCTACGGTACCGCCAATTCCAACCAGATGCTGATGGAGATCATGGGCCTGCACACGCCTGGCGCTTCCTTCGTCAATCCCGGCACGCCGTTGCGCGACGCGCTGACCAGGGAAGCGACGAAGCGGGCGCTGGCGATCACCGCGCTCGGCAACGCCTACACGCCAGTCGGGCGGATGATCGACGAGCGCTCGATCGTCAATGGCATCGTCGGCCTGCACGCCACCGGCGGTTCGACCAACCACACCATCCACCTGATCGCCATGGCAGCGGCGGCCGGCATCGCCATTACCTGGCAGGACATCTCCGATATCTCGGAAGCGGTGCCGCTGCTGGCGCGGGTCTATCCGAACGGCCTTGCCGATGTGAACCATTTCCACGCCGCCGGCGGGCTCGGCTTCCTGATCCGCGAACTGCTCGACGCAGGCGTCTTGCATGAGGATGTGCAGACTGTGTGGGGCGAAGGGCTGCGCCCCTACGCGGTCGAGGCCAAGCTCGGTGCGGACGGCGGCGTCGTACGCGAGGCCTCCCCGCGCCAAAGCGGCGACGAGAAGGTGCTGGCACCGTTCAAGAAGGCGTTCCAGCCGAGCGGCGGGCTGAAAGTGCTTTCAGGCAATCTCGGCCACGCCGTCATCAAGACGTCGGCGGTCAAGCCGGAGCGGCGCATCATCGAGGCGCCGGCCAAGGTGTTCGACAGCCAGCAAGGGCTGAACGAGGCGTTCAAGGCGGGGTCGCTGACCGGCGACTTCATCGCCGTCATTCGGTTTCAGGGTCCGAAGGCCAACGGCATGCCAGAATTGCACAGGCTGACCACCGTGCTCGGCATCCTGCAGGACCGCGGCCAGCATGTGGCGCTGGTCACTGACGGGCGCATGTCGGGCGCTTCAGGCAAGGTGCCGGCGGCGATCCACGTGACTCCGGAAGCGGCGGAGGACGGGCCGATCGCCAGGATCCATGACGGCGATATCATCAGGCTCGACGCCGAGGCTGGGACTCTCGAAGTGCTGGTGCCGGCCGGCGACTTTGCCCTGCGCCGGCCCGCCGACAGCGACCTCATAGGCAATGAATTCGGCTTCGGCCGCGAGCTTTTCGCCGGGTTCCGGCAGTTGGTGGGCCGCGCCGACCATGGCGCCAGCGCCTTCGGTACAGCGTGACCTTTTTTCGGCAATAAGGAAGAGCGGCTGACGGCTCTCCCCTGGATCTATTGAACCGTCAGTTCGGCTCGCGCGCCGGCCCTGACCGTTACCGTGCCTTCCTTCGAGCTGTTGTCCGATTTCTCCGAAACCACCGCGTAGTCACCGGCCGACAGGGTGGCTTCATACTTCTGGTCATAGGCGTAGCCCACCGACTTGCGGGTTCCGTCGATGTTCTTCCTGGCCTCGAATATCTCGATCTTCGAGGCCCCTGGCGCGGTTATCGTCAGCATGCCGGCGTTCATCGCGATCTTCAGATCCTGATGGTCGCCAACCTTGACGCTGAACGGCTGCTCGGCAACCGCAAGGTCGACCGTCGCGACCAGCACATAATCGTCGGGCGGCAGATCGAACTTGCTGTCCGGACCGTAGGCATAAGTCACCTCCCGCCTGGTTCCGTCGACGCTCTTTTTCGCCTGGAGCACCTTGAAGCCGACGCCCGAACCCTCGGCCTTGTCGCCGCCGGCAGCATAATAGGCGTTGGCGACGATACGCCCGACGCCGACGATGACGTCCTTGTCGATGACCCTGCCGGCGGCAAGCGGGATCGTCTCGGTAACCATGCCCTGGCCGATCGTGACGGTCACCTTCTGGTCGCCGGCCGGCAGCACGACTTTCGTGTCGCCGTAATAGGTCGGCGGGGTGTCGACGCCGGGATAGCCGACTACGACAGCCGCGCCGCCGTCAACGTCCGCTCCTTCGCTTGGCCGCGGGTGGATGACCAGCGTGCCGGCATTCAGATTGAAGTGCGGCTTGGCGGCCTGGCCAGGCTCTATCTTGATCTTCTGTTCGGCCCTGGCCTCGCCGGCGCGTGCGACGACGATATAGTCGCCCGGCTCAAGATTGCCCTTGTAGGCGCCATATTCAGTGGTGACGGGATCGCCGCGCGTGCCGTCGGAATTTGCCTTGTAGATCTCCCAGGCATTGCCGTCGGTGACGGGATCGCCACCCTCGGCAAGCACGACGGTGGGCACGAAATTGGACTCCGCCGGCTGCGCGGGCGCCGGCTGGGGAGCAGGCTGCGGGGCGGGAGCCGGTTCAGGGGCGGGTGGCGGAGGCGCGACGGTCTCGACGAGAGCGTCCTGCAATGCCTTTTCATCCGACGCTTCGATATATTTGCCGCCGGTGTTTTCGGCGAGGCAAGCGACCTGCTTGCCCTCGGCCGCCGTCAGGCCGAAGCCGACGACATTGACGGTGAAGTCGACGCCGGCAGCCTCCAGTTCCTTGCCGAGCGCACAGGGGTCGCCGTTGCATGTCTCGATGCCATCGGTGATGAGAACGACCGTCGCCTTGCCCTCGGTGTATTTCAACGCCTCCGCCGCTTGTTTGACGGCGGCGGTCAGCGGCGTCCTGCCCTGAAATTTCAGGCTGTCGGCCGCGGCTGAGATCGCACTGGCCGAGCCGGCCTGCGGTGGCACGATGAGTTCGATGTCGTCACAACTGGCCTTCTCGCGATGGCCATAGGCCATGAGGCCGATTTCCTCGTCGGCGGGGACCGATTGCAGTACGTTCCGCAGCGATTGACGGGCGATTTCGAGCTTGGGCTTGCCGTCGATCTGCGCCCACATCGAGCCGGAGGCATCGAGAACGATAATGACGCGATCGGCGGCGAAGCCGAACCCCGTCATCCACAGCAGCAGGGTCGCCGCCGCGGCGCTCCGCACAAATCCCACCATCGAATATTTCCCCATCAGTCGCCGCCGCTCGGCGCCGGAAAGCTATTTGACGCCGCGTCGCGACACAAGCCCGGCTGGAGCACGAAGCTGCGCCGCCGCTGTGCAAAACCCTCAATAGGTCGTGCGGCGTTCCTCGGAAGGCGGCCGGCCGAACTGCAGCCGATAGCTCTGGGCAAAATAGGAATGCGAGGTGAAGCCGGTGGCGATCGCCACGTCGAGGATCGGCATGTTGGTCTGGCGCAGCAGTTCGCGCGCCCGCTCGAGCCTAAGCCGCATATAGTAGCGCCCGGGCGTCACGCTGAGATGGCGCAGGAACAGGCGCTCGACCTGGCGCACCGACAGGCCCGCCGACTTGGCAAGCTGCACCGCCGACAGCGGCTCGTCGAGATGGTCGGCCATCAGCTCGACGATTCGGCGGAGCTTCTCCGACTTGCCGGTCAGGTCGCGCTCCGGGCCGACGCGCTGGCGGTCACCGGCCGAGCGGATGCGCTCATGCTGGAACTGGTTGGCGACGCCATTGGCGAGGCTCGAACCGAAATCACCGCGCACGATCTCCAGCATCAGGTCGATCGAGGTGGTGCCGCCTGCGCAAGTGTAGCGCTTGCGGTCGATCTCGAAGACGTTGCCGGTGCAGTTGATATCCGGGAAACGCTCGAGGAAACCGGCGCGGTTTTCCCAATGGATGGTGCAGCGATAGCCATCGAGCTGGCCTGCCTCGGCAAGCAGATAGGAGCCGACCGAAAGCGCGCCGAGCGCATTACCGCGCCGGCCCCAGCTGCGCAGCGCCGCCAGCACCTTGCTCTTGCCGGGAAATTCCGTCGTCAGCCCGACCGAGACGAACAGGATATCGACCGGCGGCAGATCGGCGACGGCGTAGTCGATCTTGAGCGGCAGGCCGTTGGACGCCATGACGGCATCGCCGTCGGCCGACACCGTCGTCCAGCCATAGAAATCGCGGCCGAGCAGCCGGTTCGCCGACCGGAACGTGTCGATTGCCGCTGCCAGCGAGAACATAGAGAACTTGTCGACCAGCAGAAACCCGAACTGCCGGCCGCCCTGAACGGGATCATTGGTGACCGGCCGTTCTAAGGGAACAGTGAGGTTCGGCAAGGACGCTGCTTTCTGGTCAGAAGGAAGGCCGTTTCAACCCGGCCGCGAGATAGGCGGAAGCTAGCGTGTTGGCCATCAGCATGGCAATGGTCATCGGTCCGACGCCGCCAGGCACCGGCGTGATGGCGCCGGCCGCCGTCGCTGCTTCGGCAAAGGCGACATCGCCGACGAGGCGGGTCTTGCCTTCACCCTTCTCAGATGCGGCGATGCGGTTGATGCCGACGTCGATGACGGTTGCGCCAGGCTTGACCCAGTCACCGCGGACCATTTCGGGCCGGCCGACGGCTGCAACCAGAATATCGGCGGTGCGGGCAAGCGCCGGCAGGTCCCTGGTGCGGCTGTGTGCGATGGTGACGGTGCAGTTGGCGGCAAGCAGAAGATTGGCCATCGGTTTGCCGACGATGTTCGAACGCCCGACGACGACCGCATTGAGGCCGGACAGGTCCTTGCCGCGCACCCGTTCGATCAGCAGCATCGAGCCGGCCGGCGTGCAAGGCACGAAGGCGGTCTCGAGCTCGCCGGTGCCGAGCTTGCCGACATTGATGAAGTGGAAGCCGTCGACATCCTTCTCCGGCGCTATGGTCTGGATGATCTTGCCGGCGTCGATATGGCCGGGAAGCGGAAGCTGCACCAGGATGCCGTTGATGGCCGGATCGGCATTGAGCTGGCCGATGATCTTCAAAAGGTCCGGCTCGGAGGTTTCGGCCGGCAGCGTGTGCTGAACCGAATGGAAGCCGCATTCCTTGGCGGTACGGGATTTGGATGCGACATAGACCTGGCTCGCCGGATCCTCGCCGACGATGACCACCGCGAGACCGGGCTGCTGCCCACCTTTTTCCGCTAGTTCGGCGGTCAGTGTCTTGACCCGCCGCACCACGTCTTCGGCGACGCTTTTTCCGTCAATCAACTCGGCCATGAACCACCCTCGACGCCTATTGCTAAGCCTGCCGCATCCATGCGGCGTGCTCCAGATATGTTTTTATGCAGGTCGTTGCCCAGAACCATGCGCGGGCGGGCGGACATGCAGCGCGGCATTTTCACGAAAATCGAGCCGGGCAATCCCGTCAATGCGCCGTCCCATGCCGTTAACTCGAAACCGGCATGTTTTATTCGACGCTCAGAAATAGCGGCGATGCGTGCGGTTTTCGGTGAGCTCGCGAACCGCCTCGCGGAATTCGCGCAGGCTGGCGCGGATTTCCTCGATCTGGCTTTGCTGATCGGCGGCTTCCGAGGCCTGAATTGCGTCCCTCGACCAGGCCTGAGTATGTGCCGAATGCGGCGGCGTGCGTTGCTGCGGATACGATGCCCGACCGGCATAGAGCGGCTGCGGGTAGAAGGCAGGCGACATGGCTGCGCTTGAGTTTGTCGCGGTGGAAGTTTCACCGGATGCCCTCTGCGCCGGCGCTCTGCCGGGCATGAGCCGGCTCAGCGCCGACAACACGGCACCGATCGGACCCGGACGTTTGGTGCGCGCGACCTCGACCGGCAGAGCGGGAGGCGGCGCTGCAGGGTATGCGGCGCGATCAGCGGAACCGGAATCGGGGCCGTCAAGGGAGCCTACGGGGTCGAAAAACCGATCGGCAGCTGTAGCCTCTTCCATCAGCATGGTGCCGGCCTTTGGCTCATCAGGATGGGGCTGGCCTATGCCGGCATCTGCCAACAGGATCGGGCTGGCACGCGCTTCGCGGCGCGAGCGGGCCAGACGATGGCGTGTGGCGGCATCCTCGCGCCATGACGGGGCTGTACGGTCCTCCAGGGAAACCAGCGCTGCTTCGTCTTCGTCGCGCGCTGCCTCGACGAACGACAGCAGGGACTGCTCGTTCCTCCAGTGTTCACGATTATTCCTATAAGCCATGGTTTCTGGAGCTTCCCCCTCGGGCTGGGACGTCGCGACCGCCACTGGTTAAGCGATGCTAAACACGCATAGAAAATAAAAGGTTAATGTGATCGCCGCGCGCCTGCGCGGCTACATGCGCATCCAACCGCACGGTCCGAGTTTCCGCCTGATCACAGTCCCAACGGGGCTTCCCCGCCCTGCCGCGAACGGCTATGGGAAGCCATCTCTATGGGAGGCTTTCGATGACGATCAGGCTTGTTCTCGCCGGTTGCGGCAATATGGGCTCCGCAATGCTTTCGGGCTGGCTGAAAGCCGGCAAGCTCGCTCCGGCTGCGGTGTTCGTGGTCGAGCCCAATGCCGAGTTGCGCAAGCGTGCCGAAGCACTGGGCTGCTCTGCTGCCGCGGACGCCGGCGCCATCCCGGCGGACGCCGTGCCGGCCCTCGTCGTGATAGCGGTCAAGCCGCAGGTGATCCGCGACGTCACCGCTGGCTATATCCGCTTCAACGATGGCCGAACCACTTTCCTCAGCATCGCCGCCGGGACGCCGGTCGCTACGTTCGAAGGCATTCTCGGCGATCGTGCGCCGATCCTGCGCTGCATGCCCAACACGCCGGCGGCGATCGGCAAGGGCATGATGGTGCTGTTTCCCAACAGGCTGGTTTCCGAAGACACCAAACGCCTTGTCGCCGACCTGCTTTCGGCAAACGGGCAAGTGGCCGATATCGGCGACGAGGGCCTGATGGACGCGGTGACGGCGGTCTCCGGGTCGGGGCCGGCCTATATCTTCCACTTCATCGAAGCGCTGACCGTGGCCGCCGAGAAGGCCGGCCTGCCTGGCAAGGTCGCGAAGCTCCTGGCCATGCAAACGGTCTACGGCGCCGCCTCGCTTGCCGCCGAAAGCGGCGAGGAGCCCGGCGTGCTTAGACAGCAGGTGACCAGCCCCAACGGCACCACGGCTGCCGCCCTTGCCGTGCTGATGGGCGAGGACCGTCTGACGCGCCTGCTCACTGAGGCGGTGGAAGCGGCGCGGCTGCGATCGATCGAACTGGGGAAGTAACAGCCGATTGCGGATTACGCGGGATCGGTATGCGAAAAGTCGTTGCCCTTGTAGAGCAGTGCGGAGCCATGACTTTTTGCGCAAGCATAAGAAAGGCAGTCGGCTAAGTTGAGCTGGGCGGGATGTCCGCGCCCCTTTCCGTAATCTGAAAATGCATGGATTGCGAGCTTGGCATCGCTGGCGTCGATAGGCACAATTTCGATTTCAGCCTCGCGAAGAAACGCCTCTATCGCATCTCCGGCGACAACCGGCGGCACGGCAAGCATCGTCGAAAGCCGCATCGCCGCTTCAAGCACCACCAACGCCGAAGTTATTCTTGCGGGCGCTGCCTCGATGCGGTTGCTCCACTCGCCGGCATCCTCTTCGCCTGAAAGAATCGCGACAACCACGGAGGTGTCGACGAACATCAGGAATGGCCCCACATCTCATCGATCTCATCCTTCGTCATAGCCCGACCATCTTGGCCTGCCTTGGCCTTGAAGTCGTTGGCAATGGCAGCAAGCCGCTCGGCCAAGGGAATGCGTCCGCTCTCCCGCTTCAACTCGGATTCAAGCGCTTCGATGACCGCTTCCGTCATAGAAATCTTGCGTTTGGCAGCAAGCTCTCGCGCCAGTTCGCGTGCGCGCGGATCCCTGATCTGAAGATTCATGTAATCGCCTCCGCCTTCATCGTCACTACAATATAGAGAATTCGTCATGACAACGCCAGTGCTCGGCCGGAGGCCATTGCGACGGCTCACCGGTCGAGAGCCTTACGCTCCATACAGCATCCCGTCCTGCAGCCGGCGCAAGGCGAACAGCCTGGTCGTCGGGTCGGGCGCGGCATTGTCGGCGGTGAGCAATTCGCCTTGCCGCACCTGTTTCAGCACCTTGCCGCCTTCGAGCAGGCCGACGGGCACGGCGCGATGGGCGCGGGCTTCTTCGACGGTCATGGTCCAGGAGCGGTAGCAGGTCTCGCCGATCGCATCGAACGTCTCGCCCGTCGCCAGATCGCGCTTGGCCACGGCGCAGACCTCGGCCACCGGCCGTGGCAGCGGCACCATGTCGGGCTTGCCATAAAGCGCGATGCGAGCGGCCGTCAGCGGCACTTCCAGCGAGGTCAGATGGTAGGGCCTGAAGAAGCTGTAATAGGGGCCGTGGCCGATATGCAGATCGTCCATGCGCTCGATGATGCGCGGATGCGTCGCCTCGACGATTACGAAGACGCCGGGCGCCACGCCCTTGCCGACGGTGTAGTCGACGACGCCGTTCTTCGACAGGATGCCGCCCTGCTCGCGCGGGATCAGCACCTTGACCAGCTCGTCGCGATCGGCCTTGGGGCCGTGCATGCCGGGAACGTCGGGCACCAGCCCGGTGGCGTTGGCAATGGCGCACATCTCAACCATGGTTTTCGAGCCGTCGACGAACTCGACCAGCATGCGCGGATTCATGTTGCGGCGTAGCGCTTCCTCGCGATAGTCGTCGGGAACGGCGTCGTGGTTGAGCGGGTTGTTCTTGCCCTTGCCGGCGGAGACGATGGTGTAGCCGAGCGCCGAGGCGAACTCGATCAGCTCCATGCAGCTCGACGGCTCGTCGCCGGCGCCGACCGAATAGACGACGCCGAGCCGGTCGGCCTGCTGCTTCAGATAACAGCCGATAGTGACGTCGGCCTCGACATTCATCATCACCAGATGCTTGCCGTGCTGCATCGCCATCAGGTCGAAATCGGCGGCGACGCCGGGCTTGCCGGTAGCATCGATGACGACATCGATAAGCGGATTGGTGACCAGCATTTCGTTCGAGGTGATGGCGATCTTGCCGCTTTCGATCGCCTGGCTGAGCTTCGACGGCGTATTGGCCTCCCGTGCCATCGCCTCGTCGCCATAGGCGATGCGGATGGCATCACGCGCCGTATGCGGGCGGCGCGTCGAGATCGCGCAAACCGAAATGCCCGGCATCAGCATGCCTTGCGTCACCAGGTCGGTTCCCATCTCGCCGGAACCGATGACGCCGATGCGCACCGGGCGGCCTTGTGCGGCGCGCTTGGCAAGATCGCGGGCAAGCCCGGTCAAGGCGACATTGGTCATACGAGAGCGTCCACTGCTTTACGTCTTTGTTTTGTGCATGTCGCTGTCCCAAAACCGCGGCACACTTGGGCAACATGCATCAGGATGCGGGAATAGCAGGGAACGGTAACGGTTTGCCAACGAAACCGGCCGCCGGCGGTGTTTTCTTGCGCTTGGCCCCAAAATTCGGATTGCTTTCTGTGAAGACAATGCACCCGGCCAAAGTGTTACCGACGGTCCTGTGGGCCCAACGTCCGCGTTCTCAGATATTAGAAAATGCCTCTCAGGGCACAACCGGCGAACGGGTGCAGCAGAACCGCTAAGCGCCGTTTGAATGGATCACAGCCAAGAAATGGACGGAAATTCTTAGTTATTCCTTTATGCATCCCGGCTTAAATGAGGAATGGACTGGCGTGCCCGTATCTTCAGGCGTTTTTTCTGCATGCGACGAACCGGCAAGAGTGGCAACGTTGCCACTATTTTTGCCCTGTCGTTGCCGATCGTCGTCGGCGGCGCGGGTCTCGGCGTTGAGACTTCGTACTGGTATTACAGCGGCCTGAAGCTACAAGCGGTGGCGGATGCGGCAGCCTATGCTGGCGCTTTGGAAAAGGTTTCAGGATCCGACAAACCAACGATAGTCTCCGCCGCGACATTGTCTGCGACAACGAATGGCTGGGACCCGTCGACAGGCACAATCGAAATCTTCACGCCCCCGTCCTCCGGCCCGAATGTGGCCCAAAAGGCTGTCGAGGTCATCGTTCATCAGACCCTCGATCGGTTTTTTACATCGATATTCACGCAAAATGCGGTCGGCGCACAGGCAAGAGCGGTGGCTCTTATCACCGACGCCTCAAAGGCCTGCGCTCTAGCTCTCAATCATTCCGCTCCGAAAGCGGCGCTCTTTTCCGGCAGTTCGAATCTCAAACTGAACGGCTGCGTCGTGATGTCGAATTCGATAGCCGCGGACGCCATCAAGCTTCAGGGATCGGCAAGCCTTCAGGTCGATTGCCTGGTATCGGCAGGCGGTGTTTCGTTGAGCAACCCCGTGACGACCGTGTGCGCCAGGCCGATAACCCAGGCGTTGCCCGCTGCCGATCCTTTTGTCGACTTGCCGGCGCCACCGGCCACGAACCCCTGTCGAAACAGCAATCAGTCGGTGTTGCAACCAGGAACATACTGCAGGGGGCTCAGCTTGAGCGGCAATGTAACGCTTTCGCCCGGGATATACGTCATTCAAGGCGGTGATTTCAAAGCGAACTCGAACGCGAATATTTCCGGCGACGGAGTCATCATTTATCTGGCCGGCAGCTCCGGCGTCAGCATGAACGGCACGGCCACCATCAAGCTCAGCGCACCAACGTCGGGCACCTATTCGGGGGTGCTGTTTTACGGCGACAAAGCCAACCTGACTGGATCGAACACGGTTAATGGCACGGCAGATTCGCTTTTGACCGGCGCTTTGTATTTTCCAACGCAAGACGTTAATTATCTCGGCAATTTCTCGGGCAAAGGCGGTTGCACTCAGGTCGTCGCCAGTACCGTGCAGTGGTCCGGCAACGCGAACGTCAATCAGGACTGCACGAGCCTTGGAATGCGAGACATTCCGGCGACGCAATCCATTAAGCTTGTCGAGTAATCTTCGTGACAGGGTCAGCAGTCCGGATGTTCCGCAGCGATTCGGGTGCTGCCGCGGTAGAGTTTGCGCTGATTGTGCCGATCCTTTGCCTGGTACTCCTTGGCATCATTGACGGCTGGTCTTTTGTGTCGAACGCGTTGTCGATGCGTGCAGGCGTCAAAACGGCGGCGAATCTCGTGATGCAGGGAGCAGCCGAGGATGCGACTATCCAAGCTGTCGCTCTTTCAGGCTGGGAAAACCATCCCGGCGACGCGCAGGTGACGCTGAGCCGGAAATATATGTGCGGGACCACCGTGGTCGATCCATCTGTCCTGTGCGACAGTTTGAAAGCTCCCGCGGTTTTCGTCGAAATCCAAGCGACAGCCACCTGGTCACCGCCCTTCAGTTTCGGCGCGTTTTCGCTCTCGCGCGAGCTCACTCACCAACAGGTGATCCGTGTTCGCTAAAGCGAGGGCCTTCATACGGGGAGCATCAGGCGGAGCTGCGTTGGAGTTCGCGCTGATCGCCCCTGTTCTGATAATGGTCTTGATCGGCGTCTTCGCATTCGGCTGGGCCTTGAATGCCATGTCCAGCGTTCGGTATACGCTGGAAACGTCCGCGCGTGCGCTGCAGATGAAGAACTCGCTGACGCAGGCCGAGATAGAAGCCATAGCCACGGCAAAATTGCTGACTTTGGGATTGAAAGACGTAGACGTAACAATAGCAATCGACGCCCCCAGCGGCGGCTTTCGAATGGCACATCTCACGGCCAGGTATGCTTTCGTTATCGAGTTCCCGTACTTCGATCGGTATCCGATAAATTATGGGACGACTGTCGCAGTTCCATTGGTTGGATCATGAGCGCGTCCAATTTCCTTACGCAATAAGGGGCGAGCGGCTCAACGAAAGTGGCTGCGTCGGTTTCTCGCGGGCTACCGCAATTCGGCCAGCAACACCTGCGCCTCGGCGAGGTTTTTTTCAGAGCCGGGGGCCAGGTCGTCCACTACCCCTCGCCCACTTCTATCTCGCCGCTACTTGTTTAATGACAAGTATGCGAGGCCCACATGTGGAACTTGGCGACGGAGGGCTGGGTACTCCTCAGGCAGAGCATCCTCGGCTTCGTCAACGACAATGCGCTGAGCCATGGGGCGGCGATAGCGTTTTATGCTACGACTTCGCTTGCGCCGATCCTGCTCATCGTTGTCGCTATCGCCGGCATGGCCTTCGGGCACGAGGCGGCGCAACTCGCCCTTTCGGCACAGATCGCCGGCCTGATGGGGCCGCAAAGTGCCGAGCTGCTGCAGGCGACGATCGAGAACGCCTCGCAGAAGGAAGCGGGAACCCTTGCCAGCATTCTGGGGCTGGTCACGCTGTTCGTCGCCGCATCCGGCGTGTTCGGCGAAATGCAGCTGGCGCTGAACGAAATCTGGAAAGTCAAACCGAGCGGGGCAACGATCTCGCGGCTGGTTCGGGCACGCATTGCAAGCCTGGGCCTGGTCGCCGCGCTTGGTTTCCTGCTCCTGGTGTCGCTGGTCGTAAGCGCCGTGATTTCGGCGCTCGGAGAGGTCATCAACGCCTATCTGCCGTTCGGCACCATCATCCTGAGCGCCATCAACGGGATCGTCTCGTTTGCCCTGATCACGCTGCTGTTTGCCGCGATCTACAAGGTGCTGCCCGACCGCAGCCTGCAATGGCGCGATGTCGGCCTCGGCGCCGTGGTCACCGGGTTTCTGTTCACCATCGGCAAGTCGCTGATTGGCTGGTATATCGGAACCAGCGCCATCTTATCGTCATACGGCGCGGCCGGCGCGCTGCTCGTCGTGCTGTTATGGGTCTATTATTCGGCGGAGATATTTCTGCTGGGCGCCGAATTCACGCGAGCCTATTCGGTCCGACACGGCAGCCGGACCGATTTGAAGAACAAGGTGGAATCGCATGACAAATGAACTCACGCCGAAATTCGACCTGGCCGGCAAGGTGGTGCTGGTTACCGGCGCCTCGCGCGGCATCGGCCGCGCCTGCGCACTCGCCTGCATGTGCTCGGCCACATCCCGCTCGGCCGCATAGGCGACCCGATCGACGTCGCCGGCACCGTGGTGTTCTTCGCCTTGCCGGCGGCGTCACTGATCACTGGCGCGAATATATTGGTGGATGGCGGTTGGTCGCTAGCGTGATAGGGCTCTTTGGCTGGTAGTGCGACACCGCCTCGCGAGTGCCGCCTCCCCACACCGGAAGAAGCGCGCGGACTTCGCAGGTCGTTGAGCGGTTCAAGGTTAGTCCAAGAGGTCTTTTATGGGCGAAAAATCTCAATCGAACAGTGAATTCGACGAACCGCGGAATGAGCCACTCTTCACGACTATCTCGCAGACAGACCCCGCCTTCCTTGCAGCTTACGATCGCGCACTTGCGAGTGTGCCGACATTTGTCGAACACATCGAGAGAAATGCAGATGCCTTCTGTTCCGCGAAGCTTCGGTTTCGCGATCCCGACGAGTCCGAACGTCTTGGGGAGGACAACTTTGTTTTCCTTTGGCTTGCCGCAGTGCATTATCATGCTGAGGAGCGGCTATTTTCGGGTACGTTTTTCGGGGTGCCACCCGAGCTTCAGAAATGGCATCAAGTCGGACAGCGACTTGCATTTGAAGGCGACGATATTTTCGATTGGATGGTTCTCGACGCGGGGCACTTGCATGGGGGATTCACATTGCGCGTAACCCGAGACAAGCTTCCTGAGAAAGATCGCGGCTCATACGATCGATACATCGGGGTTTCGGTTTATGAGCCACTGCCGTCCTGATTCAACGCATGCTTAATGGCCTGGTCTTTCGTTGGAGGATTGGGCACCGCACTGGTCAAACCAGCTTTCTCATTCATTGCCGGCGAGCCAACGGACCATGTTCGCCATCAGTTTTCCGTAGAACGGCCATGCGAGGAAATCCTGCGAGAGCCAATGCGGGCCGATGTCGGTTGCCCAGGCAATCGCGCGGCCGCGGCCATGGCTGCCGACGGCAAGGAGCGGCCAGTCGGTGCCGCGATGGTGGCAGGTCGCCAGAAGCCGGGACGAACTGTCGCGCCTGAATTCCAGCTTGTTCATGCCGAGAATCGGCGGCAAAGGCCCCTCCACCCCGGAAAAAATCGGATGTGACGACTGCAGGATGGAGGCCTGCAGACCTTGCGGCACCTCCATGCCGTCGCAGTAGGGTAGGCAGCGGACGGGCAGAACGTCCTCGACCGGGGTGTCGTGGAAACGCGCCGTCCCGAACATGCCCTGAAAGCCCATGTAACCGCCGGCCAGCATCAGCCCGCCGCCAGCTTCGACATAGGCCTTGAGCACATCGAGGCGGTTGACGCCGACACGCCCGGCGCGGGCATCCGGCGTGACCAGCAATGTCAGGGCGCCGACATCGGAGATCACCACCGCCTGATATTGGGCGAGCCCATCGAGGTCATAAGGGAACTCCGCGCTGCAACGCTCGCCGCCGATCTGCGTGACGGCGATGCCTTCAGTGGCCAGCGCGGCATTGAAGGCCATAGCGCCATTGGTCGAGGCCGCACTTGTAAGCACGTCGCTGCCGATGGCAACCGACGTCGTCGCTGCAAAGGTTTCGCCTGCAAGCAAGATCTTCATTGCCGCCCCGCACTGTTTTCATTCGAGATGTTTTAGGAAGGGCGCCGGATCGACCGGCGCCCCTCTGGAGCTTGAGCTCCATAGAATCAGAACTTGAACTCGGCCAGATTTTCGGGGGTCACGATCTTGGCCGGACCAAGGATCAGTTCGCCGCCGGCGCCAATCGTGTATTCGCCGAGCCTGCCTGCCGTGAACTTCTCACCCTCCTTGCCGGTGATCTTGCACTGCGCAAGCGCCTGGGCTGTCTGATAGGTAAGATAGCCAAGATCGGTGACGTTCCACCAGATATCCTGAGCCGCCCCGTCCTTGATGTATTTCGAGATCAGAGTGGCCGGCGCGAGGCCGGTCAGCTTGACCTTGCCGATCATGCCCGCTTCCTCGAGTGCACGCGCGGCCGCCGGAAGGCCAATGCCTGCCGGGACGATGATCACCTTGAGATCGGGAAACGCCTGGACCAGCGCCAATGCCTGCTGCTGGTTGATCTGTTCGCTTTCTTCACCATAGGCCACCTGCACCAGCTTCATCTTGGAGAACTTCGGCTCGGCCGCCATCTTCGCCTTCATGAAGTCGATCCAGGCATTCTGGTTGGTCGCCGTCGGCGTCGACGACAGGATCGCGAATTCGCCTTCACCGCCGCTGAGGGCGAATGCACTTTCCAGCATCATCTCGGCGAGGCTGTCGCCCTTCACCTGATTGACAAACACCGCGCGGGCATCGGCGGCCACGTCGGAATCATACGAAATCACCCTGACGCCCTGCTGAACGGCGCGCTTCAGCGCCGGCGCGACGGCATTGGCGTCGTTGCCGGCAATTGCGATGACCCCGACCTTCTGCGACACGAGGCTGTTGATGAATTCGATCTGCGCCTCGGCAGTCGCCTGCGATGGGGCGACCTGGGTGGCGGTGCCGCCAATTTCCTTGGCTGCCTCCTGTGCGCCGCCAAAGGCCACCTTGAAGTAGGGGTCTGTGTCGAGCTTGGGCAGGAAACCGACCGTTACCGGTTCCTTGGCGCATTCCTGGCTGAACGCCAGCGAGGTTGGCGCGAGCAGAACCGCGGACGCGAGCAGGGCTAATCTAAACGCTTTCATTGTGACTCCTCCGTCAAAATTCGGGCTTGAAGGAAGGGGCCCGAGATCACCCCTTTGTCTCGCGCATTGCGCGGGATCTGCTGAGCAGCTCCTGTGTGGAGCGCCAGTAATTGCCGACCAGCAGCGAGCCGATCAGAAGCAGGCCGATGATCATGCCCTGCGCGTCGCCACCGATCTGGTTGAGCGCCAGCACGTTGCGGATGATGGCGATCAGGACCAGCGCCAGCATGACGCCGGTCAGGCGGCCCTTGCCGCCAAAGACGCTGACGCCGCCGAGCAGAACAATGGTGATGACGTCGAGCTCCATGCCGAGCGCATTGTTGGCGCGGGCGTTGGAGAGGCGCGCGGTATAGACGATGCCGGCTATGGCGGCGACGACGCCCGAGACAACGAACAACTTCAGGACCATCCGGCGCGTGTTTATGCCGGAATAGCGCGCCACTTCGGGACTGCCGCCGAGCGCGTAGATGCGCTTGCCGGTCGGCGTCTTCTGCAGCACGACCGCAAACACCGGCGCCAGCACCAGGAAGGGCACGATGGTCCACGGTATCTGGGTGCCCGGCAGGTTGTTGATGCCGAAATCCACGATTGCGGGCGGCAGCATGTTGACCGAGCCGGTTCCGAGCAGGATGTAGCCAATGCCGCGATAGAGCGCCATGGTGCCGAGCGTCACCACCAACGACTGCAGGCCCAGCCCTGAAACCAGATAGCCGTTGAAGGCGCCGAGCAGGCCGCCGAAGACAAGCGTCAGCGGGATTGCGGCGAGCGTCGGCACGCCGGCCTGGAGGAGCAGCCCAAAGATCACGGACGTCAGCGCCAGCACCGAGGCGATCGACAGGTCGATTTCGCGGGTGATGATGAGCAGCGTCATCGGCAGGATCAGCAATGCCTTTTCCGAGGCGCTCGCGGCCAGTTGCGAGAGATTGAAGCCGGAGACGAAATTCGGCACGAAGATCGCCGCGTAGAGGAAGATGGCCAGGCAAGAGGTCGCCAGCAGCAGATCCCAGAAGTCGATCGAACGGAGGAACTTTTTCACCGCGCCCTCGCCTGTCTTGCCTGCTCGGCGCGCCGTACGATGAAGGTGTCGATGCCGATGGCGACCAGGATCACCAGGCCGTAGACGCCCTGCAGCCACAGCGGATCGACGCGCACCAGCGTCAGCCCGTTTTTGATGACCAGCAGCGTGAGGGCTCCGAGGATGATGCCGAGCAGCGTGCCCGAACCACCACGGATGGCGACGCCGCCGACCACCGCTGACGCGATCACCGTGAGTTCGAAGCCGAGCGCAACGCGGGCGTCGATGGTCGCATAGCGCGATGCCCACAGCGCGCCGCACAGGCCGCCGAGCAGGCCGGCCATGCCAAAGGCCAGCAGAATGCGCCGGTCGACAGGGATGCCGATCAGACGCGCGCCGTCGGGATTGGAGCCGGCGGCGAACAATTCGCGCCCGAAGGCGGTGCGATAGAGCAGCACGTAGCCCAGGCACAGGATGACGATTGCGATGACGACGATCAGCGGCACGCCGGCGATCTTCAGGCCGGTCATGTCGAGCCAGGCTTGCGTGACTTCGTCGGCGCTGATCTGGTCGCCGGCTGCCCAGATCGAGTTGAAGCCGCGGAAGATAGACATCGAGGCCAGCGTGACGACGATCGCCGGGATCTTTCCCCTGGTGACGACGAGGCCGTTGATCAGGCCGGCGACGCCACCGACGGCGCATGCGGTCATCAGCCCGATGCCGATGTCGAGCCCTGGATAGGCCTGGACCATGCTGGCCGCCATGTAGGCCGACAGGCCAATCACCGCGGCGATCGAAAGGTCGATGTTGCGGGTAATCAGCACCAGCATCTGCGCGAGTGCTGCAACCACGAGCAGCGCGGCATCCATCGACACGGCGGTCAGGTTTGCCGCGCTCACCATGCGCGGGTTGATGATGGTGACCGGGATCGCGACCGCCAGCATCGCGGCGAGCAGCCCGAACTCCCGCCGCTTCAGTATGTCGAGCGCCCCTTTTCTCTTCTCCTCGCCAGCGGCCTGTGCCGCCGCATCGGCGCTTTCGCCGGCTTTCGTCGCTGCTTCCAGCACCTTTTCCTGGGTGGCTTCGCCCCTGGCAAATTCGGCCGTCCGATGGCCTTCGCGCAGGACGATAATGCGGTCGCACATGCCGATGAGTTCGGGCATTTCGGAGGAGATCAGGATGATGGCCATGCCCTGCGCGGCAAGGTCGGCGATCATCGCATGCACTTCCGCCTTGGTGCCGACATCGATGCCTTGCGTCGGCTCGTCGAGGATGAGGACGCGCGGTTCGGTGCGCAGCCATTTGGCCAACACGACCTTCTGCTGGTTGCCGCCGGACAGTTCCTTCACCGGCTGCGCGTAGCCGGAAAAACGAAGCTTCATGCGTTTCAGCCAACCCGAAACCAGATCGATCGCGCGGTTCGTGCCGTAGAAGCCGGAGCGGGCTGCCTTGTCGAGGACGGGCAGCACCGCATTGTCGAGGATGGAAAAATCCATCACCAGGCTCTGGCCCATGCGGTCTTCCGAGACATAGGCGATGCGCGCATCCATGGCGTCGCGTGCCGAGGCGAGGCGCACAGCTTCGCCGTCGATCAGGATTTCGCCGGCATCGGGCTGGTCGATGCCGAACAGCACGCGCGCGATCTCGGTCCGACCGCTGCCGACCAGGCCGCCGAACCCGAGCACCTCGCCGGCATGGAGCTTGAGGTCGATATTGGAAAAGCCACCGGCGTGCGAAAGCCCCCTCGCCTCCAGCACCAGTGCGCCGGTGGCGTGGCTTCGTTGCGGATAGAGGTCGGTCACCTCGCGGCCGACCATCATGCCGATGGCGGCGGCGCGGCCAAGCTCGGCCTTCGGCTTGACGCCAATGAGACGTCCGTCGCGCAGCACCGCGATGCGGTCGGCGATGCGGAAGATCTCGTCCATGCGGTGGCCGACGAACATCATCGCCACGCCGTGCCGCCGCAGGTCGGCGACGACAGTGAACAGCCGCTCGACTTCGCGTTGCGACAGGGCGGCCGTCGGCTCGTCCATGATCAGCACCCGTGCGTCGAGCGACAGGGCACGGGCGATCTCGACCAGCTGCTGTTCGGAGGTGCGCAACGTTCCGAGCCGGGTTTCGGCCGGCACGTCGAGGCCGACTGTCGACAGCACCCTGCGGGCGCCCGTAAGCATGGCGGCGTTGTCGATGCCGCCGAAGCGGTCGCGCGGCATATGGCCGAGATAGATGTTCTCCGCCACCGAAAGATCAGGGAAAAGACCGGGGTGCTGGTGCATGACCGAGATGCCGGCAGCCTGGGCGTCGTGCGGTGAATGGAAGACCACAGGCTTGCCATCGACTTCGACATGGCCGCCGGTCGGGAGATACACGCCGGCCAGCAGCTTTACGCAGGTGCTCTTGCCGGCGCCGTTTTCGCCAAGCAGAGCCAGCACCTCGCCTGAGCGCAATTCGAAGGACGCGTCCTTGAGGGCAATCGTGCCGCCGAAGGCTTTTGTGGCATGAACCAGGGCAACGGGGACAGCCGTGTCGCTCTTCACCATGGCGTCGGCTTCGCCTAATGCGCCCAAGTGCAGCACCTTTCCTCCCTGGTCCTGTTTTTTCAATTTGCTATATTAAATGACTGAATGTCGCAACTGGAAAATTGACTTCCATGGCCTCGAAAGGCACTGTCGCGTCGCGCACGGGTCCGATTGGAGTGCTCTCTCCCGCGGCAGCCCTAAAGCTGCCGACGACTGGAGTGACTCTGCGGGAATGAATGGGGAGGCGCCGGTTTTGTCCGGAAAAGGCAGCAATTCGGTCAAGGTACGGCATTATAACGAGCGCTTCGTGCTTGATGCCATCCGCCGCCTGAAGGAGGCATCCAAGTCAGATCTGGCGCGCGCCGCAAATCTGACGCCGGCCGCGGTCGCCACTATTGTCGACGGGCTGGAATCGTCAGGATTTGTAAAGCAAGTGGGAAAAAGGTTCGGACAACGCGGATCGCCGTCCACTCTCTACCGACTTGCACCGGAGCGCATCTACAGCGTCGGGATCAAGATCGGCCGGCGCGCGCTGGAAGCCGTGCTCGTCGACTTCGCCGGCGAGGTCCGCTCGCGCGAGTCGCACGAATATCGCTTTCCGGATCCCAACATGGTGCTTAAGGCCGGCAACATGTCGCTGGCCAATTTCGACAAGTTGATCGAGGGGCTTGGCGATGCCAGCATCGTCGGCGTCGGCATCGCCTCGCCCTATTTCCTCGGCGGCTGGAGCGAGGAGCTCGGCTTTCCCGACGACCTTGGCAGCCGCTGGGAAGCAATCGATCTGACGACTTTCTTCGCCACAAAGCCGAAGACCCCGGTCTTCGTGGAAAACGACGCGTCATCGGCTGCACTCGCAGAGCTCATCCAGGGGACCGGCGCACGGTTCCGCGACTTCATGCATATCTCGATCGACACCTTTGTCGGCGGCGGACTGGTGCAAGGCGGCAAGGTCCACACCGGGCCGCACGGCAACAGCGCCGCGCTCGGTCCTTTGCCGGTCTCGCCTTCAAGCCTCGATTCGGTGGCGGCCAAGCCGGCGCGCTACCAGAGCCTGCTGCATCGCGCTTCGATCTATGTGCTGGTCAATCATCTCAAATCGCGCGGCATCGAAATCAATCGCGTGCGCGAACTCGACCCCTTGCCGCCGGGGGCGCGCGAGCCGCTGTCCGAATGGATCGACGATTGCGCCAATGCGCTGATCGAGGCGATCATCGCCATCACCTCGGTCATCGACATCGAGGCGATCGTTCTCGACAGCATCCTGCCGCGGCCGATCCATCTCGAGCTGCTGGCAAAGGTGCAGACCCAGTTCAACAGGATCAGCGCCATCGGCATCGTGGCGCCGGAAATCGTATCGGGACAATTCGGCCCCGAGGCTTCGCCGATCGGCGCGGCGATGCTGCCGTTCTCGGCACTGTTGGCGCCCGACAGCGGCGTGCTGATGATCGGCAAGGACAGAACGATGCTGCTGGGCAGCCTGTCGAGACTTGCCAGCCAAAGCCAACCAGGAAGAAGCTCAGCGACTTCAACGGGATAGGGTGGCGCTGCAAGGAGCATCAAGCTCCAGGCATCATCAACATCACCTCGCAGTCCGGCACGGGCACGGCGGGCTTTTTGCGCCGGCACCGGAACTTTTAGCGGCCGCTAATCTTCATTCGTCACCGACATTGAAATGCCGATCGGTCCGCGCTCCGCTTCAGTGCGGGCCCAGGAAGCAAGGAGGAACATATGAACTGGGATCAAATCAAGGGAAAATGGACGCAGTTCAAAGGCAAGGCGAAAGAGCAGTGGGGTGACTTAACCGACGATGATCTTGATCGGATCGAGGGCAACCGGGACCAGCTCTTGGGGCGTATCCAGGAGCGATATGGCATCGCCAAGGAAGAGGCGGAGCGCCAGGTTGATGACTGGTCCAGAAGCATCAGCTGAGCCTTGGACGCAACGCCGTCTTCTGCCCCCACCGGGGTGAAACTCTGCCTCGCCCGCCGTGCCGACTGGTGCGGTGGGCTCTTTCGACAGCGAGGCCCCGCGAGGAACCTTTAGCCGTATCTAATGTTCTACTTGCGTGGCGGGCTTCGCCCCGGCGTGCGCCCCGCCCGGAGGCGAAGGAGTGCAATCATGAACAACATTATCTGGCTGGTCGGCGCGATCGTGATCATAATAGCCATTTTGAGTTTTTTGGGTCTGCGATAGCATCTGAACCCTCTCTTCGAGCCGGCGACCGTCCCCGCGCGGCATGGCCTCAGCACGCCCAAGCTGGTCAGACTTAGGTCCCAAGCAAGACACTCTGGGGTTGGACCGAAGCCTCGGCTGAGGAACGTAGCCGGCTGGCTCACGTTGTGGTGAGCTTTGGCGCGACGAAGATGCGTCCGGGCGGAAGAGTTCAAAGCCAGGGAGGAGAGGCCCGACGCTGCTAACGAGCGTCGGGCCTGGGCGTAAATGCAAACAATCAGCAGACTGTTCAATTCCCATGCCCAGGCAGCACGTGCCGTTGCCGCGCTTCAGGCTGCCGGGATTCGCCGCCGCCAGATCAGCGTCGTCGGATCTTACAACGACAACGATGAACCGATCAGCGTTGCTGGATATTACGACGATGAGATGAGCGCTGTCTGGCGGAGCGCCGTCGCCGGTGCCGCACTTGGCGCCACGGCTGGTCTGTTGGCCGGTTTCAGCGCTTTTGGAGCTCAAGACGTCGATCCTGCGGGGATGACCGGCATGGCTCTGGTCGGTGCGGCGTGGGGCGGCTTTGCCGGCGTGCTTCTCGGAACTTTCGCCAATTTCGCCCAGAAGCCGCGCAAGCCGAGGATCGCTGAGGGTGTCATACTGGTGATGGCCCGGGTCGATGAAAGGCAGGCCGGCGCCGCGCATACGGTGCTCCGGAGTTTCGCGGAGATGCCTTCCGGGCCGATGAAGAGGAGCGCTTTGCCAAATTCAAGCCGGCGCCGCGTCCGATCTGGTGCCCGATGAAGTTGGTTCGCGAAACAGGAATTCAAACCGGAGGCGCCCGACGAAAGCTTGGCAAACCAACACTTTGGAAGCATGCGGGCTACTTACCGTCGAGTTGTCCTTTATTCTTACCGTTCTGTTGGCTGGTCTCATCCTTGGCTGAACCGAACCCATGCCCTTGCCACCGGCGACACTATGCCCGGCAATTGGCGAAGGTTGTGGCCAGTTCGAAGGATTAAACCATTCGTGCTAAGCGTTAATAGCTTGTAGCCATAGGAGAGGACGCCGACGTGGACAAACGGGCTGAAGGAGACAGGGAGAAATTGGCCCGAGGCGAGTTCGAGCTCAAAGCCGAACGATATGGTGTGAACGCCTTTCTTCTCGTTGTCGAGCTTGTAAACCTGCTGGAAAAGCGCGGAACGATCAGCAGCGACGACGTCGCGAAAATAGCCGAGGCCGCCGCACTTGCGGTCGCCGCATCCAGTCAACCCGACGTGAACAGCATCAATCTGTTGCAGACCATCGCTGCCGCACGCCGGCCCAAATAGGCTTATATCAAATCCGCCGGCAATCAGCGCCAACCAGACGCTATGGATTGAACTGATCTCGGTCGAGCGTCCGGAGCCTTTCCATGTGCAACGACTACGAGCAGCACATCGCCTGGGCCGAATACTGCAGGATGATGGAATCGCTGGCGCTCAAAATCCCCAGCCATCAAACCGAACTGGATCTGCCGCAGGCGGATGACATCCACATCAACGACCCCGCGCCTGTAATGCGCGCCGCCGGCGACGCAATCGAACTGGCGTCGATGACGTTCGGCTTTCCCCCGGCCGGGCCAAAAGGCGGACCTGTATTCAACTTTCGCTCGGAGGGCCGGCAGTTCGGCAACAGCAAGCGCTGTCTCGTTCCGGCGTCGGCATTCTTCGAATTCACGGGAACGAAATATCCAAAAACCAAGCACAGGTTCACGCTGAATGGCCATTCGTTCATGGCGATTGCCGGGTTGTGGCGCGAGGGTATCGGCAACAAGCCGCCGACGTTCACGATGCTGACGAGCGAGCCGGGGCCGGACGTGGCGCCATATCACAACCGGCAAGTGGTTGTGCTGCGGCCATCGGACTGGGCGGCCTGGATCCACTTGACGAGGTCCGAGGCTGAACTCCTGCGCCCGTTGCCGGAAGGGTCGCTCAGAGTGGAGACAGCTCGGGCGGGTTCGGAGTAGGAACCATCGGAAAATTGCGCGGTGCGGCTGCGCCGCATAGCCACGGCGCCGCGCCCCATGCTCAGAACGAATGCCCGCGCGATATAAGCGCTTCAGCCCGGCTTGACGTAGCCGGCGGTGACCTCGTCCTTGTGAGCGGCGAAAGCTTCCAGGACTTCGGTTTTCTCAGGCTTCGGAATTTTGAAATGATCCAAGGTCCGCCCGAGTTCCGCTGCGACCTCATCGAATTCCGCGGGGGAAATCCGCAGGTCGCGATGTGCCTCCTCGAGGCCGAGCGGCGTCGTGCCGGGCTTGGTGGCGACGAACTTGAAGGGCCCGCCAGAAACGTCGCAGACCCACAGCGTCCGCATGAACTTGAGGCCGGGCAACCTTTCAAGGTTCTTGGTGTGCCATTTGCGCAATTGTGGGTTCTTGGACTTCTTGCCGACAATCGGGTTCATCACGACGGCGTCGCTGAAATGATCGATCACCGCCGCGATGGCGAACACACCACCCAGGCGCTCATATAGAGTCTTCCCCGATGTGGTTTTCTTAGCCTGGGCGAGTGCGTTGTCGGCAGGCAATACCGACGTCGATGCGGCGGCCAGCGCCAGCCCGGCGACAACACTTCGTCTTGTCAAAGAGGTCGAAATTTTCATCCCTGGTTCCCTTCGAGGTTAGGCCAGAGCAAGCCGCAGCCTGTCTGGCGGGCTTCATGAAGTGACATTCGGACACGTCGCCGTATTTTTAGCATCATCTAATGAACTAACGCACCCTTCGTCCGAATTATTCCGATGGACGGCATTGCTGTGGTCAACATGCGTAAAGGTCGCGCGGATGAGGAAGGCTTAAGCACGCGTCGCCGCGCGCGGCAGCGGTCGCGAAGCCATTTCGGCCGCATCGGCGGCCCGATCGATGTTGTTGCGGGCACCGTAGTGTTCCTGGCCTTGCTGGCGGCGGTCGCCTGCGGCCAATAGCCTGTGCTTTTCGAAGATCGCTAGCTTCTGCGGATAGGTGATCCGCACCTTTGCGTTGCACCCGTCGCATTTGAAGTGCGCGATTGTTCTTAGTGCAGAGCCCTTTCTTACCGCCGGATGCAAGCAATCCGGACATTCGAATGTGAGCGCGACATCTGATAAGTCTTCGGCTAAGCCCATTTCCATCCCCTTCGCAAGCTCGGTGGCTACACTCTGGCGATTCTCAATGAGCAATTCAGATACCAAATGGCTGTGCCAAAGCGGGACTAGGCCAATTCGCCCCAGAACGTTGCGAAGCTAGTGCGCCTTCTCTGTGCCTTTTGAGCCACGAAGAGACCTAACTTCCTCCAGCAGTTCGCGCTCATTGGTAGTCACGTTTCGGAAGATTGCGACAATCATCACCGCTAAGGCTTCGGCAGCCATGCTTGGAGGGTCAATGTGCTCATCTGCGCAAACCTGATCGAACACGCGTTCACAAATAGCCAAATCGTGAGGGCTGAGGCGGGTGCGATTGAAACGCCGGCGCGACATTTGCGAGCCTTCGAGGCCGCTGCCCGTGCAAAAGAAGCGGGTCTTCGCAAGAAACGCGAGTCATTGAGCGATTGTTCCCGGCTGCAGGCTTTGTCAAGCCGCCTGCAGCGGGGGCAGACCAGAACGCTTCCCCACGCGCATCATGGCGCGTGCGAGCGCGAGCTGTGGCTCGACCTTGGCATTTTCTATCATGGCGAGATGCTTGGCATTCAGGCATTTTCGGACGCCCGCCCGAACGGCGCTGGCCGCCATGCGCGGGCCGATTTCGGACGGCTGGACCGTTGGGCTCACGTCAGACACAGTAGGCTGGGGTAAAGACTGCTTCGAACCCTAAAGGGGCCGTCGGCTACCCATTTGACGACGCGGAGGAGCCACGCCTTCCGCCCCTGACAATCGCCATCGCAGCCAGTGCCACCGCGACGACCGAGTTCCAATATTTGAAAACTATTTGAAAACTCTCCCTAGACGGTTTGGCATCATGAACAGTCTTCTTTGGCGGCAGGCGCTCTAGGGTGACCCGAAACTTGGTCAGTGCTGTAAGGCGGTACATATGCTATAGCTAATATTGGGTCGAGGGGGCGACCATGAAAGGGAGGACCAACCATGAAGCCGCATTCCCTCAGCGCCCGCCGTATTGGCCTGCTTATATTCTCGGTGTGTGCTTTCGGGCTGATAACGTCAGCCGCAATGCCCGCAGACAGCAAATTCGCCGTCGAGCCGGTGGTTGAGAAAAAGGTGAAGGAACTGCCCTCCGGACCGTTGTACTGGCGGCTGGAAAATTTCCCAACGCTGGCGCAGGCCCAAAGCGCTGCGGGCCCGACCTCGCTTGCGGCGGAGGTCGCAGGCAAGGTCTGGCTGTTCACGCTTGGACCGAAGGATGGCCCTACGACCGGCGGAACCAAGGTCGTCGAGATCGGACCGGTCCCTCCGATCAGGGCAAGCGAGTACTTGCTGCGCGTCAACCGCGCCGGTGGAGCGCCCGGCGTCAAGACGAAGATCCATACGCATCCGGGACCGGAGGCCTTCTATGTGCTGACCGGCAAGCTCGGCCAGAGAACGCCCCACGGAGTGACCTATGCTGAAGCTGGTACGGCCATGATCGGACACGGGGCCAACACGCCGATGGAGGTGTTCAGCGCCGGCACAACCAATCTCGATGAGCTGGCGATCTTCGTGGTCGACGCCAATCAGCCGTTTTCGTCGCCGGCCAGCCTCGACTGAGGCGACATTTCCCAGGGTGGTACTTCCGCTCTGTTGCAGACAATCGGTCAACAAGCTGAGAATGTCTGCCCTGGGGTCGAACTCGGGTCCTTCAGGGTGTTGGGTTTTGGCCCCAACGCCATCGGATTGGGTTCGCCTGACCCATAGCCGTCCACTTCCCGCTCGGGGGCGTCGCCACTCCCAGGCCAGCGAGCGTTGCCGCGATCTGACTGGGGTTCCAACCGGCCCCTTCAGCGGCCCAATGGAGGCCGTGAGCTGCTTGGCCTCCACAACGGCCTTGGCCTTGGTCGCCTCAGCCTCGCCAGGGTCCCTGGCCTCAGACCCCGCATCGAGATTGCGCTGGGTCGCGGTCACCTAAGCCAATGGCAAAGACAACTCCTCCTCGGCATTCACGGTCGTCTGGTGAAGTACGGCCCAAACACGAGAAGCGCACCAGGGTGCGATTGTCATCGATCGCTTCAGTGTGGTTCGAATGATGCGGGAGTCTGCCCAGGATACTAGCGACCAGTTGACGCTAACAGGTGCATGCTGAATTCGATGGTGCTGCGAGAGGAAACACAGCCACGAACCCGATGAGCAGTCCACCTGTGGTCCGGCGCCGTTTCGTGGTGCTCAGTGCCTGTTTCTTTGCGATGGAACTGAGCCGATGCAGGATCGCCGAGTTACGGTCTTTCATTTTGATACCCCACCAGAACTGACTCCGCACGTAGACGACAGTAAGCAGGGTATCGAGGCCTAGCTAAGTGCCCTAAGCGATCTATTTCTTGCCAGAGTTTCACTGGGAGCATCGCGTGCCATGTGGTCTCACCGACGCATTGCGGACGCTTTCCGACTTGTATACCTTCCCTTCGCAAACATCCTAATCACAAAAGGCAACCTGCACTGGTGAAGTTCGGATGACACGAGGTTTGATTCTTCTTGCATGGATTGTCGTCGGAGCGTGGACTAGTTCGGCATTAGCTCAAGACGCCACCGAGAAAACCTTTCCCCACGACACCACGCTTAGCGATGTAGCTCCCTTGAAGCTTGCAATCCGGAAGCACCTTGCCATCTCGACGGAACCAACAGTGTGGATCGCGATGGCTCGCATGGGAGAAAGTGGGGTTGTCTACCTTTGTGGGCTTACGGATGGTGGCAGCATGTCGACCTCCATTCTCTTCTTTGCGCATAAGACGGATGGGGCTGTCGAAGTCGAAGAAATTGATAGTGACTCCAAAGTCGATGGCAGGGCCAAAAAGCTTTGCGACACTCACGGCTTCCGCACCCCTATCCCCGGCTGAACCTCCGCAACCTTTAAGGACAGCTCCCATTTCACCCATCTTGGTCATTCCGCATTTATGAGTTTACGACCTAGCCTCCTTTGGAGCGCGGACTCGAGCGCGAGCAAGCCCACATCTCGCGATCAGCTCAATCCAATATTTATCAACCCATTTTCTTTGCGGCGATGCCTTGCGCAGAACCAGGATTTGTTTGATCAGATTGGCAGGAGACCAACAACCCGCAATTGTGATCCGAAATCTGCTGGCATGATGTTTGATGGGCGGCCAATCGAACGGTCAATTCAAGCGGCACAGCGGGTGCTGGTCGGTCTTGTTGTGCTGCTTGCGCTCGCTGCCCCTACCTTGGCTGAGGATACTGACGATTGCGGAGGCGCCGCTGCAGGCTCACAGCGGATCGCCGCCTGCACGCGGATCATCGAGGACGGGGCGCGAAGCCCGAAGAGTCGCGCCAACGCTTACCACAACCGGGCGATCGCCTGGGCTGACAGCGGCGACAATGACCTGGCCATGGTGGACTACGACAACGCCATCGCCCTCGATCCGAACGACACCGATGCCTACAACGAGCGCGGACTTCTTTGGCTCGATAAGGGCGAGAACGACAGCGCCATCAGCGACTTCGCCGGGCGATCGAGCTCGATCCGGAAAAAGCCATGGCCATCTATAACCGCGGTCTCGCTTGGGCTCACAAGGGCCACGACACTCGCGCCATCGCCGACTACAGCCACGCCATCGAGCTCGATCCGAAATATCTGGAGGCCTACAACAACCGCGGCTTCGTTTTCAACAGGATGGGCGAATTCGACCGCGCCATCGCCGATTTCGACGAGACGATCAGCCTCAATCCCCAACACCCCTGCGCTTACAATAACCGGGCCATTTCATGGGGCGCAAAGGGTGATGCAGAGCGCGCCGTCGCCGATTATAGCCAGGCGATCACACTCGATCCGACCTATGTCAACCCGTATGGAAGCAGGGGAATTTACTATTTCTACGGCCGAGATCCGGCGAAAGCGCAAGCCGATCTTGCCACGGCGGCAGCACTAGCACCCGACAATGCCTATTATGCGATTTGGGCGGATCTGGCGGAGCAGCGCAATAGCGGCGTTAGCAATTTGCGTGAGGCTACCAGTAAGTTGGACATGACCAAATGGCCTGCCCCGCTCGTTCGCATGTTCCTTGGGGAGCAGACGCCCGAATCGGCACTCGCCGAAGCAGACGACCCGGTCCCGAGCAGGAACCGGGGAAATGTGTGTGAGGCCGATTTTTATGCCGCGGAGTTCCACCAACTCAAGGGCCATCCCGACAAGGCCTTGCGACTTTACCGGCTAGCCGTCCGCGACTGCCCCCGCGATTTCATCGAATATGTCGCGGCAAGCAAGGCACTGCGCGCCCTGGGCGTAACTCCATAGGGTGCGCTGCGGGTATTATGTTCCGGGGCTCTGTCGGTGGCAACAAAGTCGGTCGGGTCAGCCGCGTGTCGCCCAGGAACGGCGCCTCCCTGCTGACAAAGACCCACCTTCGCCGTTGGCCTGACGTGTGCTGGGTAGGTGATCTGGTGCTGCGAGAGAGGATTGAACTCTCGACCTCTCCCTTACCAAGGGAGTGCTCTACCACTGAGCTACCGCAGCCGCCGATGGCGGGGCTTCTGCCATATCGAACCGGCAAGCGCAAGGCCAAGACAAGGGGCACAAACGGGGCCGGGTTGAAAGGCCGCACCAGGCGATCGTTGCGGACATGGCCGTGCCACAATGTTGGCTATCCCTTGATCCGTACCGGCGGGTCGCCGGGCCGGGGACGGAACGATGAACGACAAGGCAGTTTCTCCGAACAAGCCACCGAAGAAGGATGGTTCCGCGAAAAAGGCAGGAACTGGCCGCAAGGACCGCCTGGCCGAGCAGTTGCGCGCCAATCTGCAGAAGCGCAAGGCGCAATTGCGCTCACGAAGGACCGGCGACGCCGACCAGCGGCCGGACGGGCTGCAGGCCGCGATGAAAAAAGATTAACGCGAATCGGCTATGTTGGTCGCCGGTATTTTAGCCAAATCAGCGTGGGCCAAAGTGGGGAATAGCCTGTTTCTTGAACCAAGCCGGCCAATGGTCTAGATGGGCGGCAACAGACTCAACCGATTTAAACCGGCCTTTTAGCCGAGGGGACGCTCTTCATGGATCGCATCAGAATTGTCGGCGGCAACAAGCTTGCCGGAAGCATCCCGATCTCGGGCGCGAAAAACGCCGCGCTGCCGCTGATGATCGCCGCGCTTTTGACCGACGACACGCTGACGCTGGAAAACGTGCCGCATCTGGCCGATGTCGAACAGCTCATCCGCATCCTCGGCAATCACGGCGTCGACTACTCGGTCAATGGCCGCCGCGAAAAGCAGCAGGAAGGCTATTCGCGCACTATCACTTTCTCCGCCCGCAACATTGTCGACACGACGGCGCCTTACGAGCTGGTGTCGAAGATGCGCGCGTCGTTCTGGGTGATCGGGCCGCTGCTGGCCCGCATGGGCGAAGCCAAAGTGTCGCTGCCCGGCGGCTGCGCGATCGGCACGCGCCCAGTCGACCTCTTCCTCGAAGGCCTGCAGGCGCTGGGCGCCGATATCGACGTCGACACCGGCTACGTGATCGCCAAAACCAGGAACGGCCGGCTTGTCGGCAACCGTTATGTGTTCCCGAAAGTCTCGGTCGGCGCCACCCATGTGCTGATGATGGCGGCCTCGCTGGCCAAGGGCGAGACGGTGCTCGAAAACGCCGCACGCGAGCCGGAGATCGTCAACCTCGCCGAATGCCTCAACGCCATGGGCGCGAAGATCTCCGGCGCCGGCACGGCGACCATCACCATCGACGGCGTCGAGGCGCTGTCGGGCGCCCGCGTCAGGGTGATCCCCGACCGTATCGAGACCGGCACCTATGCGATGGCGGTGGCGATGACCGGCGGCGACGTCGTGCTGGAAGGCGCGCGGCCCGACCTGTTGCAGACGGTGCTGGACATCATTTCGCAGACCGGCGCCGAGATCACGCAGACCAATTCCGGCATCCGCGTCAGGCGCAACGGCGCCGGCATTTCACCGGTTGACGTGACGACGGCGCCCTTCCCGGCTTTCCCGACCGATCTGCAGGCGCAGTTCATGGGCCTGATGACGATGGCCAAGGGCAAGTCGCGCATCACCGAGACGATCTTCGAAAACCGCTTCATGCACGTCCAGGAACTCGCCCGGCTCGGCGCCCACATCACGCTGTCCGGCCAGACCGCGATCGTTGACGGGGTGGCGAAGCTGAAGGGCGCGCCGGTCATGGCGACCGATCTTCGCGCCTCGGTGTCGCTGGTCATCGCCGGCCTCGCCGCCGAAGGCGAAACCACGGTCAACCGCGTCTACCATCTCGACCGCGGCTTCGAGCGGCTGGAGGAAAAGCTGTCCGGCTGCGGCGCGGAGATCGAGCGCATTTCGGGCTAGAGCCTTTCCGCAGGGCTTGTGGCGCGGTTGCACGGACCGGAAAGACCGCCTAACAGAAGGCTGAATAGTCCAACCTTCAGGTGTGAAATCCGCATGGCCCTCAAGCTTGTCGCGCTCGACGATCAGGATCTGAGCATCATCTCGGCGCATGTCCAGGATGCCGTCATGAAGGTCAGCGATCTCGAATACCTGCCTTCGGTAAAGCGCTTCGTGCTGACCATGAATCGCTTCGTCTGGGAGGCCAAATCCGGCTTCTTTCGCCAGCACAACGAGCGGCGGCAGGCTGTGCTCCATTTCGACCGGGTGCTCGGCGCCAAGACCAGCGGCATTGCCCGCGACAAACCCGACGAAGTGCTGTCGCTGCTGGCGATCAGCTTTCTCGCGCTCGACAAGCCGGCCGGCATCGTCGAGCTGATCTTTTCGGGCGGCGGCGCGATCATGCTCGATGTCGAATGCATCGAGGCGCGGCTTGCCGATGTCGGCGGCGCCTGGGAAGCGACGTCGCGCCCGGCCCACAGGGTTTGAGCCGATGGCCATCACGCTTCGCCAGTCCGACGCCGATTTCGAGCAGCGCTTTGCCGCGTTCCTGCTGACCAAGCGGGAGGTCTCGGCCGATGTCGACGCCGTGGTGCGCGAGATCATCGCCAAGGTGCGCGCCGAGGGCGACGCCGCGCTGGTCGAGTACACGCAGAAATTCGGCGGCGGCGACCTGGCCGAGCTCGGCATCGCCGTCTCCAGGGACGACATTGCCCAGGCTTACGATGCAGCCGATCCGCAAACGGTCGAGGCGCTGAAATTCGCCCGCGAGCGCATCCGCGCCCATCACCAGCGCCAGCTGCCGCAGGACGACCGCTACACCGATGCCGCCGGCGTCGAGCTCGGCTCGCGCTGGACGGCGATCGAGGCCGTGGGGCTCTATGTGCCGGGCGGCACGGCGAGCTATCCGAGCTCGGTGCTGATGAACGCGGTGCCGGCCAAGGTCGCCGGCGTCGAGCGCATCGCCATGGTGGTGCCGGCCTCCGGCGGCGACGTGCCGCCGCTGGTGCTGGTGGCGGCCGACCTTGCCGGCGTCTCCGAAATCTACCGCGTCGGTGGCGCCCAGGCGATCGCCGCCCTTGCCTTTGGCACCGAAACGATAAAGCCTGTCGCCAAGATCGTCGGCCCCGGCAATGCCTATGTCGCGGCGGCCAAGCGCCAGGTGTTCGGAACGGTCGGCATCGACATGATCGCCGGGCCTTCGGAAGTGCTGGTTGTGGCGGACGGCAGCAACGATCCGGACTGGATCGCTGCCGACCTGCTCGCCCAGGCCGAGCACGACGTATCGTCGCAGTCGATCCTGATCACCGACGATTCTGCCTTTGGCGAGGCGGTCGAACAGGCGGTGGAGCGGCAGTTGCAGAACCTGCCGCGCGGAGAAACGGCGGCGGCGAGCTGGCGCGATTTCGGCGCCGTGATCCTGGTGCCGACGATCGAGGCGGCACTGCCGCTGGTCGACCGCATCGCCGCCGAACATGTCGAGCTTGCCATCGACGACCCCGAAGCTTTCCTGGCGCGAATGCGCAATGCCGGTGCGGTGTTTCTCGGCCGCCATACGCCGGAGGCCATCGGCGACTATGTCGCCGGCTCCAACCACGTGCTGCCGACAGCGCGCTCGGCGCGCTTCTCGTCCGGACTTTCGGTGCTCGATTTCGTCAAGCGCACTTCGGTCCTGAAGCTCGGGCCGGAGCAGTTGCGGGCGCTGGCGCCGGCGGCGATTACGCTCGCCAAGGCGGAAGGCCTCGATGCGCATGGACGCTCCGTCGGCATCCGGCTGAACATGTAGACATGTCCGACTACGACCAAACCCGCGCCAGGCTGATCGATGTCGAGCTCGACGAGACGATCGGCCGCTCGACGCCCGATGTCGAGCATGAGCGGGCGGTGGCGATCTTCGACCTGATCGAGGAGAACCGTTTTCAACCGGTCAATGACGATGGCGCCGGGCCGTACCGACTAAAACTGTCGCTGGCCCAATCCCGGCTGGTTTTCGCCGTGACGCGCGAGGACGGCGCAGCCGTGGTCACCCACATCCTGTCGCTGACGCCGCTCAGGCGCATCGTCAAGGATTACTACATGATCTGCGAAAGCTATTATGATGCCATCCGAACCGCGACGCCCAGCCATATCGAGGCGATCGACATGGGCCGGCGCGGCCTGCACAATGAAGGCTCGCAAACGCTGATGGACCGGCTTGCCGGCAAGATCGAGATTGACTTCGACACGGCGCGCCGGCTGTTCACGCTGGTTTGCGTGCTGCACTGGCGAGGCTGAACTGGCCGCCCCGCTGCCCCGCCCGATCCTGCCCCGCTCGATCCTGTTTGTCTGCGGCATGAACGCAGTGCGCTCGCCGATGGCCGAATTGCTGGCACGCAAGGTGCTCCCGCCCACCACCTTCGTTGCCTCGGCCGGGGTGCGCGGCGGGGAACGCGATCCGTTCGTCGATGCCGTGCTGGCCGAAGAGGGCCTTTCACTGGGCGAACGGCACCCGAGAACGATGGACGACCTTGAGGACGATTATTTCGACCTGATCGTGACGCTGGCGCCGGAAGCCCACCACACCGCGCTCGAGCTCACCCGTTCGCTGGCCGTCGAAGTCGAATATTGGCCGATGCCCGACCCGACCGGCGTCAGCGGCACGCGCGAGCAGATCATGGCTGCCTATCGCGACGTGCGCGAGCGGCTGAAGGCGCGGATCGGCCGCCGTTTTCTCGGCAACGGGGCTGAAAACGCTGCGGATTAAGCATGTTCACAAGCGGACGTTTATCATATAGGTTCCGCGCAACTTTCCGGCCGGGGCGCTGGAAGTATCCATCCAAGCAAAGGTATCGAATGCCGAAGGAAGAAGTCCTCGAGTTTCCGGGTGTCGTGACAGAACTGCTGCCCAACGCCATGTTCAGGGTCAAGCTCGAAAACGAACATGAAATCATCGCCCATACGGCCGGCCGCATGCGCAAGAACCGCATCCGCGTTCTGACCGGCGACAAGGTCCTGGTCGAGATGACGCCCTACGACCTGACCAAGGGCCGCATCACCTACCGCTTCAAGTAAGTTCAAGGACCCGGCCGGGATCGCGATGGGCATTTTGCAGAAGCTCGTGCTTGCCTCGGGTTCGCCACGCCGGATAGAGCTGCTGCAGCAGGCCGGCATCGAGCCGGACCGTGTGTTGCCGGCTGATGTCGACGAGACGCCGCTGCGTGCCGAGCATCCGCGCTCGCTGGCCAAGCGGTTGGCGACGCAGAAGGCCGAGAAGGCGCTGGCCTCGCTGAAGACCGAGACCGACTACGTGCCGACATTCGTGCTGGCCGCCGACACCGTGGTCGCCGTCGGGCGGCGCATCCTGCCCAAGGCCGAGACGTTCGACGACGCCGCCAACTGCCTCGGGCTTTTGTCCGGCCGTTCGCACCGCGTCTATTCCGGCATCTGCCTGATCACGCCGGGCGGCAAGCAGCGCTTGCGGCTGGTCGAGACCAGGGTGCGTTTCAAGCGGCTGCCGCGCGAGGAGATCGAGGCCTACATCGCATCCGGAGAATGGCGCGGCAAGGCCGGCGGCTATGGCGTCCAGGGGCTTGCCGGCGCCTTCGTCATCAAGCTTGTCGGCTCCTACACGAACGTCGTCGGCCTGCCTCTCTACGAGACGGTGGCGCTGCTCAGCGGCGAAGGCTTCAAGGTGCACGCCAACTGGCTGTCGGGTGCACGGATATGAGCTCGGACGACAAGGTCACGCCGCTGCGTCCCAAGCGGCCCTGCCCGGAATGCGGCAAACCATCGGCGCGCGAAACCTATCCGTTCTGCTCGACGCGCTGCAAGGACATCGACCTCAACCGCTGGCTGAAGGGGGTCTACGTCATCCCGGGCCGCGACGACGAGGATGAGAACGACGACCAGAAATAGCACCGTCCACCTGCGGTTTTCCACAGGCTTGGGACGGTTTCGCAGCCGCGATCGTGACCGATGATCGGCCTTGCGGACTGCCTGTCGCTTCCGACTGAAATCAATGTCCAGAACTTGTTCCATCCGGGCACTGTCGGACGGAACAGGTTCTGGCGTTTTGCCTGTACGCATCCGGTGAAGACCGCAGGTATTAAGCGCACCGAGTGAAGATAGCGGCTCGGGCGTCGTCAGCTCGCGTCATGGATCATGTGGTTCTGGTAAAGGTAAGAGATTATCCTGCTAAATTCTTCGATCCCATTTTGAGGATCCATGAAGTAATCACCATGCCGCCAAAGAGCCTGATCGAGGAATTCTGGAGCGGGGACAGCTTCGATGTGAGCGAGTGCTCCTATCGCCCAATTCTGGTTATAAACTCGACCATTTAGAGGTAGGTAGGCATTGAGGTATGATCTTAAAAGGCCGGCACAATGCTCGCCTCCGACTAAGCCCAACGCTACGCAGTATCCTTGCCCGGAGTAAACCATCTCGCTTGCGAGGAGCAGCTTGCCGATCAAGTTGACGAAGCGAGTACGTTTGCTGAGACCTATAAACCAAGCAGCACAGAGGCGACCCCGCCACTCGCGCTCGATCAAAAGTCTTTCGATTTGTTCGTCCGAAATGGTGTTCGCGGCATTTACGATCGCTTGTCTGATGCCGCTGCCATCAGCCCGATCGGGGCGTCTGAAATTTGCATGCAGGAGACTAAGGTAAAAGGGGCGCACAAACGTGTTGCGCAGTGCCACGTGATCGGAAGGCGCCGTAGGGGTCATGCTACAAGCTTGGTCTGATTTACGAACGGCCGCCAGTTCCAGGGCAGCAGTTCGTCAAGCTTCAATTCCGGGTAATCGTTAATCCGGGCGAGGACGTCGGCGAGCCAGGCCTGCGGGTCGATATCGTTCATCTTGGCGCTGACGATCATGCTGTAGAGAACGGCAGCGCGCTGTCCGCCGCGATCGGAACCGCAGAACAGCCAGGACTTTCTGCCGAGAGCGATGCCGCGCAGGGCTCGCTCGGCTGCATTGTTGGATAGGCAGATCCGCCCATCGTCGAGGAACCGGGTGAAGGATGACCAGCGCGCAGTATGTAGTTGAACGCCTTGATCAGGTCGTGCCCGCGCGAGAGCTTGTCGCGCGTCTCGATCATCCAGCTCTCGAGCTCGGTGACCAGCGGCAGGCTCCGCTCCTGGCGCACGGCGTGGCATTGGCCTGGCGACAGGCCGTTGATCTCGCGTTCGACATCGAACAGGGCATCGATGCGCTTCACGGCTTCAACCGCTAGCGGATAGACTAGGTTGGGCTTCTCGCCGCGCGCCTTCTTGCGCGCCGCCGCTTCGATATCGGCCAGCTCGAACACTTTGCGCCGGCTGTGGGCCCAGCAGCTGGCTTCCAGAACAGGCGCCGGCTGACGGCCCGTCGCATAGAGATCGCCATAACCGCCATAGGCATCGGCCTGCAGAATGCCGCTCCAGCCGGCGAGATGCGCCGCGGGATGTTCGCCTCGACGATCACGGGAATAGTAGAACACCACCGCCGGCGGATCGGCGCCGCCGAACGGTCGGTCATCGCGCACATAGGTCCATAATCGGCCGGTATCGGTCTTGCCCTTGGCCAGGACCGGAACCGTCGTGTCGTCGCCGTGCAGACGTGAAGCGGCCAGCACATGGGCTTCGAGCCGCTTGAACAGCGGCATCAGCGCCGCGGCGCCGGCGCCGACCTGGTCGGCGAGCGTCGACAGGCTGAGCGGCACGCCTTCGCGGGCATAGCGTTCAGCCTGGCGGTTGAGCGGATGATGCTGGCCGAACTTCTCGAACAGGATCATCGCCAGCAGGCCAGGACCGGCCCAGCCGCGCGGGGTGGCGTGGAAGGGCGCCGGAGCCTGGCTGATCGTCTCGCAGTCGCGGCAGGTGAACTTCTCCCGCACGTGCTGGATCACCTTCCATTGCCGCGGCACCACCTCCAGCGTCTCGGTGATATCCTCACCAAGCTTGCGCAGCCGATGACCGCCACAGCAGTGGCAAGCGCTCGGCGCCGGCTCGACCACGCGTTCGCGTGGCAGATGCTCGGGAAATGGCTGGCGCGCTGGTCGTTTGCGCACATAAGGCGCCACCTCGGTGGTCCGGGCCGCGGCCTGTTCGGCGGCGATCTCGTCTTCCGTCGCCGTGCTCTCGAGTTCCTCGAAGGTGAGCTCCATCTGGTCGTGCAGACGGGCTGAGCGTTCAGAACTCTGACCATGCAGCGCCCGCTGCAGCTTCCGGATCGTCAGATCCTGATGTGCGATCAGCGCCGCATCACCCGATGCCTTGGCCCTGGCGACCGCCAGTTCGGCCTCCACCAGCGCAGCGCGCGCGGCCTCGTCTTCGGCTCTGGCCAACGCCGCTCTCAGCGCGCCGATATCGTCCGGAACAGCATCCTGGGCAGTGGCAACCATGCCCCGGAGTGAATCATAAAACGCGCCCGCTGACTCGCGGAAAATGGCGCAAACTCAAAGAAAAACTCAGCCTGCGCGCTGGGGGCGGAACGTGTGGCGCGGGTTGCGCCAATCGATCCCGTCGAGCATGTACGCCAACTGAGAAGGCGATATGGAAACCGTGCCGTCCGCCGGCGACGGCCATAGAAACCGGCCCTTCTCGAGCCGTTTTGCATATAGCGACATGCCGAGCCCATCATGCCAGATAAGGAAGACATAAAGATCGCCGGCATGCGGATCCCGGCCCAACGTCTCCTGAACCTGCAGAGCGAGCCCTTGCATCCCGCGACGCATATCGGTCCGGCCGACCGCCAACCAGATCCGCACCTGGCTCGGAACCGGGATCATGAAACGCCCAGCGCCTTCACCATCGCCGCCGCCAGTGTCGGCGGCGTGGTCAGCGGAATCCGCAGCCGCACCTTGCCGGCGATCTCCAGCTCGATCACCGCTGGCGGCGCCGCCGGCACCGAAGCGGCGACAAGCTTATCGGGAACCACGACAACTTCGGCAAAGCCCGTCTCGCGGGCTCTCACCGTGCGGCGCCACTTATAGATCAGGCTGGTCGCGACATCGCACTGACGCGCCACCGCCGCCACCGTGGCTCCGGGCGCGAATGCCGCGGCCAGTATCCGGCACTGATCCTCTTCACTCCAACGACGCCGCCGCTCCGGCCCGGTCAATAATGTCACATGGCTCATGCTGTGCTGCTAGCTACGGTCGTAAGGACGATCTTAAGAGCGCAGCCTCGCTACCGTGCCGTGCTCGCGCAAGGCGGCCTTCGCCGGAGGCGTACTTTTGTCTGAGCATGATCTTTTCCGAAAACCGGATTCCACTTTCGGGATCATGCTTTTTGTCTGAGCATAATCTTTTTCCGAAAACCGGATTCCACTTTTCGGGATCATGCTTTTTGTCTGAGCATAATCTTTTTTCCGAAAACCGGATTCCACTTTTCGGGATCATGCTCTAAGCGCTGGACAGGCCGAATTCCCGTGCTATAACCCACGCGCTTTCAAGGGGTGCCGACGGCGCTTTCATGAACCCGGTGTGCAGATTGCCGCCCGCCGGAGCAGGCCCAGATAGCTCAGTTGGTAGAGCAGCGGACTGAAAATCCGCGTGTCGGTGGTTCGAATCCGCCTCTGGGCACCATCCACCTCCGGTCCATTCTGGACACATAGGTTACGGTTTATACCGGAGACATGGGTGACAACCTCGTGCCGAACGGGTTGTCGATGGTCTGCAACGTTCTCTGTTCCAGGTCGATATATCCCAGATCATAGTCCACGAAACTGACCAGCCAGATATGGTCCTCGCCCTGTTTGATGCCGACGGTCTGGTCAGCGAAGACCTGCTGAGGTTGATCTTTTTGTCCAAAAACCTCATCCGACTTTTTCGGCTGGCATCCAGAAGGCCCGCTTCTGCACTCAGCTCGACCGACAGGGAAACCTTTGCCGAAGTTGACTGTTGTAGCTCCAAGACAGAGGAGAAGGTTGAATGGCTTCCGTCCGATACATCGTTGCGGACGTCGATGAGGCGGTCGCATTCTATCGAGACTATCTCGATTTCAAGATCGAAATGCACAATCCGGGCAAGTTCGCCGCGCTGCTGCGTGACGACTTGACGCTGTATCTCAGCGCCCCAGGTGCGGGGAGCGGTGGTCAGGCGGGCGGCGATCCGAAGCCGGGCGGGTGGAACCGATTTATGATCGTTACGAAGGGACTCGATGTGCTCATTGAGCGGTTGCGCCGGGCTGATGCAAGATTCCGCGGCGACATCAGCGACGGCGGTGCCGGTCGCGCCATCTTGCTCGAAGATCCATCGGGCAACGTCATCGAGCTATTCGAGTTCAAGAAGGACTGAGCTTGAACAAATAGCCGGTGGTTGAGGGAATACGAATTCCCGCGATCAATGTGGATTGCCGCGCGTTTGCGAGTTGTTACGCCATAGTTCGACTCAGAACCACGCAGAGGAGCGCGAGCCCAAGCACGACCGTTGTCACGACGTTGACCCTTTCGGCTTTGGCGATTGCTGTCGCCACGTCGCTGCCTTGGTCTCCTGTTGCAGAGCCCCGGATGGTCCCGACCAGGTGGACCCACTTCCTCTCGGCGATCCGATTGGCCGATGCACCGAGAAACAGCGCCAGTGTTGCCAAGCCTACGCTCAGCGTTGTCCACACGCCGCGGGCACCGGCCACGTACATCCACATGCCGGTCGCAACCGTCAGAAAGGCCAAGACGGCATAGAAGGGGCCGGTGCCGTAGCGTCGCGCGAGCGTCTGCAGGAATCCGACGCCGGACGGCCCCGCTTGAACGACGGCGGGGGCTATGACCACCACATAAAACACGGCTGCGCCGAACCAAGTCCCGAGCAAGGCAACAAAGATCGGAATCAGTGGGTTGGTCGGTTCCATGATGATATCTCCTTTGTCTCACCCCAGGCCGTTGAAAGGGAGTTGTCACATCGGATGAGCCTCCTCCGTCATCACTGTGACGGACAGCGATGGGAAAATGTGACAGATGGAACCGGATCAATGGCTGGCAAAGCGCTTCGAAGCTGATCGCACGCGTCTGCGGAAGGTTGCATACCGCCTGCTCGGTTCATCGACAGAGGCCGACGATGCAGTGCAAGAAGCGTGGCTGCGCCTCAGCCGCTCAGATGCCCGGAGCGTCGACAACCTTACCGCTTGGCTCACTACTGTCGTTGCGCGCGTCTGCCTCGACATGCTGCGGGCGCGCAAATCACGCGCGGAGACTCTGCAGGCGCTCTCCGCGTGGGGCGCGGATTCGGGAGACGCCGCGGACCTCGACAAGGAATTAGCGATTGCCGATTCGGTCGGCCTTGCGTTGAGTGTCGTACTCGAAAAGCTTGCTCCTGCCGAACGTGTCGCCTTCGTGCTGCACGACGTCTTTGATGTGCCCTTCGAAATTGCCCCTATCGTCGGCCGCACCCCGGTCATGGCGCGGCAACTGGCAAGCCGAGCTCGTCGTCGCATACGGGGTCAGCCCACTGTTTCCGCTGCTGAATTGGACGGGCGACGGCGGCTTGTGGATGAGTTTCTTAACGCAGTTCGTTCCGGCAACATTGATGCGATCGTGGCCCTCCTCGACCCGGATGTCGTAATCCGTGTTGATTCGTCTGCGGCTCCTGACGGAAGAGCGGTGGAAGCACATGGGTCCACAACAGTTGCGAGGGGGGCTCTTGCCTTCGCGGCACGTACGCAATTCGCGACGCCAATGCTTCTGAACGGGGCGCCAGGGATTGTTGTGGCGCCGACCGGACGTGCGCGATATGCACTGACGATAGACGCGGCAGGGGAGAAAATCCGAGCCATTGAAGTGATCGGCGATCCCGCTCGCCTGAGTCAGATCGATTTTGCCACGCTCAATTCACCAGATTAGCCCAAGTCGCGACTTATGATTTGTCGCTACATCCAGCTGCCTGCCGTTGTCGATGGCGTGCGAGAATTATCTGGACCATGGCGCCAGCGACGCCGGTCAAATGTCGATGAAAACGTCTTCGGCATCTCGGATCCCGCTCTGGCCACAACCTACAGACCGAGGGCGCAGCCGTCCTTGCGCGGTTCAGAACCGCCCAGCAGGGTCCCGTTTGCCCAATCGATGCGAATGGCCTGCGCACCGCCGATCGGGTCCGTGGCGGGAATGATTTCGAAACCGCGTCGGCTAAGTTCAGCTAGGGTTTCGCCAGCAAGCCCGTGTTCGGCCTGGACCTTCATCGTGCCGCTGACGGGGGCGATCCGCGGAAGATCGATCGCCTCCTGCAGATCCATCCCGAAGTCGAGCACTTTCGTCAGCAGGTGCGCATGGCCCATTGCCTGGTAGTAGCCACCCATGACACCAAAAGGCATTTCTGCCCGGCCGCCTCTCGCAAGCATCCCGGGTATGATGGTATGCAAAGGTCGCTTGTTCGGTGCCACCGCATTGGGGTGCCTGGGGTCAAGCGAAAAGCTTTGCCCGCGATTGTGCAGGACGACACCGGAGCGTGGCGAGACCAGGCCCGAGCCAAAGCTGTCGAAGACCGAGTTGATGAAACTGACCGCATTGCGATCCTTGTCGACAACCGAAATATAGACCGTGTCGCTGTGCAGCGGCATATCGAACGCCGGCAGATCCGCGCGGGCGCGCTTTAGGTCAATCATGCCGGCCAGACGATCGGCCCAGGCATTCGACAACATGTCGGCCACCGGGACCTCGGACATGTCGGGATCGGCGACGAGCAGGTCACGCGCGGCGTAAGCGAGGCGCGTTGCTTCAATTTCCAGGTGAAGCCGGTCCGCGGATTGCGGATCGCCGTGGGCTTCGAAGCGCGAGAGGATGTTTAGAATCAGCAGGGCGATCACACCCTGGCCATTCGGCGGACATTCGAACACATCGCAGCCTCGAAACGCCGCGCTGATCGGGGTCACGTACTCGCCTGTTGCCGCGGCGAAATCTTCGAGTGTGTGCAATCCGCCGAGCCCACGAAGATAGGCGACCATGTCTTCGGCCACAGGGCCAGTGTAGAAGGCCTCTCGTCCCTTCTTGGCGATCAGCCGCAGCGTTGCAGCCAACTCAGGCTGGCGATGCACTTCGCCAACGTCTGGCGCGCGGCCGTTTGGCAGGAAAATCCGTTTCGCCGTAACATCAGAGGCCAGAAGTTCTTCTTCCAACGCCCAATCACGATGGACCCGCGGTGAAATGGCGTAGCCTTCCTCGGCGAAACGTATAGCGGGGGCCAGAATTTGATCGAAGGGCATATGTCCATGATCAGCGTGCAATCTGGTCCATGCATCGATGGCTCCCGGGATGGTGACGGAGTCAGGAGAATTGCGGACCACCTCGGCCATGCCACGTTCGAGGAACCAGTCAATTGTCAGGGCGGCGGGTGTCCTGCCCGATCCGTTGTAGGCGATGACCTCGCCGGATCCGTTTCGCGACAGAAGAGCGAAGCAGTCGCCTCCAATGCCGGTCGAGGCTGGCTCGACGACACATTGCACCGCGCAGGCTGCGATGGCGGCATCCATGGCGTTGCCGCCGGCCGCCATGATCTCCACCGCCGTCAGGGTCGCCGACGGATGAGAGGTGGCGGCCATGGCCTCGCGTGAAACGACAACCGAGCGCGTTGGTTTCTCAAAATTTCGCATGCTATGCCCTTCTGGTCGTGCTCAAGAGGCGGCGTCGCTCATCGTCGAGGGGCGGTGCCGCAGATGCCGCGACATCCAGTATTCGAGTGCCGCCAAGGCACGGATGATCGCGAAGTTCAAAGTGAGATAAATGGCGCCCGCGCAGATGAAGACTTCAAAGGCGCGGTAGGTCTGGGAGATCAATCCCTGGGCAATTCCAGTCACCTCCATCAAGGTTACGATGGAAGCCAGAGACGTGCCCTTGATCATCAGGATGATTTCATTGCCGTAACTCGGCAGCGCCTGGCGAAAGGCCAGCGGCAGGATAACGTGCCGATAGGTCAAACAGGTGGACAGGCCGACAGACCGGGCCGCTTCGACAAGGCCGTGTGGCACCGATTGAATCGCGCCGCGCAGGATTTCGCTGCCATAGGCGGTGGTGTTGAGTGTCAGCGCGATGATTGCGCACCAGTAGGGTTCGCGGAAAACGGCCCATAATCCAATTGCCGACAGTTGGTGCCGGAACTGACCAAGGCCATAATAGGTCAGAAAAATCTGCACCAGCAGGGGCGTCCCCCTGAACACGGCAACGAAGCCACGGATCGGCAGGACGACGAAGGGCGATTCCGATTGCTGGGCAAGCGCCAATGTGACGGCAAGAACGAAGCCGGCAACGATGGAAGTCAGGGCCAGTTCCATCGTAAGCGGCAGGCCGGCGAGTAGTTTCGGCAGGATTTCGAGGAAAAACCTGAAATCTATCATGCCGACCAGACGCGCCACGGCGCCTTTCGTTCCAGACGGTAAAAGGCATTGCCCGTGACGGAAGCGATAGCCAGATAGAGCAAGGCTGCAGCAATGTAGAAGATGAACGGTTCACGGGTCGAACCGGCGGCGATCTGTGCCTGGCGCATCAGTTCAACGAGGCCGATTACCGATATCAGCGACGAGTCCTTCAGAACCAATTGCCACACATTGCCGAGGCCTGGCAGCGCGTATCTCAGGAGCTGGGGAAAAATAATCTGGCGCAGCCGCTGCAGCCGGTTGAGACCAAGCGCGCAAGCGGCATCGTGCTGTCCCTGGTCGATGGCGACGTAAGCCCCTCGATAGACCTCGGCTTGATAGGCGCCCGAGATGATTGCGATAGCCAAGGTTCCAGTGGCAAAGGCCGGAACGCCGACGAATCCGGACCCTCCCAGGCTATGACCAAGCGAGGTCAGGGCGACACTACCGCCATAGTAAAGCAGATAAATGGTCAGAAGGTCGGGCACGCCCCTGAAAACCGTGCAATAGCCAAGGGCCAAGAACCTTAGCAGTTGGGAGTTGTGGAGACGCCCGGCCGCTGCCAGCCCGCCAAATACAGCGCCAAGCGCAAAGCCCAGCACAGACAGAAGCACTGTGACCGAGGCCGCCATGAGAAGAGCAGCCCCCCAACCTCCGTTCTGGAAACCAAGCAGCCGGAATGCGTCAACCATTAATACCCCCGGCAGGACGAACGGCTCAGCTCCGAAACGGGTCAGGAATGGCCGTTCGCCGGCAAGCGCCTACTTGACTGGAGTGACGTCGCTCTTGAGCCATTTAAGCGACAGGGTTTTGATGGTGCCGTCGGCGGTCGCGGCGTCGATGGCGCCGTTGAGCATGTCTTTCAGCTTGGTGTCCTCTTTGCGGATACCGGCCCCGGAGCCAAGACCGAAGAGACCCCCGACAAATCCTGGTCCTGCAAGCGTATAGTCGCTGAACTCCGGTTTGCTCAGCGTGGCAGCCAGCGCTGTCTGCTGTGCGAAGAGCGCGTCGATGCGACCCGCGGCGAGATCGAGATCGTGTTGCTCGGTGGTCTTGTATTCGCGAATCTCGGCGACGTCCGAGAAGTATTTTTTCACAAATTCCAGGTTTGCCGTCGCAGCCTGAACTCCAATGATCTTTCCCTTCAGCAATGGCTTGAGCCTGTCGATTGCCGCCTGCGCAGAGGCTTCATTGTCCAGCTTGAACCGCTCGTTGGAAATGCCGAGCTTGCCCAGTTCGCTATCCTTGGCGACCGCGAAACCTGAGGGATCCACCGCATATGGCTGGGTAAAATCGATGACCTTCAGACGTTTTTCGGTGATGAACATGCTCGCCATGATCACGTCGAACTTGCCGACGGTCAGCGCGGGGATCATGCCGTCCCAGTCCTGTGCGACTATCTTGCACTCGATCTTCATTCGCCCGCACAGATCATTGGCGAGATCGACCTCGAAGCCGTCCAGTTTGCCGTCGGCCGTTGTGAAGTTCCAAGGCGCGTAGGCTCCTTCGGTGGCAATGGTAATTGCCTTTGGCGTTTCTTGTGCGACAGCGGCGTGGACCAGGCCGAACAGGACCGACGCAATGGCTGCGATGCGGCTAATTTTCATGTCAATCTCCTCTTTTGCCGGTGTGGCAGTTCCCTTTCGTCGTGCCGGATTATCTTCCGGCTTCAACGATTTAGATGGTTCCTAGCGGCGGCCGGGACTTGCAAAGCTAGCCAGAAGCGGCGCTGTCTCGACGATATGATCCCGCATGACGATCTCTGCCTTGCCGGCATCACCTGACCGCAACACCTCGATCAGGATCTCGTGCTCGGCGCGCGCGCTGGCGGGTTTGTCGACATAGTCGAACCAGATGCGCAGGTAGGGCTCGATCACGACGTGCAGGCTGGCAATCTGCCGGACCAGCTTGGCTCTGTTGCTCAATTGGCAAATCTGCAGATGGAAGGCCTGATGGCGCACGACCCAGTCGCTGCTGCCGGTCTGGCTGGCGCGCTCCATCCGGTCGAGCTGGCGTTCCAGTTCTTCAAGCACTTCGACATCGATGTGCGGCATGGCAAGCCTCACCGCCAACCCTTCGAGCACGGAGCGTATTTCAAAGGTTTCGTAGATCTCATCGAGGGTAAGCCCGGCGACGATGCAGCCACGGTTCGGGCGAATGACCACAAGACCTTCCGCAGCCAGTTGGCGGAATGCTTCGCGAACCGGCATGCGGCTCATGCCGATTTCCGTCGCGATCTCTTCCGGGATCAGCCGGTCCCCGGCCCGGTAACGCCCCATCCTCAGGGCCCGCTGAATGTGGCGATAAGCCTCCTCCTCGGCGGTCGTGATACCCAACGGCTCGATTGCGTCTGCTGCCACGTCCTTGGTCCGGTCAAAGCGTATCTGTGTATCCACTTATCCAGTTGTCGAGACCTGTGTCAAGCACAGAAGCTTGCGCGCGTTAGAATTTCTCTTGTGAGAATAAGCACTTGATAGGGAAAGTCGGGCAAGCGCACCGTAATCAGCTAAGCCGCTGATCGGCCGCTTTTCGACGCCCACGGGTCGGAAACCTTCGACGCCACCGAACTTTACAAAAAGGCCCGCCGCCCCATTTGCGAAGCGGCGAGGCCCCATATCGGGGACGATCGCCGGAGTGTTCCCCGGCATTGCTTACAGTGCAATTCAGGTGCCAGAATTGTTGACCCAAAACGGGTCACCGCACCGGAGGCGCGAGCGCGGACATTCCGCGATCACGCTACTGCCGCGCATTGCCATTCCTGCTACGTTACTTTGCGGCGGATCTGATTTTTCCGCCTGGCCGGCGCCCGATCAGGCAACTTACCCCAACGCGCCCCCCAAGTGGCGCCGGCCATTTTCACAACCCTGGAGCGCGGGTGCGCCGGCGACGTTAGGCTCTCAGCACCTATGGCAATCCGCCAGCGAGCCGCTTTGTCCAGCCTGCAACCATCAGTCCGCACGCAATTCCCACGCAGTCGGCAACCCAGTCGAACAGATCCGGGTCGCGCCCTATCAGTTGCACGGCCTGAAGCCCCTCGATCGCTGCGCCCGTGAGAACGAGCAGTACGATCAGCTTCGCCTTGCGTTCCGGCCAGCCGAGACTTCCGAGAGCCGCCAAGACGACGAAGGCGGCGGCGTGATTGAGCTTGTCGTGATCAAACGTGAAAGCCAGGCCAAGACCCAGCAGGAGCTGCTCCGGCAAAAGGGCGAACAGCAGAACGCCGGCAAACGCGGCCGGAAAGGCAATCCTTGCCACGATCTGATAGGAATCCAGGCGCAACAAGGATAAAATGGCCTTTCGTCCGAAATCTGCGGGGGAACACCACCGGCCAGAGCGAGCGCGGCGTCCAATTTCCGCCGTCGGGGCGTCCGGTGCATCGTCAGAATGAATGAATGCCTCGGGTCAGCCGCTGCACAGGCGGGCTCGTGGCGAGTGCAATAGGCCAGCGGCAGCTTCCGCGATCACGCAATTCCCTGCCGCGCTGACCCGGCTACTATCTGGCTGCGGCGGACCTGATTTCCGCTTGGCCGGCGCTGCGTCGGGGCACCTCACCCATGCCACACGAATTGGCGCCGGCCAGAATTCCACCGATTGCGCACAGCGTCAAAAGCCCGCCGCCCTGTCGGACGACGGGCTCCGTTGCCTGGGCGCCAGGGCGCCGCGGTAGCGACTGATGCTACGAATGCTCCCGCAGGTCTCCAATATGCTGCTGCCGAACGGCGTTGCGCATCGGCTAAACAAACGAAGCCCGCGCCTCTGGCGGAGGGCGCGGGCCGACCGGGTTTGCACCCCGATCTGCAGCAGAAACCCGGGAGGTTCCCGCTGCTTAGGATAACAATTAGAGACTTCTAATGTTCCAGTCTAGAGAAGATGCGGCTGCACCAGAAACCTCATGGTCGGCGCGATGACGATCGAGGCGTCAGTTCGTGCGCAAGTCGATCTGGAAAATACGCTCGTCGAAATGCCGCGTTTCGACGGCAAAGGTCAAAGCCACTTCAAGGACCAGACCGCCACGGTCGTCCCGGACCTTGACTGCAATCCTGCGGTGAGGAAGGCCATCCCTGGCCATCTCGGCCAATGTGCGAAGGGCTTCTTTCCTGACCAGCGGGAAATCGTCATATAAGGTTCCCTGATCGTCGGAATAGACGATTCCGCCTTCATCGGAATCAAGGAAGTAGCGGGGCATTGCGCTTGGCCGAAGCTCGGCATCCGGGAACGTTGTCGGCCGATGGCCGCGATCTCGGCCAATCGCGATCAGTGCCTCTCCACCGTTGGCTTCGCCACCATCTCACTTGCGCTCGCGCAATGCCTTCACCGCCTGCGAGAGGATCATCCGGTCACCGCCGGTCCTTTTGATCAGCTTGCTCACCTGGCTGGGCGAAACACCATTTTCCCGCGCGAAATATTCGACCTCGTAATACTCATCCACCGAAACACGCTTGCGGTCGCTGAAGTCTCGCTTGCTCTTGTCGTCGGCCATTTCTGTTCTCCTCGCCCCTTCTCTTCGGGGGTCAGCTTTGATGCACGCAGCAATTTGAGGGTTCGCTCGCCACAAGGTGACGGGCGAACCTATCGGCGCAGGAAGGGACAGGCTGCGCAGCTGCCGGGTTGGATCGGAGTGGAAACAGCCAAGATCGGTGCGAGCAACCGTCGACTTTTCCATGGAATCCTCCCGGAACGTGCAGCCAGCAACGGCTAGGCGCCGCCGCGGTTCCGGGTCACGCGGCGAACCCACCCTTTGCGCGCAAGGATCAGACTTAGGTCCTGCGGCAACACGTCGGTTGGTCCCTGCCGGACGGGACCGAAGCCCCGTCGACGGAACGTTTTCAGCTGCCTTCCGTTCGAGTGAGCCTTGGCGTGAAGAGCGGACCGAGTTCGCAAAGGAGACGACCATGAGAATGCATTTATCCACCGCAGTGGCGGGATTTCTGCTGCTGGCAGGCGTCGGCGCCGCTGCGGCGCAAGACGTCGTGATCGAGCCGGAGCAGGAAACGGTCATCAAGGAGTATGTGAAGAAGCAGCCGCTGGCCTCGGTGAAAATCCCTGGGGTGGAGCTCAATATCGGCTCGACGCTTCCCGATACCGTCGAGCTTCATGAGGTCCCCAACGTCAAATACCGCTATGTCGTCGTCGACAACCGCACCGTCGTCGTCGACCCCGGCACGCGCAAGATCGTCAAGATCATCGAGTGACGTGAAATTCAGGCAGCCGTCACCCGCCGCTCAGAACGAGCGGCGGGTGACGTTTGCGTTAGGCGGCTCCGCGGCGTCGTCGCTCGGCAGGAACCCGCCGTACATGGACGGCCGGGGGTCCTCACAGGCAGTTTCAATGCGAACAATCAGCAGACTTTTCGATTCCCATGACCAGGCCGCGCGTGCCGTCGAAACGCTTCAGGCGGCAGGAATTGCGCGCCACCAGATCAGCGTCATCGGACCCTACGATGATGAAATCGGCGCCGTCTTGCGCGGTCCAGGCAGCGGTGCCGCCCTTGGCGCGGCGGGGGGTTTGTTGGCCGGCCTCGGCGCCTTCGATATCCCAGGCATCGATCCCGTCGGCGCGGGATGGCTGGCATCGGCCCTCGTCGGCGCGGTCCTGGGCTGCGTTGCCGGCAGGCTTTTCGACACATCGTCCGCTAGCGGCAGGCAGCCAGGCCGGCGGGATGCCGAACAGGGTGTGATTCTGGTGCTGGCGCATGTCGATGAAAGGCAGGCCGACACCGCACAGGCGGTGCTTGGAGCTTCCGTTCAGGCAACGCAGTCTTTGGCCAGAGCGGCATGAAGATTCAACTCCTGCAAAGCGCTTGACCAGACCGCACAGCGGGGCGATCAAGGCACGCACCCAAAAATCTCTGGCAAGCCGCCGCCAGAAAGTGTTGAACACCGTGCCAATCACATTCGGCGAGCGGTTGCGCTCGGCGAGGCTTGATGATTTGCTGTCGGTTTGCGGAGAACGAATAATGCATGAGCCTGTCGGTCAAGACGAATATGGGTCGACCAGCCCGTTCGATCCGGACGATCTGTCGAGGTTGAACGCAATCGGCCCGAGCGCCGGCAGCAACGATTTCGAAAAATACGCAGTCGCCGTGATCATCGTGTTCGGCGCTCTGATCATCGGCGGCCTGATGGCTGCGGGCTTGAGCTTCGGGCGCCGCAGCACCTTCTTTTTCGCCCTTGGCGGCGCCACCGCGGCATGGATCTCCGGCAATGCGCTTCTGCTCGACCGGCCGCGCATCTATGCGCTGTTCGTCGGCATCGCGGCGCTGATGCTGATTGCGTCGACGATCGCGCTGGTCACCTGAAGCAAGGCGCAATCTTCTTGTTGACCATGATCTTATCCGAAACCGGTTCCCACTTTTTGCTGCGCTGACCCTTCGGTTCGGGATCATCGTCTAATACCCGATGGCCTCGCCGGCTGCGGCGCGGCTGTCGATGGCGCCATTGTAGCGGGCGCCGCCACCTTTCTCGATTTCCGCCAGGCTCTTGCCGCCGACCAGGATGCCAGCCGCCTGGCCCCAGGTCGTGTCGGCAATATCGAGGCGGTAGCCCATGCCGGTAAGCAGCTTTTCAGTATCCGGCGACAGGCCGAAGGGTTCGATATAGACCGTGTCGGGCAGCCATTGGTGGTGGATGCGCGGCGCGTCGATCGCCTCCTGGATGTTCATGCCGTGATCGATGACGTTGACGATCGCCTCCAGCGTGATGGTGATGATGCGTGAACCGCCGGGGCTGCCGATGACCATGAACGGCTTGCCGTCTTTGGCGAGGATGGTCGGGCTCATCGACGACAGCGGCGTCTTTTTCGGCGCGATCGCATTCGCCTCGCCCTGGACCAGGCCATAGAGATTGGGTACGCCGGGTTTCTGCGTGAAGTCGTCCATCTCGTTGTTGAGCAGGAAGCCGGTGCCGGCGGCGACGACGCCGGCGCCGAAAGAGCCGTTCAGCGTGTAGGTCACCGCGACGGCGTTGCCGTCCTTGTCGATGATCGAATAATGCGTCGTCTCGCTGCTCTCGCCAAAGCCCTTCGGCATCAGTTCCTGCGACACCTCGGCCCGGAACGGATCGATCTTTTCGCGGATTTCCCTGGCGTAATTCTTGTCGAGCAGTTTTGCGACCGGATTGTCCACGAAGCCGGGATCGCCGAGCGCCGAATTGCGGTCGACATAGGCGTGGCGCATCGCCTCGACCATGACGTGAACCGTCTCGGCCGAACCGGCACCTAGATAGGACAGCGGGTAGAACTCAAGCACGTTGAGTATCTCGCAGATGATGACGCCGCCGGAGCTTGGCGGCGGCGAGGAAATGATCTCGTAGCCGCGATAATTGCAGGTCACCGGTTTGAGCTCGCGCACGGCATAATTTTCGAAATCCGCCTTGGTCAGAATGCCGCCCTTCTCGCCGCTAGCCTTGACGATGGCGTCGGCGATCGCACCTTTATAGAAGGCATCCACGCCGCGTTCCGAAATCGCGGCAAGCGAGGCCGCGAGATCGGTCTGGATGAGGCGCTCGCCGACGGCATAGGGCTTGCCGTCCGGCTTGAGGAAAATGGCGGCCGCCGCTGGGTCCCTGGCCAGCCGCTCGGCGCCGCCCAGGAGCGAGGCCACATCGCCCTGCTCCAGCACGAAACCGTCCTTGGCATAGCGGATAGCCGGCGCCAGCAAATCCTGCCGCGTCAGCGTGCCGTATTTCTCCCGCGCCATCTCGAAGCCGGCCACCGAACCGGGCACGCCGACCGCCAGATAGCCGTCGAGACTGGCGCCCTTTACCGGCTTGCCGTCCTTGTCGAGATACATGGTTTTGGTCGCGGCGAGCGGCGCGCGCTCGCGGAAATCGACGAAGGTCGAACGGCCGTCCTTGAAGCGGATGGTCATGAAGCCGCCGCCGCCGATGTTGCCGGCGGTCGGGTAGACGACAGCCAGAGCGTAGCCGACAGCGACCGCTGCATCGACCGCGTTGCCGCCCTTCTTCAGCACCTCGACGCCGACTTCCGACGCCAGATGCTGGGCGGTCACCACCATGCCGTGCTCGCCCTTCGCCGGCTGCGGCGAGGCGGCAAAGGCGAGGAACGGCACGAAGGTCAGGGTGAGGGAAAGGGTGACGGCGATTAGGGTTTGGCGGGTGTTGTGCATGGCCGTTCTCCGAGGCGTGGGTGGGCCTAGGAAACGCGCTTGGAGAGGTTGAGTCTACTGACATTAATGGGAAGATACGGCGACGCTTGCACCTTCTATCGACACCATTCATGGCACCCATTCATGGCGGAGAGGAACCCAAGCTGAAATGAAGCCACGATCCAACGCTGACAAGCAATTTTGTTCTTGCTTTGTGCCGGCAGCTATGCTATTAATTTGGGTATGGTGCTATTTGGCTCCAACGATCCGCCTCAGGCGGGCTTTTCATTTTCACCAGCATCAAACAATCCCGCCGCCGACGCTCGCCACCGCCGGCCGTTCCGCTGCAACCTTCGCCCGGTAGCCGGCGGCGCGGTAGGCGGCGACCGGATCGATGGCGCCGCCTGTCTTCAGCCGTGCCGTGGCAAGTATCGGCTCGACATCGGTGCGATAGGCTATCTTCAGCGCCTGCGTCGCCATCAGCGCGTCGTTGGTATCCTGGAAGCCTTCGAGCGCCCTGCGGTCGACCAGCAGCGCCTGCGCATAGGCGCGCTGCACTTCTATCGCCGACAGCATCAGGCTTTCGATCGGATCGGTGATGTTGTGGCTCTGGTCGAGCATGTGGGCCGGATCGAAGCCTTCGGAGCCTGAAAGCTCGGCATCGACCAGTTCGTTGAAGACCAGAAAGAGGCGGTAGGGATCGATCGAGCCGGCGTCGAGGTCGTCGTCGCCATATTTCGAATCGTTGAAGTGGAAGCCTCCGAGTTTTTTGAACTGGATCAGCCGCGACACGATCATCTCGATATTGACGTTGGGGGCGTGATGGCCGAGGTCGACCAGGCAGAACGCCTTGTCGCCAAGCTCTTTGGCGATGATGTAGTTGGTGCCCCAATCCTGCACGACGGTCGAATAGAAGGCCGGCTCGTACATCTTGTGCTCGGTGAACAGCTTCCAGTCGTCCGGCAGCCCGGCATAGATCTCCTTCATCGCGTCGATATAGCGCTCGAATGCCTTGGCGAAGTTGACCTGGCCGGGGAAGTTCGAGCCGTCGCCGATCCACACCGTCAGCGCTTTCGAGCCCAGCGTCCTGCCGATCTCGATGCATTCGAGGTTGTGCTCGACCGCCTGCCGGCGTGTTGCTGCATCGGCATGTGACAGCGAGCCGAATTTATAGGAAAGCTTTTGGTCGCTGGCGTCGGAGAAGGTGTTGGAGTTGATGGCGTCGAAGCCGAGACCGAAGCGGGATGCCGCCTGCTTCAGCCGGTTCGGATTGGCCTTGTCCCAGGGAATATGCAGCGAGACGGTCGGCGTCGCCTGCGTCAATTGCCGGATGACGGCGCAGTCCTCGATCTTGTCGAAAATGTCGCGCGGCTCGCCAGCGCCGGGAAAACGGGCAAAGCGGGTGCCCCCGGTGCCGACGCCCCAGGACGGGATCGCCACGGCGAATTTCTCGACCTTGTCTCTGACAGCGTCGATGGCGATGCCGCGGCGGTCGAGACGCTCGCCGAGAGAGTCGTAATCGCGCTTGAGGTCGGCGTTGCGCGCGGCATTATGCTTGTCGACGAGGTCGACGGAGATGATGGTTTCGGACATGGTTCCTCCCAAATGCGTTCGGTTGGCGCGGCCCCTTACCCGCCTGCCGACACCTTCTCCCCGGGGAGAAGGGTAAAGCTCCGGCCTCGGCGCCAACCCCTCAAAGACGGTCGCTTATCGCGTAAAACTCTGCGCGTTGCCGGCATCGACGTTGATGATGTTGCCGGTCGATTTTGCCGACATATCGGAGGCGAAGAAATAGATCGCTTCGGCGATGTCCTCTGGGAATACCGAGCGCTTCAGCATCGAACGCGAGCGGTAATGCTCCTCGAGATCGTCGGTCGACATCTTGTAGGCGGCGGCGCGCTGTTCCTTCCACTCGCCACTCCAGATCTTCGAGCCGCGCAGCACGGCGTCGGGATTGACGACATTGACCCTGATCTGTGCTTCCGCGCCTTCCAGCGCCAGACAGCGTGCCAGATGAATTTCGGCGGCCTTGGCCGTGCAATAGGCGGCGGCGTTGGGCGATGCGGCAAGCCCGTTCTTGGAAGCGACGAAGACGACGTTACCGCCGATCTTCTGCGCCCGGAACAGCCGGAACGCTTCGCGCGAAACGAGGAAGTAGCCGGTCGACAAGATGTCCATGTTCTTATTCCACAGCGCCAGCGTGGTTTCCTCGATCGGCGCCGAGGAGGCCAGACCGGCATTCGACACGAGGATATCGATGCCGCCGAATTCGACAGCCGTCTCGGCAAAGCCGGAGATCACCTGGTCCTCGGACGTGACGTTGATGACGACGGGCCGCACGAAATCCTTGTCATAGGCCTTGGCAAGCTCGTCATTGGCGCTGGCAAGGGCTGCTTCGTCGATGTCGGCCAGCACGACGCAGGCGCCTTCGCGCAGCAGCCGGTTGGCGGTGGCCCGGCCGATGCCGCCGGCGCCGCCGGTGACCAGCGCGATCTGGCCGGCAAGGGCCTTTGGTTTCGGCAGGCGCTGCAGCTTTGCCTCTTCGAGCAGCCAGTATTCGATGTCGAAGGCTTCCTGGTCGGGCAGGCCGACATAGGCCGACACCGTCGAGGCGCCGCGCATGACGTTGATGGCGTTGACGTAGAATTCGCCTGAAATGCGCGCCGTCGCCTTGTCGCCGGCGAAGGTGAACATGCCGACGCCGGGCACCAGATAGACCACGGCGTTGGGATCGCGCGCCGGCGGCGAATCCGGGTGCTTGCAGCGGTCATGATAAGCCTGATAGCCGACGCGATACTCCGCCACGTCATCGGCAAGACGGGCAATGACGGCATCGACATCGGGATTTTGAGGGTCGAACTCGATGACCAGCGGCCGGATCTTGGTGCGCAGGAAATGGTCCGGGCAGGACGTGCCGAGTGCCGCCAGCGGCCGCAAATCCCTGGAATTGACGAATTCGAGCACGGCAGGCGAATCATCGAAATGGCCGAGCTTGTGGCTGTTCTCGGAGATCAGGCCGCGGATCCTCGGCATCAGTTTTGCGGCCACGGCGCGACGCGCCGGCGCATCGAGGGATTTGACGACTTCGCCGCCGAAGATCGGCTTGCCCTGGCTCTTGCGCTCGAACCAGTCGATTGCCTGGTTGATCATCGAGATCGTCGTCTCGTAGCATTCCTTCGGCGTGTCGCCCCAGCTGAACAGACCATGGCTGGCCAGCACGACGCCCTTGGCGTCGGGGTTCTCGAGGCAGAATTTCTCCAGCCACAGGCCGAGTTCGAAGCCCGGACGTTTCCATGGCAGCCAGCCGATCGTGTCGCCGAAGATCTCCTTGGTCAGCGCCTGCGAATCCTTGGCGGCGGCAATGGCGATGATGGCGTCGGGATGCATATGATCGACATAAGGCTTCGGCACGAAGGCATGCAGCGGCGTGTCGATCGAGGCCGCGCGCGGGTTGAGATTGAAGGTGCAATGAGGCAGATAGCCGACCATCTCGTCTTCATGTTCGAGGCCGCGATAGAGACCCTTCAGCGCCCGCAGTTTATCCATGTAGAGCGTGGCGAAGCCGTCGAGCTTGATCGAGGCGCTGTCGCCGCCCGAGCCCTTGACCCACAGCACTTCCACGCTTTCGCCGGTGAGCGGATCGTTTTGCCAGATCTTGGAGGAGGTGTTGCCGCCGCCATAATTGGTGACGCGCTTGTCGGACCCAAGGACGTTCGAGCGATAGACCAGACGTTCCGGTTCGCTCATTGCTTGCGCTTTTGCGTCATCCCAAAGATTGGCGAGGCGCGTGCCGGAGCGCTTGTCGAGCATAGGTATCCTCCCTTTGGGACACGCAAACGGCGCCGGTCCCTTTTGTACGAATTTCTACGCAAGCGGCTGTCTTGTCAATCACAAACGATCAATATCAGTCATATTGCATTGCACAATGAAATTATCTGATCGGAAATGATTGACACTGCGCGCTTTGGGTGCCTAGATGCTCAAGCAGGGAGGAACCATGCACGAGAAAGAGCGCCACAGGATCATTCTGTCCGCTGTCCAGGAAAAACCTGTGGTGACGGTGCAGGAGATGGTCGACCTGACGGAGTCGTCCGAGGCGACGATCCGGCGCGACATCGCGGCATTGCACGTGCAAAAACGCCTGCGCCGGGTGCGCGGCGGTGCAGAGGCGCTTTCGCCGCCGCAGTTCATCGGCCTTGCCGGCCGGCCCTTTTCCGTCAACGAGACCATCAACGCTGCGCAGAAACGGGCAATCGCGCGGGAAGCCGTGGAACTCTGCAAGGATGGCGAGCCGATCATCATCAATGGCGGCACCACCACCTTCCAGATGGTGCACTTCCTGACCGGCCGGCGCATGCCGATCTTCACCAATTCCTTTCCGATCGCCGAGCACCTGCTCAGACATTCCAAGAACACGGTAATGCTGTCGGGCGGCACCATCTACCGCGAGCAGAACATCATCCTGTCGCCCTTCGACAATGACGTGACGCGCAATTTTTACGCGCGCCGCATGTTCATGGGCGCGCAGGGACTGGGACCGCTCGGTCTGATGGAAGGCGACCCGCTGCTGATCCAGGCCGAGCAGAAGCTGATCGACCAGGCAGACGAGTTGGTGGTGCTGGTCGATTCCTCGAAGTTCCGCAAACGCTCGAGCCTGATCCTGTGCGGCCTGTCGCGCATCGCCACGGTGATCACCGACGACGGCATCGAGGATCGCGAAGCCAAGATGCTGGAGACCGCCGGCGTGACGCTGATCATCGCCCGCACAACGGCAGGCAATAAGGAAGAATCTTCGCTGCAGGCCTGAGAAAACTCACGCCCGCAGCGGCGATGGAATGCAACGCTCAAGGGAGGATATTCGATGAGCTTCTTTAGGAAATTGATGGTTACGGCGGCGTTCTCCGCCGCCATGTTCGTGAATGCCGCCTATGCCGAGAACGTCAACATCGCGCTGGTGGTGAAGTCGCTCGGCAACGGCTTCTTCGACGCCGCCAACAAAGGCGCCGAAGAGGCGGCCAAGGAACTAGGCGATGTCGACATCATCTACACCGGCCCGACCAAGGCGACCGCCGAAGCGCAGATCGAAGTGGTCAATTCGCTGATCGCACAGAAGGTCAACGCCATCGCCATTTCGGCGAACGACGCCGACGCGCTGGTGCCGGTGCTCAAGAAGGCGATGCAGCGCGGCATCACCGTCATCTCGTGGGATTCGGGCGTCGCGCCGGAAGGACGCCAGCTTCACCTCAACCCCTCCGACACCAACCTGATCGGCGAGACCATCATCAAGCTTGCCGCCGACTACCTGCCTGAAGGCGGCGACGTCGCCATCCTGTCGGCTTCGTCGACGGCGACCAACCAGAATGCCTGGATCGACGCGGCCAAGAAGGTGCTGCCGGAGAAGTTCCCCAAGATCAAGCTCGTCGCCACCGTCTATGGCGACGACGACTCGGCCAAGAGCACGGATGAAGCCAAGGGTCTTTTGAAGTCCTATCCGAACCTCAAGGCGATCATCGCACCGACCACGGTCGGCGTCGTTGCCGCCGCGCAGGTGGTTACCGACGAAGGCCTGATCGGCAAAGTCAACGTCACCGGCCTGGCGCTGCCGTCGGAGTTCAAGAAGTTCATCGACAATGGCGCCAGCCAAGCGGTTGCGCTGTGGAACCCGATCGATCTCGGCTACTCCGCCGTCTACCTCGCCCACGACCTGGCGGTGAAGAAGGAAGAAGCCAAGCCCGGTGCTACGCTGTCGATCGGCCGCGTCGGCAAGGTCACGCTTGACGACACCAACTCGGCTGCCATGGCTCCGCCCTTCCAGTTCGACAAGTCGAACATCGAAAAGTTTTCCAAGATCTATTGATCCTGGAGCCTTCGAAACCGTGCGGCGGGGCTCAGGTCCCGCCGCGCTTTCAAACGAACCTTGTTTCAGGGCTTGATACGATTATGGACACGACAGCCCAACACGAAATGGCAAAGGAAGCGCCTTTGTCTTACGGACCGCGCCTGACGCTGTCCGGCATCTCGAAAAGCTTTCCCGGCGTGCGCGCGCTGCACGACGTCGGCCTGTCGCTCTATCCCGGCCAGGTAACCGCGCTGATCGGCGAAAACGGCGCCGGCAAGTCGACGCTGGTCAAAATAATGACCGGCATCTACCAGCCGGATGCTGGCACCATCAGCATCGACGGCCAGCCGGTCACACTGCCCAGCGCGCACGCCGCGTTCGGGCACGGCATCACCGCCATCCACCAGGAAACGGTGCTGTTCGACGATCTGACCGTGGCCGAAAACATCTTCCTCGGTCATGCGCCGCGCACGCGTTTCAGAACCATCGACTGGCGCACCATGCGCAAGAATGCCCGCGAGGTGCTCGACACGATGGGTGCCGGCCATATCGAAGCCGACGCCAGGCTGAAGGATCTCGGCATCGCCAACAAGCACCTCGTGGCGGTTGCCCGCGCCATGTCGATCGACGCCCGGATCGTCATCATGGACGAGCCGACGGCAGCGCTCTCGATGAAGGAGATCGAAGAGCTTTTCCTGCTGATCGAATTCCTCAAGAGCGACGGCAAGGCGATCCTGTTCATCAGCCACAAATTCGATGAGATCTACCGCATCGCCGACCGCTATACCGTGTTCCGTGACGGCGAGATGGTCGGCGAAGGCCTGATCAAGGACGCCGGCCAGAGCCAGATCGTGCGCATGATGGTCGGCCGCTCGGTCGATCAGATCTTTCCGCAGCGCAAGGCCGAGATCGGCGCGCCGGTGCTGGCCGTCTCCGGCCTGTCGCACCCGACCGAGTTCGACGACATAGGCTTCGAGCTGCACAGGGGCGAAATCCTCGGCTTCTACGGCCTTGTCGGCACCGGGCGCAGCGAGGTGATGCAGGCGATATCAGGCATCACCCGCACCAGCAGCGGCACGATCGCGCTGGAAGGCAAGGCGATCGCGCCGAAATCGGCGGCGGATTCGATCGATGCCGGCATCGTCTATGTGCCGGAGGAACGCGGCAAGCAAGGTGTGGTGATCGGCCTGCCGATCTTCCAGAACGTTTCGCTGCCTTCGCTCAAGCGGACATCCAAATCCGGCATATTGCGGCTGGCCGAAGAGTTCGCGCTGGCCCGCTCCTACACCGAGCGGCTCGATCTGCGCGCCTCCTCGCTCAGCCAGGACGTCGGCACGCTGTCGGGCGGCAACCAGCAGAAGATCGTCATCGCCAAATGGCTGGCGACCGCGCCTAAGGTGATCATCCTGGACGAGCCGACGAAGGGCATCGACATCGGCTCCAAGGCGGCCGTGCACGGCTTCATGGCCGAGCTCGTCGCGCAAGGCCTGTCGGTGATCATGGTGTCGTCCGAACTGCCGGAAATCCTCGGCATGTCCGACCGCGTCGTCGTCATGCGCGAGGGCCGTATTGCCGCGGTCTACGACAATAAGGGGCTCGACGCCGAAACCTTGGTCAGGACGGCAGCGGGGATCGCGTCATGAAGGCTTTTCTCAGATATCGCGAGGTCTGGCTGCTGGCGGCAATCGTCGTGCTGATCGGGCTGATCTCAACGCGGTTTCCAGGTTTTGCCGATCCGGCCAATCTGCGCCAGGTGTTCAACGACACGTCGATCCTGATGATCCTGGCGCTCGGCCAGATGGTCGTCATCCTGACCCGCTCGATCGACCTGTCGATGGCTTCCAACCTCTGCTTCACCGGCATGGTGGTGGCGATGCTGAACGCCGCGCATCCGGCGATCCCGATCCCGCTGCTGATCGTCATCGCACTTCTGGTCGGCCTCGTGCTCGGCGCCATCAACGGCTTGCTGGTATGGCGGCTGAACATTCCCTCGATCGTGGTTACGCTCGGCACCCTCACCATCTACCGCGGCGCCACCTTTGTCATATCAGGCGGCGCCTGGGTCAATGCCGACCAGATGAGCGCTGATTTCATCGGCCTGCAGCGCGCGGCTTTCCTCGGCATTCCGGTGCTGTCCTGGATTGCGATACTGGTTATCGCCCTGTTCTTCCTCGTGATGACGCGCACCGCGCTCGGCCGCTCGATCTATGCCATCGGCGTCAACCCGACCGCATCGGTCTATGCCGGCATCGATGTCGGCCGGACGAAATTCATCGTCTTCTGCATCTCGGGGATGATCGGCGGCCTCTGCGGCTATCTCTGGATTTCGCGCTACGTCATCGCCTCGGTCGAGGTCGCCAATGGCTATGAGCTCAACATCATCGCCGCCTGCGTCATCGGCGGCATTTCGATTGCCGGTGGCATCGGCTCGGTCGGCGGCGCGGTGCTCGGTGCGCTGTTCCTCGGCATCATCTCCAACGCGCTGCCGGTGATCAACATCTCGCCCTTCTGGCAAATGGCGATTTCGGGCAGCGCCATCATCCTGGCCGTGGTGCTCAACGCACGCGGCGAACGCCGGCAAGGCCGCATCATTCTCAAAAAGGCGGAAGCAGCATGATGGACGCCTCGCTTCATTTCTCTGGGACGATTGGAATGTTGCCGTCAGCAACAGTCCTGTTGTCAAAGTGGACGCTGCCCCTCACCCTTGCCCTCTCCCCGTGCAGATACAAGGGGCAGCGCCAAGTTTCGGATGGTGTTGCCACATGACCGATATCGCCAACGCCCCTGCTCCACGCCATATTCCCGACCGGCTCGACAAGCCTTTCACTGCGGCGATTTTTTCATGGGAAGCGCTGCTGGTCGCCGTCGCGGTGGCCATCTTTGCCGTCAACAGTTTTGCCTCGCCCTATTTCCTCGACGCTTGGTCGCTCTCGGACCTGACCTTCAACTTCACGGAAAAGGCGCTGATCGCGCTGGCCATGGCGCTGCTGATCATCTCCGGCGAAATCGACCTGTCGGTCGCCGCCATCATTGCGCTGGCGTCAACGATGATGGGCATGGCAGTGCAGGCCGGCGCCGGCACTCCGGCGCTGCTGGCAATCGGCCTCGTCGTCGGGCTCGGCTGCGGCGCCTTCAACGGCGTGCTCGTCACCAGGCTCGGCTTGCCGTCGATCGTCGTCACCATCGGCACGATGAGCCTGTTTCGCGGCATTGCCTTCATCATCCTGGGCGACCAGGCCTACAAGGGCTATCCCGCGAGCTTCGCCTTCTTCGGCCAGGGCTATGTCTGGTGGGTGGTGTCGTTCGAACTGACGCTGTTCCTGATCGCGGCAGTTGTCTACTGGTTCCTTCTGCACCGCACGAGCTTCGGCCGCCGGATCTTTGCCATCGGCAACAACCCGGTCGCGGCGCAGTTTTCCGGCGTACGTGTCGGCCGCATCAAATTCATCCTGTTTTGCCTGACCGGCCTGATGGCGGGCATCGCCTCGGTGCTGATCACCTCGCGGCTCGGCTCGACCCGGCCGTCCATCGCGCAGGGCTATGAATTGGAAGTCATCACCATGGTGGTGCTCGGCGGCGTCAGCATCCTGGGCGGCGCCGGCAGCATTCTGGGTGTGGTGCTGGCGGCGTTCATCATGGGACTGGTGACCTTCGGCCTCGGCCTGCTCAACGTGCCGGGGATCGTCATGTCGATCTTCATCGGCCTGCTGCTGATCATCGTCATCGCACTGCCGATCCTGTGGCGGCGCGTACGGCGGGAGCGCTTTGCCTGATGCCCGAAAAATATGCGTTCAAGATGAAGCTCAATCCCGGCATGAAGGCCGAATACAAGAGGCGTCATGACGAGATCTGGCCGTCCCTCGTCGCGTTGCTGAAACAGGCCGGCGTATCCGATTACTCGATCCATCTCGACGAGGAGACCAACATACTGTTCGGCGTGCTGTGGCGACGCGATGGCCACGGCATGGACGAATTGCCGAAGCATCCGGTGATGCAGCGTTGGTGGGCCGAAATGACCGACATCATGGAGACGAAGACAAACAACGAGCCGGTGGCGGTGCCACTGGAAACAATGTTCCATATGGAATGACCCGCAACGTCGCCGTCATCGATATCGGCAAGACCAACGCCAAGGTGGCGCTGGTCGATCTCGCCACATCGAGCGAAGTGGCCCTGCGCACGGTGGCGAACGAGCCGGTTCGGCAAGGGACGTACCCGCATCATGACGTCGAGCTTCTGTGGTCGTTCATCCTCGGCAGCCTGGCCGAGATCGATCGCGAGCAGCGCATCGATGCGATATCGATCACCACCCATGGCGCAACGGGCGTGCTGGTCGACGCATCAGGCGAACTGGCGCTGCCGGTGCTCGACTACGAATTCGACGGGCCGGATGCCCTTGCCAGGGACTATGACACGATCCGTCCCGCGTTCTCCGAGACCGGCACGCCGCGCCTGCCGGCCGGCCTCAATCTCGGTGCGCAGCTGTTCTGGCAGCAGAAGCGCTTTCCGGCGGATTTCGCCAGAACCGCCGCGATGCTGATGTATCCGCAATACTGGGCCTTGCGCCTGACCGGCGTCGCCGCCAGCGAAGTGACGTCGCTCGGCTGCCACACCGATCTGTGGAACCCGTGGAAAGCGGATTTTTCCTCACTGGTCGACCGGCTGCAATGGCGCCGGCTGATGGCGCCGGTGCGGCCGGCCACGGACCGCCTGGGCCCGATCCTGCCCGCCCTCGCGCGGCAAACCGGCCTCGACCCGCAAACGCCGGTATTTTGCGGCCTGCACGATTCCAACGCCTCGCTGCTGCCGCATCTCCTATCCAGCAAGCCGCCTTTCTCCGTCGTCTCGACCGGCACCTGGGTGGTGTCGATGGGGGTCGGCGGCAGCAAGGTCACGCTCGATCCGGCACGCGACACGCTGGTCAATGTCAACGCACTCGGCGATCCCGTGCCGTCGGCGCGCTTCATGGGCGGCCGTGAGTTCTCCCTGCTGACCGAGGGCCAATCGGAGAACTGGACGGAAGACGATGTTGCTACGGTGCTGGCGCGCAAGACGTCCCTATTGCCTTCCACGCAACAGGGTTCGGGGCCGTTTCCGCATCGTACCGCATCATGGTTTAACGCGGACGGTATGAGCGCCGGCCAGCGCTCTGTCGCCATCTCGTTCTACCTGGCGCTGATGACCGCGACCTGCCTCGATCTGATCGGCGCGGACGGTCCCACCGTCGTCGAAGGACCCTTCGCCCGCAACCGGCTGTTCACCCGCATGCTGGCTGCGGCGACTGCGCGCGCCGCCATTGCCTCCGAGGCTGCGACTGGTACCAGCATCGGCGCCGCCTTGCTGGCGTCGGACCAGGGGACACCGCAAGGCAGAGGCGAAAGGACCGAACCGTCGGCCGATCCGGTCTGGACAAGTTTCGTGCGCTCCTGGCGTTCGGCGATCGACGAACGAGCCTGACCGCCGAGCTCATGGCGTCCTGATGTTCGGAGATGCCTAGCCCACGTAGAGCAATCCTTGCGGATCGATCTCCGGCTTGCGGCCGGCAACGAGGTCGGCAAGGAACTTTCCCGAGCCGCAGGCCATGGTCCAGCCGAGGTGGCCGTGGCCGGTGTCGAGGTAGAGATTGTCGTACCGCGCCCGGCCGATGACCGGCACGGAGCTCGGCATCATCGGGCGAAGTCCAGCCCAGAGCTCGGCCTTGCTCTCGTCGAAAGCCCCGGGGAACAGGTCCTTGCCGGTGTTCAGGATCGAGTTGAAATCGCGTGGCTTGAACGTGCGGTCGAAACCGGTGAACTCCGCCGTCGAGGACATCCGCAGCCGGTTTCCCAGCCTGGAATAGCCGATCAGCCGGTCCTCGTCGGCGCCGCCCATGATCGGCCCCTTGCTTTCATCTTCCAGCGGAACAGTCACGGTATAGCCCTTCACCGGATAGACGGGCAGATCGATTCCGTAGCGGCGGCCGAGCAGACCGCTCTCCGGCCCCATGGAAATAACCACCGCGTCACCGGCCACGGGGCCGGCCGAAGTCATCACGGCGCGCACGCGGCCGCCGTCGATGTCGAGGCCTTCGACCGTGGTGCCGTAGAGGAATTGGACGCCGAGTTTCTCGGCGGCATAGGCAGCGAGGCGCTGCGTGAATTGGCTGGAGTCGCCGGTCTGGTCGATCGGCGAATAGACGCCGCCGGCTATCTTGTCCTTGGCGGCGGCAAGGCCGGGCTCGAGCTCGACCAGCCGGTCGCGGCCGACGATCTCGATCGGCAGGCCGTGTTCGCCGAGATAGCGATAATTGTCGGTGCCGGTATCAAAGCTTTGCTGCGAGCGGAAGAAATAGAGAATGCCTTTCTTGCGCTCGTCATAGTGGATGCCGGTTTCGGCGGAGACGGCGTTGATGCAGTCGCGCGAATAGAGCGCCAGACGCAGCTTGACGTCGGTGTTGGCGCGCATGCGCTTATGCGTGCACTGGCGCAGGAAGCGCAGGCTCCAGGCGAAAAAATACGGATCGAAGCGCAGCCGCACCTTGATGCCGAGATCGTGGTTGTAGAGGCCGCGCAGGAACGTCTTCAGCGCGGCTGGCGAGGCCCAGGCGGTGGCGTCTCCGGGCGACACCAGGCCGGCATTCGACCGGCTGGTGCCGCGTGCTGCCGCCGGATGGCGCTCGATCACCGTCACCTCATGGCCGTCGCTGGCCAGATAATAGGCCGCCGCCGTACCGACGACGCCGGCCCCAAGTACCAGGATTTTCATTCCGCCCCCAGCGCGCCGAACCAACCTTTGCGGAGAGCCCGCTTCACCCCAGAGCCGAATTCTTGCTGGTCAGGATGCGCTCCCAGGCAAGCGCATCGGCAACGATCTGGTCGAGGTTGTCGCGCTGCGGGGTCCAGCCGAGCTCACCGCGCGCCAGCTCCGAATTGGCGACGACCGCGGCGGCGTCGCCGGCGCGGCGATCGCCCATCCGTACCTCGAAATCATGGCCGAAGACGCGGCGGACGCTGTCGATGACCTCGAGCACCGAATAGCCGTGGCTGTAGCCGCAATTGGCGACCAGGCTCGATCCGCCGGCACGCAGCCGCTGCAGCGCCAGCCGATGCGCCGCCGCCAGGTCGCTGACGTGGATATAGTCGCGCATGCAGGTGCCGTCCGGCGTCGGATAGTCGGTGCCGAACACCTGCATGAAGGGGCGCTTGCCGAGCGCCGTCTCGCAGGCGACCTTGATCAGATGCGTGGCGCCGGGCGTCGACTGGCCGGTGCGGCCCTTCGGATCGGCGCCGGCGACGTTGAAATAGCGCAGCGCCGTATAGCGCAGCCCATGGGCAATGCCCGCGTCGCGCAGCATCCATTCGCTCATCAGCTTGGACAGGCCATAGGGCGATTCCGGCGCAAGCCGGGCATCCTCGCGCACCGGCTCCAGTCCAGCGCCGCCGTAGACGGCGGCGGTCGAGGAAAAGATGAAATTGGGCACGCCTTCGCGCACCGCGGTCTCGATCAAGGTGCGCGTCTTGCAGGTGTTGTTCTCGTAATAGGCAAGCGGGTCGGCAACCGATTCGGGGACCACGATCGAGCCGGCGAAATGGATGATCGCGTCAACCTTATTGTCGCGGATGATCGAGGCAACCAGTTCCCTGTCGGCGACGTCGCCGACGACGAGCTTTGCTTCCGGAGCCACTGCCCATTCAAAGCCGGTGGAAAGCCGGTCGAGGACGACGACGCTGTCACCCGTGTCCAGCAATTCCCAGACCATATGGCTACCGATATAGCCGGCCCCGCCTGTCACCAAAACCGTCATCCGCATCCTCGCTATTCATGATTTGTCGGAACTGTCTCAATCGTCGCCTTACTGGAAAACCTGCCGCCGAGCCATTAGAACCTGCGGTAACCGGTCTCATCGGCGCGTGGCATTGTCCTGAAACAAGATTGATCCACATCAAGGGAATAGGCCACGTTCCGTGGTCGTTAGGAACAGGCTCGGGGCGTGGCATTTTGACCAAAAAGGCCAAGTGGACGACGAATGGGCCAATGACTATGATCGCGCGCAAAATTGGGAAGGCGACATGAACTACCAGCGGTTTTTCGAGGAAGCGATCGACCAGCTCCATGCAGAGCGTCGCTACCGCGTCTTCGCCGACCTTGAGCGTATCGTCGGGAAATTCCCGCGCGCCATCTGGCGCGCCAATGGCCGCGCCGAGGAAATCACCGTCTGGTGCTCCAACGACTATCTCGGCATGGGCCAGCATCCCGACGTCATTGCCGCGTTCCAGAAGGCGGCAGGCAAGATGGGGTCGGGCGCCGGCGGCACCCGCAACATCTCCGGCACCAGCAACCCGCTGGTCGAGCTCGAACTGGAGCTTGCCGACCTGCACGACAAGGAAGCGGCACTGGTTTTCACCTCCGGCTTCGTTTCAAACGAGGCGTCGATCTCGACCATTGCAAAGCTGCTTCCCAATTGCCTGATCATCTCGGACGAGCTCAACCACGCTTCGATGATCGAGGGCGTGCGGCGCTCGGGCGCCGAGAAGAAGATCTTCCGCCATAATGACGTGGCACATCTCGAAAGCCTGCTGCAGACGGCTGGCCGCGAGCGCGCCAAGCTGATCGTCTTCGAGAGCGTCTATTCGATGGACGGCGACATCGCGCCGATCAAGCAGATCGTCGAACTCGCCGAGCGTTACAACGCCATGACCTACATCGACGAGGTCCACGCCGTCGGCATGTACGGGCCGCGCGGCGGCGGCATCACCGAGCGCGAAGGGCTGGCCGACCGCATCGACATCATCGAGGGCACGCTGGCCAAGGCGTTCGGCACGCTTGGCGGCTACATCGCCGGCAACACTGCGGTGATCGACGCGGTGCGCTCCTATGCGCCGGGCTTCATCTTCACCACGGCGTTGCCGCCAGCGATCGCTGCAGCGGCAACCACCTCGATCCGCCATCTCAAGCGTTCGCAGGCCGAGCGCGACGCGCAGCTACGTCAGGCGACACGGACCAAGCAAGTGCTGGCCGCAGCCGGCCTGCCGGTGATGGAATCGCCTACCCACATCGTGCCGCTTCTGGTCGGCGATCCCGAGCTCTGCAAGATGGCCAGCGACCGCCTGCTCGGTGTGCACGGCATCTATATCCAGCCGATCAACTACCCGACAGTGCCGCGCGGCACCGAGCGGCTGCGCATCACGCCTACACCGTTCCATTCGGACGCGCTGATTGCCTCCCTGCAGGACGCGCTGGTCGAGACATGGGACGCGTTGGGGATTCCCTACGGTTCGGCCGGCCGGCCTTCAGTAGCCAAGAGCGACCGCGTCATTCCGTTGCTGGTGCCGAAGTCGGGCGGGTGAAGCCCGTTTGAAACTCTACTCAGGCTTTGAGGCAGCTCACACACTCGTCATCCATTTCGCCAGCCGGTGCGCGGCTTCTTCGAGCTGGTCGAGGCGGCGGTGGAAGCACAGCCTGAGGAAGGCTTCGCCGCCGGGGCCGAAGGCGGTGCCGGGGGCCAGGCCGACATTGGCGCGGTCGACCATGTCGAAGGCGGCGGCGCGGGAATCGGTGACGCCGTCGACCGCGAAGAACAGATAGAATGCGCCCTGCGGCACGGTGAAGCGCGCCCGGCCGGTTTCGGCAAGAATACCGCAGACCAGGTCGCGCGCCGCCCTCGCCCGCTCCACCTGCTCGACGATGAAGGCATCGCCCTCATCCAGCGCAACGACGGCCCCGCGCTGCATGAACTGGGCAACGCCGGAAGTCGAATACTGGACCAGGTTTTCGAACACCTGCTGCAAGGTGGGATGGATCTTGATCCAGCCGATGCGCCAGCCGGTCATCGCCCAGTTCTTGGAAAAAGAATTGACGAACAGAATGCGGTCCTCATCGGCCATGATGTCGATGAACGACGGCGCGCGGCCGTGGCCGTAATGAAACAGCGAGTAGATCTCGTCGGCGATAATCCACAGACCCCTTTGGCGGGCAAGATCGAGGATCGCCTGCAACGTTTCCTTGTCGGCAGTCCAGCCGGTCGGGTTGGACGGCGTGTTGACGAACAGCGCCTTGGTCCGTGGCGTGATCGCCGCTGCGATCTTGTCGACATCGCAGGACCAGCCATTGCCCGACTGATCGAGCGTCACCGCGACTGGCACGGCGCCGGCTACCCCGGCGGCGGCGGCGAAGTTCGGCCATGCCGGCGACAGGTAGACGAGTTCGTCGCCCTTGCCGGCCACCGCGTCGATGGCCAGCTGGATGGCATGCATGCCGGAGCCGGTGACGATGAATTCTTCGTTGGCGAAAGTCTTGCCGAAATGCCTGGTGTAGTAGCGGGCGAGCGCCTGCCTGAGTTCGGGAATGCCTCTCTGCCAGGTATAGAAGGTTTCGCCGCCGGCGAGTGCCTTGGCGGCGGCATCGGTGATGAAGGCGGGCGTCGGCAGGTCACCCTCGCCGGCCCAGAGCGGGATCATGCCGTCGCGGCCGCGGCCACGGTTCATGACGGCGACAATGCCGCTTTCAGGCGCCGCCCGAGCCTCGGCGCGCAAGGTATCGATCAAGGTCATGGATAGGTCCGTTTTCGTTTGCTCGACTGCTAGCGTGTTTCAGGGCGGGCGAAAACAGAAAACCCCGGCCGCAAGCGACCAGGGTTTTGGTCCAGAGAGGTTCTCGCAAGTGCTATTTTCTGGCGAGGAGATCGCGAATTTCGGTGAGCAGCGCGACGTCGGCTGGCGGCGGAGCGGCCGGGGCAGCCGGTTTTTCGCGCTCCAGCCGCTGGCGCAGATTGTTCACCGCTTTGATCATCAGGAAGATGATGAAAGCGAGGATAAGGAAGTTCAGCGCCACGGTGATGAAGCTGCCATAGGCGAAGACAGCGCCCTGTTTCTTCGCATCGGCCAGTGAGGTTGCATTCACCGCGGAAGACAGGGGTATGAAGTAGTTGTTGAAGTCCAGTCCTCCGAAGATCGCGCCAACAATAGGCATGATGATGTCGTCGACCAGCGAGGTGACGATCTTGCCGAAGGCAGCGCCAATGATGACGGCGACGGCCAGGTCCATCACATTGCCCCTGGAAATGAATTCCTGAAACTCTTTCAGCATTCGACTCCTCCTTGTCCTGACCGGCCGTTCTGCCGTCCGCTCCTCGGCATTGACCGGCCAGCAGAATAGCAAAAACCTGCGGTTGCAACAGGAGCAAAAGCTGGTTTCAGCCGGTCACGATTGCCTGACGCAGCCGCTATAATACGCCGAAAGCCGCGATGGACTCGATCGCCAAGCTGTGATTGCGTCAGCAAGGCCGGATGAAAAGCCGGCGCAGGGAGGAAGTTCGAGGCGTGCAGGGCTGGTTCATCGTCATCATCGCGATCGCCTATGTGACGTTGCTGTTTGCCATCGCCAGCCTGGGCGACCGGCGCTCGACTTCATCCGGCCCCGGCCGCGCCCGGCCCTTCATCTATGCGCTCAGCCTTGCCATCTACTGCACCTCCTGGACCTTCTTCGGCTCGGTCGGGCTGTCCTCCGAGCGCGGCCTCGAGTTCCTCGGCATCTATATCGGACCGGTGCTGGTGTTTGTGTTCGGCTTTCCGCTGCTGCAGCGCATTGTCAGGCTGGCCAAGACCGAGAAGATCACCTCGATCGCCGACTTTCTCGGCGCCCGCTACGGCAAGAGTTTTGCCGTCGCGGCGATCGCCACACTGATTGCGACCATCGGCGCGGTGCCCTATATGGCGCTGCAATTGAAGGCAATCTCCGGCTCGGTCAGCCTGATGGTCGAGCACTATACCGGCGCGCCGCCCTCCTTCGATCCGTTCGTCAGCGACATCTCGCTGGTCGTGGCCATGCTGCTGGCGCTGTTCGCGGTGCTGTTCGGCACGCGCCATGCCGACGCCACCGAACACCAGGACGGGCTGGTGCTGGCTGTGGCAGTCGAAACGGTGGTCAAGCTCGCCGCCTTCCTGGCGATCGGCCTGATGGTCACGTTCCTGATCTTCGGCGGGCCAGGCGACACGTTCGACCGGCTCGCCGAAAACACGCAGGTGCGCCAGGCGATGGGCTACAACACCTCGCTCGCTACCTGGCTGGTGCTGACATGCCTGAGCGGCTTTGCCATCCTCATGTTGCCGCGCCAGTTCTACGTCACCATCGTCGAAAACCGCAGCGAGGCCGAGCTGCGCACCGCGACATGGGTGTTTCCGCTCTATCTGGTGGCGATCAACCTGTTCGTGCTGCCGATCGCGCTGGCCGGCCTGGAACTGGTCGGCACGAGAACCAGCAGCGATCTCTATGTGCTGTCGCTGCCGCTGTTCAGCGGCCACGACGTGCTGGCCATGGCCGCCTTCATCGGCGGCCTGTCGGCGGCGACCGCAATGGTGATCGTCGAAAGCGTCGCGCTGTCGATCATGATCTCCAACGATCTGGTCATTCCTCTGTTCGTGAGGCGATTGCTGCGGACAACGACCTCCGAGAACGAGGACTGGTCGACGCTCATCTTGAATGTGCGGCGGGCGGCGATCTTCATCATGCTGTTTATCGCCTTCCTCTACTACCGCGAGAGCACCAACAACGCGCGACTGTCCTCGATCGGCCTGATGTCGTTCGCCGCGATCGCGCAGTTCGCGCCGGCAATGATCGGCGGCCTGGTCTGGCGCGGCGCCAACGGCCGGGGTGCCGCACTGGGCATGGTCGCCGGCATCGTCGTCTGGAGCTACACGCTGCTGCTTCCCTCGCTCGTCGCGCCCGATACCGGCATCCTCGTCCACGGCCTGTTCGGCTTAGAGGTGTTGCGGCCGCAAGCTCTGTTCGGCACCGTCGCCGAGCCGCTGAACCATGGCGTGCTGTGGAGCCTGTCGATCAACACGCTGTTTTTTGTGTTCGGCTCGCTGTCGCGGGCGTCGGTGCCACTGGAGCGCATCCAGGCGTCGATCTTCGTGCCGCGCGAGGCGGGGCCGCTGCCGAGCCTGCGCCGCTTCCGCACCACCATCACCGTCAACGACCTCAAGGACACGATCGCGCGCTATCTTGGTGTCGAACGGACCGAGCGGTCCTTCCAGTCATTCGAAAAGAGCAGCGGCACTTCACTGCACGGCAACGAGCAGGCCAGCATGGATGTCATCCGCTTCTCCGAGCAGCTTCTGGCCAGTGCCGTCGGCTCCTCTTCGGCGCGGCTGATCCTGTCGCTGCTGCTGCGCCGCAACGACCGCGAATCCAAGGACGCCTTCCGCCTGCTCGACGACGCCACAGAGGCGCTGCAGCACAATCGGGACCTGCTGCAGATCGCGCTCGACCAGATGGAACAGGGCATCACTGTCTTCGACCGGGATTTTCGGTTGATCTGCTGGAACCGCCAGTACCGGGCGCTGTTCGACCTGCCCGACGAGATGGGCCAGGTCGGCGTCTCACTCGATCGTATCCTGCGCCACCTTGCCGAGCGCGGCGATATACCGGCAGATCAACGCGTTACCATGCTGAACCGCCTGACCAGCTTCGTCAGCCCCTGGCAGATGGAGCTGAAGACCAGCGGGCGCATTCTCGAATTGCGCTCCAACCCGATGCCGGACGGCGGCATCGTCGCCACCTACGCTGACATTTCCGGACGCGTCGAGCAGGATCTGGCGCTCAAGCGCGCCAACGAATCCCTGGAACAGCGGGTGAAGAGCCGCACCGCCGAGCTCACCCGCGTCAACGAGGAGCTGGCGCAGGCGCAGATGCTGGCCGAGGAGGCCAATCTCGGCAAGACCCGCTTCCTCGCTGCCGCCGGCCATGACATCTTGCAGCCGCTGAACGCCGCCCGCCTCTATTGCTCGTCGCTGATCGAGAAGACCGGCAAGGGGCCCGCCGGCAAGGCGGCGATGAACATCGAATCGTCGCTGGAATCGGTCGAGACCATCCTCGGCGCGGTGCTCGACATTTCGCGCCTCGATGCCGGCGCGATGAAGCCGGACGATACGACCTTCGGCCTCGACGGGCTGCTGCGCCAGATCGGCAACGACTTCCGGCCGCTTGCCGCCGAAAAGAAGCTCGAGCTCTCGATCATGCCGTCGTCGCTCAGCGTGATGACGGACCGCAATCTGCTGCGCCGCCTGATCCAGAACCTGGTCTCCAACGCCATCAAGTATACGCGCCGTGGCCGTATCCTGGTCGGCGTGCGGCGGCGCGGCGAACTGGCCGAGATCCAGGTGATCGACACCGGCATCGGCATTGCCGGCGACAAGCTGAACACCGTGTTTCGCGAATTCACCCGGCTGGACGAAGGCGCACGCGAGGCGGAAGGCCTTGGCCTTGGGCTCTCCATTGTCGACCGCATCGCCCGCGTCCTGCGCCTCGAAATCCGGATCTTTTCCAACCCCGGCAAGGGCACACGCTTTTCCGTGCTGCTGCCTGTGGCGGCCGTGCAGGCGCCGCGACGCGAGGCGGAGGCGAAGCCGCCTGCCCGTGCCGCGGCCTCGCTTGCCGGGCTCAATGTGCTCTGCATCGACAACGACGCCCGCATCCTCGACGGCATGCGGCTCCTGCTCGAGGGCTGGGGCTGCAGCGTCGACACGCTTTCCGGCGCGGAGGATCTCGACAGGTCCGGCATGCATCGGCCGGACATCGTGCTTGCCGACTATCATCTCGACAACAGGACCGGCCTCGAATTGATCGCCCAGTTGCGTGCGATCCATGGCGAGGACCTGCCGGCCGTGCTGGTCACCGCCGACCGCTCCAGCGAAGTTCGCGCCGCCGCCGGCAGGCTCGACGTGCCGGTGATCAGCAAACCGCTAAAACCGGCGGTGCTGCGCTCGATGATGGCCAGGGTCAGGCCGCTGGCGCCGGCGGCCGAATAGGGATCAGCCGGCCGTCTGCAGCGGGTCGCTGCCTATTTTTGACAAAAGGATGACCGCCTGGGTGCGGCTGTCGACGCCGAGCTTCTGCAGGATAGCCGAGACATGCGCTTTGATCGTCGCTTCGGAGACCCCGAGCTCATAGGCGATCTGCTTGTTGAGCAGTCCTTCTGCCACCATGCCGAGCACGCGCGTCTGCTGGGGCGTCAGCGCCTGCAGCCGCTTGATCAGGTCGGAAATCTCGGGATCGCGCTCGACGCCGAGATCGACCCCGGCGGGCGCCGCGATATCACCTGCGAGCACCGACTGCACCGCATTGCGGATCTCCTCCATGCTGGCCGATTTGGAGATGAAGCCGGAGGCGCCGAGATCGAGCGCGCGCCGGATCGTCACCGGATCGTCATGCGCCGAGACCACCATCATTGGCACCGCCGGATGGATGCCGCGCAACGAAATCAGGCCGGAAAGACCGCTTGCCCCCGGCATCGAGAGATCGAGCAGCACCAGATCGACATCCTCATTGGCCAGGACCAGCGCCTTGGCGCTTTCGAAATCGCCGGCCTCGTGAATGGCGGCAACGTCTCCGATGCCCGCGAGTGCCTCCCTCAATGCACCGCGAAAAAGCGGATGATCGTCGGCAATGACGAATGTGTAGCCCAACGGTGATTCCCTCCCCGAATCCCGTTGGCGATTTTCCGCCTTGCAGGATCTGAACGATCATAACGCCATGCCTGCTGTTCGGCGTGGCCGGCTTGCTATTCCCGCCCCAGGTCTTGTTGCGAATTGCCTAGGTCTTTTGCGAATTGGGCTTGGCGCCGTCTTCGTCCTTGTCCATGTCCTTGACGATGTCCATAAAGCTACGCAGGAAGCGCTCCATGTAGCCCATCGTCTTGTTGAAATCCTCCTCGCTGGGCAAAGTCGATTCGAGACGTGCGGCAAGCGAATTTTCGAGCTTGGCGACGCGTTCGTCGAGCGCCTTCACCGAATTTTGCAGCCGGTCGACCTCATCCTGGAAGGCGGCACGTTCGTCGGCCGCCGTCTTGCAGACAAGCTGACCGGAGCGCTCCTCGCAGAGCGACATGGCGCCGGTTTGCGTATCCATGCGGACATAGCCATTGGCCGATTTTTCCAACCGGTAGCGATCGGCTTCCTCGGAAAAGGCCGACGCCGCTGTAAGCGAGACCAGTGCTGCGGGGATCAAAACGTGTTTCAGACGCATGTTTTCCTCCATGAGCCAGTCAGCGCAATCTATCACAGTTTGCGCCTGAAATGGGGACGAACCTGAAATGGGGAAGAACACGGGCCTGCCCTTCCCCGCGTGGTCGGTTCGGACTATAGCGCAACCATGTCCGAGATCATCTACAAGATAGTTCCCGAGGCGCTTTGGCGCGAGGCCGAAAGGGAAGGCCGCTTCACCGGCGCGCCGATCGACGTCGCCGACGGTTTCATCCATTTTTCCACCGCCGGGCAGGTTCGGGAAACGGCGGCCAAACATTTCGCCGGCCACGGCGGGTTGCTGCTGGTCGCCGTCGACGGCGCGCACCTTGGCGATGCGCTGAAATATGAAGTCTCGCGCGGCGGCGCCTTGTTCCCGCATCTTTACGACGCGCTCAGCCTCGATGCGGTCGTTTCGGTGCAGGCATTGCCGCTCGGCGCCCACGGCCGGCATGAATTCCCGGCGCTGGAGGCCGAATGAGCGCGTTCGACCGGATCGGCCAAAAACTGCTGTTCACGCTCGATCCGGAAACCGCGCATGGGCTGTCGATTGCCGCGCTGAGATGCGGCCTGCCGGTCGCCGGGCGCCCTTTGCGAGACGACAGGTTGAAGACACGCATCTGCGGGCTCGATTTTCCGAACCCGCTCGGCATGGCCGCGGGTTACGACAAGAATGCCGAAGTGCCGGACGCGCTGCTCGGCCTCGGCTTCGGCTTCGCCGAGGTCGGCACGATCACGCCGCTGCCGCAGACGGGCAATCCGAAGCCGCGCATCTTCCGGCTGCCTTCGGACGGGGCAGTGATCAACCGGCTGGGCTTCAACAATGAAGGCCACGCCGCCGCGGAAAAGCGTCTTGCTGCCCGCAAGGGCCGCGCCGGCGTCGTCGGCGTCAACATCGGCGCCAACAAGGACAGCGCCGACCGCGTCGGCGACTATGAGCGCGGCGTGATCAGGTTTGCGCGATACGCCGGCTATCTGACGATCAACATCTCCTCGCCAAACACGCCGGGCCTGCGCAACATGCAGGCGCGCGAACAGCTTGGTGAACTCCTGTCGCGGGTCATGGCCGCGCCTGCGGCGGCACCGGCAAAGCCGCCCGTCTTTCTCAAGATCGCGCCGGACCTGGTCGAGGCCGAACTGGAGGACATCGCCGCCGAGATCACCGACAAGCAAATGGACGGCGTCATCGTCTCCAACACCACGATCGCGCGAGCCGGCCTGCGCAGCGCCGGCCTTGCCGGCGAGACTGGCGGGCTTTCGGGAAAACCCTTGTTCGAGCGCTCGACCATCGTGCTGGCAAGGATGCGAAAACTACTTGGCCCGGATCCCGCCATCATCGGCGTCGGCGGCGTCGATTCCGCCGAGACGGCGCTGGAAAAGATCCGTGCCGGCGCCGATCTCGTCCAGCTCTATACCGGCATGATCTATGCCGGGCCTGCGCTGCCGGGGCGTATTCTTTCCGGCATGGTCCGTTTCATGGACAGTCAAGGGCTGAAGTCGCTGCGCGAGCTTCGCGACAGCCGCCTCGATCACTGGGCGACGAAACCGCTTTAGCGATCAGTTAAAGGCCGTGCGCACCCGCAGCCGCAATATAGTGAGCAGGCTGAAGCCGCGTACCAGCAGGAACACGTGCAGCGCCGCCCACAGGCCGTGATTGCCGAACGCCGGCGCCAGGATCAGCAACGCGGCGCTGAAAGCCAGGAACGACACCAGCATCATGTTGCGCATGTCGCGCGACCATGTCGCGCCGATGAAAACACCGTCCATCTCGAAAGCCAGCACGCCGCTGAGTGCGGTGAATGCCGCCCATGGCAAGTAGATGTCGGCGACGGCGCGGACGTCTGTCGAGGTCGTGATCAGGGCGACCAGACCGGTGCCTTCCAGCAGGAGCACGAGCGTCGCCACGCCTGCCAGGCCGAGCCCCCAAAGCAGCGTCAGCCGCACCGCCTGGTCAAACGCCGTGGCGGCACGGGCGCCGATGGCGCGCCCGGCCAGTTGTTCGGCGGCGGTGGCGAAACCGTCGAGGAAATAGCCGGCAACCAGGAAGAGGTTCATCAGCACGGCGTTGGCGGCCAGCGTCAGCGTGCCGAATTGCGCGCCTTGGCGCGTGAACAGCGCGAAGGCGGCGAGCAGTGAGAAGGAGCGGATCATGATATCGCGATTGAGCGACATCATGCGCAGGAATGCCGGCAAATCGAGGACGCTATGGCGCGGCAGCCTGGGTGCGGCCCAGAAGCGCCGGCCGACGATGGCGAGACCAAGCAGCATGGCGACGAACTCGCCGGTGAGCGTCGCCCAGGCGACGCCGGCAACGCCCCAGCCAAGCTCCAGGGCGAGCAGGAAGCAGAGCGCGATATTGATGCCGTTCAGCACCAGCTGCAGCATCAGCCCGAGCCCGCCCTCGCCGCGCCCCAGCACATAACCAAGGATGGCGTAATTGATAAGCGAGAACGGTGCTGCGAGCATCCTGATGCGGATATAGACGTCCATCGCCGCGCCGACGCGCGGCTCGGCGCCGATGAACCATTGCCCGGCAGCCGAAACCAGGGGCGCAAGTGCGGTAAACACGATGCCGGCGACGACCGCGATCAGCACGGCGCGCCAGAACACCGCCTGCTCCTCCAGTGCATCGCCGCGCCCGAAGGCCTGGGCGACGAGGCCGGTGGTGCCGGAGCGCAGGAAGTTGAAGGTGGTGAAAACGACGTCGAAGATCAGGGCGCCGGCCGCCAGGCCGCCGAGAAGGGCGGCGTCGCCGAACTGTCCGACCACCGCCGTGTCGACAATTCCGAGCAACGGCGTCGTCAGATAGGCAAGCGTCATCGGCACGGCGATGGCGAGCACCGAACGGTTGGTGACGACGAAAGCCCTGGCTTCGGTGACGTGGGCTTCGGTGGGTAAAGCCTGCTCCAAACGCGTGTCGCTTCCTGTTGCGGCTTGATCGGCTAGCCGATGTGCCCCAGTTTGCGGACCTCGCGCAACCATCCATCCCGGCATGGTCAACCGAAACCCGCCTCTGGCGCACCGGCCGTCCCATGTCCTTGCAGATCGTTCATCATCCCGATTACGACGCCGGTTTCGCCGTCAACCACCGCTTCCCGATGAGCAAATATCCGCTGCTGATGGACGCCTTGCGGGCACGCGGCCTGGCGCGGCCCGAAGCGCTCAACATACCAGCGGTGGCGCGGCCATCATGGCTGAAGCTTGCCCACGCGGCAGACTATGTCGACCAGGTGCTTGCCTGCGACGTGCCGGTGAGGATCGAGCGCGAGATCGGCTTTCCCGTGGGACCGCGGGTTTCGCTGAGGGCGCAGCTCGCAACGGCCGGCACGGTGATGGCGGCGCGGCTGGCTTTGCTGAACGGAATCGCTTGCAACACGGCCGGCGGCAGTCATCACGCGCGGCGCGCGCAAGGCGCCGGCTTCTGCACCTTCAACGACGTGGCGGTTGCCGCGCTGGTGCTGCTCGCCGAAGGTGCCGCCCAAAACATCCTGGTCGTCGACCTCGACGTGCATCAGGGCGACGGCACGGCGGATATCCTGAACGACGAGCCGCGCGTGTTTACCTTCTCCATGCATGGCGACCGCAACTACCCCGCGCGCAAGATCGCCTCCAACCTCGACGTCGCCCTGCCCGACGGCACCGGCGATGCAGCCTATCTGGAGCGGCTGGGCGCCATCCTGCCGGAGCTGTCGGCGCGAAAGCGCTGGGATCTCGTCTTCTACAATGCCGGCGTCGATGTCCATGCCGAGGACCGGCTCGGCAGGCTGGCGCTGTCGAATGACGGGCTGCGCGCCCGCGACGATATGGTGATCCGCCATTTCCGCACGCTAGGCGTCCCGGTGTGCGGCGTTATCGGCGGCGGCTATTCGACGGATGTCGCAGCACTTGCCGCACGCCACGCCATCCTGTTCGAGGTGGCTGCGGGCTACGCGTGAAAGGCTGTTTGTTTGAGCATGATCTTTTCCGAAAGCCGGTTCCCACTTTTTGGGATCATGCTCTACTTCCTGAAATTGGCGATCCTGAGCAGGATGAAGGCCGGCACGACGATCGCGGCACCGAGCAGGATGTAGCCGAGGAAGCGGTCGATGGCGTGGAAGCCCAAATTCCACAGGTCGATGAAGAATTTGCGGATGCCGTAGAGCACGTCCATCGGCGACCAGCCGAAGGCGTTCATGACCAGGCCGACGAGGAACGACACCACAAGCAGCTTCAAGATCACCCGGAGCGGCGTATCGCCGAGAAAGCGGTTCAGTGCGGACAAGGCCTGTCTCCACAGTCGGGTGCCGCGATTCGGGCACATGCCCAGAAATACGCAGTTGACCGCCCGGCATCAAGCCGAGCCCTCAAACCGGATTGCGCATCGGCGCCGGGCCATGATATCGGAGGAACCAGCGCGGGTATGATGTAATGGTAGCTTGTCAGCTTCCCAAGCTGAACGCGCGGGTTCGATTCCCGCTACCCGCTCCAGCTTTTGCCACACGGGTTGCGCCTGAGTTGGCGATGTTGAAAACTTGCGGCTTTACAGGCAGTTTTACAGCTCGGCTGGCCATCCTTCATCTGTTTGGCCGATGTGCCAGTTCGTCGAATATCTCACATTGAGGGTCGGCGGGGCCTCGAATGACCCCAACCGGAATGTCTACCCTTGGCCCGCTGGCTTCTGCTGGCGGGCTTTTTTTGAGCATCACGCAGCAGTTGTAGCCGACTTGCATCGGCGCCGCTGCTGGTGGGCCTGTCTGGTCGTCTGGCCGGCCACGGGATGCGCCCAGCTACCCGCTCCAATCCTCAGCCCACCTCCCGCAAAATAAAATCGTGCAGCATCTTGGCCGCCGGCGACAGCGCGCGGTTCTTTACCGTGATCAGGCTGTAGGGCCTGACCTCGATGTCGAACTCGGTCTGGACGACGTCGATGGCGCCGTCGAGCCCTTCGGGGTTCTGAATGAACTTCGCGACCTGGATCGACACCGGCGCGATCGCGTCGGATTGCGCGACCATGACCAGAGTCAGTAACAGCGAGCTGGTGTTGAGGATGCGATCCGGCAGCGCTATGTTGCGGTTCAAAAAGTTGCTTTCCATGGCTTGGCGCAGCGGCGAGCCGCCCGACTGGAAAACCCAGTCATAGGCGGCGGTGTCTTCCAACCGCACTGCCTTGCCCTTGGTCAGCGGGTGGCCGCGGCGCACGATCAGGCAGGCCTTCTCGACGCCGATGACGCGGGCCTCGAACAGCCGCGGATTGAGGTCGTCGGGGATGCGGGCGATGATGAAATCGTGCCGAGAGGCGATCAGCTCGCGCGCCAGCACGTTCGAGGTCTCGACCTGCATGGTGATTTCGATGCGCGGATAGAGGCGCCGGATCTCGCGGATCGCCGGCACCGCCAGCTCGATCGCCGGTGCCGTGACCGCGCCCAGGAACACCGAGCCGCCCTTGCCCGCCTTGAGCTCGAAGATCTCGCGGTCGACCTCGCGCATCTCGAGCAGGATCGACCGCGCGCGCCGTGCCAACGCCTTGCCATAGGGCGTCAGCGTGATGCCACGCGGCAGCCTTTCGCAGAGCTTGACGTCGAGCACCGCCTCCATCTCGGCGATCATGCGCGAAGCCGCCGGCTGCGAGATGTTCATGACCTGGGCCGCGGCACTCACCCGGCCGTGCTCGTCGAGGGCTGCGATCATACGCATGTGACGCAGGCTCAAGCCGCTGCGCAGCAGGGTTCCGCCATCGCGCGGAATCTCATCGTAACCGGCTGATATTCCACCAGGATTTCGCAGCGCCGCCATGATTTTTCCCTACTCCTACGCCCGGCGCCCCAGCTGGATCCGGCAGCGTCGTCACTAGCCTAAGCCATATCAGTCGCGATATAGCAACCATCAAAGATCGCATTTGACAGTTATGGCAAAGCGACACACCCTTCGCGCGTCCTGAGACTTGACGGTCGGTGACGAGGGAAAACTCGTATCGATTGAACCAGAGTTTCGGGGCCGATTGGGAGGATACCGGAGATCGATTGACGGCAGCGGCGCGTTTGGCGCTCCTGCACGATTGCGCGGCCCACGAAACCCAAGGGTACGCGTCCATCAACCAGGGAGAGTTAATGTGAAGATTATCAAGACACTGGCCGCCGTCGCGGCCCTAGGCATCGCGGCTATGACGCTGCCGGCGCAGGCGGGCGAAGGCCTGGTCGGCGTGCTGATGCCCACCAAGACCTCGCAGCGCTGGATCAACGATGGCGACGCCGTCAAGTCCCAGCTCGAGGCTCTGGGCTACACTGTCGACCTGCAATACGCGCAGGACGACATTCCGAACCAGCTCAGCCAGCTGGAAAACGAAATCACCAAGGGCCCGAAGGCGCTGATCATCGCTTCGATCGACGGCACCACGATGGGCGATGCGCTGCAGAAGGCGAATGACGCAGGCGTCGTCGTCGTCGCTTACGACCGCCTGATCAAGAAGACGCCAAATGTCGATTACTACACCACCTTCGACAATTTCGGCGTCGGCGTCATCCAGGCAAAATCGCTGCTCAAGGGCCTCGGCTATCCCGAGAAGAAGGGTCCGTTCAATATCGAGCTGTTCGGCGGTTCGCCGGACGACAACAATGCGTTCTTCTTCTATAACGGCGCCATGTCGGTTCTTCAGCCGCTGATCGACGACAAGACCCTCGTCGTGAAGTCCGGCCAGATGGGCATGGACAAGGTCGGCACGCTGCGCTGGCTGGCGGCAACCGCCCAGGCCCGCATGGACAATCTGCTCTCCGCCAACTACTCGGACGGCAGCCGCGTCGATGGCGTGCTCTCGCCCTATGACGGCCTGTCGCGCGGCATCATCGCTTCGCTGCGTGCCGTAGGCTACGGCACTGCCGATCAGCCATGGCCGATCGTCACCGGACAGGACGCCGAGACCGCTTCGGTCAAGGCGATCATTGCCGGCGAACAGTATTCGACCGTGTTCAAGGACACCCGCGAACTCGCCAAGGCGACGGTCGAACTCGTCGACAAGGTGCTCTCGGGCGGCAAGCCGGAAGGCCTCGACACCACGACCTACAACAACGACGTCAAGGTCGTTCCCTCGATCCTGTTGACGCCGCATGACGTCGACAAGTCGAACTACCAGGCGCTGGTGGTCGACTCCGGCTACATCAAGGCCGAAGAACTGAAGTAATCGCGGTTACAAAGCCTGGGGTCCTGCGCAGGCAGGGCCCCTTTTCGTTGGCGAGCCAGCCCGGTATTGTTTGCGGACCTCGCAGGAGTGGTATTCTCAATGGCATCGACGATTTTGGAGATGCGCGACATCACCAAGACGTTTCCAGGCGTCAAGGCGCTGTCGAACGTCAAGCTCATGGTCGAGGAAGGCGAGATCCATGCCGTGGTCGGCGAGAACGGCGCCGGCAAGTCGACGCTGATGAAGGTGCTGTCGGGTGTGTATCCGTCCGGCACCTATGACGGCCAGATCATCTATCGCGGCGATGAGTGCCATTTTAAAGGCATCCATGACAGCGAGCGCAAGGGCATCGTCATCATCCACCAGGAGCTTGCGCTGGTGCCGATGCTGTCTATCGCCGAAAACATATTTCTCGGCAACGAGCAGGCCAAATACGGCGTCATCGACTGGAATGCCAACGAGACGCGCACCAGCGCCCTGCTCAAGAAGGTCGGCCTCAAGGAAGACCCCAACACGCTGATCACCAATATCGGCGTCGGCAAGCAGCAGCTGGTCGAGATCGCCAAGGCGCTCAGCAAGGAAGTGAAGCTGCTCATTCTGGACGAGCCGACGGCGAGCCTGTCCGAAAAGGACAGCCAGGCGCTGCTCGATCTGCTGCTCGAATTCAAGCGGCAGGGCATCACTTCGATCCTGATCTCCCACAAGCTCAACGAGGTGAACCGGGTCGCCGACAAGGTCACGATCATCCGTGACGGCCGGACCATCGAGACGTTGGCCAAGAAGGACATCTCGGAGGACCGCATCATCACGTCGATGGTCGGCCGTTCGCTCGACGACCGCTACCCGCCGCGAGAGCCGAAGATCGGTGAGACCGTTCTCGAAGTGAAAAACTGGTCGGTCTACCATCCCATCCATGCCGAGCGGCAGGTCATCAAGGGCATCAACCTCAACGCCCGCAAGGGCGAGGTGGTCGGCATTGCCGGGCTGATGGGCGCCGGCCGGACCGAGTTTGCCATGAGCCTGTTCGGCCGGTCCTATGGCCGTCGCATCACGGGCGAGGTGTTCCTTAACGGCAAGCCAATCGATGTCTCTTCGGTGAGCAAGGCGGTGGAACACGGCATCGCCTATGTTACGGAGGACCGCAAGACCTACGGTCTCAACTTGATCGACCATATCAAGCATAACATCACGCTGGCCAACCTGCCCGGCGTCTCGCGCCATGGCGTGATCGAGGATTTGCGCGAGCTTTCCGTCGCCAACGATTATCGCGGCAGGACCAATATCCGCGCCTCAAGCGTCTACCAGATGACCGGCAACCTTTCTGGCGGCAATCAGCAGAAGGTGGTGCTGTCGAAATGGCTGTTCGCCAATCCGGAAGTGCTGATCCTCGACGAGCCGACACGCGGTATCGATGTCGGCGCCAAATATGAAATCTATACGATCATCGCGCGTCTCGCCTCCGAGGGTAAGGCAATCATCGTCATCTCGTCGGAAATGCCCGAACTGCTCGGCATCACCGACCGCATCTACGTCATGAACGAAGGACGCATCGTCGGCGAAATGGCGGCGAGCGACGCCAGCCAGGAAAAGATCATGCGCGCCATCGTCCGTGGAGAAGGGAAAGCATCATGAGCACCGAAAGCGCTCCCGGGCCGCAAACCGGCGTCGCCCAGGATATACAACAGGCACCTCGCATTGCCGTCTCGGCGCTGGTCACCAATCTGCGCGAATACGGGTTGGTGCTGGCGTTGATCGCAATCATGGTGTTCTTCCAGTTCACCACGTCCGGAACGCTGTTCAAGCCGGTGAACCTCAGCAATCTCGTGCAGCAGAACAGCTTCATCATCGTGATGGCGCTGGGCATGCTTCTGGTGATCGTTTCGGGCCATATCGATCTCAGCGTCGGCTCAGTCGCCGGCTTCATCGGCGCACTGGCGGCGATGATGATGGTTATCTGGCCGCTTGGCCCATTGAGCAATCCGCTGGTGGTGTCGATCATCTGCCTGATCGTGGGTGGCGCGATCGGCGCGGCACAAGGCTACTGGATTGCCTATCACCGAATACCGAGCTTTATCGTCACGTTGGCGGGCATGCTGATCTTCCGCGGCATCTGTCAGGCGCTGCTGGGTGGCGGGTCTTCCGTGGGGCCGCTTCCAGTCGGCTTCAAGGCGCTGAGTTCCGGCTTCATTCCGGACCTGATCGGCCCATTGACGCTGATACCACCGACCGTGAACGCCGCCGGCAAAACCATTGTCGGCAGCGGCCTGACGCTGCACCTGACGACTATCGTGATCGGCCTCGCCGCCGTGCTCGCCTATGGCTATTTCGGGCTCAGGGCGCGGCGCACCCGCGAGCGGCATGGCTACGAAGCCGAGCCTTTCTCGCTGTTCGTCGTCAAGACCCTGGTGATCAGCGCGCTGGCACTGTTTCTGGTCTACCAATTCGCCACCTATAGGGGCCTGCCCATCGTTCTCATGGTGATGGGCGTGCTGATCGCGTTGTTCGTCTTCGTTACCAAACGCATGACGATCGGACGCCGCATCTATGCGATGGGCGGCAATGCCAAGGCAGCCCAGCTATCGGGCATCAAGACCGAACGGCTGACGTTGATGGTGTTCATCAACATGGGCGTGCTGTCGGCACTCGGCGGCCTGATTATCGCGGCGCGCCTGGGGCAGGCGGTGCCGGCGGCGGGCCTCGGCAGCGAACTCGACGTCATCGCCGCGGTGTTCATTGGTGGCGCTTCGGCGATGGGCGGCGTCGGCCAGGTCATCGGCGCGGTGGTCGGCGGTTTCATTATGGGCGTCATGAACAACGGCATGTCGATCATGGGCGTCAATGTCGACTGGCAGCAGGTGGTCAAAGGCCTGGTGCTGCTCGGCGCCGTCGTCTTCGACGTCTACAACAAGAACAAGGCTTGAGAGGCAACCAGGAGGCATACGGGTCACATCGCGGCGCTGCCGGGCGGCGCGAAGAAGTCCCCCGAGGGACCTGACCCGCGAGCGCAATCCGGACGAAGAATTTCAACCGCGGCGTGGACAGGGTCTGAGCCGCGCCGGGCAGGGTTTGCCAAGAAGGCAGGCCGCAATTCAGAGAGGGTTACCATGCTGATCTCCCAGATCCTCGACGACGCCGAGACGATCCGCGTCGTTGCCCGCAACGGCGGCAAGACCCGCGTCATCAACGGGGCCCGCAGCGTCTATTCGCTGGCGATGGAAGCCGCGCGCACCGGCACCGGGCTTGTCGCCCTGATCGAGCGCAAGGGCTTCGGCGAAACCGTCGATCTCGATGCAGCCTACAAGAAGGGTCGGCTGCTGTCGCCGATCAACCATCCCGATCCGGCGCATCTCCATCTCACCGGCACCGGGCTGACGCATCTCGGCTCCGCCGCGACCCGCGATTCCATGCACAAGAAGCTCAGCGATGGCGGCGAGGAACAGCTGACCGATTCCATGAAGATGTTCCGCATGGGGCTGGAGGGCGGCAAGCCGGCGAAGGGCCAGATCGGCGTGCAGCCCGAATGGTTCTACAAGGGCAACGGTACCATGGCAGTGGCGCCCGGCGCGGCGCTCATGTCGCCCGCCTTCGCCCAGGATGCCGGCGAGGAGCCGGAAATCGCCGGAATCTATGTGATCGGCGACGACGGCGCCCCGTTCCGCGTCGGCTTCACGCTGTCGAACGAGTTTTCCGACCACGTCACCGAGCGCGTGAATTATCTCTTCCTCGCCCATTCGAAACTGCGCAACGCCTCGTTCGGGCCGGAGATCCTGATCGGCGACCTGCCGTCCGACATTCGCGGCGCTTCACGCATCCTGCGCCACGGCAAGCTGCTTTGGGAAAAGCCGTTCCTGTCGGGCGAGGCGAACATGTCGCACACCATTGGCAATCTCGAGCATCACCACTTCAAATACTCGGCCTTCCGCCAGCCGGGCGACGTGCATGTGCACATGTTCGGCACGGCGACGCTGTCCTTCGCCGACGGCATCAGGACCGAGGCCGGTGACGTATTCGAAATCGAGGCGCAGGATTTCGGCCTGCCGCTGCGCAACCCGCTTGAAATCGAGCAGCCGGTGAAGGTGGCGGTGAAGGCGCTTTGAGGCGTCGATGACAGCGTGATCTCCCCCCTCGTGGGGGAGATTGGCAGTTCCAAACTCATCGCGCGGCGCGGAAATGCTTGGACAGTTTCAGGCCCTGCGCCTGATAGTTCGAGCCGAGATCTGTGCCGTAGAGTGCCTGCGGCCGTTTCAGCATATGCTCGTAGACCAACCGTCCGACGATCTGGCCGTGGTCGAGGATGAACGGCACTTCGTGGCTACGCACCTCGAGCACCGCCCGGCTGCCGGTGCCGCCCGACGCCGAATGGCCGAAACCCGGGTCGAAGAAACCGGCATAATGGACGCGGAACTCGCCGACCAGCGGGTCGAAAGGCGTCATTTCGGCGGCGTAGAGTGGCGGCACATGCACCGCCTCGCGCGACACCAGAATATAGAATTCGTCCGGATCGAGCACCAGCTCGCCGGCACCGCTCTTGTAGAGCGGCTCCCAGAAATCGACGACATCCTGCGCGGCGCGCTTGTCGACGTCGACCAGGCCGGTGTGGTGCTTGCCGCGATAGCCGACCAGCCCGTCCTTGTCGCCGTCGAGATCGATCGACAGCGCGATTCCCCCGCCTGAGATGTTGGGTGGTTCGGTGGCGACCAACATTTCGGCGCGGTGCAACTCGTGCAGCTCGCTTTCCGACAAGAGCGCATTGCCGGTGCGGAACCTGATCTGCGACAGCCGCGAGCCGGTCCGCACGATGATCGGGAAAGTGCGCGGGCTGACCTCCAGATAGAGCGGGCCTTCATAGCCGGCGGCGATCTTGTCGAACTCGTGGCCACGGTCGGTCATTACCCGGGTGAAGATATCGAGCCGTCCAGTCGAGCTTTTCGGGTTGGCGGAGGCGGAAATATGGGCGGGCAGCGCCAGGCTTTCGAGCAGCGGCACGATGTAGACGCAGCCGGTTTCCAGCACCGCACCTTCGGCGAGGTTGATCTCGTGCAGCTTCAGCCGGTTGAGCTTGTCGACAACCCTGTGGTCCGGGCCGGGCAAGAAGGAAGCACGCACTCGCCATGCCTTGTCGCCGAGCCTGAGGTCAAGGCTGGCCGGCTGGATCTGATCGGCATCGAGCATGCGCGGCGATTTCAGCGCGCCCGTCTGGAACAGCTCGGAAATATGCTGATCGGGAAGAATGCCTGTCTGCCGCAAGGGTCTGGCTCCGTTCGAAGGCCGGGCGAGGTCTTGTTCTGTCGCAGGTCCGACCGTGGACGCCTTTGGCACCTGCTTGGTACAACCCTCTTAATCATGCCGGCAATTGACGCAAGCGTGGCGCGGGTCTAAAGCTCGTTATCCCGTGGTGATTTGGCCGGTCGGCTTGCAGCCACGTTAAACAAGTCGCTAAAGGACCGTCGGGCCGCAAGGCCATATGGACCGGTTGCGACTTTCGCGGCCGGTTTTTTGTTGTTTGGACCAATTTTGGTGTTTGGATGGAATGATGACCAAGAAGCGCGATTGGAAGCCTCAGACCGCACTCGTGCATGCCGGGACGCTGCGTTCCGGCTTCGGCGAGACCTCCGAGGCGATGTATCTCACCCAAGGCTATGTCTACGAGACGGCGCAAGCGGCGGAGGCCCGCTTCAAGGGCGAGGAGCCGGGCTTCATCTATTCGCGCTATGCCAATCCGACGGTCGACATGTTTGAGAAACGCATGTGCGCGCTGGAAGGAGCCGAGGACGCGCGCGCCACGGCATCCGGCATGGCGGCGGTGACGGCAGCACTGCTGTGTAGCGCCAAGGCGGGCGACCATATCGTGGCGGCGCGCGCGCTGTTCGGCTCCTGCCGCTGGGTGATCGAGACGCTGGCGCCGAAATACGGCATTGAGGCAACGCTGGTCGACGGCACCGACATCGCCAATTGGGAAAAGGCGGTCAAGCCAAACACCAAACTGTTTTTCCTGGAAAGCCCTACCAATCCAACGCTAGAGGTAGTCGACATTGCCGCCGTGGCGGCACTTGCCAATTCGATCGGCGCCAGGCTGATCGTCGATAATGTCTTCGCTACGCCCTTGCAGCAGAAACCCCTGCAGCTCGGCGCCCACATCGTCGTCTATTCGGCCACGAAGCATATTGACGGCCAGGGGCGTTGTCTTGGCGGCATCGTTCTGTCGGACAAGAAATGGATCGACGAGAACCTGCATGACTATTTCCGCCACACCGGCCCCAGCCTCTCGCCCTTCAATGCCTGGACGCTGCTGAAAGGCCTGGAGACGCTGCCGCTACGCGTACGCCAGCAGACGGAAAGTGCCGGCCGCATCGCGGATTTCCTGGCCGAGCGCCCGCAAATCGCCCGCGTCATCTATCCCGGCCGCGCCGACCACCCGCAAGCGGCCGTGGTCAAGAAGCAGATGTCGGGCGGCTCGACGCTGATTTGCTTCGATGTGAAGGGCGGCAAGCAGGCGGCCTTTGCCTTCCAGAACACACTCGACGTCGTGCTGATTTCCAACAATCTCGGCGACGCCAAGAGCCTGATCACCCATCCGGCGACGACCACACACAAGAACTTGACTGATGAAGCCCGCGCCGAGCTCGGCATCGGACCGGGAACGCTCAGGCTGTCGGTCGGCCTTGAGGACGCCGACGACCTGCTCGAAGACATCGAGCAGGCACTGAGAGTTGCCGGATAAGGGCTGGCCGAACAGAGGCAGCGGGGACGTGCCGATCAGGCGCCGGACGGGGTCTCTTCCAGCTCCGCGACAGTCTTCGTCTGGATAGTCATCACGTTGCCGCGCCAGTCGATGGCGCCGCTCAGCCATCCGCGCGCCCAAACGACGGGAAGCATCAGGTCTCGTGCCATCATCGCCGGGATCGTGCGCGGCGACAGGTGCCATCCCTTGGTCGAGGCCAAGGCGCATTCCGGCAGGTAGGCCGCGACCAGCACGGCGATGGCGGTTGCCGGCAGGCTGACGCCGGCGTCAGCCGCGGCGATCAGTGCAAGCACTAGCGGCGGTGCCGCGCCGATCAGGATTTCGGGGGCAAAGAACAGTGCAAAGGTGACGCGGCGCAGCCGCGCCCAGCGCGCCTGCCGCGACCAGATCTCGCCAAGCGTGCGCCGGCCGAGCGGCTGTTCGAAGGGAGAGGCGACAAGATTGACTCGCAGTCCGAGCCCGTTGACCAGCTTGGTCGCGGCGGCGTCCTCGGCGATCTCGGCGGCAAGCGCGCGGATGCCGCCATTGGCATCGAGCATCGGCTTGTTCCACAACATGCTCTTGCCCTGGGCGAAGCCGAGGCCGAGCGCCTCTCCAGCGTACTGCCAGCGTGCCTGCAGCGTGTTGAGAAAGGCGCATTCGACCTCCCCCCAGAACCCGTCCGGCCGCGAGCCGATTGGCGTCGAGCAGACGAGGCCGGTGTCATGCCGCCACGCCGCCATCAGGTGCTGGACGTAGTCGCTCGACATAAGCACATTGGAATCGGCAAGGATGACCCAGCGATAACGCGCCGCCTCCCAACCCTTCACGCAATTGTTGAGTTTTGGATTGCCGCTGATGCGGTCGTCACCGACCAGAAGGCGGGCGCGAATAGCTGGAAAGCGCGCCATTGCGGCAGTGATCGGCTTGACCACCGGGTCGTCGGCATGGGCGACACAGAAGATGAGTTCGTAGCGCGGCCAGTCGAGTGAGAAGGCGCGCTCCAGCGTCTCTTCGGCAAACGGCTCGACGCCGCGCGCCGGGATGACGATCGATACCGGCGGCGCGTTGGCCGCGGGCGGCGCAATACTGGCTGGTCGCTTCAGCTTCTGCGAAGCTAACAGGATGCTGGCGAGATTTGAAAGAAGGAGGGCTATGGAAAGGAGGGCGGCTGCGAATGTCGGTTCCATCGAGATCTGGTCACTCCAGAAATGCCGGCCGCATGACAGCCGTTTTCAACAATTCGACAGAACGCTGAGTCGTCCGGCACAAGCCTGCACACCATCATTGTCATGTGTCACTCAAATGACATTGTTTTTCGGCACCTGCGCTTGAGATCGGGCAAGAAGATGCTGCGCATCGTTGACCAAACTGCGCTGAGCATCGAAAGTTCCATCTACATTGCTTTGGAGCAGTTTATGTACAGCGCCGTCACCCGCAACATCGAAGTGCAGGTCAGGCCGTTCTATCTGGAGGATCACTCCGATCCGCCGCAAAACCGCTATGTCTGGGGCTACCAGGTGACCATCGACAATCAGTCGGATGAGTTCGTGCAGCTTCTGTCACGCTACTGGCACATTACCGACGGTACCGGCAAAGTCGAGGAAGTGCGCGGCCCCGGGGTCGTCGGCGAGCAACCCGGACTCAACCCCGGCGACAGCTATCAGTATACGTCTGGATGCCCGCTCTCGACCCCGTCCGGCATCATGGTCGGGCACTACACAATGCGCAACAAGCGGGGCGAGACGTTCGACGTCGCCATCCCCGCCTTCTCGCTCGATTTGCCGGGCACGCGGCGCACCGTCAATTGACCGCCGTCATCCAGCCGCTGCAAACTCCGCCGGGTCGAAGTCATATCGCTTCGAGCAGAATTCGCAGGCGACGTGAATGCTGCCATCCTCGGTGCTGTCTCTGATCTCCTCGGCGGAAAAGCCTTCGAGAATGCCGCGGATCTTCTCCCTCGAGCATGAGCACTGGTCGGCGACCGGCACGCCGCCGAACACGCGGACGCCATGCTCGTGGAAAAGCCGGTAAAGCAGCCGTTCGGCGCCGATCGTCGGATCGATCAGCTCGGTCGGTTCAATAGTACCAAGCAGCGCCAGCAGCTCCTGCCAGGAATTGTCGGTCGGGTCGTGGATTTCCTCACGCGGATCGCCGTCGCCCCCGGGAAGGTCGGGTACGCGCATACGCTCCGCCGACTGCGGCAGGAATTGTGCCAGCAGGCCACCGGCCCGCCATTGCTCGCGGGCACCGCCGACGCCGGGCGTCAGAAGCTTGGCAACCGAAAGGCGGAGGTCGGTCGGAATCTGCTCCGACTGGCGGAAATAGGTGCGTGCGGCATCTTCAAGTGTGACGCCGTCGAGCTGGACGATGCCCTGGTAGCGCTGCGTGTGAGCGCCCTGGTCGATGGTCAGCGCCAGGACACCGCTGCCGATCAGCGTCTGCGGTGACGTCTCGCCGGCCGAAGTCAAAGCCTGCAGCCGGTCGGCATCGAAGCGGGCATAAGCGCGCAGCGCGTGCGGCGTGGAGAAATCGGCGACCAGCATGTCGACCGGCCCATCGGTGCGGGTCTGCAGAATGAACTTGCCCTCGAATTTCAGCGAAGTTCCGAGCAGTACCGTCAGCACACAGGCTTCGGCCAGGAGCCGGGCGACCGGCTCGGGATAGTCGTGGCGGCTGAGAATGGCGTCGAGCATCGGCCCGAGCTGGACGGTGCGCCCGCGCACGTCGAGCGGGCCGACCTCGAACGGCACGACATGATCATCGCCGGCGTAGCCGAATTCGCCGAGCTTGGGTTTATGTTCAGCCAATTGATGAGTTTCCAACATGACAAAGCTCCGGGGCGCGGCGATGCCGCCCTCCGGGGCGCATGCGACGAGACGCGCTCGATTTGCGTGATGCGCCTGAGATAGGCACCACCCACTCCCGGATCAAGGCGGCGCAGATCAGGCCGGCCCGGATCATCGCGGCCCGTATCAAGCGCCCAGGCACCAGGCCAGGACCGCCTTCTGGGCATGGAGCCGGTTCTCGGCCTCATCGAACACCACAGAATGCGGTCCGTCGATGACCTCGTCGGTAACCTCCTCACCGCGATGTGCCGGCAGACAGTGCATGAACAGCGCGTCCGGCTTGGCTTTCGCCATCAGTGCCGCATTGACCTGATAGGGCAGGAAGACATTGTGGCCGCGGGCACGGTGCTCCTGGCCCATTGACACCCAGCAGTCGGTGACGATGCAGTCGGCCTCGTGAACGGCCTCCTCGGGCGAGCGGGTGAATTTCAGCTTGCCGCCATTGGCTTTCGACCAGTCGACATGCTTCTGAGCCGGTTCGCTGCCCTCGGGCACGGCGACGTTCAGCTTGAAATGGAACCGCGCAGATGCCTCCAGGAGCGAATGCAGCACGTTGTTGCCGTCGCCGGTCCAGGCGATCGTCTTGCCGGCCACCGGACCGCGGTGCTCTTCGAAGGTCATGATGTCGGCCATCAGCTGGCAGGGATGGGTCTCGTCGGTCAGCCCGTTGATGACGGGGACCGTAGCGTTTTCCGTCAGTTCCAGCAGCCGGTCATGCGAGGTGGTGCGGATCATGATGGCATCGACATAGCGCGACAGCACCTTGGCCGTGTCGGCAATGGTCTCCGAGCGGCCAAGCTGCATCTCGGTGCCGGTCAGCATGATCGTCTCGCCACCCAACTGCCGCATGCCGACGTCGAACGATACGCGCGTGCGCGTCGACGGCTTGTCGAAGATCATCGCCAGCACCTTGCCTTCGAGCGGCTTGCTGCGTTCTCCGGCCTTGAGCCTTGCCTTTCGCACAGCTGCGTCGTCGAGCATGAAGCGCAGATCGCCTTCGGAAACGGCAGAAAGATCGGTAAAATGGCGAAGGGACATCAGGAATTCCAGGATTACTTCGCAGCGGCAGCGACGATGGCATCCGCCAGGCTCTTGGCGCCGGCACGAATGCGCTCGAGCGCCTCGTGGATCTCGGCGTCGGTGACGGTGAGAGGCGGCAGCAGGCGGATAACGTTGTCGCCGGCCGGAACCGTCAAGAGATGCTGGTCACGCAGTGCCACCGTGACCTTGGTGTTGGGCATCGCGCATTTAAGCCCAAGCATCAGGCCGGTGCCCCTGATGCTTTCGATAACATCCGGAAATTCGTCGGCGACACCGGCAAGCCCCTGCTTCAACAGCAGCGCCTTGCGCCGGACGTCCTCGAGAAAGCCGTCTTCCAGCACCACGTCGAGCACGGCGTTGCCGACCGCCATCGCCAGCGGATTGCCGCCGAAGGTGGTGCCGTGCACGCCGGCGGTCATGCCGACCGCCGCCTCGTCGGTGGCGAGGCAGGCACCCATCGGGAAGCCGCCGCCGATGCCCTTGGCCACCGCCATCAGGTCGGGGGTGACGCCCGCCCATTCATGCGCGAACAGCTTTCCGGTGCGGCCGACGCCGCATTGGACCTCGTCGAAAATCAGAAGCAGTCCGTGCTGATCGCAGAGCTGCCTGAGCCGCTTCAGCGATTGCGTCGGCACTTGCCTGATGCCGCCCTCGCCTTGCACCGGCTCGATCAGGATCGCCGCGGTTTCAGGTGTGATCGCCTTTTCGGCGGCATCCACATCGTCGAAGCCGACCTGGTCGAAGCCGTCGACCTTGGGGCCGAAACCTTCCAGGTATTTGTACTGGCCCCCGGCGGCGATGGTCGCCAGGGTACGGCCGTGGAAGGCGCCTTCGAAGGTGATTGTGCGGTATCGCTCGGGATGGCCCTTGACGAAGTGGTAGCGCCGTGCCGTCTTGATGGCGCATTCGAGCGCCTCTGCGCCGGAATTGGTGAAGAACACCTTGTCGGCGAAGCTGGCGTCGGCCAGCCGCTCGCCGAGCCGGCTCTGTCCCGGAATCTCGTACAGATTGGAGACGTGCCAGAGCTTGGCGGCCTGCTCGGTGAGGGCCGCGACCAGATGCGGATGGCTGTAGCCCAATGAATTGACGGCGATCCCGCCGGCGAAATCGAGATATCGCTCGCCCTTATCGGTGACCAGCCAGGTGCCTTCACCGTGGTCGAAAGCCAGGGGTGCGCGAACAAAGGTCTCGAAAAGCGCCGAACCGCTCATTATATGCGTCTCCGGAACCGGAAAAATCAAAAAGCCGCCAAAGCGGCGGCCCTTGTGGCTTATCGTGTTTTTCGGCCGTGAAGTCAACGAAAAGGTCGCGCAAGGACGTGCGGCAAGCCCTCCAGCATAACGCCGGCTCATAAGCGACCGGGCAAGTTGGGGAAAACCGAAAAAACCGATTCGTGTTGGCCTTGGGACTCTTGTCACCGAGTCAGCGCATAAGGTAATTGTAGTAGAGAAATAACTAGATTTCGTGCGGCGGACCTAATCACCCGATATATGTGGTGTCTGCCCGGCAGAAGCCGGGTCGGGAATGGATTCCGATTGCCGCACGTTTCAGCAGGAGCGCGGTCTCATGAACTGGACTGACGAGCGAGTCGAACTTCTCAGAAAATTGTGGTCGGAGGGCCTCAGCGCCAGCCAGATCGCCGCACAGCTTGGCGGGGTCAGCCGCAATGCCGTCATCGGCAAAGTGCACCGGCTGAAACTGTCCGGTCGCGGACGCACGACCGCCTCACCGGCACGCCAGAAGAAGACGGTACAGGGATCGACGATCCAGAAATCGGTGTCCCGGGCAGCAAGCGCCACGCGCCATGCCACCACGTCGATGTCGATCGGTGCGACCGCGCTCAAGGCGCAGTTCGATGCCGAACCGGTAGCGCGCCACTATATCCGCCCGGTCGAGAACGTCGTCGTGCCAATCTCGCGGCATCTGCAACTCGTCGAGCTGAACGAGCGCACCTGCAAATGGCCGAATGGCGATCCGCTCTCGGAAGATTTCCATTTCTGCGGCAACGACGCCGCCGAAACCGGCCCTTACTGCAAGTACCACGCCCGCGTGGCGTTTCAGCCAGCATCGGAGCGGCGGCGGCATAGATAGGCGATAGGCAGTGGGGAGTAGGCAGTAGGCAGTAGGGGAAGATAGCGCTTCACAAGGATCGTTTCGCCAACAACCCACTTCCGTATTGCCTATTCCCTACTGGCTACTGCCTATTCCCTTACCCTTACAGCCACCCATTCTTGCGAAACCGCCAGTAAAGAAACGTGCAGATCAGGGCAATTGCCGCCAGGACGGCCGGGTAGCCATATTCCATCCTCAGTTCCGGCATGTCGCTGAAATTCATGCCGTAAATGCCGGCGAATGCCGTGGGCACGGCCAAGATGGCCGCCCATGAGGCAAGCTTCTTGGAAATCGCCGTCTCCTGGCTTTGACCGACCAGAAGGCTCGCCTCGAAGGCGAAAGCGAGAACCTCACGCAGGCTGTCGATCTTTTCCTGGACAGTGCGGATATGGTCGGTGACGTCGCGAAACAGCGGATGCATGGCTGTGTGGATTTGCGGCAGATCGGCGCTGGTCAGCCGCCGGCAGACCTCCACCAGCGGCAGAGCAGCGTTGCGCAGGCGCAAGAGATCGCGGCGCAGCATGTAAAGCCGCTCGATATCGGAGCCGGTCATCGGTTTCAGCAGAACCTTGTCCTCGATCGCCTCGACCTCGTTTTCGATCTGCTCGAGCACGGGCATGTAGTTGTCGACGATGAAATCGAGAATGGCGTAGAGGACGAAATCCTCGCCCTTGGCGAGGGAATGCGGACAGCTTTCCCAGTGCTGGCGAACGGCGGCGTAGGAGGTCGACGGGCCATGCCTGACGCTGACGATATAGCCGGCGCCGACGAACAGATGCGTCTCGCCGAAGGTGACACGGCTGTCGATCAACTGCGCCGTGCGGGCAACGATGAACAGGGCATCGCCATATTGCTCGATCTTCGGCCGTTGGTGCGGATGCTCGGCGTCCTCGATCGCCAGCTCATGCAGATGAAATTGCGCCTGGACGCGCAGTAACAAATTGCGGTCGGGCTCCAGCAGTCCGATCCAGACCACGTGGCCCGGCTTCCCGGCCCATTCGCCGGCTTCCTCGATCGGAATGTCGGCGATGCGCCGCCCAGCCGTATAGACGCCGCAAGCGATTATACCCGACATCGGCGGCGCAGGAGCAAACTCGCGGACATATTCCATCGCAGCCTCCTGGAGGCGGGGCCTTCATCGCGGAACTGAGAAGTCAGCGCGTCGAAAGCTTAGCGCAATTTTCTGTCAGGTGGCGAATCCGAAATTCGCATTAGTATCGAGAGACACTCATTTCGCTGGTTGCGTTGCGGGAAGAATAATCTTGTCCGTCTTGTCGCCCTTCGGACGATCGGCCGGCATCTGGTCGCCGGTGACGATATAGTAGATCGTCTCGGCGATGTTGGTGGCGTGGTCGCCGATGCGCTCGATGTTCTTGGCGCAAAACAGGAGATGCGTGCAGGGCGTGATGTTGCGTGGGTCTTCCATCATGTAAGTCAGCAACTCGCGAAACAGCGAGGTGTACATGGCATCGATCTGGTCGTCGCGGTCGCGCACGAAACCGATTTTTTCCACTGACCGCGATGCGTAGACGTCGAGTACTTCCTTGAGCTGTGTCAGCGCCAGATTAGCCAAAGCCTCGAGGCCGCGGAACAGGCTGCTCGGCTGGCGCCCATCAGCGACAGCAACCACTCGCTTGGCGACGTTCTTGCCGAGGTCGCCTACCCGTTCGAGGTCCGCCGAGATGCGGATCGCACCGACGATCTCGCGCAGATCCGTCGCCATCGGCTGGCGCTTGGCGATGATGATGATCGCCTTATCGTCGATCTCGCGCTGCCCCTCATCCAGAACCAGGTCGTCTCGAATGACTTTCTGGGCAAGTCCCGGATCCGCATTGACCAGTGCCGCGACGGCCTGCTCGACCATGCGCTCGGCATGCCCGCCCATCGCCGCGATGCGCTTCGACAGATATTTCAGCTCCTCGTCATAGGCGCTGACGATGTGCACGGACTGCATGGACCAAATGCCTTCCCGGGATCTTGTGGTTGAGTCGCTCCTCGAATCCCCGCTAATACGCTAGCCGGATGACAGAAAAAAGAAACGGCCCATCATGGGCTAGAGATAGTACTGCGTCAGCGAGCCGGCAAATGGACGGTGAACGCCGCACCCTTGCCGACTTCCGACCAGATGGAGAGCCTGGCGTTGTGCCGGGTCAGGATATGCTTGACGATGGACAGGCCAAGGCCGGTGCCCTTCTGGGTCCGGCTGTTCTCGACGTCGACGCGGTAGAAGCGCTCGGTGATGCGCGGGATGTGTTCTTCGGGAATGCCGGGGCCGAAATCCCTGATAGTGACGTCGATCCCCGGTTCGGTATCGCTGTCGCTGCGCGTGATCGACACCACGACGCGTCCGCCCGACTGACCATATTTGCAGGCGTTTTCCAGCAGGTTTTCGAAGACCTGGAAAAGCTCGTCCCGATCGCCGGGCACGGCGAGCGGCCCTTCCGCGAAATCACGCTCGATGACGACGCCGTTTTCCTTGGCGAGCGGCCCAAGCGAATCGATGACGCTGTCGATGGCCTGGCGCAGATCGACCTCGGTTCCCAGCTTGAGATAGGGCTTCATCTCCAGCCGTGACAGCGACAGAAGGTCGTCGATGAGGCGCGCCATGCGGCTGGTCTGGTTCTGCATGATCTGCAGGAACTGCTCGCGTGCCGCAGGGTCGTTGCGGGCCGGCCCGCGCAGCGTCTCGATGAAGCCGGCAATCGAGGCGAGAGGCGTGCGTAGCTCGTGGCTGGCATTGGCAATGAAGTCGGCGCGCATTCTGTCGATCCGGCGCGCTTCGCTCTGGTCCTTGAACACCAGCACGTAGAGATCCGTGGCGTGACCCACAGAAGACGCGCTCACCCGATAGGCTCGTTCGACCGGCAGCCTTTCAACATAGTCGACGCTGTCCGAGGCGACGTTGCCTGCCAAGATATTATCCAGCAAGGACTGCATTTCCGGCGCGCGGAATTTCAGCGACAGCGACATGCCGGGGGCAATCCCGCCAAAGGCTGCAAAGGCGGCGGCGTTGGCATGGACGATGGCGGCGGAACGATCGAAAATGATCAGCGGATCGGCAACCGCTGCCGCGAGATATTCGCCGGAAAGTTGTTGCAAGCCGCTCGCCTCGACGGCCGCGGCATTTTCGGTCGATTGACGGGCGACGCCGGCCGGCAGTATTGCCGCGGCAACCAGCACGGCGCCTGCCAGCAGCACCACATAGCCAGACATGCCGGCAAAACCATAAACGATCAGAACCGCAACGAAGCCGGCCGCTAGCAGCCAGCGGCTGTTCCACAGCCGCATGGCGACGGCTTGCGCCCTGCCTTTCCGCTCTGTGCCGATATCGGCCATTTGCGCTCCGTCGCCTGCGCTCCGTGTGCGGCCAACGCTCAATAACTTCCTGCTGGACCGACGCTAGAGCGCCGTGCGTCCAATTGGGCGCACAAAGGACGCTCTACCGCATTATCTGCTGCATCGTTCTTTCCGAAAATCGATTCCGATTTTCGGGCCGATGCCGTAAGGCTTCCAATAGCATGAGTCCGGAGGCTGGAAAGGTTCGTCTCGATGAAAAACGCCAAAGAAAGCCCCACTGCAGCTTCATCGGGGCCGCTGAAGATCATGATCTACGGCAAGGAGCGGGAGTTCGACATCGAGGCTCCGACGCTTCCCGACTGGATCGAGGACCGCAAGCTCACCGCCGGCGGCTACCCTTACGACAAGAAAATGAAGGGCGAGGAGTATGACGAGAGGTTAGAGAAGCTGCAGATCGAGCTGGTCAAGGCGCAGGCGTGGCTGCAGTCGACAGGCAAGCGGGTAATGTCGCTGTTTGAGGGGCGCGACGCTGCCGGCAAGGGCGGCACGATCTTCGTTTTGCGCCAGTATCTGAACCCTCGCACGGCGCGCAACGTGGCGCTGACCAAGCCAACACCCACCGAGCTTGGACAATGGTACTTCCAGCGTTACGTCGACCACTTCCCGACGTCGGGCGAATTCGTCACCTTCGACCGCTCCTGGTACAACCGCGCCGGTGTTGAACCGGTGATGGGATTCTGCACGCCCGAGCAGCACGAGCAATTTCTGGACGAGGTTCCGCATTTCGAGCGGATGATCCGCAACGAAGGCATCCATTTCTTCAAATTCTGGCTGAACATCGGCCGGGAAACACAGCTCGAGCGGTTCCACGACCGTCGCTGGAGCCCGCTGAAGAGCTGGAAGTTTTCGCCGATCGACATCGCCGGCATCACCAAATGGGACGACTACACCAAGGCGCGCGACCTGATGGTGGAACGCACGCACAAGGAGTTCGCGCCCTGGATCATTGTGCGGGCGAACGACAAGCGGCGCGCGCGGCTGGCCGTCATGCAGCGCATTCTCCTGTCGCTTCCCTATGACGGCCGCGATCTCGACGTCATCGGTAAGGTGGACAAGAAGATCATCGGCGAAGGGCCGACTTTCCTCGAAAAATAAGCTCACCTCATCGATACGCGGCTGTCATGCCGCCAGCCGGGCAATCCGCTGCAGTCGCTTCAGCGTAGTGTCGTCCTGCAGCGCCTGCTGGAAAAGGGAGATCTCCTGGTCGATGCGGTCGCAGAGCGCGCCGGTGTCGCCCCTAAGCAGGTCGCGCGTCTGCTGCAGCGCCGCGACAGGCTTCTTGGCGAGTTGCCTGGCTCTTGCCAACGTGGCTTCCTCGACGCTGGCGTCCGTCACGATCTCGCCGACAAGGCCCAGTGCCCTGGCATCTTCGGCGGCGAGCGTGTCGCCCAGGCAGAAGAAGCGGAACGCCCCGGCATAGCCGAGCTTCTGCGGCGCCAGGATGCTGGTCGCCGCGTCCGGCACCAGGCCGAAGGGACGAACGGCACCCGAAACGTGCTCTTGCTCGAGGCGATCACCATGTCGCAGTGGAACAGGATGGTGCAGCCGACGCCGACGGCGTCGCCGTCGACACAGGCAAGGACCGGTTTCGGGAATGTCGCCAGCGTGCGAAACATATCGGTAACGGCGTCGATCAGTCGCCGATGTTTGGTGGCGTCGAGAAATTCGGAGAAATCGGCGCCGAGGCAGAAGCACCCGGCCAGACCGCGCAGGACCACGACGCGGACGTCGTCGTCGGCAGCGGCTTCATGGAATGTCCTGGCCAGGCTTTCATAGGCCAGCCTGTCCAGCACCGGGCGGCCGTCACCCGACGATACCGTGACGATCAGCGTGTGATTGCGGAATTCTGCTTTTGAATGAACATTCATGGCCTCTCTCCAATCTCACGAGGCGCGTCTCTGTCCGAGCATGTCCGGGTACCCTCTGGCCAGCACCGGCGCAAAGTGGTTGCGGCGCGAACGCACCACGTCGAGCGTGTGCTCGTTGAAGGTGAGCAGTGTGGCAACCACCTGCTGGTTGCCATAGGTACGCTGGTAACCGAGCGGCGTTGCCAGGAAATGCAGCTGCAGCGCGCGAAGCACCCACATCGGCTCGAATTCGATGATAACCTGGTTGACGTTGCGCTTCAGACCCCACTCGACGAAGCCGGCGATCAGCTCCGTGCCGACCGTCGACACGCCGCGCCGGCCGTCGCGGAACCCCGGTGCAACCGCATAGCGGGTCAGTTCATAGACATTCGGGCCCGACGGTGGGGTTCCCTCATAAAGGTCCGCCAGCACATCGGTTAGAAGATGTGCCCGAGTCGTCGGCAACATCCGCTGGTAACCGGCGAGCTCGCCATTGCGGATGACGATCTGGTGCACTGCCTCGTCGTGGTCGAATTGATCGATCTCGAGGCCGTCGGGGCGCTGCAGATCGGTCCATCCCATCTCTTCGACGAAAACTCTGTAACGCAAACGATGAACTGCCTCCCAGAGGTCGGGCCGTTCCATCAATTCCTGGGTCGTGAGGGAAAAAAGCATTTGCCGTCTCCTAGTTTCAATAGGAAGATACGGCCGTGCTTCCCCGAAAAAATTACGCGATCGCGTAGGCAAGAATTTCTAGGCCGGCGCGGCCGACCTAGTTAATATAGCCGCGCCTTATCGCTTCCGCGACGGCCTGGACCCGGTTGACGGCACCGAGTTTGCTTTTGGCGTTAAGAAGGTGTTTCTCTGACGTGTGTTCAGAAATGCCGAGAATTTGTGAAATCTCCCATTCGGACTTCCCAACGGCGGCCCATTGCAAGCATTCGCGCTCACGCGGCGTCAATTCGACATGGTCGATGGTTTTGCCCGCCATAGTGTGGAGCTGCATGGCGCGGCCAATCGCATAAGTCGAGACCAGCGACACAAGCCCGAATTCGGCGCCCGACAATTCGACAGCCTCGCCGCCTAGCGACACCATGACGATCTGGCCATCGAGCGTGATCAGCGGGAAGGCCAATCCGTCGCGCAGCTTGAATTCACCGGCGTCACCCATGACATCGCCGCCGCTCTTGCCGATACGGATGCCCTGAGACGCTTCCCGCCACTGGAATGGCGCTTGAAGCTGCTTCATGTGACTGACGACTGGGTCGTGATCGACATAGTTGCGCGCAACGTAGCGCTCAAGCCATTCGGCCGGCCAGTCGCAAAGCAACACATGGTCCTTTTGCCGATTTCTCGGCGTGCCGGGTTGCGGAACCGTCCCGGCCATCAGCGCCGTCAGCCCGAACCCGCTTGTTACCCCCAGCAGCTTTGCGCAGACGGCGGCCGCTGTACCGGCGTGCTGCAACTGATCTATCAACTCCAGGGTACGATCGAAATGACCCATCGCAACATCTACCCCATGTTGCCTTCCGCTCTTGAGGCCAATGGCAGTGATCAACCCGCACCACGCCATCAACCCCGGACTGCAAAGCTGCTCCCTTTGTGCGCCCTACCGCTCCTCTTCAGCCGGCATCACACAGTCATTTGCAAACTCACTAAACAATATCCCTAAATCGTCACGATGAAACCAAAAACCGTTGTGCATGCGTTATTTTCGTACAAAAAACTGTGTTACTTCGTACTAAAGTCGGGCAAGATCGGACGGAGTCGTCGCGTGGCGTTTCGGCGCATATCCATTTCATTGATTTCGATATTGATCGGAGCGCAATCGCTTGCGGCTGATGCGCTCGCCGCGGAGCCGCAGGTGCCGGTGTTTTGGGACGCCAAGGAGCGGCTGCCAAAGCCGGACCTTTCGATGCTGCCGCGGCTGCGATTCCTGACCACCACGGATTTCCCGCCGTTCAATTTCCTCGATGGGGCAGGCCGGCTGTCGGGCTTCCATGTCGACCTGGCGCGCGCCATCTGCGCCGAGCTCGGCATTGCCGAAAAATGCCAGATCCAGGCGCTGCCCTGGGCCGAGCTCGAAGGTGCGCTCGGGAAAGGCGAAGGCGAAGCGATCATTGCCGGCATCGCCGCGAGGCCGGAGTCGCGGTCGAAATACGCATTCTCACGCCCCTACCTGCAATTTCCGGCACGCTTCATCATGCTGAAGACACAGGCGCTGACCGAACCAATGTTCGACAGGCTGCGCAGCAAACGTGTCGGCGTGATAGCCGATTCCGCGCATGAGCGGATGCTGCGCACTTATTTCGGCGACGTCCAAATCGTCCCCTTCGCAAAGCCGGAGGAGCTTTATGGCAGGCTGAAAGCCGGCAAGATCGACGCCGCCTTCGGCGACGGCATGCGTTTCGCCTTCTGGCTCGGCGGCTCCGATGCGGCTGGCTGTTGCCGCTTTGCCGGCGGCCCCTATCTGGCGCCCGAATACCTTGGCTCGGGCATGGCGATCGCCACCAGGGCCGACGATCCGGCACTGGCGGCCGCATTCGACTACGCGCTGCAGGAAATTTCGGTGAAAGGTACGTTCGCCGAGTTCTATCTTCGCTATTTTCCGGTCAGCTTTTTCTGACTGCCGGCTCAGGTCAGCGTGCGAAGGCGCGCCTTGGCGGCTCGCGCGATGGCGGCGACCGTCAGCGCATCGAGATCGAGTTCCCGGCGGACGAGCTGCAGCACGCGCACCTCCTCCAGGCGCATTTCGAGATCGACGGCCGCAACCTCGAAGGCGGCGGCATAGGCAGTGTCACGCAAGCGTTCCGGAAGCGCCTCGGCGACACGCGCCAGGACGCCCTCCAGCCCGTCCTTCTCCTGCAGCATTTCCTGGCAGGCCTGAGCGACATCGACCAGCCGCTCCTGATTGAAATCCTCAAACACCGGCCAGGATCGAACGACGTCGCCGATCCGCGCCAGTTCGATGTCGGTCATGTCGCGGTCCGACGCCGAAGTGATGACCATCAGGTAGATCATGGCTTCGTGTGGCGACAATGGCATTTACAACTCCTTGAGATGGGTCCCGAAGTTAGGAACGAGAGACCAGCGCCGCAAGGAAAAACAGCCGCCATCGTTGGCGCTCCGGTCACGCCTTGGAACTTGATCCATCCCGACTAAATTGGGACGGGAGCTCTTAATCTTCTTGCCTGATCGCGGTCCTGCCCTGAAACCGGGTTCCACTTTTCGGGATCATGGTCTAGAGCATGCGGCTGCCGGCATGGATGCCGGCAAGTTGCAGGAATAGCATCATGGTCGAACAACAGCCGATCGATCTCAGCCCGGAAGTCCTTACCGCCGCCGCCGAAAGCAAGGCGTGGCCATTCGAGGAAGCGAAAAAGATCGTCGCTCGCTACGCGATCGGTGGCTACCCGGAAACGGTGCTGTTTGAGACCGGCTACGGCCCGTCCGGCCTGCCGCATATCGGCACCTTCGGCGAGGTGGCGCGCACATCTATGGTGCGCCACGCCTTCCGCGTGCTGACTGAAGACAAGGTCAAGACGCGACTGCTGTGCTTCTCCGACGACATGGACGGATTGCGCAAGGTGCCGGACAATGTGCCTAACAAGGACATGCTGCGCGCCTATCTCGGCAAGCCGCTGACCAGGATACCGGACCCTTTCTCCAATGAGTATCCGTCGTTCGGCGCCGCCAATAACGCACGGCTGCGCGCTTTCCTCGACCGTTTCGGCTTCGATTACGAATTCGCTTCCTCGACCGACTATTATACTTCCGGCCGCTTCGACGCGACGCTGCTCAAGATGCTCGAGCGCTTTGATAAGGTGATGGCAATTATGCTGCCGTCGCTGCGCGAGGAACGGGCGCTGAGTTATTCGCCCTTCCTGCCGATCCATCCCAAAACCGGGATCGTCATGCAAGTCGCGATCGACGAGCGCAAGCTCGACGCCGGCACCATAGTGTGGCGCGATCCGGACACCGGCGAGCGCTTCGAGACGCCGGTGACCGGCGGTCATGCCAAGCTGCAATGGAAGCCCGATTGGGCGATGCGCTGGGCAGCACTCGGCGTCGATTACGAGATGTCCGGCAAGGATCTGATCGATTCCGTCAAGCTCGCCGGGCAGATTTGCCGCGCGCTCGATGCTCCGGCGCCGGAGGGCTTCAATTATGAGCTGTTCCTCGATGAGCACGGCCAGAAGATCTCGAAGTCGAAGGGCAATGGGCTAACCATCGACGAGTGGCTAACTTACGCGCCGACCGAGAGTCTTAGCCTTTATATGTTCCAGCGCCCGCGAACCGCGAAGAAGCTTTATTTCGACGTTATCCCGAAGGCAGTGGACGAGTATTATACGTTCCTCTCTGCCTATCAGAGGCAGGACTGGAAGGAGCGGCTGGGCAATCCGGTCTGGCACATGCATGACGGCAATCCCCCGGCAGTCGACCTGCCGGTTCCGTTCTCGCTGCTGCTCAACCTGGTCAGCGCCTCGAATGCGCAGAACAGGGACGTGCTGTGGGGTTTCATTTCGCGCCACGCGCCGGGTGTGACGCCGACGACCCATCCCGAGCTCGACCGGCTGGCCGAATATGCCATCCGCTATTTCGACGATTTCGTGAAGCCGGCGAAAGTGTACCGTGCTGCCGACGCGGTCGAGCGCGAGGCGCTGACCAAGCTTTCGGAAGCGCTCGCCGCGCTGCCGGCTAATGCCGACAGCGAGGCGATCCAGAACGCTGCCCTCAATGTTGCGCGCAAGATCGAGCGCTACCAGGATCATTCCAAGCAGAGCCCGGAGGGCGGACCCGGTGTCTCCGTCGCCTTCTTCCAGATGATCTATCAGGTGCTGATAGGTCAGGAACGCGGGCCGCGCTTCGGCTCCTTCGCCGCGCTCTACGGCATCGCCGAAACGCGTGAGCTCATTCAGCGGGCGCTGGCTGGTCAGCTGGCGGCATGAGGGCGCCGTCCTGCTCCTCCAGGATCGAGCTAGGCGCTACAGGCGCGGATCGCGACGCAGCAGCCGGGAGCGGCGGCAGGCCTGAAACGCTCGGCGCCGGCCCGAAGACGCCTTTTTTTGCTGCACGCGCCTTCTCGCCGGCTTCTACATAAGGGCCGCCCTTGGCGGCGCGCGCCCAGCCATTTTCGACCAGCCATTGGCCGATATCCTGATTGCCGATCCGGCACTCGGCGGCGATCAGATCACGACCGCCTTCGGGCGGCACGGCACAGATCACAGCACGACTGCGGAGAAAGGCGCGGAAGGCCGTTCGCGCCCGAATGCCGCAATTCCAGGACTCGCCGCCGTCGGTGCAAGTCTCCTCCTGCTTGACGATGTCGATACCGGAAACCGCAATCGAATAGCCCTTTGCTTCGATGACCCCGGCGGCCGAGGCGACGGGCTGGAATAGTTTCGTGCCTTTCCAGTCGTCGGGCATTTTCGTTTTTGGCGGCTTGGGCGGTCCGGCCAATGCCAGATCGCTCAACGGGGCGCGCGGCTCTATCCGTTCAAGCTCGTTGGAACCGAGCTGCGGCGGCACCACGATTTCTGGATCGATTGCCCTCGAATGCGCCGCCTGCTTGGCCGGCACTGGTTTCGGGATGGCCGACGTAGCCGGCGCGGCGGGCTGCGGTTCAGCGCCGACCTGGATTTGTTCCCAGGGGCCGCCGCTTTCGCTCTGGACGGCGCGGCCGCCGGCGACAATTGCCGTGGCCATCGCCGGGATCGCCAGAACAGCCAAGGCAAGGTGAGGCAGACGCACCGGCCCCGCGCCTACTGGCTTGCCCAGACAATCCGCGCCACCCATTCGACATCGCGCATGGGGATGTCGCGGTCCGGGTGATCGGGATTGAGGGAGACCAGCGCGATCGACTTCGGTGTCTGGCGGTCGAGCACCTTGGCCATCACCTCGCCGGCATTGGTCTTGACGACGACGCGATCGCCCTTTCGTATGGTAGCTCCCGGCTCGACGATGAGGACATCGCCATTGCGGTAGAGCGGCAGCATGGAATCGCCCTGGACCTTCAACGCATAGGAGCTTTCGGTTGCCCGTGCCGGCAATTCGATCAGGTCCCATCCCTGCCCCGCCGGAAACCCGGCATCGTCGAAGAAGCCACCGGCGCCCGCCTGGGCGAAGCCAAGCAGCGGCACCGACGATTTCTGCACGGGCAGTGCGCCGGAATTACCCCGGCCTTCGACCAGTCCTGCAAATTCATCCAGCGAGGCGCCGGTCGCCTCGATGATCTTAGCCAGCGATTCGGTAGACGGCCAGCGCGGCCGCCCATCTGAGGACAGCCGCTTCGATTTGTTGAAGGCGGTCGAGTCGAGCCCAGCGCGCCTGGCCAGTCCGGAGGCCGAAAGCGAATAACGCTCGGCAAGAGCGTCGATGGCGGCCCAAACGCGGTCGTGCGAGAGCACCTTGCTCTCCTTCGAAACAGGAAAAAATACCTTCGCTGTTCTACCCCTTGGCCGCCATCTTGTCCACCGCCGGAGACGGCGTCAGGCCGCCTCCTTGGCCTCGTTCCTGGTATAGGGATCGAAGCGCTCGTAGAAGGTCTCGCCCTTCTCGGCCATCTCGAGCAGCAGCTTCGGCGCCTTGAACTCGGCGCCGTATTTCTTCTGCAGGCGCTTGGCGAGTTTGACGAATTTCTTCGCGCCGATGCCGTCGATGTAGGACAGTGCACCGCCTGTATAGGGTGCGAAGCCGAAGGCCAGGATCGAGCCGACATCGGCCTCGCGTGGGTCGGTAACGATGCCCTCTTCCATGACCCGTACCGCCTCAAGCGCGATGGTGACCAGCAGCCGCTGCTTCAGTTCCTCATAGTCGACCTGCTCCGGCGACAGCTGCGGGTAGAGGTTCCTGAGGCCTGGCCAAAGCTTCTTCTTTGCCGGTTTTGCCGGATAGTCATAGAAGCCCTTGCTGTTCTTACGGCCCAAGCGACCATGCGTGTCGACCATCGTGTTGATCAGCGCCATCTGCTTCGGATCGACCGCCTTGTCGCCGAGGTCGCGCGTGGTCTGCTTCATGATCTTCTGGGCAAGGTCGATCGCCGTCTCGTCGGTCAACGCTAGAGGACCGACCGGCATGCCAGCGGCTTTCGCCGCATTCTCGATCATCGGCGCCGGAACACCTTCGATCAGCATCTTGTAGGCTTCCGACATGTAGCGCAGTACGCAGCGATTGACGTAAAAACCGCGCGTATCGTTGACGACGATCGGCGTCTTCTTGATGGCGCGGACAAAGTCGATCGCGGTGGCCAGCGCCTTGTCGCCGGTTTTCTTGCCGAGGATGATCTCGACCAACATCATCTTGTCGACCGGCGAGAAGAAGTGGATGCCGATGAAATTCTTCGGCCGCGCCGAATTCCTGGCCAGCGATGTAATCGGTATGGTCGACGTATTCGAGGCGAAGATCGCCGACGGCTTGAGTACAGCCTCGGCCTGTTCGGTGGCATCCTTCTTGACGGCCGAGTCCTCGAACACCGCCTCGACCACAAGATCGCAGCCGGCAAGATCCGCGTAATCGGCCGTTGGCGTAATCAGCGACAGCAATCGATCCTTGTCCTCCGACTTGGCACGGCCCTTCTTCACCTGATCCGAGATCAGGGTCTCGGAATGCGCCTTGCCCTTGGCGGCGGACTCCATGTCGCGGTCGAGCAGCACCACCGGAATGCCGGCCTTGGCCGTTACATAGGCGATCCCGGCGCCCATGAAGCCGGCGCCGAGCACGCCGATCTTCTTGAACGTCGTTTCCGGCACACCAGCTGGGCGGCGAGCGCCCTTGTTCAGTTCCTGCAGCGAGACGAACAATGAGCGGATCATCGCCGCCGCTTCCCTGGTCTGCATGATCTCGGTGAAGTAGCGTTGCTCGATCCGCAAGGCGGTATCGAACGGCACCAGCAGGCCCTCGTAGACGCATTTCAGGATGGCGGCGGCAGCGGGATAATTGCCAAAGGTCTCGCGGCGCAGAATGGCGATGGCCGGCGGCCACAGATTGGCACCTGCCACCGAATAGATCGGAGCGCCGGGCAGCTTGAAGCCCTTTTCATCCCATGGCGCCACCGGTTTCAAGCCGTTCTTGATCATCGCCTTGGCAGTTTCGACCAGCTTGTCCGCCTCGGCAATCTCATGGATCAAGCCCATTGACTTGGCCTTCTGCGGCGACAGCGTCTGGCCGGACGTCAGCATTTGCAGCGCCTGCTGCTGGTCGGTCAGCCGTGGCACGCGCTGGGTGCCGCCGGCACCTGGAAAAATGCCGATCTTCACTTCCGGAAGCGCCATCCTCACCTGGTCGGAATCGGCCGCGACACGGCCATGGCAGGCGAGCGACAATTCGAACGCGCCGCCCATGCAGGTGCCGTTGATCGCCGAAACCCACGGCTTGCCCGAGGTTTCCAGTTTACGGAACAGGCCATTCATAGCGCCCGCCTTGTCGAACAGCGCCTTGGTCGCCTTCTCCGGGTCCTTCGCTTTGTCGGCGGCGAAGGTCGCCAGCATCTTCTGCAGCATGGTGATGTCGGCGCCGCCCGAGAACGTATCCTTGCCGGAGGTGATCACCGCGCCCTTTATCACTGCATCGCTTGCCACTTTGTCGACGATGGCGTTCAGTTCGCGCATCACCTCCTCGGTGAAGACGTTCATCGAACGGTCCGGCATGTTCCAGGTGACCAGCGCAATGCCGTCGGCGTCGATGTCGAGGGTGAAATTGGTGTAGCTCATCATCTCTCTCCGTCAGACGCGTTCGATGATCGTTGCAGTGCCCATGCCGGCGCCGATGCAAAGCGTCACCAGCGCGGTGTTGAGATCACGGCGTTCCAATTCGTCCAGCACCGTACCGAAGATCATCGCACCGGTGGCGCCGAGCGGATGGCCCATGGCGATGGCCCCCCCATTGACGTTGATCCGGTCATGCGGAATGTCGAAAGCCTGCATGTAGCGCAGCACCACCGAAGCGAAGGCCTCGTTGAGCTCGAACAAGTCGATGTCCTGCAGCTTCATCTTCGCCCGCTTCAACAGCTTCTCGGTGACGTCGACCGGGCCGGTCAGCATCAGCACCGGTTCGGAGCCGATATTGGCGAACGCACGGATGCGCGCGCGCGGCTTGAGGCCGAGCGTCTTTCCCGCCTTTTTCGAGCCGAGCAGCACGGCCGCCGCGCCGTCGACAATGCCGGACGAATTGCCGGCATGGTGGACGTGGTTGACCTCTTCCACCTCGGGATGCTTCTGCACGGCGACGGCGTCGAAGCCGCCCATTTCGCCCGGCATGACGAAGGACGGATTGAGTGCGGCCAGCGACTGCATGTCGGTCGAGGGCCGCATGTGCTCGTCATGGTCGAGGATGGTCAGGCCGTTCTGGTCCTTGACCGAGATCACCGAATTCTTGAAGCGGCCCTCGCCCCACGCCTTGGCGGCACGCTTCTGGCTTTCGACCGCGTAGGCATCGACATCGTCGCGCGAAAATCCGTATTTGGTGGCGATCAGGTCGGCCGATATGCCTTGCGGCACGAACCAGCCGGGCAGGCCGACCGAGGGATCCATGAACCAGGCGCCGCCGGAGGCGCCCATGCCGACGCGCGACATTGATTCGACGCCACCGGCAATGACGATCTCGTCGGCGCCTTGCGCGATCTTGGCGGCGCCGAAATTGATGGCGTCGAGGCCCGAGGCGCAGAAGCGCGATATCTGCATGCCGGGCGCCTTGGTGTCGTAGCCGGCCTCGAAAGCGGCGGCACGTGGAATGACCGCACCCGCCTCGCCAACCGGATCGACGCAGCCGAAGATGATGTCGTCGACGGTGCTAGTGTCCAGCCCGTTGCGGTCGCGGATGGCCTCGAGCACCTTGGCGCCGAGCCGCACCGCCGGCACTTCGTGCAGCGAGCCATCTTTCTTGCCCCTGCCGCGCGGCGTGCGCACCGCATCATAGACATAAGCTTCGGCCATTGGTGATCTCCTGTGATCTAAAATCGGGGCTCGACCACCACTTCGGTCCGCACCGAATTGGCGATGAAACAGGCGTCGTGCGCCTTGTGATGAATACTCTCGATCATAGCCGCATCTGCGTCGCATTCGACGAGCGGCCGAAGGGTGACATGTGTGATGGCTGTGCGCCCCTCAGCATTCTTGGCCATCAGGCCTTCGGCTTCGTCGTGATAAGATCGGACATTGAGCTTAGCGCGTTTTGCCAGATCCAAGAACCAGAGCATGTGGCAAGAAGAAAGCGAAGCGACGAACAGTTCTTCCGGATCGACGATCGTTGCATCGCTAAAAGGTGCCGGCACAATCGACGGCGATGCGGAAGCGGAGATGACCGCGCCACCATCAAAATGAAGTTCATGGACCCGGGAATAGCGGCCGGAAAGGAAATCCTCCCGTGCCCCCGACTTCCAGCGAAGCCCAGCAAAATGCTTCGACATGCGACCTCCTAAAGGCTCCGCCCGATCAGCAATTTCATGATCTCGTTGGTGCCGCCGTAGATGCGCTGGACGCGGGCATCGCGGAACATGCGGGCGATCGGATATTCATTCATGTAGCCATAGCCGCCATGCAATTGAAGGCATTCGTCGACGACTTTTCCTTGCAGGTCTGACAGCCAGTATTTGGCCATCGAAGCCGTCACCGGGTCGAGGCCACCGTTAATATGGCGGGCAACGCAGTCATTATAGAAGACGCGGCCGATGGTCGCCTCGGTCTTCAATTCGGCAAGCTTGAACTGGGTGTTCTGGAATTCGATGATGGCCTTGCCGAAGGCCTTGCGCTCCTTGACGTAGTCGATGGTAAGCGCCAGAGCCCGCTCGACCATGGCAATAGCAGTGGTGCCGATCTGCAGCCGCTCCTGCGGCAATTGTTGCATCAACTGGACGAAGCCCTGGCCTTCGTCATTGCCGAGCAGGTTCGAGGTCGGCACACGCACGTCGTTGAAGAACAGTTCCGACGTGTCGTTGGCCTTGAGGCCGATCTTGTCGAGGTTACGGCCACGCGCGAAACCCTCCACCTCGTCAGTCTCGACGACGATCAGCGAGATGCCCTTGGCGCCCTTCTCAGGATCGGTCTTGGCAACGACGATGATGAAATTGGCGAGCTGGCCGTTGGTGATAAAGGTCTTCGAGCCGTTGAGCTTGTACCGGTTGCCGTCCTGTTCGGCGTGCATCTTGATGCCCTGCAGGTCTGAGCCCGCACCCGGCTCAGTCATGGCGATGGCGCCGATCAGTTCGCCGGTCGCCAGCCTCGGCAGCCACCTCTTCTTCTGCTCCTCCGAGCCGTAGTGGAGGACATAGGGGGCAACGATCGAATTGTGCAGGCCAATGCCGAACCCGTCGACGCCGACATGGCCGATCGCCTCGATGATGGCGCTCTCATGTGCGAAGGTGCCGCCCGATCCGCCATATTCCTCCGGCATCGAGGCGCACAGCAGTCCGGCAGCACCCGCCTTCTGCCAGCTTTCGCGGTCGACCATCTCGTTCTTCTCGAACTCGTCGTAACGCGGCGCGATCTCTTCCGACATGAAGCGGTGCGCCATGTCGTAAAGCATGCCGACCTCGTCCGCCGCCCAGACGGGCTTGGGAAGGCCCAGGATTTCGGCGGGGTTGGTCATGGTTTCTCCCTCGCGCCGACGTCCCCCTCCCCCTCGAGACGAGGGTGGCCGCGAAGCGGCCGGGTGGAGTCGCCGATGACTTGCTCGACCTTATCTTTTACAACCTGCGCCATGTGCCACGGCATTGCGATCATTTTCCTCCAAGGCATGCACCAGAATGGAGGTCGGCGCACTGCAGGCAGGACCCCTCCCGGCCCTTCGGGCCACCCTCCCCTCGAGGGGCAGGGGAACGCCGAAGCTAGAACGCTTCCGCCGCCAGTGCCATCAATGTGTCGGCACCGCTGGAGATGCGGGCAAGATGCGCCGACGTCTCCGGCATGATCCGCTCTATGAAGAAGCGCGCCGTCACCAGCTTGTTGTCGTAGAAAGACGAAGCGCCGTCGGGACCATCAGCCAATTTCGCTGCGGCCACCTTGGCCATCCGGGCCCACATATAGCCCAGCGCCACCAGGCCGAAGAGATGCATGTAGTCGGTCGAGGCGGCACCCGCATTGTCGGGCTTGGCTATGCCGTTCTGCACCAGCCACATCGTCGCCGCCTGCAGATCGTCGAGGCCCTCTTTAAGCGCCTTGGTGAAGGGCGCCATCTTCTCATCGGTGCGGTTCTCCTCGCAGAACTCTCCGACTTCCCTAAAGAAGACCTGGACCGCGCGGCCGCCATTCAAGGCCAGCTTGCGGCCGACGAGGTCGAGCGCCTGGATGCCGTTGGCACCCTCATAAATCATGGCGATGCGGGCATCGCGGACGAACTGGCTCATGCCGTGTTCTTCTATATAGCCGTGGCCGCCGAACACCTGCTGCGCCATTACCGCATGATCGAAACCCTTGTCGGTGAGCACGCCCTTGACCACCGGCGTCATCAGGCCGGTATAGTCGTCTGCGACCTGGCGATCTTTGTCGTCACCGGAGCGGTGAGCGATGTCGGACTTGATCGCCGTCCACAGCGCCAGCGCGCGGCCGGCCTCGTTGAACGCCTTCATGGTCATCAGGCTGCGGCGGATGTCCGGATGGACGATGATCGGATCGGCCTTCCTGTCCGGCGCCTTCGGTCCTGACAGCGAGCGGCCCTGCAGACGGTCCTTGGCGTAGGAAACCGCATTCTGATAGGCGACCTCCGATAGTGAGAGCCCCTGCAGGCCGACGCCAAGCCGCGCCTCATTCATCATGGTGAACATTGCTTTCAGCCCGCCATTGGCCTCGCCGAGCAGCGTGCCTTCAGCGTCGTCGTAATTCATGACGCAGGTCGAGTTGCCATGGATACCCATCTTCTCCTCGATCGAGCCACAGGAGACGGTGTTCTTCTCGCCGGGATTGCCTGAGACATCGAGCTTGAACTTCGGTACGATGAACAGGGAGATGCCCTTCACGCCATCCGGCGCGCCCTCGATACGGGCCAGCACCAGGTGGACGATATTGTCCGACATGTCATGCTCGCCGGCCGAGATGAAGATCTTCTGGCCGGAGATCCTGTAGGTGCCGTCGCCATTTGGGACGGCCTTGGTGCGCAGCAGGCCAAGATCGGTTCCGCAGTGCGGCTCGGTCAGATTCATGGTGCCGGTCCAGGCGCCCTCGACCAGCTTCGGCAACCATGTTGCCTTCTGCTCTTTGGTGCCATGGGTGATGATCGCAGCGATCGCGCCTTGCGTCAGGCCGGCATACATCATGAGCGACATATTGGCCGACACCATGTATTCGGCAACCGCGGTGTGCACCGCGTAGGGCAAGCCTTGCCCGCCAAACTCGACAGGTGCGGCGAGCCCCATCCAGCCGCCTTCGCGATACTGGTCGAAGGCCTCCTTGAAGCCTTTCGGCGTCGTTACCGAACCGTCGTCATGGCGCACGCAACCTTCCGTGTCGCCGACACGGTTCAGCGGCTGCATCACGTTTTCAGCGAGTTTCGCCCCTTCGGCAAGGATGGCCTCGAGCACATCCGGCGTGGCGTCGGAAAATCCGGGAAGATTGGAATAGCGCTGATACCCCAGCACTTCGTTCAGCACGAACAGCGTGTCCCGGATCGGCGCCTTGTAGATCGGCATGCGTTTTCCTCCACCATGCGGTCTTGGCCCCGAAATCAGCCCCAGTGTACCAGTGTATGAGGATAGCAGGCGGGCCAGTATGACGGGTCGGAGATACCAAATGTTGACGTTTGCGTAAACGTCAATTCTGCGGTGCGACGAATTTTCTCCCGCGCGCCAAGACCGCAAACGGCGAAGGACGGCAAACGACGAAGAACCCCGCAGCGAAAGCCGCGCGGCTCTTATCCGTCGGAAATCGAAAGCTTAGTTTAGCTCGCCACGCTGGCCTGCGGCGTCGAGCGCTCGATCAGCATTTGCCGGACAGTCAACATCGAAGCACTCAGTTCGCTGATGGCATCGTCGATCAGCGCCCGCTGCTTCTGCAGACGGGCAAGCTGCTTCTCCGACTTGTCGAGCGCCAGCCGCAATTGCTTTGTGTTGGAGCCGTTCGGATCGTAGAGGTCCATCATCTGCTTGACGTCACGCAGCGAGAATCCGACCTTGCGGCCAAGCAGGATCAGCTTCAGCCGGGCCCTGTCGCGGCGCGTATAGAGGCGGGTCGAGCCGTCGCGCTGCGGGTTGAGTAAACCCTTGTCCTCATAGAAACGCAGCGTACGCAGCGTCACTCCGTATTTCTTGGCCATTTCGCCGATGCGGACAAGCTCTTCACCGGTTTCGCTCGACATATCGTTGGTATTGGCCGCGGCTTGACCGGGCGAAATAAGTTTCATGGTCACTGGCTTTCCCCGTCTGGTGGCGTCGCGGTCGCGGACCTTGCGTCGCCTGAGTGAAAGCGGGGGCGTGCTTCCACTCGTGGTTTCAGCTAACAAATCGCAAACGGCGTAATCCGCTCATTTACGTTTACGTCAATTCTATATCGATAGCCGCCTTACCACGCAAGAGCGTTCTAGGTTTGGAACTTTATGCCGCAGCGCCGGCGGATGACCTAAAAAGTCGTTGCCGATTTCGGGGACGATCATGCGGCTGATCAAACTTCCACGGCGTCTGTTGTGCGTCCAATAGAAGACACCCGGCGCCGTCCGCAGCCAGCCGACAAAGTTGCAACTTCTTAAGCTTGGTTAACGCGTTGTTTACCACGTTGGGGCGAAATGTGCGCATGTCGGTTACCCGTGTCTATCCTGTATTGAATTTTTCACGGTTTTCGGAGCGCGGATGAGACCCGGGAAGCTCGTCTTCCACTGCAACAAGCCACGCAGTCGCCTTCGTCCCGGCAGGACTTTGGGAACCTGGTGAAAGCCAGCAATTCTGAAACGGGCGCATTGATGAACAGCAAGCGGTCCTACCTCGATACACTCAACGCCGGCAGGCAACGCCGGCCGCACACGACGCTTGAAGAGCTCAACCGCTCCCTGGAAACTCTGGAGCAGCGGCTGGAGCGGACGCGCGAGGAGACGACAAACCACCCCGATCCGCGCCGACCCGCGGCAGAACCGCGCTATCCCAGCGCTCAACCCTATGGCCAGCAGCGCCGGTATGAAGACCCACGCGAGGCGCAGCAGCCGAAAGGTCCCGCAGCGGCCTTCGACCAGAACTACCAGGCGATCGCCCGCGATATCGACCGGGTGCGCGGTCAGGAGGACAGCGTCGCCTTAGCCGGCAAGATCGCCGGGGAATTGCGCGGCCTGCGCGAAGAGCTGCGCCAGCAGATGACCTCCGGCCTGCAACGCGAGTTCGACGTACTGCGCAAGAATATTGAGCGAGCCTTCCAGTCAAATGGCGGCGGCAAAGGCAGCGCCGAACTCGGCGTCGAGTTCGAGCGGCTTTCCGGCGCCATCCAGACACTGGCCGAAAAAAGCGACGACAGAAGCGTCAATATGCTGCGGCTCGAGCTTGAGCAGGTCAAGGCCGCGCTCGATACGCTAGCGCGCGAGGAGAGCGTGCAGGCGGTCGGCCGCCGCTGGGACGAATTCGACCGCCGCTGGACTGCCTTCGAGGACCGCGTCGACGCCGATCAGCGCAAGCGCTCCGACGCACCCGGCCTGTCGGCGCTGACGGAGCGGCTCGAACAGATCAGCAATGCCGTCAGCAATCTGCCGGAATCGCTGTCGCTGCGCTCGCTCGAAGAAAAGGTCCGCACGCTTGCCGGAGCGGTCGATCATTTCGCCCGCCAGCAGGACAATCGCGGCAGCGACACATTCAGCCAGATCGACGAGCGGCTCGACGAGATTTCCCGCGCGATCGTCGCCTCGACGGTTGCCGCGCAAGCCAATTCGTTCGACCCCGAGCCCTTCGAACGCATCGAGAAGCGGATCGATTCACTGGCCCAGCAAATCGAAGAAGTGTCGCAGGATCGTCCGGGCCGGGAGGTCATCGACCGGCTCAACACATTGTCGAGCCGCGTGGACGAACTGGCCGGCCGAGCCAATCTGCCGGAACAGGCGATGGAGCGCCTTGCCAGGCAAATCGCGCTTATCTCCGACAAGATCGACCACGCACCGGCCATGCCCGACGCCGATTACATCTTCCAGGGGCTCGAGCAGCGCTTCGACGTGCTATCCAGCATGATGGAACGCCGCCAGGGCGACGCCATCGAACAAGGCAACATGCTGTTTCGCGACCTCGAGCGCCGGTTGGACGAGGTCGCCGACAGGCTGGACCAGCGCATGCCGCAGGTCGACAACGCCGACATTATGGATGCCATCGACGCCCGCTTCACCGCGCTGGCCAAGCGGATGGAGACACGCGTTCCAGATCCCGCCAACGAGGCGGCGATCCGCGGCCTGGAGAGTCGGCTCGAAGACATCTCAAGCCGGCTGGATTCGTCCGCCGCACAAGTCGCCAGCATCGACCCGGCTTTGATCCGCAGCCTCGAAGCGCAGGTCGCCGGCCTGACGGCGCACCTTTCCAAGCCCGGCACGCCGCTGCCGGAATTCGACGACATCAGCCCGCGTCTCAACGAAATCGAGAAATCGCTGGCCGGAACCCGCGATTCCATCCTCGGCGCGGCGCGCGAGGCGGCCGAGAGTGCCGTCCGCTCGCTGGCCGGATCAAGCGCCAACACGGCGGCCGTTACCGGCCTCGCCCAGGACCTGAAGACGCTCGAGGCGCTGACGCGCCGTTCGGACGAGCGCAATTCGAGGACGTTCGAGGCTATCCACGATACGCTGCTCAAGATCGTTGACAGGCTTGGTTCACTGGAGACCAGCGAACCGGCAAGCGCCGAGTTGAGTAAGCGCTCCGGCCGGGCATCCAAGATCTCGGTGCAGGACGCACCGTCGATGGACATCGACCAGTCGCTGCCGTTAACGGGTAACATGGCCGATCTCGACGGCCGCGCCGCGGCGCTCGTGCGCGGAGAGCCAGGTCCGCGAACGCCGGCCGAGGCCGCCGCCGCAGCCGCACTGGCGGCTCTCGGTTCAGACACGACACGTGAAAAGAACGAACAAGGCGGCGGCAGGAAATCGATGTTAGGCGGGCTGGCGCGCGCCCTGAAGGGCAAGAAGGAGGCCGAGACGCCGCCGCTTGCAGGCTCGGCGCCGAGCGCCGAGATACCGAGCGTCGATCTCGACGAGCCCCTCGACCCCAAGCTCGCCAACCGGCCACTGGAACCCGGCTCCGGCGCACCCGACCTCAGCGCCATCATGAAGCGCGTGCGCGACGAGCGCGGGCAGCCGGCCAGAGAAGGCAGCGCCGAGGCGGCGAAATCGGACTTCATCGCGGCAGCCAGAAGGGCCGCGCAAGCGGCGGCCGCCGAGGCGGACGCCCTCAAGCGCCAGTCGACGATGAAAGGCCCGGTCAAGGCACTCAGGATCGGCGACCTGCTCAAGGCGCGGCGCAAGCCGATCCTGATGGGGGCAATCGCCATCATGCTGGCGCTTGCCGGCCTGCAACTGGGCAAAGCCTTCTTCTCCGACCCGGTCGAAGTCGCCGACAATGAGGCGGCGCCGGCCGTGCCCGTACAGCCGGTGGAAACCGCATTGGCCAGCGTTGCCAGCGAGCCGAAGGCGGACGCGCAGACAACAACACAGGAGAGCGAGCCGTCGCCCACCGTCAGGCAGGCCGAGCCATCCGCATCGATGACCAAGGACGACACGGCGGCGCAAACCGGCCCCGCCACACCGGCAGCCGAGGCATCGACGGCGCCCTCGCCTTCCGGAGCGTCCGCTGACCTGGCGGCGCCAGACACCACGGCCGCAGTGCCCGCGCCGGCAGCGGCGACCGCCGAGCCAAAGGCTGCCGCGCCTGCTATTGCCCCCGCTGCCACGCAGGACACGACCGGCACTGTGCCGCCGGCGGATGCTGCCCCGGCAGGCGTTGCCAAGATCGACGTTCCGGCCGATGCCGGGCCGGCCGCCCTGCGCGATGCAGCGGCCGGCGGCGACGCCAAGGCGCTGTTCGAGATCGGCTCGCGTTACGCCGAGTCGCGCGGCGTTAAGGAAGACATGACGGCGGCGGCCAAATGGTATGAGAAAGCTGCCGAACTCGGTTTCGCACCGGCAGAATACCGCATCGGCAACTTCTACGAGAAGGGCATCGGCGTCGCACGCGACATCAAGAAAGCGAAGACCTGGTACCAGCTTGCCGCAGAGCAGGGCAATGCCAGCGCAATGCACAATCTTGCCGTGCTGTTTGCGATGGCGGCGGACGGCGTGACCGACAACGAATCGGCAGCACGCTGGTTCCAGGCGGCGGCGGATCTCGGCGTCAAGGATAGCCAGTTCAATCTCGGCATCCTCGCGGCGAAGGGCGTCGGCATGAAGCAGAACCTCGAGGAGAGCTACAAATGGTTCGCACTCGTCGCCAAGACCGGCGACAAGGATGCGGCGGCCAAGCGCGACGAGATCGCCAAGGCGCTGAGGCCCGAGCAGCTGGAGCGTGCGCGGGCCGCGGCTGAACTGTGGAAGGCCAAGCCGCTCGATCCAGCCGCCAATTCGGCCGACGTTCCTGAATCGTGGCAGGACGGCACACCGCAGACGACCGCCGGCATCGACATGAAGAAAGCGGTCCAGAACATCCAGCGCATTCTCAACAAGAACGGCTACGAGGCCGGCAATCCCGACGGGATGATGGGCCAGAAAACCAAGAACGCGATCATGGCCTTCCAGGCCGACAACGATATGAAGGCAACCGGCGCGATCGACGAAAAGCTGGTCAAGGCGCTGCTTGCGAGTAAATAACGGCGGATGCGTCGTTTCCGCGACGCCCTTGCCACAGATTTGCCTGTTAACTGATTGAGTTGTTTTTGTTTCGGCGGTGCGGCGAAGTTTGACTTCACGGCCCGGCCGGCGCAAGAACGAGATAGCCTTCTGACGCAAAATGCCCGCAACGGTTGCATTCGCCAGGAGGCAAACTGATCGAGACTGACGGGTGGGCATCTATCTCCCGATCGCGGAAATTTCCGTCAACATCTTCGTGCTGCTGGCCATGGGTGCGGCGGTGGGTTTCCTGTCGGGCATGTTCGGCGTGGGCGGCGGCTTTCTCATTACGCCACTGCTGATCTTCTACAACATACCGCCGGCAATCGCGGTCGCCACCGGCGCCAACCAGGTCATCGCTTCCTCCTTCTCCGGCGCCCTGTCGCACATGAAGCGCGGCACGCTCGACTTCAAGCTTGGGGGCGTGCTTTTAGCCGGCGGCATCGTCGGCTCGACTGGTGGTATCTATGTCTTTGCGCTCCTGCGCCGGCTCGGCCAGCTCGACCTGTTCATCTCGCTGCTCTACGTCGTGCTGCTCGGCACCGTCGGCGGACTGATGCTGGTCGAGAGCGTCAATGCGCTGCGCGCTACTCGCAGCGGCGCCGCACCGGTGTTGAAGAAATCCGGCCAGCATAATTGGATCCACCGCCTGCCGCTGAAGATGCGGTTCAGGGCCTCGAAGCTCTTCGTCAGCGTCATTCCGGTGCTTGGGCTGGGCGCGGCGATTGGCTTCCTGTCCTCGATCATGGGCGTCGGCGGCGGCTTCATCATGGTGCCGGCCCTGATCTACCTTTTGAAAGTGCCGACCAACGTCGTCATCGGCACCTCGCTGTTCCAGATCATCTTCACCTCGGCTTACACCACGCTGGTCCACGCCACCACCAATCAGACGGTCGACGTCATGCTCGCCTTCCTGTTGATGGCAGGCGGCGTCGCCGGCGCGCAATATGGCGCCAAGGCTGGTCAGAGGCTGCGGGGCGAGCAACTCAGGGCACTGCTGGCGCTGCTCGTGCTGGCGGTAGCCATCCGGCTTGCCATCGATCTTTTCGTCACGCCGCCCAATCTCTATTCTCTGTCCGGCGTGGGCCTGAGCTGATGGCCGGCCTAAGGACGCTCGCGGCCGCCGTCTTGCTGTCGCTGCTGGCTGCTGCGCCACCGGCGAAGGCGCAGGCGCCACTAACCGAAAACATCCAGATCGGCCTTTCCACCGACAATGTCTCGATTACCGCCGGCTTTTCCGGCGCCGACCTGACCATTTTCGGCTCACTGGAAAATGCCGATCCGCTTGTCGCGCGGCAAGGGCGCTACGACGTGATCGTCGTGCTGGAAGGCCCGGCTCGGCCGGTCGTCGTGCGCCGCAAGGACCGGGTGCTCGGCGTCTGGGTCAATCTGGAGTCGGAGACCTTCAAAAACGTACCTGTCTCCTATTCGGTGGCGACGACGCGGCCGCTGCAGGACGTCACCGATCCGAACAGCTACAAGCAGCTGTCGCTTGGCGCCTCCAACCTCTATTTGCAGCCGGCCGACGCGGAGGACAGCCCGGCGACAATCGAGGAGTTCACCGCCGCGCTGCGCGAACGCAAGGCGGCGACCGGCCTCTACAGCGAGAATGTCGGCGGTGTGCAGTTCCTGTCGCAGAACCTGTTCCGCGCCACCGTCAGGCTCGCCCCAAACGTTCCGGTCGGCACCCATAAGGCCCGCGCCTTCCTGTTCAAGAGCGGCTTGTTCATCAAGGAAAGCTCCGCCCAGCTCGAAATCCGCAAGTCCGGTTTCGAACAGTCGATCTTCCGCGTCGCGCACGACTATTCCTTCCTCTACGGTGTCTTTGCCGTATCGCTGGCCATGCTGACCGGCTGGCTCGGACGACTGGTGTTCAGGAAAGACTGAACTCTCGTAAAAGTGGTTTCCCTTTCCGAGGGTATGGGTTAGACCGCGACCCCCGGGCCCGACCGGACACGAGCTGCTGCTCCCCAAATCAGAAATACAGGAACGCACGATGCGACCAGCATTCGCCGGGATCGACTTCGGCACTTCGAATTCCACCGTAAGCGTGGTCAGGAACGGGCAGCCGCGGCTGGTGGCGTTGGAAGACGGCCAGGTCACGCTGCCCAGTGCGGTGTTTTTCAATTTCGAGGACAACCGCACCTATTTCGGGCGACGCGCCCTTGCCAACTATACGGACAGTATCGAAGGCCGCCTGATGCGCTCGTTGAAGAGTGTGCTCGGCAGCTCGCTCGCCCACGAAAAGACACGCATCAAGGCGCGCTCGATCGGCTTCATGGAGATTGTCGGCCTGTTCGTCGGCCATCTGAAAAAGAAGCTGGAAGAAGAAGCCCATGACGCGGTCGACAGCGTCGTGCTGGGACGGCCCGTGCAGTTCGTCGACGACGATGCCCAGGCTGACGCGAAGGCGGAGCACGAACTCGAAAATGCCGCTCGTGCCCACGGCTTCAAGCACATCGCCTTCCAGTTCGAACCGATTGCCGCGGCACTCGACTACGAACAAAAGGTGACGCGCGAGGAACTGGCGCTGATCGTCGACATGGGCGGCGGCACGTCCGACTTCTCCATCGTGCGCGTCTCGCCCGAGCGCGCCCGCTCGCTTGACCGCAAGGACGACATCCTGGCCAGCCGCGGCATCCACATCGGCGGCACCGACTTCGACCGCCTGTTGAGCATCGCCCATGTGATGCCGCAGCTCGGCTATCTCTCACTGACCAAGGATGGCAAACGTAATCTGCCGGCGAGCTACTTCATCGACCTGGCGACGTGGCAGCGCATCAATCTGGTCTATACCGCGAGGGCGATGACGCATCTGCGCCAGATCCGCTATGAGGCGGAGCGCGCAGACCTGGTCGACCGCTTCATCCACATCGTCGAGCATCGTTATGGCCACGCGCTGGCGGCGCTGGTCGAAAAGGCCAAGATCGAGCTGACGGACCGTTCGTCGGCCGATGTCGAGGTCGCGCTGCCGGAGGTGAGGTTCACGGCAGAAATCACGCGCAAGGGTCTCGAAGCCACCATAGCCAGGGACATTGAGCGTGTTGCGGCTACGGTCGAGCAGACCATCCGCGACGCACAGGTGAAGGCCTCGGACATCACCGCGGTGTTCTTGACCGGCGGATCGACCGCGATCCCGCTGGCCAGGCAGCGGATCCTGGCGCTGGTGCCGCAGGCGTCGGTAATCGAAGGCGATGTGTTCGGCTCGGTCGGGCTTGGGCTGGCGCTCGACGCGCAGCGGAAGTTCGGCTGATCGGCTTAAAGCGGCGCGGGTATCTCAGCTTTGCCGCCAAGATGCGCCTTGAGCGCCATCTGGGCCAGGCTTGGCTGCCGGTCGCGATGCGTGATCATGGCAAATTCGCGCTTCGGCAGATCGACCGGCACAGAACGTAGGCTACCTTCGGCGACCGCGCGGGCGACGACGAGTTCCGAGATGATGCTGGCGCCGGCGCCGGCCTCGACCGCCTGGCGAATAGCCTCATTGCTCGGCAATACCAGGAATATCTGCAGGTCCGCGAACGAAATCCCGTCGCGTCGGGCAAGGTCCTCCAGCGCCTCGCGCGTGCCCGAACCGCCTTCGCGAATGATCCAGCGAAGCCCGCCAAGATCGGGATGTCCAGGCGAAACTTCCGCGATCTCAGGGTGCGAGCGCGCCACGACCAGCATCATGCGATCGATATCGACCTTGGCACGCCGCAAAATGTCGGATTCGGTGCGTCCCTCGACCAGGCCAAAATCGGCTGCGCCATCAAGTACATTGGTCTCGACCTGCCTGGTGTTGCCAATGCTCACGCTCAGCCTGACGGCAGGATAGGCTTCGTGGAAAGAGGCGAGCCGGCGCGGCAGCCAATAGCTGGCAATGGTCTGGCTGGCAGCGATCGAGAGACTGCCGGTGATCGTTTGCGAGACATGCTCCAGCACGTTGTGGGCGGCCGCAGCCCGCTCGAGGACCGCCTTGGCCTCGGGCAAGAATCGGCGTCCGGTTTCGGCGAGCTCGATGTTGCGGCCGACGCGGTTGAACAACTGGACGCCATGCTGCTGTTCGAGCGAGCGAATCGCGGCGGATGCGGCCGACTGTGAGATGCCCAGCAACTCGGCCGCTTTGGTCATGTGCGCCCGTTCGGCGACGGCGACGAAGATCCGCAACTGGTCCAGGGTCATTCCGACACTAAGAAGCAAATCCGATTGGAATTACAAGAGCAAGTTGTTAGACGGATCGGTCGCTTTGTTCTAAATTTTGGCCCGAAATTGGAAAAAAGTCGCGCCAGAGCAGTCGAGGGTAGAATTGGTGGGGCGGTTCAAATCCGCGTTTGCGCACTGGACCCGCAGCCTGCGGCGGCGGCTCTTGGGTGAACGCTATCGGCCGGAAGAGCATTACATGCGCGGCCCAGGCCCGAAGACGAGAGCCAAGTTCGCCGAGCGCAAGAGCATCACCGAACCATGACCAACAACCTGCTGCGCGGAGCCAATTCGGCACCATCACAACGGCCGCTTGCCGATACGCGAGCGCCCGCTGAACGCGACGGCGTCGATACTTCGCCTGATGTCTCCGACAGCATCGCCAAGACCACCTGCTATATGTGCGCCTGCCGCTGCGGCATCGACGTCCATATCAAAGATGGCAAGGTCCGCTACATCAACGGCAACAAGGATCATCCAGTCAATCGCGGCGTGCTGTGCGGCAAAGGCAGCGCCGGCATCATGCAGCATTACAGCCCGGCCCGGCTGACGAAACCATTGCTGCGCACCGGACTGCGCGGCTCGGGCGAGTTCCGCGAGATCGAGTGGGAGGAAGCTTTGTCGCTCGCGACAGAACGGCTTTCGAGCATCCGCCAGACCGATCCGAAGAAACTCGCCTTCTTCACCGGCCGCGACCAGTCGCAATCGCTGACCGGTTGGTGGGCGAGCCAGTTCGGCACGCCGAACTTCGCGGCCCATGGCGGTTTCTGCTCGGTGAACATGGCAGCCGGCGGCCTCTACACGATTGGCGGCTCGTTCTGGGAATTCGGCGAGCCCGACTGGGACAACACCAAATATTTCATGCTGTTCGGGGTTGCCGAAGACCATGATTCCAATCCGATCAAGATCGGCCTCGGCAAGCTCAAGGCGCGCGGCGCCAAGGTGGTTTCAATCAATCCCTGCCGCACCGGCTACAACGCGATTGCCGACGACTGGATCGGCATCCGGCCCGGCACCGACGGCCTGTTTGTGTTCGCCCTCATCCACGAATTGCTGAAGGCAGGGCGCGTCGATCTCGACTACCTCCTGCGCTACACCAACGCCCACATCCTGGTCATTCAGGAGCCTGGAGCCGCCGATGACGGGCTGTTCATGCGCGACGGCGACGGCAATCCGCTGGCTTGGGACAGGGTGGCGAAGACGCCTGTCGACGCCGGCGATACCGACGCAAAGCCCGCACTGACCGGCAGCGTTCTCGTCGACGGCCGCCGCTGCGTGCCGGTCTTCCAACTCGTCGCCGACCGCTATCTGGACGAGTGCTATTCACCCGACGCCGTCGCTGACCGGTGCGGCATCTCCGCCGACACGATCCGACGCACTGCTGCAGAACTCGCTCATGTCGCCTTCGAACAGCAAATCGAACTGCCGGTGGCCTGGACGGACTGGGCCGGCCGCCGGCATAAGACCATCAAGGGTCGGCCGGTGTCGATGCATGCGATGCGCGGCATCTCGGCCCATTCGAACGGGTTTCACACTTGCCGCGCCATTCATCTGCTTCAGGTGCTTCTCGGCACGGTGGACGTGCCGGGCGGCTTCCGCTTCAAACCGCCTTATCCGCGGTCCGCGCCGCCGGGTCCAAAGCCCGCCGGCAAGAATGTGAAGCCGATGACACCGCTCGAAGGCATGCCGCTCGGCTTCGTCTGCGGACCTGAGGACCTGCTGATCGATGAAGGCAGCAGGCCTGTTCGTATCGACAAGGCATACTCCTGGGACGCGCCGCTGGCCGCCCATGGGCTCATGCACACGGTCATCCGTAACGCCTGGGCAGGCGATCCCTACAAGATCGACACTCTGTTCATGTACATGTCCAACATGGCCTGGAACTCGTCGATGAATACGGTCGAGACGATGGCGATGCTGACCGATATCGATGCGGCGGGCGAGTACAAGATCCCGTTCATCATCTATTCCGACGCTTATTATTCCGAGACCGTGCCCTTTGCCGATCTGGTGCTGCCGGACACGACCTATCTCGAGCGTCATGACTGTATCAGTCTGCTCGACCGGCCGATCAGCCACGCCGACGGTCCGGGCGACGCCATCCGCCATCCCGTCGTCGAGCCGGACCGCGACGTCAGGCCGTTCCAGACGGTGCTGATCGAACTCGGCGCGCGGCTCGGTCTGCCCGGTTTCGTCGATGACGACGGCTCCGCCAAATACCGCGACTATGCCGACTACATCGTCAATCACGAGCGTACGCCAGGTGTCGGTCCACTCGCCGGCTGGCGCGGCAAGGACGGGACCTTGGTCGGTAAGGGCGACGTCAATCCCGACCAGTTGCAGCGCTACATCGACAACGGCGGCTTCTGGCACCAGGATTTCGCGGCCGATCAGCGCTACTACAAGATGGCCAACCGCTCCTATCTCGACTTCGCGGAGAGCATGGGCTTCATCCCGAAAGCCGAGCCGATCGTGTTCCAACTCTATTCCGAGCCGATGCAGCGCTTCCGCCTGGCGGCACGCGGCCATGGCCGGGTGCTGCCGCCGGAAGCCGAGCGTAGCCGCATCGAGACCTATATGGATCCGCTGCCGTTCTGGTATGCGCCCTTCGAAGAGACTGCGGTCGACAGCCAAGCCTATCCGCTGCACGCGCTGACGCAGCGGCCAATGCACATGTATCATTCCTGGGGCTCGCAGAATGCCTGGCTAAGGCAGATCACCAGCCAGAACCGGCTGTTCGTGCATCACCGGACCGCCGCCAGCCTCGGGCTTGTCGATAACGACTGGGTGTGGATCGAGAGCATCAACGGCAAGGTCAAAGGACAGGTCAAGCTGGTCGACGGCGTCAACGCCGATACGGTGTGGACGTGGAATGCGATCGGCAAGCGTCGCGGCAGCTGGGGGCTCAAGGATGACGCGGCCGAATCCAATCGCGGCTTCCTGCTCAACCACATCATCGGCGACCAGACCTCCGCCGATGCCAGCGGCAAACGCTATTCGAATTCCGATCCGGTGACCGGCCAGGCGGCGTGGTTCGACCTGCGCGTGCGCATCGTCAAATGCGCGGTCGAGGAAGCCGGCTTCACCGAGCCGCAGTTCGAGCGGTTCCGGCAGCCACCGCATTTCGAACCCTCGCCCGATAAGCTCACTTTCGGCGCAGAGTTCCGCCGGGAAAGAGAAGCTGCCAGACCATGACCTGCCTTCCCGCCCAAACCGACAAGAAGCTCGGCCTGGTCATCGATCTCGACACCTGTGTCGGCTGTCAGGCTTGCGTCACCGCCTGCAAGGAATGGAACACCGGCGGCCACATGGCGCCGCTGACCGACATCGATCCTTATGGCGGCGACGCCGACGGGGTCTGGTTCAACCGCGTGCACAGCTATGAGCACATGACTGAGATGGGTGGGCGCACGGTCAATTTCCCGCGCTCCTGTCTGCATTGCGAGACACCGGCCTGTGTCACCGTATGTCCGACCGGCGCCTCCTACAAACGGGCCTCGGACGGCATTGTGCTGGTCGACGAGGACAAGTGCATCGGCTGCAAATTGTGCAGCTGGGCCTGCCCCTATGGCGCGCGCGAGTTCGACACCGATGTCGGCGTGATGAAGAAATGCACGCTGTGCGTCGACCGTATCTACAACGACAATCTGGCGGAAGAAGATCGCGTGCCGGCCTGCGTCGCTGCTTGCCCGACCAGCGCGCGGCATTTCGGCGATCTGGGCGATCCGGCATCGGCTATCTCGCAACTGGTGGCCGAGCGCGGCGGTGTCGATCTGATGCCGGAAATGGGCTATAAGCCGACCAACAAATATCTGCCGCCACGTGCCCACACCACCCGCGCCGCATCGGTGCCGGCGCCGGCGCTTGAAGCGGTGCGGGCCGAAGGCGGCTTCCTCGGCTGGGTCGACCGCATGCTTTCGAACTAACCCGCGTCTCATGCATCCAGCATTTTCCGTCGTCTTTTTTACCACCGCCACGGGCGCCGGTTACGGCCTGCTCTCACTACTTGGCGTGCTCGCCGGACAGGGCTTTATCCCGCCCGATTTCTGGCTTGGCCTCACCGGCATGGGGCTGGCGCTTGGCCTGATCTCGGCAGGCCTGCTGTCGTCGGCCGGCCATCTCGGCCGGCCCGAACGCGCCTGGCGTGCCTTCTCGCAATGGCGAAGCTCCTGGCTGTCACGCGAAGGCGTTGCGTCGGTTGCGACCTTCATCCCGGCGGGACTGTTCGGTATTGGCTGGGTGGTCCTCGGCCGTACGAGCGGCTGGGTGGCTGTCGCCGGGCTGCTCGCTGCCATCGGCGCGGTCGCAACCGTCTGCACCACCGGCATGATCTACGCGTCGTTGAAGCCTATCGCCCAATGGCACAGCCGCTTCACCCTGCCCGGCTATCTGATCTTTTCGGCAATGACCGGCTGCGTGCTGCTCAATGCGCTGCTGCAGGGTTTTGCCGTCGGCTCGAATACGCTTCTCGCGGCTGCCCTATTGCTGACCGTGCTCGGCTGGGGCTGGAAGCTGGCGACCTTGCGGTACAACGACCGGCTGGAAATCCCGACCACCGCCAACACGGCGACGGGTCTGGCCGGCGGCGCGGTGCGGTCGATGGAATGGCCGCATACCGAAGAAAACTACTTGCTCAAGGAGATGGGTTTCCGCATCGCGCGCAAGCACAGCGTGCGGCTACGCCAGATCACGCAGGTGCTGGCCTTTGCTTTGCCTGCGTTGCTGTTGGTGGCGGCGTTCGCCCTGCCGTGGCCCTATGCGGCGGTTTCGTCGATGCTCGCCGCAATCGCCCAACTCGCCGGCATGCTGGTCGAGCGCTGGCTGTTCTTCGCCGAGGCCAAGCACACCGTCACTTTGTACTACGGCAGGTAGGTTCAGCCCGGCCTGAGCATCGCGTGGGAAATCGCGAAGATGCGTTCGGTGCCAAGCATGTAGGCCATCAGCGTTTCGCGGCGGAACAGCCCGGCATAGGCGCGATCAAGCAGATTGAGCGAGCCGGTATAGGCGCCGAAGGCCGGCATGATCATGCGGCCGCCATCGCCGGCAAAGCAGCGCCGCCGCACCGAGCGACCTTGCTGCACGATGCGGGCGCAAGGATGCAGATGGCCTGATATCTCGCCCTCCACCCTTACCGCCGAAGGCTCGTGCCGGAAGAGCAGAGAGCCGATGGCCAATTCGCGCACGGTCTCGCCGGGCAAGTCGGCCGGTGCTTCAGGATCATGATTGCCGGTGGCCCAGAACCAGTCGCGCCCAACCATCAGGCCTTCCAGCCTTTCGCGAAAGCTTGCGTGCATGCGCGCAGCGCCGCCGCCATCGTGAAAACTGTCCCCCAGGCTGATGACGATCGAAGGCTGGTAGTCGGCGATTACCGCTTGCAAGCGGAGTAACGTGGCTCCGGTGTCGTAAGGGGGAACCAGCATGCCGCGCCTGGCCAGCGAGGAGCCTTTTTCCAGATGCAGGTCGGACACGGCCAGAAGCCGAAATTCGGGAAAGTAGAGCACGCCGCGGCGGTCGCAGACCGCGCGTTCGCCGGCGATATCGACAGAGCCCACCTCCGCCAGAGGTGCAGCCATGGCCAGCGCGACAGTCATTTCGTCCCCATGGCCTCCTCGACCAGCGTGGCTGCATCCATCAGCAGCGTGTCATCGGCCTCGCCGTGCACAGGCATTTTGCCGATCTCGAGCATGATCGGCACGGCGAGCGGCGATATCTGCTCGAGGTTCTTATGCATGATTCGGCCCTGGACGCGCGAGAGCATCTCGGCAAGTCTGCTGACATCCAGCAGACCGGTCGCGGCGTCGGCACGCGTCGCCTGCAGCAGGATATGGTCAGGCTCATGGCTGCGCAGCACGTCGTAGATGAGATCCGTCGACACGGTCACCTGGCGGCCGCTCTTCTCTTGGCCCGGGTGGCGTTTCTCGATTAATCCCGAGATCAGCGCGCAATTGCGAAAGGTGCGCTTCAACAACCAACTGCCGGCGAGCCAAGCTTCGAGGTCGTCGCCCAGCATGTCCTCATCGAAGAGCGCTGCCAGCGACGGTTTCTTCGCCCTGAACATCCGGCCCATATCGGCAAGCGACCATATGGCAAGCGCATAGTCTGTGGCGACGAAGCCGAGCGGCTTGGCTCCCGCCCTGTCGAGGCGGCGGGTGAGCAGCATGCCGAGCGTCTGGTGCGCCAGCCTGCCCTCGAACGGATAGGCCACCAGATAGTAGCGGTTGCCGCGCGGAAAAGTCTCGATCAGCAGATCGTCGCGTTTCGGCAGCACCGACTTGTCGGCCTGGAAACGAAGCCAGTCGGCGACCTGCTCCGGCAGCTTCTTCCAGCGCTGCGGATCGTCCAGCATGGCGCGGACCTGTTCGGCCAGGTACGTCGAAAGCGGGAATTTGCCACCGCCGTAATACGGGACCTTGGCGTCGCTGCCGGGTGCATTCGAGACAAAGCACTCATTCTCGCGGATACCTTCGAAGCGCAGCACCTTGCCGGCGAACATGAAGGTGTCGCCATGCGTCAGCGTTTCGAGGAACGCCTCCTCGATCTTGCCCAGAACCCGGCCGCCACGCGAAGCCGCGCCTCTGCTGCCGGCCTGGACGTAGCGGACGTTGAGCGCCGGCACTTCGATGATGGTGCCGACATTGAGCCGGTATTGCTGGGCGACGCGAGGATTTGAGACCCGCCACAGCCCGTCCTTGTTCAACCGGATGCGGGCATAGCGCTCGTAGTTCTTCAGCGCATAGCCGCCAGTGGCGACGAAATCGATGACGCGATCGAATGTCGGCCGATCGAGATTGGCGTAGGGTGCTGCCGTCCGCACTTCCCCAAACAGCGCATCGGCATGGAACGGCGCACCGCAGGCACAGCCCAGCACGTGCTGCGCCAGCACGTCGAGCCCGCCATTGACCAGCGGCGGCGTATCCTGGGCACCGAGATAATTGGCATCGAGCGCCGCCCTGCATTCCAGCACCTCGAAGCGGTTGGCCGGAATCAGGATCGCCTTGGACGGCTCGTCCATACGGTGGTTGGCGCGGCCGATGCGCTGCGCCAGCCGGCTGGCACCTTTCGGCGCGCCGACATGGACGACCAGGTCGACATCGCCCCAGTCGATGCCGAGGTCGAGCGTCGAGGTGGCGACGATCGCACGCAAGGCATTCTCGCCCATCGCCTTTTCGACGCGCCGGCGCTGGGCGACATCGAGCGAACCGTGATGCAGCGCGATCGGCAAGGTGTCCTCGTTGACCCGCCACAACTCCTGGAACAGCAGCTCCGCCTGGCTGCGTGTGTTGACGAACAGCAGGGTTGTCTTGTGGCGCTTGATCTCGTTGTAGATCTCCGGCGTTGCATAGCGGGCCGAATGTCCCGCCCACGGCACGCGCTCCTCCGAATCGAGAATGGAGATGTCGGGCTTGGCGCCGCCGGTGACGACGATCAGGTCGGCCATCGGCCCTGGTGGATTCTGGCTGACCAGCCACCGCCGCAATTCGTCGGGCTCGGCGACCGTCGCCGACAGGCCTATCGTCTGGAGGGCCGGCACAAACGAGCGCAGCCGGGCCAGCCCGAGCGACAGGAGATGCCCGCGCTTCGAGGTCACCAGCGAATGCAATTCGTCGAGCACGACATAGCGCAGGTCCTCGAAGAAGCGCCTGGCATCGGGCGCGGCAATCAGCAGGGCCAATTGCTCGGGCGTGGTCAGGAGAATGTCGGGCGGCGCCAGCTTCTGCCGCTGGCGCTTGTGTGCGGGCGTGTCACCGGTGCGCGTCTCGACGGTGACCGGCAGCCCGATTTCTGCGACGGGTTTGCCGAGATTGCGCTCGATGTCGACGGCCAGCGCCTTCAGCGGCGAGATGTAGAGTGTATGGATGCCTCGATGCGCCTGCCCCGGCCTTATCCTCGGTCGGCCGGCCAGTTCGGTCAGCGATGGCAAGAACCCGGCCAGCGTCTTGCCGGCGCCGGTCGGGGCGATCAGCAATACCGACTGCCCGTCCTGGGCTTTGGCCAGCAAATCGATCTGGTGAGCGCGCGGCGACCAGCCCTTTTCCGCAAACCATTTGACGAATGGCTCGGGCAGGACGACGGCGGCATTCTGTTGGGCAAGGCGCGGCTGCTCTGTCACGTGCCAGAGGTAGCGCGGCGACGCGCAATCGCCAAGCAGAATCAGAACAAAAGGTGATCGATTCGCGTTATGGCCGGCGAAACCCGGTCGGGCCGCCATAGAGATAACCGATACGGGCGACCGCCTCCCTCATTCCTTCGCGCGACACCAGCATGGTGTGGCCGTTGGCGTGGATCATGGTCTCCGGATCCGTCATGATCGCGACGTGGCCTTTCCAGAAGACCAGGTCGCCGCGCCGCAACCCGGCAAAATCCGGCCCGGGATCGAGCGGTTCGCCGACGGTCGCCGCCTGCATGTCGGTGTCGCGCAGCACTTGCCTGCCAGCCATGTGCATTGCAAGTTGCACGAGACCGGAACAATCGATGCCGAATCCGGAGACGCCACCCCACAGGTAGGGCGTGCCGAGAAACGACTCGGCGACCGCGACGTAGTCGGGGGCAAACTCGGCGACAGGCCTGAGATGACCCGAGATGACCGCCTGGCCGGACGGCAGCAGAGCATAATGCGTGCCGCGCGTTTCCGCTGAGCCCGTCACCGCCACCAATGACCCCATCGAGAGCTCCCCGCTCACCGGGAACCGCAAATCCGGTCCCGGATACAGGAAAGTGCGCGGCACCGAGACAACATGCGTGGCCGCATGATCCCGACCGCCCAGCACAGTGTCGGCGACATAGCCGACGTAGCCGTCGCGCTCGGCCTGTATCCAGGCCCAGCCCCCAACGTCCTCGAAGACGAGGACGTCTTCGCCGAACAGAAGCTGGGTATCGACGCCGGCGTCCGGCCGCGGCGCCCTGCGGATGTCAGCGACGGAGGCTGATATGCGAGCCGGCCGGCCGGCGACGAAACGGTCGGCGGAAACCTCGCCTTTCAGCCTGGCGTCGGCGAGATCGGAGCGGAAGGCATGGAGGCGGGCATCCCTGGCGGTCAAATCGGCAACTCGTTCAAATGGGCAACTCTTGGGCTCTGGCAATGATAACATCGCCAAAGCGCTCGACAAAGAGCGCGCCTTCTACTGTGCGCCTGACCAGCACGTTGCGCTTGTCGAGCTCGTCGCGGTGGCGCGACACCAGTTTCAGCGCCCCCATCGTATCGAGCGCACGGGTGATCACCGGCTTGGTGACGTTGAGGCGGGCGGCTAACCCCCGCACCGTGTGTGGCGGTGGATCGAGATAGATGGTGAACAGGATCGCCGTCTGGCGCATGGTGAGATCGGGCGCGTCGTCACGCACCTCGGATAACACCACCTGTTGCCATAGTCGCAAGGCCTGGCTTGGACGCATGATAATCGACATCCGTCCAGCATGACTGAAAATTGTTTCGGTTCCGTTTCAGTCAATACCTTCGTCGGCTATGCCCGAGAATCAACCGTAGCGGTTCGAAATGGCCTGCTCCAGCGCCCGGATGCCTTGCGCTTCGCCACCGGCAAGACCGTGCGGGCGGTCGGACGGGTTCCAGGCGTAGATGTCGACATGCGCCCAGCCGGCGGTCTTTTCCACGAAGCGCTTCAGGAAAAGCGCCGCGGTGATCGAGCCGGCGAAACCGTCTGACGTGACATTGTTGATGTCGGCCACCTTCGACGCCAGCTTGGCGTCATAGGGCTTCCACAACGGCATGCGCCATAACGGATCCTCGACCGCAACGGAGGCGTCCGCCAGCTCGGATGCAAGCGCCTCGTCACCGGTGTAGAACGGCGGCAGGTCGGGACCGAGCGCAACACGGGCAGCGCCTGTCAGCGTCGCCATATCGACCAGCATCTGCGGCTCTTCGTCATCGGCCAAGGCCAAGGCATCGGCGAGTACCAGCCGTCCTTCGGCGTCGGTGTTGCCGATTTCGACGGTGATGCCCTTGCGGCTCACCAGCACGTCGCCTGGCCGGAAGGCGTTGCCGGCTATCGAATTCTCGACAGCCGGGATGAGCACGCGTAGCCGGACCTTCAGCCCGGTGGCCATAATCATGGAAGCGAGGCCCAGCACGTTGGCAGCGCCGCCCATGTCCTTCTTCATCAAAAGCATGCCCGAGGACGGCTTGATGTCGAGACCGCCTGTATCGAAGCAGACGCCCTTGCCGACCAGCGTTATCCTGGGGGCATTGTTCGGCCCCCAAATCATGTCGATCAGGCGCGGCGCGTCGGCAGATGCCCGACCGACGGCGTGGATCATCGGAAAGTTGGCGGTAAGAAGATCGTCGCCTTTGGTCACCGATATTTCGGCCTTGTGCGTCGCGGCCAAGGTCCGGGCGGCTTTTTCCAGCTGGCCGGGGCCCATATCGCTGGTCGGCGTGTTGACCAGATCGCGCGCCAGGAAAATGCCATTGGCGATGCGGCGGATGCGGGCAGCGTCGGTGCCTGCCGGCAGCGCGAAGCGAAGGCTCTTGCCTGGCTTCTTGCCGTAGCGGGTGAAGACATAGCCGCCGAGCGCCACGGCGAGTGCCGTAAGCTCCGGCTTGGCGGGTGCCGACGCAAAACGCCAGTCGCCCGCGGGCAAGGCTCTCGCCAGTGCGCCGACGGCCAGTGCGCCCTCGTCATCACCGGTGCCGAACAGGGCTCCGGCAATCGCGCCGTTGTCGCCAGGCACGATCAGCGTCCTGCCAGCTTCGCCGGAGAAGCCGTTGGCCTTGGCCCAGGCGACCGAGGATGGCGCAAGGCCCGCTGCCGCCAGAGCATCCTTCGCCACCAGATGGACCGGCAGCGCATTGCTCAATTCTTTCTCGACGAGTTCGACAGGCATTCGCTGGTCTCCGGGTTTTCCGAGTCGGCGTTTCTTAACTCTCCGTTAGGGTTAACAGAATATTTCTGCGGGAGGGAAGATGACCACGCAAATGGTCACGCGATGAACGGAGCCTTGGTGCCGATGCTGACCAACCGCAGGATGAACGCCAGCGCAAACAGGCTGATCAGCACGGCGTTGATGATGGCGCTTGCCGCAGGCGTCGCTGGCTGCGGAACCAGCAAATTGACGACTGGTTCGATTTCTCGTCCAAGCGGCAGGCCGCTGGAAACAATGTCGGCGGGCGAACTGCACAACGCTACGATGGCGCTCGGCCAGTCCTATGCGAAAAACCCCAGCGACAAGCGCATCGCCACAAATTATGCCGCGGCGCTGCAGATGGACGGCGACGCAGACCAATCGCTTGCGGTGATGCGCAAGCTGGCGATCGCCTTGCCGAAGGACCGCGACGTGCTCGCCGCCTATGGCAAGGCACTTGCCGCCAACGGACAGTTCGAACCGGCTCTCGATGCCGTGCGCCGCGCGCAGACCCCTGAATATCCTGATTGGAAACTGGTGTCGGCGGAAGCTGCTATTCTCGACCAGCTGGGCCAGAAGGATGAGGCGCGCCAAGGCTATCGCAAGGCGCTTGACCTCAGGCCGAACGAACCGTCGATCCTTTCCAATCTCGGCATGTCGTACGTGCTGGAAGGCGATTTGCGCACGGCCGAAACCTATATGCGCTCGGCCGCCCAGCAGCCGAATGCAGATAGCCGCGTTCGCCAGAACCTGGCGCTGGTCGTCGGTCTGCAAGGCCGTTTCGACGAGGCCGAGAAGATCGCCTCGCAAGAGCTGTCGCCGGATCAGGCGCAGGCTAACGTCGCTTACCTTCGCCAGATGCTGGCGCAGCAGAATGCCTGGAGCCAGCTCAAGGACCAGGACAAGGCAAAGCCTGCCACCAACTGACCGCTTCGACCGCCGAACCGGCGCGCGAATTCCGCAACATGTCTAACGCAAAGAGCCGCGCTGCACCGGCAGCGTGGCTGAATCGTATCAGCGTTTCTGGCAACGCCGCTGGTGCTACTCGCTGCTGGATTTCGGCTGGTCGCCGAAGATGCCGCGCTGGCTCACCTGGATGCCGGCGGGACCAAGAATGATGGCGAACAGTACCGGCAGGAAGAACAGGATCATCGGCACGGTGAGCTTCGGCGGCAGCGCGGCCGCCTTCTTCTCGGCGGCATTCATGCGCATGTCGCGGCTCTCACTGGCAAGCACCCGCAACGCATGCGCCACGGGCGTGCCGTAGCGCTCGGCCTGAACCAGCGCCTGGGACACCGACCTGACGGATTCCAGGCCAGTTCGGCTTGCAAGGTTCTCGTAGGCTTGCTTGCGCTCCTGCAGATAGGAAAGCTCGGCGTTGGTCAGGATGAATTCTTCCGCCAATGCCACAGATTGCGCGCCGATCTCATCGGCGACCTTGCGAAGCGCCGCTTCCACCGACATGCCGGACTCGACGCATATCAGCATCAGGTCGAGCGCGTCCGGCCACGCCATCTGAATCGACTGCTTGCGCTTGGTAGCGCGGTTGTTGACGTAGAGCACCGGCGCGTAGAACCCCGCATAGGCAACCACGATGCACACGAACAGCTTCACGAAAAACGGCTGCTCGGGCAATCCGCCGAGCACGAACAGATACATCGCCGCCAATGCAAAGCCGATGAAGGGCAGGACGAGACGGAAGAAAAGGAAGCGCGTCAGCGGATTTTGCCCGCGAAAACCCGCCACTTTCAATTTCTGCAAGGTACCTTCATCCGCCAGCGCACGCCTGAGATCCAGGCGATCGACAATATTGCGCATGCCGACCGACTGTTCTTCGCGCAGGCCCTTGCGGCGGCGGTCGGCTTCGATTGCCAGCCGCGCCCGCTGCTTGGCGCGCAGCTCATCGCGCTCCAGCGCCACGGATTTCATGCGCGCCTTGAGCTGGTTCCCGCCAAAGGCGGGCAGCAGCGTGAAGACGGTCGCAAACACCGCTATTCCGACCAGCAGTGCGATCAGCAGGGACGGATCGGTGAGAGTTCTGACGACGTGATCGGTCATACGCGAGTCCTAGACTTCGAAATTCATCATCTTGCGCATTACCAGGACGCCTATCGACATCCACACGCCGGAACAACCGAGGATCAGATTGCCGGTGCTGGTGGTGAATAGGGGCATGATGTAGTTCGGGCTCGTCAAATAGACGAGACAGGCGACGACGAAAGGCAACGCGCCGATAATCACGGCGGATGCCTTGGCTTCCATGGACAACGCCTGGACCTTGGCTTTCATTTTCTTGCGATCGCGAAGCACGCGCGAAAGATTGCCCAGCGCTTCGGAAAGATTGCCCCCGGCCTGAGACTGGATCTGGATGACGATGCCGAAGAAGCTCGCCTCGGTGCACGGCATCGTTTCTGGCATGCGCATGGCCGCGTCGGGGATCGACAAACCCATTTGCTGCGAATCGACGATGCGGCGGAACTCGGTCTTGACCGGCTCCGGGGATTCGTTGGCGATCAGGCGCACGGCATCGTTCAGCGGCAGGCCGGATTTTACCGCACGCACAATGATATCGAGCGCGTTCGGAAATTCGTTGAGGAACGCCTTGACGCGCCGCCCGCGGCGAAACGAGACGAACCAGCGTGGCAGACCCAAGACGCCGACCAGCAGCGCAGCCGGCAAGACCAGCAGCGGTGCGCCGATGAAATATATAAGAGCCGTCAAGACGACGCCGCAGGCCGCCGAGTAGACATAAAAGCGCTCAAGCGAGATCTTCATGCCGGCCTGACGGATTTGGATCTTCAGCGGTGGTTTTTTGACCAGGCTCTGATTGGACTTTTGCTTTTGATCGAGATCCTTCAGCGAATCCTGGACGGACTTGCGACGCTTGGCCGCTTCCGCGACGCGATCGCGCGAAGCCTTGACGACGGAACGATCCGTCTCGGCGGTCTTGATCGATTCAAGCCGCTTACCGACCTGCTTCTCGGTGCTGATCCGGTTGAACAGGAAAGCATAGGCCACAGCGCCGGCGCTGAAGCCGGCGAGCACGACGAATGCCAATACGGTGCCGTCAATTCCGAACATCGATCCTGGCCCCCACGGTTCCGGACGGATCAGTCAGCGCGCTTCTCCATTGCCTCGAGCGCAACGGCGAGGCGCTGCTCCTCGCCGTAATAGCGGGCACGCTCCCAGAAATGCGGACGGCCGATGCCGGTCGACACGTGCTCGCCCAGCAACCTGCCGTTCGCGTCCTCGCCCTTGATGTTATAGAGAACGATGTCCTGGGTGATGATGACGTCGCCCTCCATGCCGATCACCTCGGTGATGTGGGTGATGCGCCGCGATCCGTCGCGCAGGCGTGCAGCCTGTATGATCACGTCGACGGAGCCGACGATGATTTCGCGCACGGTTTTTTGCGGCAGCGTGTAGCCGCCCATGGCGATCATCGACTCTATACGGTTGAGGCATTCGCGCGGGCTGTTCGAATGGATCGTGCCCATCGAGCCGTCATGGCCAGTGTTCATCGCCTGCAGCAGGTCGAACACTTCGGGTCCGCGCACTTCGCCGACGATAATGCGTTCGGGCCGCATGCGCAGACAGTTCTTGACCAGGTCGCGCATGGTCACTTCGCCCTCGCCTTCGAGGTTGGGCGGGCGGGTTTCGAGACGCACCACATGCGGCTGCTGCAATTGCAGCTCAGCCGAGTCCTCGCAGGTGATGACGCGTTCCTCGCGGTCGATATAGTTGGTCAGGCAATTGAGCAGCGTCGTCTTGCCCGAGCCGGTACCGCCCGAGATGACGATGTTGCAACGGACACGGCCGATGATCTTGAGAATCTCGGCCCCTTGCGGCGAAATCGAGCCGAACTTGACCAACTGATCGAGCGTCAGCTTGTCCTTCTTGAACTTGCGGATGGTAAGTGCGGTGCCGTCAATAGCCAAGGGCGGTGCGATGACGTTGACACGCGAGCCATCAGGAAGACGCGCATCGCAGATCGGGCTTGATTCATCGACGCGGCGGCCGACCTGGCTGACGATACGCTGGCAGATGTTGAGGAGCTGCTGGTTATCACGGAACCGGATGCCGGTCTGCTCGACCTTGCCGTTGACTTCGATGTAGACGTTCTTGGAGCCGTTGACCATGATGTCGGCAATATCGTCGCGCGCAAGCAGTGGCTCCAGCGGCCCGTAGCCCAAAACGTCGTTGCAGATGTCCTCGAGAAGCTCTTCCTGCTCGGCGATGGACATCGCGAAATTCTTGATCGCGATGATGTCGTTGACGATGTCGCGGATTTCCTCGCGCGCGCTTTCGGGATCGAGCTTGGCCAGCTGCGACAGGTCGATCGTGTCGATCAGTGCGGCGAAGACCTGGCTTTTGGTGTCGTAGTAGGTTTCGCTCTTTTGGCGCTGGATAGTTTTCGGCTCCGGCGCCAATGGCGGCGGCTCGACTGCACGGCGAACCTGCGCTGCAGGCGCGCCGGACGGCGGCAGCGTCGCGGGTCTGGCAGCTATAGCCGCTTCCATGGGGTTCGCGGCAGCCGGCGCAGCAGCTGCGGGTGCGGGCTGACGGAATTCCGGGATGGTCCGGTTGCCGTCATCGCTGCCTCTTTTACCAAACATGATCGCTTACCAATTCCACCGCTGAGGCATCACTTCTTGTTGCGCGAAAGCTTGCCTATCAGGTTGCCGAGGCCAGCCTTTTTCTTCACCTTGATTTCGCTGCGCCCTGTCAGCACATGGGCGATCTCGTTGATCGTGGCGACGACCGGACTCTTGGCATCCATTTCACCAAGCATACGTCCGTTATTGGCAGCATTTCCGAACAAAAGCGGCTCGAACGGGATGACTGACATCGTCGAAAGGCCGAGGGATTCGGAGAAGTCGGACGGCGTAATCTCGGGACGCTTCGGCACACCGGCCTGGTTGATCACAAGCTTTGGCGCAGGATCGTTCGGACGAAGCCGCTTCAGCATGTCGACCAGGTTCTTCGTGTTGCGCAGATTGGCCAGTTCGGGCGTCGCCGTGATGACGATCTCATCGGCCTTGACCAGCGTGTTCTTGGTCCAGCCCGCCCACAAGTGGGGAACATCGAGCACGAGGAGCGGCGCGCTACGCTGGGCTATGTCGATAAGCTGGGTGAAAGCGTCGGGATCGAAATCGTAGACCCGCTCCAGGGTCGAAGGGGCCGCAAGCAGCGACAGGTGCTCGGCGCATTGGGCGAGCAGTCGGTCGAGATAGACCTCGTCGACGCGTTCCGGCGAGAAGACCGCCTCGGCAATGCCTTGGGCCGGGTCCTGGTCGAAGTTGATATTGGCCGTTCCGAAGGCGAGGTCGAGATCGGCGACAACCACTTCGGATTTGAAAAGGGACGACATGGCCCAGGCCACATTATGGGCTATGGTCGAGGAGCCGACGCCGCCCTTGGCGCCGATGAACGCAATCGAGCGGCCGATCGGCTCAGCTTCCGGATCAACGAAGATCGAAGACACCACGCTGACGATGTCGGCCATCGATACGGGCGCGATGACATATTCGGAGATGCCCGAACGAATGAGTTCGCGATACAGGCCGACATCGTTGTAGTGGCCGACAACCACCACCTTGGAGGTCGGGTCACAATGCTCGGAGAGCTGGGCGAGTTGTTCAAGCAACAGCTTCGGCTCGCTGCGGGATTCAAGCAGGATCAGGTTCGGTGTCGGCGCCGACTGATAGAATTCGATAGCGGTGGGGATGCCCCCCATATGCACCTTCAGATGGGCCTTGGCCATGCGGCGATCCTCGCCGGCGCGCTCGACCGGATTGGCTACGCCTTCGGTCTCGCAAAATGCCTGGATCGAAATGCGCGGGATCGGCCGCAACGCCTGCATCGCGGCAATATCCTGCTCCGAGGTTTCGCCGCCCGGTACCTCTGTGTCATAGGCAAGATTGCTCATTGTCATCACTTTCCGTGACTTGCGCGGCTTAGAGTTTGTTGAGCCTCAACACTCGTTAATAATCGACTTCCGAATTGCCGAGGAATTCGTCCGAAATACCCCTGTCACGATAGACGTCGATCACCGCGCCGCGATTTTCCGCGTCGATCGGCGACGGTTTGCGTGGCCCGATCAGATCGGACGGATTGGCCATCTGGGCAGCCAGGTTGTTCTGATACGAACAGCCGAAATCGGCATAGTGCTTGTTTTCCGAAGTCTGCAGCAGGTCTTCGGGCCAGCGCCCGCATTTATCCGTCTGAGCCTTCACCGAGACATAGGCAACGCGGACCGGTGCGGACGCTTCGGCTGAAACAGACTGATAGGACCGCATGGCGATCCGCTTCCGGCTGATGCCGCTGGCTATGGCGAGCCTGGCGAAATCGCGGCCGGCCGCGGCCGCTGCGATTTCGTTAGCTGAGCCGCTCGGAATCTCGATCGTCAGCACCGGAGCCGCGCTCCTGTCGTATCCGTTGAGAAAGCCCAGGAGCGTGTCACGCTGGGATCTGGTCATGCCACGGTCGCCGGCGCCGACCGGAAGGTCGATCTTCTGGACCTTCTCGGCGATGACGATAGGATGGGTGGTGCGATAGTCGTCCGGTATGGCACCGACCGTGACGCTGTCGCGATTGGCGCAGCCGGCCAGTGATGCCGCTACCGCGATCGCTATGATCGGAACGGCCGGCCGCCAGATCCGCGAATGAACGGACTGTATCGCGGTGACCGCCCTTGCCTTCGATACTGCCTGAGACATGTCGACTTCCCCGCTTACTTGTAGATAAAGCCGACAACGCCGTGATAGCGGCCGTTGGGCTTGTCGGTCTGCATGGTGCCGTAGACGCGGTTGACGCGGCCAAGGAACATGCCGGCGCCATCGCTGGCTGCGTTGAAATTGTCATCCGGCTTGGCAAGATCGTTGCGCGCCACCGGCTTCACCAGATAGGGCGTGATGATGATGACGAGTTCGGTCTCGTTGCGGACGAAATCCCTGCTGCGGAACAGCGTGCCTAGCACCGGTATTTTGGTCAGGCCGGGCAGCCCGGCAACCGCCTGCCTGATGTCGTCGCGGACAAGGCCCGCGATCATCATGGAACCGCCGGAGGGCAATTCCACCGTGGTGTCGGCCAGGCGTTTGCGGATCGACAGCAAAGTGGTGCCGGGTAAGTCGCCGGCTCCTTCCAGGACTGCGGCGCCTTCGGTCGTAGGTTCCGAAACCGACGTCCTCACTTTAAGGCTGATGCGGCCCGCCGAGAGCACGACCGGCTGGAATTCGAGCCCAATTCCATATTCAAGGCGTTCGTGCTCGTAGGTAATCTGGCCAGTTTGATTGTCGTTTGAAACGTTGCTTGTTCGGCCGGTGATGATATTGAATTCGCCGCCGACCTTGAAGGTCGCCTTCTCGCCGGAAACGGCGGTGAGAGTCGGCTCGGCCAGCGTCTTCATGACACCGCTTTGCTCCATGGCGTTTATGTACGCTTGAAGAGTTGAGCTGCCGATCGCCGCCCCCGAATATTGCGACAGTGGCTTTCCCAATCCGTATGCAGGCGTGGTGAGAGCGCTCCAACTGATGCCGTTGCTGCTGCCGTTGCCGACCATGTTGACGCCGAGCTGCTTCATCACCGTGCGGCTGACCTCGGCAACCGTCACCTTCAGCGTCACCTGGTCGTCGCCGATAATCTGCAGCAGGTTGATGATCTGGCTGACGCGGCGCTCGGCATCCGGGTTGTCGATGGCGACGCCGGCTTCGGCCGAACCGCCGGCAGCGGTCTGCGAATATTGACCCGTGGTAGCCTCGCCGCCGGACACGAAGATATTTGCCAGATCAGCCGCGCGCTTGGCGTCAAGAGGAGTGTCGACGGTTCCGGTCAGAACGACGTTGTCGTTCAGCAACTCGACCTTGACCTCCGATGACGGGATGAAGCGCTTGATATAGTCCTCCAGCCCGGCAACATCGCGTTCGACCGCTAGGTCAAGGCTGACGATCTGCTCGCCATTCGGGCCAAAGACGAAGATGTTGGTCTCGCCGACCGCCTTTCCGAACAGATAGATGCGGCGGGCAGTGCGGGTCACTGCGTCGGCTACAGCGGGGTTGGCGACGAGAATATCATAGGCATCGCTCGGCAGGTCGATGACCACCGATTTATTGAGTCCGAGTTTGACCCGCTGGGTGGCGGTCGAAGCCGTGACCCTAGCATTGCCCGCCGCACTGGCATCGAGGATGCCATATGCATTCGTTCCAACGAGAAACAGGCCGATCGCCGCAGCCAGGGTGAGCGGCAGTTTGGTTTTTAGCCTCATTTCCTTGCCCCCACCTCGGAAACTTCGCCCGACTTGATCAACCGCACGGTGCCGCGCCGGCCATTGCCGGAAACCAGGTAGTCGGCCTCGCCCACATTCTTGTCCTGGCTGTCCTTGATCGAGCGCAGCGCCAGTGTCAGGCGATCCGCCATCTGCTGTGCGACGGTGATGATCTCGGACTGCTGCGGCGTCAGCTCCAGGGTGGCGGTCTGGCCGACTCTGGTCTTCTTGCCTTCCTCATCCTCCTGGATGGTCTGGTCGATCGCCAGGACACGAATGTTTTTGAGGATAGTTTCGGTCGTGAAGCCCGGACCACCGCCATTGGCGGCATCGGTTCTACGGGTCATGATGACGTCGACGAAATCGTTTGGAAGAATGAAGCCACCGGCCGAGGTGTCGGCCGAAATGCTTGTGGCGACAGCCCGCATGCCGGAGGGCAGGATCGACGACATGAAGCTTTGCCCTTCACCGATCAGCTTCGAGCGGCGCAGCGGCTCGCCGGCATAGAGCGCCACGCGGGCGACGGCGCCCTTCAGCTTGTCCAGCGCTTCAGGCTCGGCAGCGCGGGTGATGAAATTTGCGTTGATGCCGGCGGACGGCCATGACTCCCAGGAAATGTTGTTTTCAAGCGGACTGCCCATCGGAACGTCGCCGGAAAGAACAAGCACATCCTGCAGCGCGATCGCCGGCGCCTGAGGACCGGAATCGACAACCGGAGGCGGCGGAGCCACAACCATGTTCTTCGCGACATAGCCTGCACCACCGGCCGCGGCTATCGCCACGCCTAGAATAATTAATCGGGATGCTGGCATCTGTCCGAACCTCGCCTTGGCAAACCACTAGCCAAGCCGGACTTTGCAGCGGCAATCGTCAAAACAAGGTTAATGTTATACTTACGATCGTGATTAATTTAAGGTTTACATAAATTAGAGCGACAACTCTGGCCCGAAGGAAAACGGGGCCAATTCGCCTGCTCGGCGCCAACGGCGGAAAGCGAAATTCAGCCCGCCAGCCTGGTAAGCGCCCAGGCCATCAACGGTGAGTCGGAATAGGTGAGCAGACCGCCAATGCCAAGCGCAATGCCGTACGGAACGCCGGTCGCCTCATCGGCGAAATGGCGCAGGAACCGATTGTGGCTTGTGACGGCGGCAAGCAGCGATTTTCGATAGGCGATGATGGCAAGGGTCAGCAGACCGCCGATGAACGTCGAGGTGACGAGATACTCGACGAGATGGATGTTCAGTCCCATCCATACGGCAGTGGCGGCCAAGAGCTTGGCGTCACCGCCGCCCATGCCGCCAAGCGCGAACAGGCCGAATGTCACTACAAGAACCAGGCCGCCGGCGGCGAAGTGCCCGCCATAAGTGGCCCAGTCCATGCCGGTCAAGGGCGCAACCAAGGCAAAGACAACGACGAGCAGCACAGGCACGCGATTGGCGATCGTCATCGACAGCATGTCGGAGATCGCGGCAAAAAGCATGCAGAATGGAAAGACGACGAAGATCACGGCTTCAAGCATGGGCGTGGCGCCTGTGGTCAAACTGTACCCGGTCCCAGCCTAGGTATGTTCGATTAACGATTGATGAGGTCTAAAGTTCAAAATCATGCGTAGGACTAAATAAGGGCCGCCAGTGCGGCGGCCCTTATTGGGAAGCAACGGAATGTTGTTGCTTACGAAGCGTTGACCTTGGTGGCAATCTTGTCAAACTTGGCGTTCAGCGCGGTGCCGAGCGAGGTGGCGCCGACCATGATGGCGAGCGCGATGAGAGCGGCGATCAGACCGTATTCGATAGCGGTCGCGCCGGATTCGTCCTTCACAAAACGTGCGATGAGGTTAGACATTTGAGCTCCTACTCCAATTGTTACAGCACTTCCGTCAACTTCTCTTGGTGGCTGATCGGATACTGCGAATCTAAGGAGAAGCTGTTTCAATCGGCTTAATAAACAGGCTTACCGATTCCTTTCCCGCTTCGATGGCATTGCGTGGTTAACCCAGAACTAAAATCCCCGCCGCTAGGACCCCGGGCCGACAAAAGGCGCAAAAGGCGCAATTCGGCAAAGACGTTCCAGCCGTGCCGGCTAGGCCCAATGCCGGTTCCTGTGAACTCCAGCCGCTTAACGGTTGGTTCACCAATCTCGTTCATGTTCCGTTGAACAGTTTGCCAGGGGGCGCCTCAATGGCCGGGCCGAGATCATCATTTCCAGTTGCCGTGCTTTGTGCCGCAGCGGCTTTCGCCTTTCCAGCCAAGGCCGGCGTCGGCATCGAGGTGACGATGAACCAGGCAAAGATCATCAAATTGTCGCGCGCCGCCGATACGATTGTCGTCGGCAATCCGGCGATCGCCGACGCCTCCGTGCAGGACGCATCGACGATCGTACTGACCGGCAAGGGATTTGGCGTCACCAATCTTGTCGTCCTCGATCAGGAGGGCAACCCGATCGTCGATGAGCAAATAACCGTCGTGCGGCAGGCGGCGGCGTCGGTCCGCATCTATCGACGCGCCGAAGTGCAGACGATGTCCTGCGCGCCATATTGCGAAAGCTCGTATAAGAGCGATGCCGAAAAGGCCTCTGAAGCCGAGATGAGCGCCGGGCATTAGCTAGCCGACGTCTCCGTCTTTGGCGAGAACGTGCTTCGGTTATGGCCGGGTTAAGGCCTTCCCGTTGAATTTAACGGTCATTCCAACCGGACTTCAATCTGTTCCGACTAAGGGTGGGACCGATACAGAAGCGGCATCGGCGGGCAGAGGACATGAGCAAGGCTGGACGAGCAGGTTCTCCAAGACGGTTTTTAGGCGACCGCCGCGGAAGCACGGCGATCGAATTCGCCATGCTTGCAATTCCTTTCGCACTTCTTGTATTCGCCATACTGGAGAGCTGCATTTCTTTTGCCGCACAGGAAGTGATGGCAAACGCCACAGACGACATCGCGCGTCAGTTGCGTACCGGCCAGCTAAGACCGGCCGATGTGTCCGGGACCAAGCTGCGGGACAAGATCTGCGCCAAGCTGGAGATCATGGTCGCCAAGACCTGTCCCGGACTGCTGGTGGATTTGCGCGAGTATCCGACCTTCGCCGATGCGGCGCTGGCCGGTTTCAAGATCCAGGATGGCGACGTCGTGCTGACCAAGGGCACGAGCACACAGACCTTCACCGTCGCACCTGGCCTGGCGGAGTCGAGAAACATGCTGCGGGTTTTTTACAAATGGCCGGTGATGACCGACTTTATGGCCAAATCGATGGCCAACCTGAAGGACGGCAAAACGCTGCATTTTGCCTCGATCACTTGGCAGAACGAGCCGTTCGACAACTGAGCCACCTAGTCGCTTGAAAAGGGCAAAGCCATGATTCGTGCGGGGGCACAGTTGGGCATCGCAGGGATTTGTACAAGAGCAGTCCGGCTTTGCTCGGACCGCCGCGGTATTGCGGCCGTCGAGTTTGCCCTCATCGTGCCTGTCCTGTTGATCATGTACTTTATGACAATGGAGGCCTCGCAAGCCATCGAGACCAGCAAGAAGGTCAGCCGCATCGGCAGCATGGTAGCGGACCTCGTCACACAGCAGCAGACCATCAAGGCGGCCGATGTCGATGCCATCATGGCGATCGGCAGTTCCACGCTCCAGCCCTACAACCGCTCGAAACCGAAGATCATTATCACGGCGATACAGGTGACGAACGAGACGACGCCGAAAGTCCTGGTCGTGTGGTCGCGCAAACTGGTGGATGGCGTCTCTAGCCTCGACGCGGTCAAGGATTCCACCACAACGGTCCCGAGCGCGCTCAAGATCAAAGGCACTTTCCTCATTCGGGTCGAGAGCGATCTCGCCTACAAGCCAATCATCACCTGGTCGGCGGACGGCCAAAGCCGGTTCGGGTTGAGCTCGGTCTTCAATTCGATATCGATGGCGGAAACTTATTATCTGCGGCCGCGCAGGAGCCCGACCATTCCGTGCAGTGATTGCTGACGCCTGAAGCCCGCTAACCGGTCTTTTGCTATTGGTTGCAACCGCGGGCCGAGACTAGACGCACGATGGCTGCAGCCAGCACATAGTCCCTCGGACCGGCAACGGTTCGGCGACGATACCGATACGGAACGTTCCGATAACATAGCGCCAATCGGCGCGCGCCAGGTTTGCGCAAGACGCATCTAGCAGCAAAGCCAGTACGGCGGCGAATGCTGTCAGGGCAAGCCTCATGCGAGCTCCGCGCCGCGCATTTCCATCCGCAGATCGACCATGCCGCGATTCGTCTCTCCGGGACCAGCATGCCAACCGTGCTGTTTGGGTTTCCGAATTGCCAATGGCGACGCGGAACCCTATGTCTGAGCCAACACAGGCAATGATGAACCTTTCGATGGCACGCGCCTTCCTTTTTGTCCTCGACTCCTTCGGCATCGGCGGCGCGGCCGATGCCGAACGCTATGGCGACACCGGCTCCAACACGTTCGCACACATCGCGCGGGCCTGCGCAGAAGGCCGCGCCGATCGCGAAGGCCTGCGTGACGGGCCCCTTCTTGTACCAAACATGTTTGCGCTCGGCCTCGGCCATGCGGCGGCAACGGCGACGGGTTTCAGGTTCGAGAATGCCGGCAGTGCGCCGCTTGCCGCCGCCTTTCACGGCGCGGCCCAAGAGGTTTCGAGCGGCAAGGACACGCCATCGGGCCATTGGGAAATAGCCGGCCTGCCGGTCCGTTTCGACTGGGGTTACTTCCCGGACGCGATTCCCGCCTTTCCGGCCGAGTTGACCGAAGCAATGGTGCGTGAAGGGAAGGTGCCCGGCATCCTCGGCAATTGCCATGCTCCGGGCACCGAGATTATCGAACGGTTCGGCGATGACCATATCCGCACCGGCAAGCCGATCTGCTACACCTCGATCGACTCCGTCCTGCAGATCGCCGCGCATGAGGTTCATTTCGGCCTGGAACGGCTTTACGAGTTCTGCAAGGTGGTGCGCAGGCTCGTCGATCCGCTGAATATCGGCCGCGTCATAGCACGGCCGTTCATCGGTGAAACCGCCGCCACGTTCGAGCGAACGCATAATCGTCGCGACTATGCCGTACCGCCCGCGGAACCGACGCTGCTCGACCGTCTGACGGCGCGCGGCAGCCGGGTTATCGCGGTCGGCAAGATCGGCGACATTTTCGCCCACCGGGGCATCTCGGAAGTCCGCAAGGCTGCCGGCAACATGGCGATGTTCGACAAAGCGCTTGGCGCCATGGAAGACGCCCGCGACGGCGACCTCGTCTTCGCGAACTTTGTCGATTTCGACACCGAGTTCGGGCATCGGCGCGACGTTGCGGGGTATGCCGCCGCACTCGAAGCTTTCGACCGGCGCCTGCCCGAGGCATTCGCACGGCTGAGGTCAGGCGATCTGCTCATTTTGACCGCCGATCACGGCAACGATCCGACGTGGCGCGGCACCGACCACACGCGCGAGCGGATTCCGGTTATCGGGACACAGCCGGGTTTCAAAGGCGCAGACATCGGACTGAGGATGACATTTGCCGACATCGGCGAAACCGTGGCCGAACATCTCGGGCTGGCGCGCGGCCCTTACGGCACCTCCTTCCATGCGATGATAGGCGGCCATGCCTGAGCTGCCGGAGGTGGAGACGGTCAGGCGCGGTCTGCAGCCGGCCCTTGAAGGTGCCCGCATTGTCGGTGTCGAGGCACGCCGGCCGGATTTGCGGTTTCCGTTCCCCGCGAAATTTTCGGAGCGGCTGACCGGCAAGACGATTGCGGCGCTCGGCCGCCGTGCCAAATATCTGACAATGCACATGGACAACGGCCCGGTTCTGATCTGCCATCTCGGCATGTCGGGTTCGTTTCGCATCGAAACGGCCGACGAGAGCGCAACGCCCGGCGCGTTCCACCACGAACGTTCGAAAAACACTGCTCACGATCACGTCGTCTTCGACATCGCATCCCCTGCCGGCGTCCGCTCTCGCGTGATCTTCAACGACCCGCGCCGCTTCGGGTTCATGCTGTTTTCGGAAGGCGAGCCCGACATGCATCCGATGCTGGCCGGATTAGGCGTCGAGCCTACAGGCAACGCACTGGACGGCACGCTGCTCGCTTCGTTGCTGAAAGGTCGCAAGTCACCGCTGAAAGCGGCACTTCTGGACCAGAGGCTAATTGCCGGGCTAGGCAATATCTACGTCTCGGAAGCGCTTTGGCGGGCCGGCCTGTCGCCGCTGCGCGAAGCGGGCACCCTCGCGAGAGCCGGCAAGAAAGCCAAAGAGCAGAGCGAACGCCTGGCCGAAGCTATCCGCTCGGTCGTCACCGATGCGATCGCCGCCGGCGGCTCGTCGTTGCGCGACTATATGCAGACCGATGGATCGCTGGGCTACTTCCAGCATTCCTTCGCGGTTTACGATCGCGAGGGCGAAGCCTGCTCCAAGCCTGGTTGTGGCGGCCACATCGAGCGTATCGTGCAAAGCGGTCGTTCGACTTTCCACTGCCGGGCCTGTCAGGCTTAAACCAGAAGCGAGGAGGAGCAAAGCATGGGCTATGAAACCATCATCGTCGAAACCCGCGGCAAGGTCGGGCTGATTACGCTGAACCGGCCGCAGGCGCTCAACGCACTGAATTCACAAGTGCTGGCGGAACTGGTCGCGTCGGTGAAAAGCATGGGCGCCAATGCCGACATTGGCGCCATGGTCATCACTGGTTCGGAGAAGGCTTTCGCGGCAGGTGCCGATATCAAGGAAATGCAGTCGATCTCCTATGTGGATGCCTATGTGCAGGATTTCTTCGTCGGCTGGGAAGAATTTACGCGGGCACGAAAGCCGATCATCGCGGCGGTGGCGGGCTATGCGCTGGGGGGCGGCTGCGAACTGGCGATGATGTGCGACTTCATCATCGCCGCCGACACCGCCAAGTTTGGCCAACCCGAGATCACGCTGGGCGTCATGCCCGGCATGGGCGGATCGCAGCGCCTGACCCGCTTTGTCGGCAAGTCGAAGGCAATGGATATGTGCCTGACGGGACGAATGATGGACGCAGCCGAGGCCGAGCGTTCCGGGCTTGTCTCGCGCGTCGTGCCAGCCGGCGAGTTGATCGAGGAAGCGCTTAAGGCAGCAGCGAAGATCGCCGATTTTTCCTTGCCGTCGGTGATGATGGCGAAGGAGGCCGTCAACCGCGCCTATGAGACGACGCTCACCGAGGGTCTACGGTTCGAGCGCCGGCTGTTTCATTCGCTGTTTGCGCTGGATGACCAGAAGGAAGGCATGGCGGCCTTCACCGGCAAGCGGAAGCCGAATTTCACGAACCGATGAGATGACGAGGCACCGGTCAAAAAGAAAACACTGCAGCGTTGACGTGCCGGAAAAGCTGAACTATAAGCCGCAACAACCGAGGCGGCCCTGTGGCTGCCCGTTTGTTTTTTGCGCCCCGCGGTATCCCGCAAGCGCCCACCAGATCAGAAGAGAGGCACCATGGCCAATACCTCCTCGGCCAAAAAGGCAACGCGCAAGATCGCCCGTCGCGCAGCGATCAACAAGAACCGCCGCTCCCGCGTCCGAACCTACATCCGCCAGGTCGAAGAGGCGCTCGCGGCTGGCGACAAGGCGGCCGCACAGGCTGCCTTCAAGGTGGCCGAGCCGGAACTGATGCGCGCCGCGACCAAGGGCGTGGTGCACAAGAACACGGCATCGCGCAAGGTGTCGCGGTTGGCCCAACGGGTCAAGGTGCTGTCAGCCTGATATATCCATTCTTGAACTGCGCTACTTCAAACCCGGCCAATCGCGCCGGGTTTTTTCGTTTGCCGGCAAGTACTTAAAAGAAAGCCCGCAAAATGGCGCTCCGCGAGCATTTCAAAGTTCGAAATGCTTTGCCGGCATATACATGCCCGCTCATATTCGGAGCCTCCGAAACCGCCAATACGAAAATTTCCGAGCGTCACGGATTACCGTTTCCTTTCAGAAGCTTACCGATGGTGATCCACAGCTTGTTCACATCAGCTGCGGCTGATAGGCGACAATTGGCTGTCAAGTGAATTATTTCAGAAAATTTCGCGTTGTGTGGCCTTTTTCATATTCGCCGGAAAAGGGTTTGAATCACAATGGCTTTGTCAAAATCAACTATTGCAGCATGGCGTTCGAAACGTCCCTTGCTAGTCAGATTCCTTAAAAATCCGTTAGGGGTGGCCTTGCCCTATCCACAGCGATTTCGGTAATGTCTGTCCATCGAAGGGATGGGCCCTTGGCCCTTGACCAGCCTGAAACCGGCCAGCTCAAATTGGCAGAGTTTACAGCGCGGCTTCAACTCCGCGGACGGGGTTGGTTTGTCTTTTCGATACGGTAGGGGACTGGCGTAATTGTACATGGCAGGTCGATGGTGCGCCGGCGGTTTTTCGCCGGACGGCATTTTGTTGCCCTGACATGACCAAAGCGGATCGGCTCTTCGGCGCCGGACCGACAACGAGGCGATTCATCAGCCGGCGACGGCGATGGTGTCGCAGCGAAGACACGGTCGCCGGAAACATGGATGCAGGAGGCGCATCCCCGGCGGAAAACAGGTACAAGAGACAAGGAACTCGATCATGCAGAGCGGCGGCATCGAAAGGGAGCTTACAGGCGACCTCCCATTTCCTGGAACGTTAGTCGGAAGGAACGACATGGCGGCTTCCAATGAAGCTGAACAGAAGTTCGATCGGGTCAAGGCCCAGTTGAAGGCGCGTCTGGGAACCGAGGTCTATTCGAGCTGGTTCGGGCGCATGAAGGTCGCTGAATGCTCTAAGGGCATTGTTCGCATCTCAGTGCCAACCGCATTCCTGCGTTCATGGATCAACGGCCATTATCTCGATCTCATCACCGAGTTGTGGAAGCACGAAGATCCGGAGATCCTCAAGATCGAGATCGTGGTTCGCACCGCCACACGGCAGGGCCGCAACAGCGTCGAGCCAGAAGTGGCGCCGGCGCGCAAGATGACCAGGCAGACGCAAACCGCGCTCTCTGCGGGCACGGCGAGCCCCAGCAGGGTCGAACGGGTCCCGGCACCCCGCCCGGGGATGCCGGCAGAAACCGAGTTCCGGCACAATGTTCTCGGTTCGCCACTCGATCCACGCTACACTTTCACCTCCTTCATCGAAGGACCATCGAACCGAGTGGCTTTTGCCGCCGCCAAGGCGGTCGCGGAATCGCAGTCGAGCGCGGTGCGTTTCAATCCGCTCTTTCTTCACGCAACGGTCGGACTGGGCAAGACGCATCTGTTGCAGGCGATCGCCGCAGAATCGCTGAAGCAGAATCCGAAATCGCGGGTCGTCTATCTGACGGCTGAGTATTTCATGTGGCGGTTCGCCACCGCGATCCGCGACAACAACGCACTGACGTTGAAAGAACAGCTGCGCGATATCGACCTCCTCATCATCGACGACATGCAGTTCCTGCAGGGCAAGTCGATCCAGCACGAATTCTGCCATTTGATCAACATGCTGCTCGACAGCGCCAAGCAGGTGGTGGTCGCTGCCGACCGGCCGCCGTCCGAATTGGAGTCGCTGGAGCCACGCGTCCGCTCGCGCCTCAACGGCGGCGTCGCGCTGGAAATGTCGGCCCCGGATTTCGCCATGCGTATCGGTATGCTCAAGCTCAGGCTTGCCACCGCCAAGCTCGACGATGCGTCGCTGGATATTTCCGAAGAGATCCTCAACCACGTCGCCCGCACGGTGACCGGCAGCGGGCGCGAGCTCGAAGGTGCCTTCAACCAGCTTTTGTTTCGCCAATCCTTCGAACCGCAGATCACCATCGACCGCATCGATGAGATCCTCGGCCACATCTATCGTTCGGGTGAACCGAAGCGGGTGCGTATCGAGGACATCCAGCGCATCGTCGCGCGCCACTACAACGTGTCGAAGACCGAACTGCTGTCCAACCGGCGCACACGCACCATCGTCAAGCCGCGGCAGGTCGCTATGTATCTGTCGAAGGTTTTGACGCCGCGCTCGCTGCCGGAGATCGGGCGGCGGTTCGGCGGCCGCGACCATACGACCGTGCTGCATGCGGTGCGCAAGATCGAGGATCTTTCCGGTGCCGACAACACACTGGCGCAGGAGCTCGAATTGCTGAGAAGGCTGATCAACGACCAGGCCTGATGGCCCGAGAAACGCCGGCTCGCGAACTTCGGCCTTTTTATGCCTAGAAAGCCCGCGCAGCCGGTCCGAACCGGTGGCGCGGGCTTGCGTTTGCCGGGTTTTTCCTGTCAGTTTACGCAGATTCTGAGCCTGTTCAGACCTTTCGCGGGGCACCGCTTGCCGGAGACCCGTTCATTCATTCAAGCGAGCCTGTTTCGTCATGCGTGTTATCCTGGAACGGTCAAATCTCCTGAAGTCTCTCAACCATGTTCACCGCGTGGTCGAGCGGCGCAACACCATTCCGATCCTGTCGAACGTGCTGCTCAGCGCCGAGGGGGCCAGCCTTGAAATGAAGGCGACCGACCTCGACCTGGAGGTGACCGAAGCGACGCCGGCAAAGGTCGAGCGCGGCGGGGCGACAACGGTCCCGGCGCATCTGCTCTACGACATCGTGCGCAAGCTTGCCGACGGCGCGGAGGTGGCGCTGAAGACCGACGAAGACGGCAACGCCATGACGGTGACGTCGGGGCGCTCGAGCTTCCGCCTGCAGTGCCTGCCGCAGTCCGACTTTCCCGAACTTTCAGCCGGGTCGTTCTCGCATATTTTCCGGCTCGATTCCGTCGGACTAAAGGGCCTCATCGAAAAGACCCAGTTCGCCATCTCGACCGAGGAGACGCGCTATTATCTGAACGGCATTTATCTGCACACGCACGAGGCCGGCGGCAAGCTGAAACTGCGCTCTGTCGCGACCGACGGCCACCGGCTGGCGCGGGCCGAGATCGATGCGCCGGCAGGCTCTGAGGGCATGCCTGGCGTCATCATCCCGCGAAAGACGGTCAGCGAGTTGCAAAAGCTGGTCGACGATCCCGATGTTGCAGTCACCACCGAGTTGTCCGACACCAAGATTCGTTTCACCATCGGCAGCGTTATCTTGACCTCCAAGCTGATCGACGGCACTTTCCCGGACTACCAGCGCGTCATTCCGACCGGCAACGACAAGAAGCTGATTATCGATCGCCAGAGTTTCGCCGCTGCCGTCGATCGCGTTTCGACCATTTCGTCCGAACGCGGCCGGGCGGTGAAGCTTTCGATCGCCGAAGGACAGGTCACGCTTGCGGTCAACAACCCGGATTCGGGCAGTGCCACCGAGGAACTGGCGGCCGACTATTCGTCTGATCCGATCGAGATCGGCTTCAACGCCAAATACCTGCTCGACGTTGCCGCGCAACTGACCGGCACGGAGGCGAAGTTCATGCTGGCGGATGCCGGTTCCCCGACGCTGATCCACGATATGGCCGACGAGACCGCGCTCTACGTGCTGATGCCGATGCGGGTGTAGGGCCCGAACGGGGCCATCTTGCTGCCGTGACCAAATCTGCAAAACCGCAGCAGACCTACATAAGTAAGCTCACACTTACGAATTTCCGCAACTATGCGGCGTTAGCAATCGACCTTGATCCCGGCGCCGTGGTTTTTTCCGGCGACAATGGCGCCGGAAAAACCAATCTGCTTGAGGCGATCTCGCTGCTCACGCCTGGCCGCGGCTTGCGCCGCGCACCCTATGCCGAGGTGGCGCGCGAAGGCGGTGATGGTGGCTTTGCGCTGCATGCCCGGCTTGACGGGCCGGAAGGCCAGGTCGAGATCGGTACCGGAATAGCGGGCAGCGACGGCGAAGGCGGCCGGCGAGTGCGGATCAACGGCGCGGCGGCACGCTCAGCCGAAGACATGCTGGAATGGCTGCGCGTGGTCTGGTTGACACCGGCTATGGACGGCCTGTTCCCCGGGCCGGCGGCCGATCGTCGGCGCTTCCTCGACCGGCTGGTGCTTGCGATCGATCCCGGCCACGGCCAGCGCGCGCTTGACTACGAAAAGGCAATGCGCGGCCGCAACAGGCTGCTCGCCGACGGTTCGCGCGACAGTGCGTGGTTCGATGCGATCGAGATGCAAATGGCTGAGACCGGCGTGGCAATTGCCGCGGCGCGTGCCGAACTGGTGCGCCTGCTCGCCGCCATGATCGACCGGCTGCCCGGCGACGGACCGTTTCCGCAAGCCGACATCGGCATCTCGGGCGAACTGGAAGGCGAAATCGGTGTTTTACCGGCCGTCGACGTAGAGGAACGGTTCCGTCGCGCCCTTGCCCAGGGGCGCGACCGCGACCGCACCGCCGGGCGCACGCTCGACGGCCCGCACCGTACCGACCTCGTGGTGCGCCACCGGCCCAAAGCGATGCCAGCCGAGCTCTGTTCGACCGGCGAGCAGAAGGCGCTGCTGGTCGGCATCGTCTTATCGCATGCGCGGCTAACCGGCGAAATATCGGGCATGACGCCGATCCTGCTGCTCGACGAGATTGCCGCCCATCTCGACGGCGGTCGACGGGCGGCCTTGTTCTCGATCCTGGAGGAACTGAACTGCCAGGCCTTCATGACCGGGACCGATGCCGCGTTGTTTGACAGCCTCAAGGGACGAGCGCAGTTCCTGACCGTAGATCACGGTAAGGTCAGGCCGACCATTTGACCTTCGGCCATGGCGCGCACTTCTGAGCGGCACGCATTGATGCCTGACAAGTTTTTTCCTCCGTTATATGGTCCCGGGGATGATCACAGCCGCCCTTACCGACGAAGAGCTCGAACGCTACGCCCGCCACATAGTGCTGCCCGAAATCGGCGGCGCCGGCCAGCAGCGGCTAAAGCGGGCGCGGGTGCTGGTCATTGGCGCCGGCGGATTGGGTGCGCCGGTGCTCGAATATCTCGCCGCTGCGGGCGTTGGCACGCTCGGTATCGTCGACGACGACAGCGTCTCCCTTTCCAACCTGCAACGACAAGTGATTCACGGCACGGACATGGTCGGCATGGCAAAAACCGACAGTGCCAAGGCTGCGATCACCCGCATCAATCCAAACGTAGTCGTGGAAGAGCACAATTTCAGGCTGACCGCAGACACCGCCCCTGCCCTCATCGCCCGTTATGACATCGTCGTTGACGGCTCCGACAATTTCGAGGCACGCTACGCAGTGGCCGACGCCTGCGCCGCCGAAAGCCGGCCGCTCGTGCACGCCGCCGTTGGCCGCTTCGACGGCTCGGTCACCGTACTGAAGCCTTTCGAGACCGGCCCGGACGGCAAGTTGAACCCAAGCTACCGCGATCTTTTTCCCGAAGCACCGCCGCCGGGACTGGTGCCGTCCTGCGCGGTGGCCGGCATTGTCGGCGCGCTGACCGGGGTCATCGGCACGCTGCAAGCAATGGAAGCGATCAAGCTGATCACCGGGATTGGCGAGCCGCTGGTCGGGCGACTGTTGCTCTACGATGCGCTGGCGGCACGCTTCGACACGATCCGCTACAAGCGAACCAGCCCGTGAGCCAGTCTGCCGAGGTCTCCATTGTGCAGCTTGCGGCCGATTTCGACCGGTGGGACGAGGTCCTGGCTCTGATCATGCGCGCCTTCGCCTTCATGGACGGCGTCATTGACCCGCCGTCCTCGGCGCATCGCCTTACCGTTGAAAATCTCAGGGCTAGAGCGCTGGAGGAGACAGCATTCCTGGCCCTGAAGGAAAACGAGATCGTCGGTTGCGTCTTCGTCCTTAAGCGCGCAAACGACCTCTATATTGGAAAGCTCGCGGTCGAGCCGACGCTTCAGGGACAAGGCGTCGGAAAACAGCTGATGCAGGCCGTCGAAGATCTTGCCCGCAGCCACAACAGGACCGCCATCGAGCTCCAGACCCGGATCGAGCTGACCGGAAATCACGCAGCCTTTGCCCGCCTCGGTTTTCGTGAAACCGAACGGACAGCGCACAAGGGCTACGACCGGCCGACCTCGATCACCATGCGCAAGATGCTTCCCGTAGGCAAACGCTATCCAAAGACGAACGCGCGGTTGCCGCGGCAAGACCATGCCGGCGCGATGGCAGGTCACGCCCTCAGCGGCAGCACACGGTCGGGCGGACGATGACCATCGAAGAAGGCGCGGATGTTGATGATTACCTTCTCGCCCATGTCGATACGGCCTTCGAGGGTCGCCGAGCCCATATGCGGCAACAGCACGACCTTGCCTTTGTGGGCAAGTTTCAGCAGCTTGCTGTTCAGCGCCGGCTCGTGCTCGTAGACGTCGAGGCCGGCGCCGGCGATCTTGCCGTCATGGATGAGCTTGACCAGCGATTCCTCATCGATGATATCGCCGCGCGCGGTGTTGACTATGTAAGCTGACGGTTGCAGAAGCGCCAGCCGCCGCGCCGAAAGCAGGTGGAAGGTTGCCGGTGTCGATGGGCAATTGACCGAGATAATGTCCATTCGGGCGAGCATCTGGTCGAGGCTTTCCCAATATGTCGCTTCCAACTCGTCCTCGATTGCCGGAAGCACGCGGTGGCGGTTGTGGTAGTGGATCGAGAGGCCAAAGGCCTTGGCGCGCCTGGCGACGGCGGTGCCGATGCGACCCATGCCGACAATGCCGAGCCGTTTGCCCCAGATGCGCCGGCCGAGCATCCAAGTCGGCGACCAGCCCGCCCATTTCTTGTCGCCGGTCAGCACGTTGGCGCCTTCGGCCAGCCGCCGCGGCACGGCCAGCATTAGCGCCATGGTCATGTCGGCCGTATCTTCGGTCAACACGTTCGGCGTGTTGGTGACGGTGATGCCTTTCTTGGCCGCTGCCGCAACATCGATCTTGTCAACGCCATTGCCAAAATTGGCGATCAGCTTGAGGTTGTCGCCAGCCTGGGCAATCAGCGCCGCATCGATATTGTCGGTGACGGTCGGCACCAGCACGTCGGCCTCCTTGACCGCCGCCACCAATTCCGGCTGCGTCATCGGCCTGTCCTCGACATTCAAGCGGGCGTCGAACAACTCGCGCATGCGGGTCTCGACCGGGTCGGGCAATTTGCGCGTGATGATGACGAGGGGCTTCTTTTTGCCTGCCATTGTTTCCTCGAACCCGATCTCGTTGAGACCTCTTTAACCAAGAACGGCGAAACTGAGAGCCGATCGCGGTACCGGTCATTCATGTAACAAGCGGTTCCGCCGAAGACAAAGAAAAAGGGGCGAAGGCCGATGGGCCGGCGCCGAAAGGAACGAAAGTGTCTGGTTTCGCGTCGCTCCGCCTGACCCTCAGTGCAGCATTCCTCGGCGCTCTCATCCATAGCCCACTGGTGATGGCGCAAAGTGCCGCGGCACCCGCCCAGAGCGTCACGCTCGGACCAAGCGGCTTGCCGCTGCCGCGCTTCGTCAGCCTGAAATCCGGCCGCGTCAACTCGCGCGTTGGGCCGGGCGTCAATTATTCCGTCGACTGGATGTATATGAAGCCAGGCCTGCCGATGGAGATCATCCAGGAGTTCGATACGTGGCGCCGTGTGCGCGATGCCGACGGCTCGGAAGGCTGGATCAATCAGTCGCTGCTTTCGGGCCGCCGCACGGCGATCGTCGCCCCCTGGCAGCGCGGCAAGGACGCTCGCGTCAACCTCCTAGACGACCCGGCAAAAGATGCTGGCGTCATCGCGATCCTCGAACCGGGGGTGATGGGCACGATCAAGTCCTGCGATGGCCAGTGGTGCGAAATGACCTTCGACGGTCATACCGGCTGGCTCGCGCAGTCGCTCGTCTGGGGTGCCTATCCCGGCGAAAAGGTCAAGAACTGACGTTTCTGGACCGCAGGTCGGGCCAGCACGGCAAGCACCGGATCCGGCACTTGTTTCGCTGATCTTCGGTTCGGGGATGGTTTAGCGGCCGATGCGGCCGAGATGGGTATCCTGGAAACTGCTCGACAGCTTCAAGCCATATCCCAAACAACCACCAGGAACACCAGCGATCGCATAGAAGACAAAAGCCGCCACCGCGACGGCGACCCATTCAAAGCCGGAGCGTCAAATCCAGGAATTCATAAGGCGCCGGTCAGTCGCAGCGTTTCGGACGCAGTCTCACCACGATATCGACATTGGCGATCTCCATGCCTTCCGGCGGTTCCGGCAGGTTGGAAACCGTCACCGGGCCGCTGTCGATATCGAAGATCCTGTTTTCGCCCTCGATATAGAAATGATGGTGATCGGATGTGTTGGTGTCGAAATAAGTCTTCGATCCCTCGACGGCAAGGATGCGCAGAAGACCTGCCTGGGTAAACTGGTGCAGAGCATTGTAGACGGTGGCCAGGGACACCGGCACGCCGGCGGCAAGCGCCTCCTCGTGCAGTTCCTCGGCCGAAAGATGGCGGTCGCCCTTGGCGAAAAGCAGATCGGCCAGCGCGATGCGCTGGCGTGTCGGCCTCAGACCGGCCTCGCGAACCCGCTTGTCCACAGCGACATTATCCTTCCGGCAACCCAGATCCATCTACCCGTCGCGCTCACAGTTCCGCCTCAGACACGCCCAAAATGGCAGAAATAGAGCATCTGCCGAAACTGAACGTGTCGTGACATATATTCTGTCGACCGAATGCGATCAATAGCGCGCATTGACCCGGGCAGACGGGCAGGTTAAGCGCAAACGCCGGTTTCCGGCCTGAAACAGATTGTGTTAGGAAACCACCGACAAGGGCGCCTATCGCCCGGGACGATCACGGGGACGAGATTGATGGCGGGTTCGAAATCCAGCTACGGTTACGAGGAATTGCTTGCCTGCGCCCGCGGCGAGCTGTTCGGACCGGGAAATGCGCAGCTGCCCTATCCGCCGATGCTGATGTTCGACCGCATCACCGAGATCAGCGAAACTGGCGGTGCGTTCGACAAGGGTTTCATCCGCGCGGAATTCGATATCAAGCCGGATTTGTGGTTTTTCGCCTGCCATTTCATTGGCAATCCGATCATGCCGGGATGCCTGGGCTTGGACGCCATGTGGCAGTTGACGGGGTTCTATCTCGGATGGCTCGGTGAACCCGGCAAGGGAATGGCGCTGTCGACCGGGGAGGTGAGGTTCAAAGGCATGGTCACGCCAACGGTCAAGAAGGTGGAGTATGGCGTCGACTTCAAGCGGGTGATGCGCGGTCGGCTTGTGCTTGGTATCGCCGATGGCTGGCTGAAGGCAGATGGCGAGCCCATATATGCGGCAACGGATCTGAAGGTCGGTCTTTCCAAGCAATCGGCCGCCGTCTGAACGAAGACCCTACAGTGCCACGTCTTGGACGTCCAAAGGACGCTGTAGCACTTTAATTTTGCGCATGGTTCCGTTCCGCAAATCGATTTCAGGTTTCGGAGGTCCGCGCTGGAAGGAGTTGCGAATGAGACGGGTCGTAGTCACAGGTCTCGGCATCGTGTCGTCGATAGGCAATAATGCCAACGAGGTGCAGACCTCGCTGCACGATGCCAGATCCGGCATCAGCTTCTCCGACTCTTTCGCCGAGCATGGCTTCCGTTGCCGGGTGTGGGGTGCGCCGACACTGGATCCGTCGGGCATGATCGACCGTCGCGCCATGCGCTTCCTGTCGCAGGGTGCTGCCTGGAACCACGTCGCAATGGACCAGGCGATCGCAGATGCCGGCCTCGACGAGACCGACATCACCAACGAGCGCACCGGCATCGTGATGGGCTCCGGCGGACCGTCGACCCGTGCAATCGTCGAGGCGGCCGAGACCACGATCAAAAACGGTAGCCCCAAGCGGATCGGCCCGTTCGCGGTGCCAAAAGCGATGTCGTCGACCGCGTCGGCGACGCTTGCCACCTGGTTCAAGATCCACGGCGTCAACTATTCCATCTCATCGGCCTGCTCGACGTCTGCGCATTGCATCGGCAATGGCTACGAGCTGATCCAGTGGGGCAAGCAGGACATCGTCTTCGCCGGCGGCCATGAGGATCTCGACTGGACGATGTCGGATCTCTTCGATGCCATGGGCGCCATGTCGTCCAAGTTCAACGACAGGGCATCGGTCGCCTCCCGCGCCTACGACGTCGATCGCGACGGATTCGTCATTGCCGGCGGCGCCGGCGTGCTGATTCTTGAAGAGCTCGAGCACGCAAAAGCGCGCGGCGCCAAGATCTATGCCGAGATCGTCGGCTATGGCGCCACCTCGGACGGCTACGACATGGTGGCGCCATCGGGCGAAGGCGCGGCACGCTGCATGCGACAGGCAATGGCGACCGTCACTTCACCAGTCGACTACATCAATACGCACGGCACCTCGACGCCGGTCGGCGACTCCAAGGAAATGGGCGCCATCCGCGAGGTGTTCGGCGACAACATGCCTTTCATCACATCGACGAAATCGCTGACCGGCCATTCGCTAGGTGCGGCCGGCGTGCAGGAATCGATCTACTCGATCCTGATGATGCAAGGCGGCTTCATCGGCGAGAGCGCCCACATCGAGAACCTCGATCCGGAATTCGAAGGCATGCCGATCGTGCGCAAGCGCATCGACGACGCAAGGATCGACACTGTTTTGTCCAATTCGTTCGGTTTCGGTGGCACCAACGCTACGCTGATTTTCCAGCGCTATTCCGCATAAGGATTTGCCGACCATGGACGGATTGATGAAGGGCAAGCGCGGGCTTGTCATGGGTGTCGCCAACGATCATTCCATTGCCTGGGGTATCGCCCGCAAACTGTCCGAACATGGCGCGGAACTCGCCTTCACCTATCAGGGCGAGGCCTTCGGACGCCGGGTCAAGCCGCTCGCCGAGAAGCTGGGCGCATCGCTGGTGGTGCCTTGCGACGTCGAGGACAGCGCATCGGTCGCCGCAACTTTCGAGACCTTGGGCAAGGCATGGGGTGGGCTGGACTTCATTGTCCACGCCATCGGTTTTTCCGACAAGAACGAGCTGAAAGGCCTCTACGCCGATACCAGCCGCGACAATTTCATCCGCACCATGGTGATCTCCTGCTATTCCTTCACCGAGGTTGCCCGCCACGCCGCCACGTTGATGAAGGACGGCGGCTCGATGATCACGCTGACTTATGCGGGTTCGGTTCGCGTCATGCCGAACTACAACGTCATGGGTGTTGCCAAGGCCGGGCTGGAGGCCAGCGTCCGCTATCTAGCCAACGACTACGGCCCGCGAGGCATCAGGGTGAACGGCATATCGGCGGGACCGGTACGGACGCTTGCGGGCGCCGGGATTTCCGACGCACGCCACATGTTCTCCTACCAGCAGCGCAACTCGCCGCTACGCCGTACGGTGACGATCGACGAAGTCGGCGGCTCCGCGCTCTATTTGCTGTCCGACCTGTCGTCCGGCGTCACCGGCGAAATCCACTATGTCGATTCCGGCTATCACATCGTGTCCATGCCGACGCTTGACGAGTTGAAGCAGACCGACGCCGGACGGGAATAGCGCGAGCGACACGTCGCCGGCTTGCCCCGCAGCGTTTCAGCGTCGCGCCGAGAAGACCGTGAACATGCCGTCGCGGGCGAGCTCCCCATGGCTGGAGAAGGCGGCCGCCAGCACCGGTTCGTAGGGAAGCTGACGGTTTGCCACCATGAACAACCGGCCGCCCGGCTTCAGCGCTTTGCCTGCCGCGCGGATCATACCGGCACCGATTTCCGGCTCAGTCGCCCGGCTGCGGTGAAAGGGCGGGTTCATGACGACCACATCGTAGCGGCGCTCGACCGGTTCGCTCAAAAGATCTGTCCAGAAGAAACGTGGTTCCACGCCTGTGCTGCCGACATTGGTTTTGGCCGCCTCCAGCGCCTCGAAATCCGCTTCGTAAAGGTCAAGCGCCGATATGCCGGGTGAGCGGGCGGCGACCTCGGCAGCGACATAGCCCCAACCGGCACAGAAATCCGCAACACTGCCACGCAGATCGTTGGGCAGATTTTCGACCAGCAGCTTCGATCCCGCATCGATCTTGTCGAAGGAAAACATGCCTGGGGCCGTGCGGAAGCGGTCCTCGACCACCAAATCCGGATTGGCGGCTCGAAGCGTTGCCGCGGCAACGGTATCGGCCGGCCGGCGAAACCAGAAGGCAATGCCGTGATGCTTCGGCAGGTGGCCTTCGAGCGGCACAAGGGCGCCGACATGCTTGCGCAGGCTGGCGACGCCATCGTCCTTGCCGCCGGCGACGACGATCAACCCCCCTGGTGCCACGCGTTCGACCGCTTCGGCGACGCGCAACTCGTTTTGGCCGCGATGGCGGCCGGCGAGCACAAATGCCGCGTCGAAAGCCTCGCCTTCGACCTGCGGCGTGACAGTGAAGCCGGATGCCTGCAAGGCACGAAAATGCGGCCTGAAGCCTTGGACGAGATGAAGCTTGGCATCAAAGCCTTCGGGTAAGCGAAAGCCGGGCTCGGCACCGAGAAAGAGAATGCATTCATCCTTTCGTGGCAGGGACACAGCCCCCGCCTCGAATGGATGGAAAAGCGTCTTCAGCGGCTCGGCGGACATTCACCACTCTTGAACTGCAAGGCTGTTGTTGAATGCAAACGGGCGCGACCTTCCGGCGCGCCCGCTTCGATTGCATAGTTAGATCAGCTTAGGCGGCGTTTTCTTCGCCTTCGCTCTTTTTGTCGCGAGCGATTTCCTTGCCGGTGGCCTGGTCGACGACCTTCATCGACAGGCGGACCTTGCCGCGCTCGTCGAAGCCCATCAGCTTGACCCAGACCTTGTCGCCTTCCTTGACGACATCGGAGGTCTTGGCGACACGATCATTGGCGAGCTGCGAGATGTGGACGAGACCGTCACGCGGGCCGAAGAAGTTGACGAAAGCGCCGAAGTCGGCGGTCTTGACGACCGTGCCTTCGTAGATCTCCCCGACTTCCGGCTCAGCGACGATGGTGTGTATCCACTTCTTCGCCGCCTCGATCTCCTTGGCGTTGGCCGAAGCGATCTTGACCGTGCCGTCATCCTCGATGTTGATCTTGGCACCGGTCTTTTCGACGATTTCGCGGATGACCTTGCCGCCCGAGCCGATCACATCGCGGATCTTGTCGGTCGGAATGTGCATGACCTCGATGCGCGGTGCGAACTCGCCGAGTTCGGCACGCGCGCCGGACAGCGCGTGGGCCATTTCGCCGAGAATGTGCTGACGGCCCTCCTTGGCCTGGTCAAGCGCGATCTTCATGATCTCCTCGGTGATGCCCTCGATCTTGATGTCCATCTGCAGCGAGGTGATGCCGTAGGCGGTGCCGGCAACCTTGAAGTCCATGTCGCCGAGGTGGTCCTCGTCGCCAAGAATGTCGGAGAGCACGGCGAAGCGCTCGCCTTCCTTGATCAGGCCCATTGCAATACCGGCGACCGGCTTGGCCAGTGGCACGCCGGCATCCATCAGCGCCAGCGAGGTGCCGCAGACGGTAGCCATCGATGACGAACCGTTGGACTCGGTGATCTCCGAAACGACGCGCAACGTATAGGGGAACTGGTCGGCGGTCGGCAGCATCGGCCGGATGGCGCGCCAGGCGAGCTTGCCATGACCGATTTCGCGGCGGCCCGGCGAACCCATGCGGCCGGTCTCACCGACCGAATAGGGAGGGAAGTTGTAGTGCAGGAGGAACTTCTCCTTGTACATGCCGGTCAGCGAATCGACATACTGCTCGTCCTCGCCGGTGCCGAGCGTGGCGACGACCAGCGCCTGGGTCTCGCCACGGGTGAACAGCGCCGAGCCGTGCGTGCGCGGCAGGACGCCGACTTCCGAGACGATCTTGCGGACCGTCTTCAGGTCGCGGCCGTCGATGCGCGAGCCGGTGTCGAGGATGTTCCAGCGCACGACCTTGGCCTGGAGTTCCTTGAACACGGTGCCGATCTGTTCGGACGTGTACTTGGCCTCTTCGCCTTCTGCCGGCGCGAACGCGGCCTTGACCTTCGCCTTGACGGCGTCGACGGCGGCATAGCGCTTCTGCTTGTCGGTGATCTTGTAGGCGTCGCGAAGCTCGCCTTCGACGATCTTGAGCATCTCGGCTTCAAGTGCGGAATAGTCTGGGGCGGTGAAGTCGCGCGGGTCCTTGGCCGCGACTTCAGCCAGCTTGATGATCGCGTCGATCACCGGCTGGAATCCCCTGTGGCCGAACATGACGGCGCCCAGCATAAGGTCCTCGCCGAGTTCCTTGGCTTCGGACTCGACCATCAGCACGGCGTCGGCGGTGCCGGCGACGACCAGGTCGAGCTTCGATTCTTGCATCTCGTCGACGTGCGGGTTGAGCACATATTCGCCGTTGATGTACCCGACGCGGGCGGCGCCGACCGGACCCATGAACGGCACGCCGGACAAGGTCAGGGCGGCGGAGGTGGCGACGATCGACAGGATGTCCGGATCATTTTCGAGATCGTGCTGGACGACAGTGACGACGATCTGGGTGTCGTTCTTGTAGCCTTCGGCGAAGAGCGGGCGGATCGGGCGGTCGATCAGGCGGGAAACCAGCGTTTCCTTCTCGCTCGGACGGCCTTCCCGCTTGAAATAGCCACCCGGGATCTTGCCGGCGGCGTAAGTCTTTTCCTGGTAGTTGACCGTCAGCGGGAAGAAATCGAGGCCGGGTTTCGGCTCCTTCATCGAGACGACGGTGGCGAGAACCTTGGTTTCGCCGTAGGTAGCCAGCACCGCGCCATCAGCCTGACGCGCGATCTTGCCGGTTTCGAGAATGAGCGGGCGGCCGCCCCATTCGATTTCCACTTTGTGGTAATTGAACATGTCTTGTCCTTCGTATGCGGAAAGGGCCGCGCCGTTTCAGCGTGCGCGGATGCCCTTTCCCTTGGCTTCCTTTCTCGGGCAGCCACGGGCAAGACAACGGGAAGCTCGGCTATTCGGCGCGGTGCCGCACGAGCGTCCTGCAATCCTGCCCCATGACCGTCCATGGGCGGTTTCGAATGGCCCTCTGCTGTTTCGAAACCGGGTTGGCCAATCGATCCGACTGGCCTTGCGCGTGAACCCGAAAACCAGGTTTTCGGAAAGTATCCTGCGCAAATCTAAAACTTCAGAGCGTCCTTTGCGCAGCCAAACCGGTGCGCGGCGCTCTGCTTTCTTCATTGGAGCCTTGGATGATCCGATGCTCCAATGCGCGACCGGCGGGCTCTCGAAAGAACCCGCCGGTCAATTCGTCAACGGCGCAGACCGAGCTTCTCGATCAGCGTCTGATAGCGCGCGTCGTCCTTGCGCTTGAGATAATCAAGCAGGCTGCGGCGCTGGGAAACGAGAGCGAGCAGACCACGGCGGGAATGGTTATCCTTCTTGTGGTCCTTGAAATGATCGGTCAGGTTCTTGATGCGCTCGGAAAGGATGGCCACCTGAACTTCCGGAGACCCGGTATCGCCCTTGGCGGTTGCGAATTCGCCCATCAATTCCTTCTTGCGTTCGGCAGTAATCGACATCGTGTTTTTCCTTGTCTGTTTGAGGAAACGGGACGCCCTCAGCCGGGATGTCGTCCAGCAGGGGCCGGTGCAAGCAACGCGTCAAAGCGCGAAGCTGCGGCGCATATAGTGCAATTCCGACAAAAAGGCCAGCCTAATTCACAAGCCGGCTTTTCGCTGCATAAACGGGCACTTCCGCCTAGTCAGAGCCATTTCTTCCATTTGAAGTACGCAAAGAGCCCGACCGCAACAAGCGCCATGAAGGCGAGCGACAGGGGATAGCCGTAATAGGCCTTCAGCTCCGGCATATTCCAGGGCGAGGTGTCGGGGTCGAAATTCATGCCCCATACGCCGACGAGAAAGGTAAGCGGCATGAAGATCACCGAGACGATCGTCAGATAGCTGATGACGTCGTTGGTGCGCGCCTGGCTGAGCGACAAGTGCATCTCGATCAGGCCGGTCAGCATGTCGCGCTGGGTTTCGACCAGTTCGATCAATCGCAGCGAATGATCGAGCGTGTCGTTCAGGAATATCTTGGTTTCGGCCTTCACATAGGGCACGTCGTTGCGGATCATGGTCGCCAGCGTATCGCGCATCGGCCAAAGCACTCCCTTCAGCACATTGGCATCGCGCCGCAATTCGTGAAGCTGCCGCATCTGGTGCTTGTGCGCCTGGTGCAGCATCTGGTCCTCGATGCTATCGACCAATTCGCCAGCAGCCTCGATCGGCGGGAAATAGCTGTCGACGATGGCGTCGATCAAAGCATAGGCGAGATAGTCGGCGCCGCGCGAGCGCAAGCGGTTGGGCACCGAGCTTGCGATCCGCTTGCGCACGGGGTCGAATGGGTCGCCTTCGCGCTCCTGGAAGGTGACGACGAAGGTCTTGCCGAAGAAGACGGCGATCTGTTCGTAACGGTGCGCGGTGACGTCGTCGATCATCCTGACGACGACAAAGGCGTGGTCCTCGAAGAAATCCACCTTCGGCCGCTGACCGGTGTTGACGACGTCTTCCAGCGCCAGCGGATGCAGGTTGAAAATCCGGCCGATCTCCTCGATCAGCTGGATATTGGCGAGGCCTGTGCAGTCGAGCCAGATGACCGGCCAATTGTGGCAATGGGTGTTGACGTCGTCGATGCTGGCATTCTCGATCGTCTTGAACTTTTCAGGCGAGATCAACGTCAGCCTGAGCTCGGAGCGGCGCGCCGCCGGGTCGGCGATCAGCGTGCCCGGCGAAGCCCCGACCGGCGGCCTCCGTGTTTTGAGCGCCGCTCGTTTGTTGACCGTGTCAGCCTTTGCCATGTGCCCCCTCGAGTGCAGCGTCGAACGGCACTACAGCGCAGCGCATCCTTTCGGACGGCAAACGGCACCGTAGCCCCGTTGATTTAACGCATGATCGTTTCCCAAAATAGAATCCGGTTTGGAGATCATGCGCCGGGCCACAGCTGTTACCCGATAAAGACCCGCTTTGGCTTGAACATGCCTTGCTCAATGGCGCCGATGGCGACCAACTTGCCGCGCGCGGTGGCGCAGGCCTCCTCCGCTTCCACCGGCGCGTCACGGCCGCGAATGATGACCGGATTGCCGAGGCGGATTTTGGTTGCCGCATCATCGCTGATCGCGACCTGCGGCAGGCATTCGAGCGCCGCGGCGGTGTCGACCAGGAGTGCATCGATGGCACCGAAGTCGATCGGGGCGTCCGCTGCTTGCGGCTCGCCCTGCTCGCCGAAGCGGGCGATTTCCAGCTCGGCCAGGGTGACGAAATCTTCCTGCGTGAACGGCTCGACCTCGACCCGCCGCAGCTCGGCAATGTGGCCGAAGCAGCCGAGGTCGCGGCCCATGTCGCGCGCCAGCGAGCGGACATAGGTGCCCTTGCCGCATTCGACCTCGAAGACGGTGCGATCGACCATATGCTCGACCAGGTCGAGCCGGCCGATCTCGACCTCGCGTGCCGGAATGTCGACCGTCTCGCCATCGCGGGCAAGGTCATAAGCGCGCTCGCCGGCGATCTTGATCGCCGAAAATTGCGGCGGCGTCTGCATGATGACGCCGGTATATTTCGAAAGCAGCGCCAGCACGTCGGCTTCCGCCGGACGGCGGTCCGAGCTTTTGGTCGCCGGGCCTTCGAGGTCGTCGGTCGAACGCTCCTCGCCCCAGGCAACCGTGAAGCGGTAGACCTTGGCGCCGTCCTGGACGTAAGGCACGGTCTTGGTCGCTTCGCCGAGCGCGATCGGCAGCATGCCGGACGCGAGCGGGTCGAGCGTGCCGGCGTGGCCGGCCTTTTCCGCCTGGAACAGCCATTTGATCTTGGACACGGCTTCGGTCGAGCCCATGCCGACCGGCTTGTCCAGTACCAGCCAGCCCGAGATCGGCCGGCCCTTCTTCTTGCCGCGACGCGCCACTATTCGCTATCCTTCCGGTCGTCTTTGTCTTTGTCGTCGGCGCTGAGATCGCGCGCCACTTCGGGCGAGTGCAGCAATTCGTTGATCTTCTGGAAATTGTCGTAGCTGGTGTCGAGCCGGAAGCGGAATTCCGGCATGTACTTCATCTGCCGCAGCGCGCCGGAGACACGGCCGCGGACGAACTTCGCATGCTTGTTGAGCGCTTCGACCACCACGCCGGCATCCTTGGCGCCAAGCGGTGAGACGAAGGCGGTGGCGATCTTCAGATCGGGCGACATACGCACTTCGGAAACCGAGACCACGGCATTCTCGATCAGCGGATCGAGAATTTCGCCGCGCTGCAAAGTCTCGGAGAGCGCATGGCGCACCTGCTCGCCGACGCGCAGCATGCGCTGGGATGGGCCAGCTGTTGATGGTCTTGGCATGAAAATCTCTTCTCTCAGTGCGGGTTCGAACCGCCTCAAACGGTTGACTTAGCGCCGTTGATCCGGCTTGGCTACCCCAAGGAACCTGCACCTCAGCTAATGTAAGGTGCGCGGCACTGAATGCTCTGTCTCCGGGCCGGCCTGTAATGAGACCATGAACGAAACGATCCTGTCGTATTCGGCTTTCAAATCGCTCTCGGACCCAAATGCACTCATCGGAATAAACCAGCCACCCTCTTGCGTCACAAAACCGATGCCGAATTCGGTCAGAGTAACTCGGCTTACGGATTTCCATCCGATGTGGATCTCTGTATCTGCGGCACGCTTTGAGATGCCGGCGACATCCACTCGGATCATGGTGGGTTCAGGCTCGAAATGAGCAACCTCGACTCGCCTCGCCAGAATGGGGCCGAGATTGATCATGATACCCGTGACAATGGTCATCATGCCCACAACTCCCGCGACTCCGGCCAAAGCACCGGAGCCGTCGAGATAGTTTGTGGCAAGCACAAGCGGAATGCCAACGAGAAAGCAGTAAAACAACCGTCTCAGGGCGCCGAGACGACTTTCGCTCCGCGCCCTTGAGTAGACCCCTGAAAAATCGGCAGGAGACAAGAACAAAGCGGTACTCAAGGCTTCGTTCTTGCTCCATATGCCGACACTACAGCGTCCTGGTCACCATCTCGACGCGGAAGCACTCGATGACGTCGCCGGCGCGCATGTCCTCGTAGTTCTGGAAGGCCATGCCGCATTCCTGGCCGGCCGGAACTTCCGAAACTTCGTCCTTGAAGCGCTTCAGGGTCTTCAGCGTGCCTTCGTGGATGACGACATTGTCGCGGATCAGGCGCACGCCCGCACCACGCTCGACCTTGCCTTCGGTGACACGGCAGCCGGCGATCTTGCCGACCTTGGTGATGTCGAAGATCTCGAGGATCTCGGCATTGCCGATGAAGGTCTCGCGACGCTCCGGCGAGAGCAGGCCGGAAAGAGCCGCTTTCACATCATCGACCAGATTGTAGATGATCGAATAGTAGCGGATCTCGATGCCTGCCGCAGCCGCGGCTGCGCGGGCCTGCGCGTTGGCGCGAACGTTGAAGCCGATGATCGCAGCCCCGGACGTTTCCGCCAGCGACACGTCGCTTTCGGTGATGCCGCCGGCCCCGGCATGGACGATGCGGGCGCGCACCTCGTCGGTGCCGAGATTGTCGAGCGCCGCATTGATCGCCTCGATCGAGCCCTGCACGTCGCCCTTGATGACCAGCGGGAATTCCTTCAATCCGCTTGTCTGCAATTGCGACATCATCTGTTCAAGCGAGCCGCGCTGGCCGGCATGCCTGGCCACCGCCTTCTCACGCGCCAGACGCTGGCGATATTCGGTGATCTCGCGGGCGCGGGCCTCGTTGTTGACAACGGCGAAACGGTCGCCGGCCAGCGGCGTACCTTGCAGACCGAGGACTTCCACCGGCATTGCCGGCGGCGCTTCCTTGACCTGCTCGCCGCGATCGTTGACGAGCGCGCGTACCCGGCCCCATTCGTTGCCGGCGACGAGAATGTCGCCCGGCATCAATGTGCCGGTCTGCACCAGCACGGTAGCAACTGGGCCGCGGCCCTTGTCGAGCTGGGCTTCGATGACCACGCCTTCGGCGGTGCGGTCCGGATTGGCCTTCAGGTCGAGGATTTCGGCCTGCAGCAGGATCGCTTCGAGCAACTTGTCGAGATTGATACCCTTGGTAGCCGACACCTCGACATCCAGCACCTCGCCGCCCATCGATTCGACGAACACCTCGTGGCGCAGCAGTTCCGAGCGCACCTTCTGCGGATCGGCGTCATGCTTGTCGATCTTGTTGATCGCCACAATGATCGGAACGCCGGCCGCCTTGGCGTGATTGATCGATTCGATCGTCTGCGGCATGACGCTGTCGTCGGCTGCCACCACGAGGATGGCGATATCGGTCGCCTGGGCACCGCGGGCACGCATCGCCGTGAAGGCGGCGTGGCCGGGCGTGTCTATGAACGTGATCTTGTGACCGTTCTTCTCGACCTGATAAGCGCCGATATGCTGAGTAATGCCGCCGGCTTCGCCGGACACGACGTTGGCATTGCGGATGGCATCGAGCAACGAGGTCTTGCCGTGATCGACATGGCCCATGATCGTTACCACCGGCGGACGCGGCTGCAGGTCCTCGGGGCGATCGGCGATGTTGAACAAGCCCTCTTCGATGTCGGACTCGGCGACGCGGCGGACCGTGTGGCCAAATTCGGTGGCGACCAGTTCGGCCGTGTCAGCGTCGATGACGTCTCCAGGCTTCAGGATCTGGCCCTGCTTCATGAAGAACTTGACCACGTCGACAGCGCGCTCGGACATGCGCTGCGCCAGCTCCTGGATGGTGATGGTTTCGGGCAGGATCACTTCACGCATGACTTTCTCGCGTGGCTCGTTATGCAACGCGCGCTTGAATTTCTCCTGACGGCGGCGCATCGACGAGAGCGAGCGGGCGCGCGCATCCTCGTCGGAAAGAGCCGAATTCAGCGTCAGCTTGCCGCGGCGGCGGTCTTCCTCGCCCTTGGTCGGCTTGGCAGGACGTGCCACTTCGGGCGTGACCAGACGGCGCACCGGTGCACCGGCACCGGCCCGCTTCGGCTTGACCTCTTCCTCGTCATCGACTGTCGCCAGTTCGGCGGCGAGCGGCGCACGGCGGCGCGCCTCTTCCTCGGCACGGCGGCGGGATTCGGCCTCGGCTTGCAGCCGTGCCTCTTCCTCGGCCTGACGCCGAGCCGATTCCTCGCGCTCGCGGCGGCGGCGCTCTTCGTCCTCGCTGCGGCGCTTGGCCTCCTCGATGGCGCGCTGGCGATCCTCGACGTCGCGGACCTTCGAGCCCTCGAGAGCCCGGCGGCGTGCTTCCATTTCCTGGCGCGACAACTCGTTCAGCACCATGCCGCCGCGTTCGATCGGCGGGGGAGGCGGCGGCGCCTTGGGAGCTTCCTGCACGGCAGGCGCTGCCGCGACCGGCTTCGGCGTGAAAACGGACACAGGCGCTGCCGCCGGCTCCGGCTTGTCGCCAGGCAGCGAGAACTTGCGTTTCTTGGTCTCGACGACCACCGACTTGGTGCGGCCATGCGAGAAGTTCTGGCGCACCGTGCCCTGTTCCATACCGGGGCGCTTCAGCGTCAAGGTCTTCTTCGGCGTAACACTCAGCGTCTTGTCGTCGCCCGATTTCGTATCGCTCATTCCATATCCTCTGCGGCATCATCTTCGTCAGCAACGGCCGCAAGCATTGCCAGATCGTCCGGGGAACCGCCCCGATATCGGTCGAGCGCAACCATGCGCTTCTGGACCGCCCTGCCCGCGTCTCCCGCGAGAACGGCAGCATGTATCACATTTGTACCCCCCAATGCCAAGCTCAACTCGGCCTCGGAGAAAAGTTTGTAAGCGCGGATCGCAGGCCCGCCGAGGTGGACGGTTGCCCGTCGCGCCTGGCTTATCTTGCGGACGCCATCGTCGGAGGCCTCGGTCGCGTGGAGCACGAAAAGTGCAAGTCCGCCGCGCACGACGCTCTCGACCTTGGTCGCTCCGAGCGCTATGGCGCCCGCCTTGCGGGCCAAGCCAAGCATGCCCAGAGCGGACCTGGAAAGCAGCGCGTCGACCATACCGCCAAGATCGGCTGGCACGCTCACCTGCGCCTTGAAAGCACGGGCAAACAGGTTTTTGGCCGCCGCCTTTTCTATATGTAGGCGGTCGGCCGTCACCCAGCAACCGCGGCCGGGCAGGTTTCTCTTGATGTCCGGAACGACGGCCGAATCCGGGCCGACGACGAAACGGATCAGCTCATCCGGTTCGGCTTGCCTGCGGGTGACGATGCAGGTGCGATCGTTCATCTCGTCCAAGGGCGGGTTCGGTGCGATGCGGTTTCACCTCACGCACCGACGGTTTCGTCAGCCGGCGCACCCTCGGCGGCAAGCTCGTCTTCGGTGATCCAGCCAGCCTTCAGGCGAGCCGCCAGGACCATCTGCTCGGCATCGGCGCGTGATACGCCATGGTTGGCGAGCACACCCGGGAATACCTTCGTCTCGCCGTCCTTGCGTTCTTTCCAACCGGTCAGGTCGTCGGCGGCGTAGCCGGCGAAATCCTCGATCGTCTTCACGCCGTCCTCGCCGAGCGTCACCATCATGGCGGTGGTGATGCCGGGAATCTCCCGCAATTCATCCTTGACGCCGAGGGCCTTGCGCTTCTCGTCGTGCTCGGCTTCGATCTTCTCCAGATATTCGCGGGCGCGGGTCTGGATTTCCGAAGCCGTGTCCTCGTCGAAGCCGTCGATCGACGCGATTTCGCCGGAATCGACATACGCGACTTCCTCGACGCTGGTGAAGCCTTCGGACGCGAGCACCTGGCCGACCATCTCGTCGACGTCGAGGGCTTCCATGAACAGCGACGACCGTTCGACGAATTCCTTCTGGCGGCGTTCGCTCTCTTCCTGCTCGGTCAGGATGTCGATATCCCAGCCGGTGAGCTGCGAGGCAAGACGGACGTTCTGGCCGCGGCGGCCAATGGCCAGCGACAGCTGATCGTCGGGAACGACGACCTCGATGCGCTCGGCATCCTCGTCGAGCACGACCTTGGCAACTTCCGCCGGCTGCAACGCATTGACAATGAAGGACGCCGCCGAAGGCGACCACGGAATGATGTCGATCTTCTCGCCCTGCAATTCACCGACGACCGCCTGGACGCGGCTGCCGCGCATACCGACGCAGGCACCGACCGGATCGATGGAGCTGTCGCGCGAGATGACAGCGATCTTGGCGCGCGAACCCGGATCGCGGGCGACCGACTTGATCTCGATGATGCCGTCGTAGATTTCCGGCACTTCCATGGTGAACAGCTTCGCCATGAACTGCGGATGGGTGCGCGACAGGAAGATCTGCGGGCCGCGCTGTTCGCGGCGCACGTCATAGACATAGGCGCGGACGCGATCGCCATACTTGTAGTTTTCGCGCGGAATCAGCTCGTCGCGGCGGATGATCGCCTCGCCGCGGCCGAGATCGACGATGACGTTGCCGTATTCGACACGCTTGACGGTGCCGTTGACGATCTCGCCGATACGGTCCTTGTATTCGTCATATTGCCGGTCGCGCTCGGCCTCGCGCACCTTCTGCACGATGACCTGCTTGGCCGACTGGGCGGCGATGCGGCCGAAATCCATCGGCGGCAGCTGTTCGGCGATGAAATCGCCGAGCTGGGCGTCCGGATTTCGCTCGCGCGCCGAGGAAATGGCAATCTGGGTCGCGTAGTCGTCGACCTTCTCGACCACTTCCATCAGCCGCTGCAGCTTCATCTCGCCGGTATTCGGATTGATATCCGCCCGGATATTGGTTTCCTGGCCGTAGCGCGAGCGCGCGGCCTTCTGGATCGCATCGGCCATGGCGGCGATGACGATCGACTTGTCGATCGACTTTTCACGCGCGACCGCATCGGCGATCTGCAGCAGTTCAAGCCTGTTGGCGCTTACAACCATCTTCTTTCTCCCGAGCTTGTCGCCGACCTTACCGCCGGGAGCCCAATCACATTTCCTGTTCGGTTTCGTCTTCCGCACCCGCTGGTGCGTCTTCGGGTTCGCCGCGGCGTTTCCTGGCTTCCTTGCGCGCCCGGTTGTCCTTCGACAGTGCATCGCGGATAAGATCGTCGGTCAGAACCAGCCGCGCTTCGGCAATCGCATCGTAGGGAACACGCACCGTCGGCTCCTCGCCGTAAGCGGCCTTGTCGCGCTCGATCACCACACCGTCCGCGTCGCTTTCGGCGATCCTGCCCTTGAAGCGCTTGCGGTCGGCGACGAGAACCGACGTCTCCGTCTTCACCAGATGGCCGGTCCAGGCTGCAAAGTCCGATTTGCGGACCAGCGGCCGGTCGATGCCCGGCGACGACACTTCGAGATGATAAGCCTTCTCGATCGGATCATCGACATCGAGCGCCGGCGACACCGCCCGGCTGACCTCTTCACAATCCTCGACCGTCATGGTGCCGTCCTCGCGCTCGGCCATGATCTGCAGCGTCAGCCCGTTCTGGCCCGACAGGTGCACACGTACCAGGCGGAAGCCAATGGCCCGCAGTACCGGCTGAACGATCAGCGCGATGCGCGCATCGATGCCGCTTTCGCGGATGATGCGATCGTCGCCTTCGCTTGCCATGACTGTCATTCGGTCCTGTCGCTCGATCCCTGTTGGTCGGCAGGTAATAAAAAAGAGCGGGACCGGGTGGACCCACTCTTCGTCATACCGACCAAGAATTTGAAGCTGATATAGACGATCGTGGTCCTCGTTTCAAGCCCGTCGTGCATGACGGCAAGGCTCCGAGTCCGCAGCGCTGCGCCAAATGCATGGCGCCCATGCAGTGATCCCCCTTTGAGCACCGGCCACGCACGACTATCTATATTGCATTGCACAATTGGAGCGCTCACTGCGCTCGAAAGGGTACGATCATGAACAATCGTGGATTTTTTTCAGCCATAGGCGATGTCTTTAGCGTGTTCGGCAGCGCCGTAGCAGCGTCGCGGGCTGTGGAAAACGGTCGCAAGCCGCGTGCGCATGATCTGCGCAATCTCGGCATGGAGCCGGCAGCCTTCGACAATATCCGTCGCTTCTGAGCCAGGTGAGCGCCGAGAGCCTTCGGCCCGCTCGCCTTGTGCTCAGCTCTAATTTCCCGATTATTTCCGCACGAAGGTCAGATAGGCGGGCCGTCGGCCTTCGCGAATGGCCTTGGCCTCATAGCGCGTCCCCGGCCAGCCATCATAGGGCCGATGCCAGTCGGCGGCTTCGCTTGCCTGCCACGTGAAGGCGCCGTGCGCACGGCAATGCAGCAGCGTCCAGTTCACATAGCTGTCGATGTCGGACGCAAAGTGGAACTTTCCGCCGTGCTTCAGGACGCGCCCGAAGCGGTCGAGATTGACCGGGCTGACGAAGCGCCGCTTCCAGTGCTTCTTCTTCGGCCACGGATCCGGATAGAGGAGGTCAATGCCGTCAAGCGAAGCCTGCGGCAGCCAGTCCAGCAGGCGCGTGGCGTCGTCATCATAGACGCGCAGATTGGCAAGCGGCCGCTCCCGGACCGCCATCATCATCTTGGCCATGCCGTTGACGAAAGGCTCGACGCCGATAAAGCCGGTCGCCTGGCTGGCCGTAGCACGGTGCAGAAGATGTTCGCCGCCGCCAAAACCGATTTCGAGCTGGACAGCGGAAACTTCGGCTTCGAAAAGGCTGCGCAGATCGGCCGGCGGTTCAACCGTCAGATCGAGCCTGTAGGCGGCGAAGCCGCTCTCCAGCGCCGCTGCCTGCTGTGGTCGAATGGTCTTGCCGCGCCGGCGACCGAAAAAGGCCTCGGTCGCACGGCTTGGCCGGTCCTTCGGGTCCATAGGCGCCGCGGTTAGGCGGCGACTGCTTCGGCGACCGGTTCGGCGAGAGCGTCCTTGAGCGCCTTGGCGAGATCGGTCTTCTCCCAGGAGAAGGATCCGTCGCGGCCGGCCTTGCGGCCAAAATGGCCGTAGGACGACGTCTTGGCATAGATCGGCTTGTTGAGATCGAGGTGGCGGCGGATGCCAGACGGCGACAGGTCCATCACGGTGCGCAGTGCACGCTCGAGCTTTGCCTCGTCGACCTTACCGGTGCCGTGGAGGTCGACGTAGATCGACAGCGGCTGGGCGACACCGATCGCATAGGAAAGCTGGATAGTGCAGCGATCGGCGAGCTTCGCGGCAACCACGTTCTTGGCGAGATAGCGCGCCGCATAGGCGGCCGAGCGGTCGACCTTGGTGGTGTCCTTGCCGGAGAAAGCGCCGCCGCCATGGGGCGCAGCCCCACCGTAGGTGTCGACGATGATCTTGCGGCCGGTCAGGCCGGCGTCGCCGTCGGGCCCGCCGATGACGAACTTGCCGGTCGGGTTGATGTACCAGTTGCAATTGTCGGCGATCTTCAGGTCGCCCAGTGCTTCGCGAATATAGGGCTCGACGACGTTGCGCACCTTCTTCGAATCCCATGTCTCATCGAGATGCTGGGTCGACAGCACGATCTGCGTCACTTCCGCCGCTTTGCCGTCGACATAGCGGACGGTGACCTGGCTCTTGGCATCCGGCCCGAGCCTGCCTGCATCACCGCTGCCTTCATGGCGCGCAGCGGCCAGCAGTTCGAGGATCTTGTGGCTGTAATAGATCGGCGCAGGCATCAGGTCCGGGGTTTCGCGGCAGGCATAGCCAAACATGATGCCCTGGTCGCCGGCTCCCTCCTCACCTTGCCGGTCGGAGGCGTTGTCGACGCCCTGGCCGATATCCGGCGACTGGCCGTGCAGCAGGACCTCGATCTTGGCCGTCTTCCAGTGGAAGCCGGCCTGCTCGTAGCCGATTTCGCGGATTGCCTTGCGGGCGACCGACTTGAACTTGGCCGGGTTGACAATCGGATGGCCGGCCGCATCCTTCAGGACATTGCCCTCCTTGTCCTTCTTGAGCAGCGTCTCGGGGACGCGCACCTCGCCGGCGATGACAACGCGATTGGTTGTCGCAAGCGTCTCGCAGGCAACGCGGACCTTCCACGGGTCCATGCCGGTCTTTCTGGCTTCGCGATAGACGAGATCGACAATCTCGTCGGAGATGCGGTCGCAGACCTTGTCGGGATGGCCCTCGGCAACGGATTCCGAGGTGAAGAAGTAATTGTGCCGCGTCACGGGTGTCCCCTCTTGAAAAAATATCGGCAGGCCGCCGATTTTGGCGCGCCAGTTGTTAACGGTGCCGGGCGCCGCTCGTCAAGCCATGCAGCCGTTCTGGCATGAATTTTGACGTTATTTATCTCTGCATCCCGAGACGGCGGCAGGGCGCACTGCGATCAGCCCTTGCGCCAACAGACTGAGGGAAAACGACGTCGAGGAAGCGTGTCGAGCAAAATCGATCCGCGCTTTAGCGCATCGGCGGAACGCACATCCCTCGATGCGGGCAAGCGCGAGAAATTGCGTGCCCAGCGACGACGAACTCTACCTCTTTGAACTCTTCGCGAGCCAGTCAATCGACCTCGTCGGTGGAGAGCGACTTCACAAGCTCAATGATCTTACGGCGCACTTTCACGTCGGCGATCTTGACGAAGGCGCGGTTCAGTTGGAGCCCTTCCGGGCTGCCGCAGAATTCGACGGCGGAGGTCATCGACGCATCCTCGGCAAATCCACGGTTGCCCACGGGCTCCTGACCGGGCGCATCCTCAAAAAAGAAGGCGACGGGCACGCCGAGTATGGAGGCGATTGCCTGCAAACGGCTGGCGCCGACGCGATTGGTGCCCTTTTCGTACTTTTGGATCTGCTGGAACGTTATGCCGAGGTTTTCGCCCAGTTTTTCCTGGCTCATTCCCAGCATATTGCGGCGAAGCCGGATGCGGCTTCCGACGTGGATGTCGATCGGATTCGGCTTTTTCTTGTTTTCTTCTGTCATTTTGTCCTCGCCGAATTTTTCCGGCTTTTTCTATTTTGCTGCCCAAACGACGCCGCGGCCCGTGCCCCAACAGAACGACCTTATCGACTTCGAAAATTTTCAGGCGCTTACAGTATGAGTTTCTAATGTGTCGGCTGTCAATTCGCCCGTAGCCTTTGCCTTACGTTCAAAATGCATGCCGCTACGGCGAGCAAAAACATGATCAGCATTCCGTTAATGCGTCGTTGGCTGGAGGAAACGATGGCTTGGTTGGAGATCGGCACACGCACATCGACGGCGCCGCGTGCATCGATTGCCAGCGCGTCGACGATGCGGCCGCGCGGGTCGACAACGGCCGAAATGCCGTTATTAGCCGCGCGCAACAGGGGTACCCCATTCTCCACCGCCCGGATCTGCGCCTGCCTGAAGTGCTGGTACGGCCCTGGCGTGTCGCCGAACCAGGCGTCATTGGTGACGTTCACAATAAGCTCGGCTGACGTTGCGTCAACCGCGACGAGATCGGAGAAGATGACCTCATAGCAAATAAATGGCAGCGCTCGGATCCCGCCGGGCAGCGTGATCGGGTGCCGCTCATTGCCCGCCGCGAAGGTCATCGGACCGGCAACAAGCTGCTCAAGCCCGAAGCGGCCGAGCAGATCGGCGAAAGGCAGATATTCGCCGAAGGGCACCAGGTGGACCTTGTCCACGGCATCGACGATTTCGCCCCTGTCGTCGATCGCCACGACCGAGTTGTAGTAACGGCTGCGGGCCGCCGAGCCGCCTTCCTCGCGAACGACGCCGGCAACCAGCATCTGGCCATCGCCAAGCATCTCTCCGATGGCAGGCAAGGCATCCGGACGTTCGGTGAACAGAAACGGCACCGAGGTCTCCGGCCACAGGATCAATTGCGGCCTGTTATGGCCGGGTTCCGGTGCCTTGGCCGAAAGCCCCATCATGGTAGCGAAGATGCGGTCACGCACCGAGGCATCCCATTTTTCCGTGAGATCGACGGCAGGTTGCACGATACGGACGTCGAGGCTATGGGCCGCCGGTTTTTCGGGGGCGGCGAGCCGGATATAACCGAAGCCGGCATGGGCGGCGACGAGAACGACAAGCAACGCCGCGCCCAGGCGAAGATGCTGGCGCGCCGCAAGCAGCGCCGGCAGCGCGAAGACGAAGACCGCCAGCGCGTTCATGCCGACCATGCCGGTCACCGAGACGCTCTGCATCAGCAAAGGCACCGGCATCGCCGCATAGCCGACGGCATTCCACGGAAAGCCGGTGAACAGGAAGCCGCGCAGCCATTCCGCCAGCGCAAAGCCGAAGGCGAGCGCGGCGATGCGGCCGATGTCGTTGCTCCACAACAGCCGGGCAACCACGGCAGCGAAACCGTAAAAGAAGGCCAGCGCGAGGGGGATGCCGACCACCGCGAACGGCAAGGCCCAGGCAAAGCTGTCGGCCTCGACCAGAAGCGCCGAGCCGACCCACCAGAGACCGGCAAGAAAGTAGCCGAAACCGAACCACCAGCCGACGGCGAAAGCCGGCCGCAAGCGCCGCAGAAAACCGTCCGAGGCTTCGCCGGTCGCGCCATCGAGAAGCCACACCAGCAGTGGGAACGAAACGAAGCAGACGGCGAAGAAATCGTAAGGCGCCTGGGCAAGAACCGCCAGCGCCCCGGCAAGAAACGCCACCAGCGCGCGCCGCCAGCCCCAAAGCAGAATTATCCGGCCGGCCTGGCGCTCCATCAATGCTTCCGAGTCGTGCGAATCAGGACGCAAGATTTATCAGGCCGCGGGCTTGCCTCCAAACAAACCCTAAGCCTGCTCGGTGCGCACGGCGCGGCGCCGCCGCTCGCCCTTCAAGGTCTCGACGATGCGCACGCGCTTGACGCGGCGCGGATCGGCGTCGAGCACATGGAACTCGAAGCCGGGTATGGCCTGCACCACTTCGCCGCGCGCCGGCACCCGGCCAAGCGTGTTGAAGATCATGCCGCCGATCGTGTCGACATATTCGCCGTGCTCGCCGGCGGCGAAATCCTCGCCGATCATCTTGGCGACATCGTCGATCTCGGCCTTGCCGTCGACGATGAAGACGCCTTCGCCGGCCTGTGTAATCATCGGCTCGTCCTCGTCGTGCTCGTCCTCGATGTCGCCGACCACCATCTCGACGATATCCTCGAGCGAGACGAGACCGTCGGTGCCGCCATATTCGTCGATGACCAGCGCCATCTGGGTGCGCGTCGTCTGCATCCGTCCCATCAGGTCAGAGGCGAGCATCGACGGCGGCACGAACAGCACCGGTCGGATCAGGTTGAGATCGCCGATGGTGCGCGCCAGATCGACCTGGGCGAGATCGAGAACCGTCGCGACCGGGGTTTTCCTGGTCGTCCTGCCCTTTCTGACGCGGGCGACCTTGGTGATATGCGCCAGCACGTCGCGGATATGAACCATGCCGCGCGGGTCGTCGAGCGTCTCCGAATAAACCGGCATGCGGGAGTGGCCGGACTGTTCGAACAGCCCCAGAAGATCGCCGAGCTTCGTCGTGATCTCGACCGCCTCGATGTCGGCGCGCGGCACCATGACGTCCTCGACCCGCACTTCGCGCAGGCGCAGGATGTTATTGAGCATGGCGCGTTCGCCGGGCGAGAAGGATTCTGCATCGCTCGCCGTTTCGGCAAGCGCACCGGCAATTTCCTCGCGCAGGCTGGTGCCGTTGCGATGCCTGAAAAGCCCGAGCACGCGATCGAACAGGGAAGGACCGGCAGGCGATGCCTCGGTGGCGAAGCTGCCGGTCGTGGTACTCGGACTCGAGCCCTCTTCCGTCGTTTCGGAAGGCTTGATCACACTGCCGGCGTCGGAGCGGGCGGCAGTCTCTGGTTTGTCGTTCATCATCGTCCGGTCAATTGGTCTTTTGTAATTACGTGTAGGGATCGGGAATGGCAAGCCTCGCAAGTGCTGCGCGCTCTGTCGCTTCCATCAGATCCGCTTCGGCATCCGTTTCGTGATCATAGCCCAGCAAATGCAGCAGGCCATGGATGACGAGATGGGAGATATGGTCCTCGACGGGCTTGTCTTCCAGTGCCGCCTCGCGCGCGACAGTCTCGGCGGCCAGCACGATGCCGCCGAGCATCGGCGGCAGAGGCCCGCCCCTGGTAAAGGGAAAAGCCGGAAAAGACAGGACGTTGGTCGGCTTGTCCTTGCCGCGCCAGCCGGCATTGAGCGTACGGATATGGGCATCGTCGGAGAAGACGATGCTGAGCTCGGAACGGCCGTCCGCACCGGTTTCGACAAAGGCGGCCGATACGGCGTGGTCGACCAGCCGCGTCAGCGTCGTCTCGTCGGGCCAGTCGCCCGCCTCTATGGCGATATCGATCTCGACGGGAAGCGGCCCTCCCGCCTTTTGCTCCTCAGCCATGCGGCCGCATAATCATATCAGCTTTCGACACCTAAGCCCCTGGCCAGCTTGCCGTCACGGTCGTAGGCCTTGACGATCTCGGCGACCAGCGGATGTCTGACGACGTCGCCTTCATTGAAGCGGACCGTCACCATGCCGGTAACGCCGTCGAGAATTCTCAGCGCCTCGACCAGGCCGGACTTGGTGTTCGGCGGCAGATCGATCTGGGTCGGATCACCGGTGACGATCATGCGCGAGTTCTCGCCGAGCCGGGTCAGGAACATCTTCATCTGCATCGGCGTGGTGTTCTGCGCCTCGTCGAGGATGACGGCGGCATGCGCCAGCGTACGGCCGCGCATGAACGCCAGCGGCGCGATCTCGATGACCTCGGCGGCAATCGCCCGCTCGACCTTGTCGGCCGGCATCATGTCGTAGAGCGCGTCATAGAGCGGCCGCAGATAGGGATCGACCTTCTCCTTCATGTCGCCCGGCAGAAAGCCAAGCCGTTCGCCGGCCTCGACCGCGGGGCGCGACAGCACAATGCGTTCGACCATGCCGCGTTCGAGCAGCATTGCCGCGTGCGCCACCGCCAGGTAGGTCTTTCCGGTGCCGGCCGGGCCGATGCCGAAGACGAGTTCCGACCGCTCCAGCGCGCGCATATAGGCGTCCTGGTTCAGCGAGCGGGCATAGATGGTCTTCTTGCGTGTCGATATCTGGGCGGCGGACACCTTGCCCTTGCGCTCCAGCGTCGGCAGCGTCAGCTGGTCGTCGGTGGCGATCGCCATGCGCACCGCACCGTCGACATCGGACTGGCCGATATCAGTGCCTTTCTGCAGAATGCCGTAAAGATTGTCCAAGGCGCGGCGTGCCTGCTCGGCGGCCGAGGAAGAGCCCTTGATGGTCAATTGGTTGCCACGCGAGCGGATGTCGACGCCGAGCTTCTGCTCGAGCCTGGCCAGATTCTCGTCGAACTGGCCGTAAAGGGCGCTGGCAAGCTTGTTATTGTCGAAAGTCAGTACGATGTGCGCCATATCCGAGGCCCCGGAGGGTAGATTCTGGGGCAGGTTCTTGACTTCAGCAGCGCTCAACCGTCTCTCCTCATCTGCCGAGGCCTTCAGGCCAATTCGGCGAACAGGCTGTTGTAGCCTGTCTTCGTGATTCGTACCCGGATAATGTCACCGATTTCGCCAGCCTTTTCATCAACAATAACCGGCTGCAGCCACGGCGAGCGGCCAACCTTCTGGCCGGCTTGGCGGCCCGGCTTTTCGATCAGCGTGTCGATGGTCTTGCCGACCAGGCTTGCGCCGAAATGCTGCTGCTGTTTCAGAAGCAGCGCTTGCAATCGCTGCAGGCGCTCGTCCTTGACGGCCTCCGGCACCTGATCGTTCATTTCGGCGCCCGGCGTGCCGGGCCGCGGAGAGTATTTGAACGAGAAGGCCGAGGCATAGTTGACGTCTTCCACCAACTGCATCGTCGCCTCGAAATCCGCTTCCGTCTCACCGGGAAAGCCGACGATAAAATCGCCGGACAGTGCGATGTCGTTCCGCGCGGCACGGATGCGGTCGATCAACGTCAGGTAGTCCTTGGCCATATGCCTGCGGTTCATCGCCTTGAGTATGCGGTCGGAGCCGGATTGCACCGGTAAATGTAGATAGGGCATCAGCGCAGGCAAATCACGATGGGCGGCGATCAATTCATCGTCCATGTCGCGCGGATGGCTGGTCGTGTAGCGCAGCCGCGCCAGACCTGGAATCTCTGCGAGCCTGAACAGCAGCCGGCCAAGGCCCCATTCCTCGCTGTCTTCGCCTCTTCCATGCCAGGCGTTGACGTTCTGGCCGAGCAGCGTCACCTCGCGCACGCCGGCATCCGCCAGGCGCTCGGCCTCGGCGACGATCTGTGCCACCGGCCGCGAGACTTCCGAGCCGCGCGTATAGGGCACGACACAGAAGGTGCAGAATTTGTCGCAGCCTTCCTGAACGGTCAAGAACGCCGTCACGGCGCGCCTGATCAGTTCGGCGCGCTTGGGCTGCGGCAGATGTTCGAACTTGTCCTCGACGGCATAGTCGGTCTCGACGATCTTTTCTCCGCTCCGCGCCTTCGCCAGCACAGCGGGCAGCCGGTGGTAGGTCTGCGGGCCGATGACCAGATCGACCGCCGGCGAGCGACGGATGATCTCGGCACCCTCGGCCTGCGCCACGCAGCCGGCGACGCCGACCAGCATTTCGCGCCCGGCCTTGGCACGTTCCGCCTTCAACTCCCGGATGCGCCCAAGTTCGGAATAGACCTTTTCCGCCGCTTTCTCACGGATGTGGCAGGTGTTGAGCAGCACCAGATCGGCCTCGCCAATGGCGTCTGTCGCGGCATAGCCGTCGGTCGCCAGAGCATCGGTCATGCGCTGCGAATCGTAGACGTTCATCTGGCAGCCATAGGTCTTGACGAAGACCTTCCTGGTCGCGGCAGGCGGAACGACCAGGTCTTCGGCGGCAGCGCCGATGTCGTCGCGTTCTATCGTGTTCAATTCCATTTCGCGGCTTCTAGCGCCTTTCCCTGACAAAAAACAGACGAATCTGGCCGGTACCGCGCAGACTACCGGCTCGGGCGCGGTTCGGCGAGCGCCGCCTGCACCATCTCGCGCACCTGGCGTTCCATCTGCTTTGCCGTCTCCTTGCGGCTGGAGCCCTTGGAGAAAGCAATCGCTTCGCCAAAATGCACCTCGACGTCGAGAGCGCCCTCGGCCATCAGCACCCTGAGGTGCGGCATCAGTTCCTCATCGCCGATCCAGGCGGCAACCGGCCGATGCCGGCGGCCGAGTGGCACGCCATGCAGGCGCGTATAAACGATCGCCACCGGCTGGATGAAGACCTGTTCGGCCGCCCCTTCAGCAATCGCCATCGTAGCGGCGCCGAACAGTGTGCTCTTGAACGGCAGGATCATGTTGCCGTCGCCGGTTGAGCCTTCGGCGAACAGCACCATGGCGTCCCCCTTGGCCATCCGGCGGGCGATCTCGCTCGCCTGGTCGCCCGACGAACGTTTGCGCTCACGTTCGATGAAGACGGTGCGTTGCAGTTTCGAGAGCATGCCGATCAGCGGCCAGCCGGCCATATCGGCCCTGGCGATGAACGTCACGTCGACCATCGATCCCAGCACCATGATGTCGGTCCAGGAGATGTGGTTGGCAGCAATCAGCAATGGGCGTTGGCCGGATAGCGCGCCTTTGACATGGATGCGCAGCCCGAGCGCCCTGATGATCATCCTGTGCCAGATCTTCAGGATGAAGGTCTCGCGCCAGAGCCCGGTCTTCATCGACAAGACCTGCAGCGGCACAAGCACCAATGAGCCGACGACAACCAGCCCCAGCGCCAGGAAAATCCTGATTTTTCCTATCATCCGCACCACCCCGGCGTTTGGCTAGCGAAGATCGCGGCGCATGACAAGCGCGCCGGTCGGGCCGTGCTCCGGCGACTTGTAATAGTTGGCGCGCTTGCCGACCTCGCGGAAGCCGAGCCGCCGGTAGAGCGCGATCGCGGCGACGTTGGTCTCGTCGACCTCAAGGAAAAGCGCCTCGGCGCGCTGTGCGTGCAGTTCACGCAGCACCGCATCCATCAACTGCCAGCCGAGCCCCCGGCGCCGGTGCGAGCGTGCCACCGCGACCGTCAGGACCTCCCCCTCGCCGGCGGCCAGCCGCGCCAGCACGAAGCCGACCGGCGGCTTGGCACCCTGTCCGGTCTCGCGCGCGGCATAGCCGAACACCGTATCCTGCTCGAGCAGCGCGGCGAATTCGTCGTCGGTCCACGGCCGCGCGAAATCCTCGCGATGCAGCACCGACATGGCCGCGCTGTCGGCAACCGTCAGCGGCTCGAGCGCATAGTCCCTGCGACGCGGCTGGAGGAAGGGAATGCGCATCAGTTTTTTTGCCTCGACAAAACAAAGCCGGCCTGCGGCTTGGCGTCGGCACCCCGCAGATAGAGCGGTTTCGGCTTTTCGCCCTCGCCGTGTTTACCGGCACCTTGGGCCGCGGCCAGCCGGGCATAGACGCCGATGTCGGCGGTGGCCGCCGTCTCGCCGAGATCGAAGCTGCGTCCGGCCGCCGCGGCAATTTGGGTTGCCGCCGTGCCCGCCAGAACCGGAGAGATGTCGATCGCCATGGCTGCGGCTTGCGAGAGCGTGGCCACAGCCGGACCATAGATCAGAACCGACCTCTCATCGTAAAGTGCCGCATGGATCTCCTCGCGGCCTGCATCGAGCGCTGCGAGCACGGCGCGGCGGGGAAATATCGCTGCGGTCTCTGCCGCCAGTGCCTCCAGAGTCGTCACGCCGATCGCCGGGATTTTCAGCGCCAGCGCCAGGCCGCGCGCCGCCGAGACGCCGACTCGCAGACCAGTGAAGGAGCCCGGACCCGTCGAAACGGCAATGGCGCCGAGGCCGGAATAGTCGGTTCTGCTGGTCCCCAACGCCTTTTCGATGACACCCATCAGATGCTCGGCATGACCCTTACCGAGATCGAGCACCGAACGGCCGAGTTCTTTCCCGGCCGCCGCGTCGTAGACGCAGGCGGCGCAGAGATTGGCGGCACAGTCGATGGCAAGCAATTTCATGAAGCGGCCGGTTGAGACAGGTTTGAAAACAGCTTCCCTCTGCCCGCCAGGGCTGATCCCTGCAAGGGAATAATGGATAAATCGTCAGGCGACTTGGCTTCGGCGCGCGTCCAAGAATGTAAGTTCCAACGCACGCAATCGCCACAATGGGTATCGGGACTAGCCGACCTGCTCGATACGCAGCACGTGATTGTCCCAGACATAGTCCGGCTCGGAACGTATCGAGCCACCGGACTCGACGATATCGCCGGCGCCGGTCGTCGCCATGAAGCTTTCCCCATCGGGCGCAACGCCGCAAACCTCGACCAGCACTTTGGTGGCGACGATGCGGCCGCTGGCCGTGTCGATCACGGCAAGCGAATTCCCCTCAGGCGAAGACACGGCGACGGTGCCGGCGGCAGGGTTGGCGGCGACCGAGCCGATATAGTTCCTGAAGCCGGAGAGCACGTCCTGCGGCATATCGAGCAATTGCAACTCCTTGCCGCGCGGCGCGCGGCCGAGCAGTGGGGGACGATTGTTACCCGGCCCCCTGTACTGACAGCCGAACCAGACGGTGCCGGACCGGTCGGCATCCATATGGCGGATCGACAGTTGGTGTAGCGCCGGCGGCAATTCGTGCTTTTCGGTGAGATCGCCGGTAAGGCGGTCGACCAGAACATAGGAAGGCTTCATCGTTGCGATATTGAGCTCGGCGCGGCCATAATCCGGATGCGTCTCGATGCCGCCATTGGCGACAGCGATTGTCCTGCCGTCGGAGAGAAGCAGAAGTTCGTGCGGCCCCATGCCGTAGGTCGGGAACTCGCCGATACGCTTGAATTTCGCATGCGCGTCATAGACGCCGACGACGCCGGCGGCATTGTCGAAATCGTTCTCGGTTGCGTAGAGCAGCGTGCCATCGGCCGAAAACACGCCATGGCCGAAGAAATGCCGGCCGGCAACGCTGGCAATGGTGTGCGGTTCATCGCGGCCGGTATGGTCGAAGACGACAGCAAAGGTGCCCGGCTGCCTGGCAAACACCACCGAACGCTTAGACACCGGGTCGAAGGTAACGTCGTGGCCCCGATCGGGCAGATCGATCGTGTGCAACAACTTGCCGGCCTCGGACAGGACGGCCGCGCCATAGCTGCCGTCGCGCTTGACGAAAGCCGTGGCGAAGACCGCGTCGGCGTCGAGTGTATTTGCCCAGGCCGACGGCGCCATCGCCGCCACGAAACCAGCGCCCGCGGCCCTCAGGAAATCGCGCCGATCGATCAGCGGCGTCTTCATGATCAGTCGCCATCCAGTGACGAGAACCCGGCGGTCAGGCCGAATTCGGCGGTCAGCCTGGTGCCGATCAGGGCCGTCAGGCTGGATGTCACCAGTGCGAAGTAGTCGAGCTTCTGGCGCAACGTCGGATCGGCTAGTGCCTTGTCGATCGGACCCCTGATCGCCTTGGCGGCCTCGTTCCCGTTGGTGAATTGGATGTGGACCGATTCCGCCATCCAGCGTGCATCAGGCGGCAGCGCATCGCCAAGGTGGGAGGCCTGGAACAGCGCATCCACGCCCGCCAGATTGCCGGTCAGCGAGCGTGCGGTGTTCTGCGAGCGCCAATAAATCGCCTGTTTCGGTTTGTCGGCCTCCGGCTTGGCGCCCAGGAAGCCTTTCAGGCGCACGTCGCGAACCATTTCCAACTCGTTGATGAAGACGCCGACCAGTTCGGTCACCGCTTCAGTGCCGTCGTGATAGAGCGCGTTCTGCGGACCGGGATTGGCCCAGAGCGCGGCAAAGCCGTCGGGCTTGTTCCAGGCCTCGCCGACCTCGCCGGCAATCGTCTCGACATTGCCGGCAATGGCTGCACCATAGGCGCAGCGATAGGCGTCGCCCTTGCCGGCCAATTGACCGGCCCCATCGCCGTAGAGCACGAACTCCAATGCGCCGAGCCCTTGCATGGCGACACTCTTTGTCGCCAGTTGGGCCGGATCGGCGGCCGCCGGATCGTTGCCGGCCAGTGCTGCCTGCACCTGCTTCAGGCCGATGCTCTTGCGGTCCGGCCAAAACAGCATGCGCTCAAGCCGGTTGTTTTCGGCGATCGGCCCGAAACGGATGATTTCCACCACCGACCAGGCATCCACGACGCCTGAGAATTCGGCGCGTGCCGCATCGAGAGTATCTTGCGAAGGCGCCTGGCAAAGCGCGTGCATGGTCTTGGCCAAGCTGTCCGCATGGTCATGCAGCCTGGCATAGGCCGGGCGGACGAAGCCGTCGATCGCCCGCTGGATCACATCCGAAGCCTTCACTGCGGCGGATGCCGACAGCGCATCGGCGAGGACCAGCATCAGCGCGAGTGCAAGACGCTTCCGCATCAGAGCGACTCCAGAAACTTGATCAGCGCGGCGCGTTCGGCCGCATTGGCAGCGGCAAAGCGGTCACGCGCTTTCTGGCCCTCGCCGCCATGCCACAGGATTGCCTCTGCCAGGCTGCGTGCGCGCCCGTCATGCAGGAAGAAGGTGTTGCCGCTGACGGTCTGGGTGAGCCCGATGCCCCACAGCGGCGGCGTGCGCCATTCGCTTCCCCTGGCCTCGCCCACCGCCTGTCCGTCGGCAAGGCCGGGTCCCATGTCATGCAGCAGGAAATCGGAATAAGGCCAGATCAGCTGGAAGGCCTGCGCTTTGTTCGGGGTGCCGCGACGGGTGACGAATTTCGGCGTATGGCAGGAGATGCAGCCCATATCGTAGAACAGTTTTTTGCCGGCGAGCACGTCCGGTCTGTCGAGATCGCGCCGAGCCGGCACGGCAAGGTTTTGCGAATAGAAGGTCACGAGGTCCATGACCGGCGGCGGCGCTTCGACCGGACCGAGGCGCTCCTGCACACCGTTGGGTAGGGCAAGGCAGGTCTTTTCTGCGGCGCTGCAATCGCCCCAGTGCCTCGGCACCTCAGGCGTCGAAATGCCGATATCGCCGGCAAAAGCGTCCGCCGATTGCTGACGGATCGAAGCCGCCTGCGCCTTCCAGCCGAAACGGCCGAGCGTCAGTTCACCGCTGCTGCCGTCGCGTATTATGTTGGGCCTGCCGGAAATCCCGTCACCATCGCGGTCGGTCGCGTCGGCATGCGCAAGGATGTCGGCAGGAGCGATCTGCTCGACCAGGCCAAGGCCGATCATCGGCGGTGTCATGCGCGGCGACAGCGTGGTGTGCGGATCGAGCGGCCCGTAGGCGAGACCCTCGACCGAATAGCTCGGCTTGCGCAGCGACACGACGCTGCCGTCCGCCAGTTTTACTTTTTGCTCCTGATAATCGACATGCATCCTGCCTTCGCCCTGCAGGCCGGGAACGGCTAGCTCCTGAAGTTGTGTGCCATAGACCGGGTCGGGAAAGTTGAGCACCTTGTGATCGGCGAGCGCGGCTTTCTCCTCCTCGGTACTGGCTTCCCTTGCCAGGCGCAGGAACATCGAGGTGGTGCCGCTGTCCCCTTCGGGCGGATGGCCGCGGCCGTCCTTCAGATGACAGTTTTGGCAGGCGCGCTCGTTGAACAGCGGACCGAGCCCATCCGAGGCTTGTGTCGAGGATGGCGACGACACCCAGTTCTTGCGGAAAATGGCATTGCCGAGCTTGAAGGTACCCTCTTCCGCAAAGCCGATGTTGGCGGAGGATTGCGAGAAGGCATCCTTGTTGACGTCCTTCTTCGAGGTGCCGGCGCCGCCCTGCATCAATTCGAATTGCTCGGGCTTGGAGAAATCGCTGGTCGGCCTGGTGATCGCGATGACGCGCGCCAGATCCTTCGGCGTCAGATCGGTGCGGCTGGTGGCAAGCCCCGCCGGTTGCGGCGCTCCGGCCAGCGCCGAGGCTGTGAGCGTCGCCACCACGGCAAGAAAAGGGCCGCGAAGGATCCCGTACCGCGGCTTCTTCTGAGGCGGCAGGCCGCAATCTTCGGCCGGCAAGCGGCGCAAGAAATCTAGGGGGCGCCGCATTCCGGCATGTCCTTATTCCGCCTCGTCGGCCGACGCTGCGTTGAGTTGGCCGTACTTTTCCTCGCCGATGGAGGCGAGCAGGTCGAGTTGCGTCTCGAGGAAGTCGATGTGACCTTCCTCGTCAGCCAGCAATTCCTCGAACAGCTTCATCGTCACGTAGTCGCCTGCTTCGTTGCAAACCTCGCGCGAACGCTTGTAGGCGGTGCGCGCGTCATATTCGCCGGCAAGATCGGATTCGAGCACTTCCTTGACATTCTGCCCGATACGCAGCGGCGCCACGGACTGCAGGTTCGGATGGCCCTCAAGGAAGATGATGCGCGCCACGAGCCGGTCGGCATGGTGCATTTCTTCGATCGATTCAGCGCGTTCCTTCTTCGCCAGCTTGGCGTATCCCCAGTCTTCCAGCAGCCGGAAATGCACCCAATATTGATTGACCGCTCCAAGTTCCAGAAACAGAGCCTCGTTAAGCCGCTCTATGATCTGCTGTTCGCCTTTCATGGATTCTGCTCCCGTATTGGACGCGCAGGCCTCTGACGCGATCCAGGTGTGAAACGATGTCCACGCCGCTCGCCGCCGAGCGGGCGTGATAATTTTCGGTGACCCGAATGATCGTTTCGACCACATTTGGGAAGCAGCCGCAACAGCGACCGCGCTTGTGCATGGCATGGTAGACCTTCGCCGGCACGATCAGCTGCCAGGGGTCCTCATCCAGCAGTCCGACGATCGTCTGCTCTATCTCCTTTTCGGTGATGATGTTGCAATGGCAGATCAGCATTTGTCGCTCTGGCTAACGGCGCTCATTGCGCCGCGTGGCTGTTGGTTTCGAAGTTTACTGGAACACCTTGTCCGGTGAATCGAGGCTGTCCGAGCCCTCGAAGGCGATGGCATTGAGCTTCAGGGTGCCGACGGCGCGTTCGATCGACTTGGTCTGATCGACCAGCGCGTCGATCGCCGCCTGCACGGTGGCGTTGCCGTCAGCGTTACCCTCGGCGATCTGCTGGTCATAGGCCTCGCCGGCAAGCGCCCGCGCCTTGATGGCCTCCATCTTGGCGATGGTGATATCCAGTTTAGCCGACAATTCCTTGTCGATCGCCGGATCGGCCGCCTTGACCATGTCGGCCACCGACGGCCCCTCGACGACAGTGCCGTCAAGCCGCGTGTAGCTGCCGTGATAGGCGGCACGGATGCCGATCGCATCGTAGAGATGGGAGTTGTAGGTGTTGTCGGAGAAGCAATCATGCTCCTCTTCCGGATCGTGCAGCAAAAGGCCGAGCTTCATCCGCTCGCCGGCGAGTTCGCCATAGGACAGCGAGCCCATCCCGGTGAAGATGGTCGAAATGGCGGCGTTCGGCTCGCCATCGACAAGGTTCTTGCGGGCGGCGCCGCCTTCCTTCCAGTAGTCGACCATATCCTTTAGATCGGAAACCAGAAGGTCGCTCGCCGATTTCAGGTATCGCGCCCGACGGTCGCAATTGCCGCCGGTGCAATTGGCGAGGTCGTAATCGGTGTAGGGCCGCTCGCCGGCGCCCGGACCGGTTCCGTGCAGGTCCTGACCCCAAAGCAGGAATTCGATGGCGTGATAGCCGGTCGCCACATTGGCCTCGATACCGCCGGCCTCCTGCAGGGTGCCGGAGAGGAACTCCGGCGTCAGATTGGTGGCGTCGACCTTCTTGCCGTTGATCTCGATCGACTTATTGGCGATCACATTGGCGGTGTATAAAGCGTTGGCATCCGACTCGGTGCCGTAGCCCTTGGCGACATAGTCGATCAAGCCCTCGTCGAGCGGCCAGGAGTTCACCTTGCCTTCCCAGTCGTCGACGATGGCATTGCCGAAGCGATAGACCTCGGTCTGCTGATAGGGAACGCGCGATGCCTTCCAGGCCTCGCGGGCGGCGTTCAGCGTCTCGGCCGATGGCTTGGCGAGCAGCGCATCGACAGCCTTGTCGAGCGCCTCGGCCGTGATCAGCGAATCCTCGTATTTGGCGAGCGCGATGTCGGAATAGGTCTTGATGACCGCCTTGGCATCGGTTTGCGCCTTGGCCGGCAGCACGAACACCGCCGCCGTGAGCATCGCGGTGGCGCCGATCGCCGCAAGCCTGCCGCCATACCGTGCCGTGATCATCGTTCTCATGACTGTCTCTCCTCGGGAATCAATGAAATGCCGGCGCCGCGGCGGGCAGCTGCCAGCGGGCAAAGAAGGGTCGCGCCATCGCGCGGTTCGCGGAAGAAAGACACCGAAATGCCTCCAATCGAAAGGGTTCAAGGCCCAGACATCAAAGGGATGCGCTGACGCGCGAGCTTCCATAAAACGGCGAAGACACCGGATGTCAACTGGTGGCGTAGAAAAAATTCAATTGAAACAATAGTTTAGAATTATTCTAAACTAGAACTGTCAACTTTAACACCGATGTATAGGAATGCCGGCGCATGACGCGGTTGACAGGCGGCCGTTCCGGGTGCGACCCGGATCGGCGCTCTTGCGGCGGGACCAGACAATCGCCACCTGGCGGGACGTCCTAGATTTGGGTGAGGAATCGGGCTGTTATGAAGGTCGGGGTCGTCATTGTCGGTGCGGGTCATGCGGGCGTGCAAGCGGCCGCCAGTCTGCGCGAAGAAGGCTATGACGGGCCGGTAATCCTGATCGGCGACGAAAACGAATTGCCCTACCACAAGCCGCCGCTGTCGAAGACCTTCATCAAGGATCAGCAAGCAAAACCGCAGCCGTTGCGCGGCGAGGCTTTTTATACCGGCAGCGCCATCGACTACCGGCCAGGCCTCCGGGTCGAGCGGATCGACGTCGCCGGCCGCCGGCTGGAGATATCAGGCGGCGTGCTGCCGTTCGACCGGCTGATCCTCGCCACCGGCGCGCGTCCGCGCCTGCTGCCGCTGCCGGGTTCGAAGCTTTCTGGCGTTGTGTCGCTGCGCTCGCTCATTGATGCCCGCCTGATCCGCGAATTGAGCGCGCAAAGCGAGGAGGTCGTCATCCTCGGCGGCGGCTTCATCGGCCTTGAGATTGCCGCAACGCTCACCGCCGCCGGCCGCAAGGTCACGGTGGTCGAGGCGGTTGACCGGCTGCTCGGCCGCGCCGTGGCGCCGGTGATCGCCGGCCATGTGCGCCAGCGGCTGGAGGCGACCGGTGTGCGCATTCTTACCGGCACCACCATCGAACGGCTGGAGGGCGAGAACGGCCGTGTTTCGGCTGCAATCACCTCATCTGGCGAAGGATTGCCGGCGCAGATGGTCGTCATCGGCATTGGCGTCGTGCCGAATGTCGAATTGGCCGAAGCCGCCGGCATTGCCATCGCCAACGGCATCCGCGTCGACCAGCAGATGCGCACGTCGGTGCCGGAAATCCTCGCCATCGGCGACGCGGCGTCCTACCGGCACTGGTTCACAGGCGGCGACGTGCGGCTGGAATCGGTGCAGAACGCCACTGACCAGGCGCGGCTCGCCGCACGCACCATCGCCGGCCACACCGACAATTACTCGGCGGTGCCGTGGTTCTGGTCCGATATCGGCGACATGAAGCTGCAGATGGTCGGCCTGATTGCGGGCGGCGACAGCCATCTCGTGCTGGGCGACGTGGCCGAGAACAAATTCTCTATCTATCACTACGCCGAAAGCCGGCTGCTCGGCATCGAATCGGTCAACCGGCCCGGCGACCACATGCTTGGCCGCAAGATGCTCGGCGCCGGCTTTTCGCCGTCGCCGCAGATTGTCGCGACTGGGCCCGACGGGCTGAAGGCGGCGCTCGCCGCCTTCCAGGAAGAAGAGCCTGTCCGCGCTGCGGGATAAGATCAAACCCAATCACCCTGAATGACCTAGTCTAGTTCGACCGGGAGCTGACCTTCAAACATATAGCGAAGTAAAGGAAACAGCGGTATTTTGACCAATTGAAATCGTCGGGGGGTGCTCATGGCTCTATATGTCATTGGCGCAGGCATGGGTCGCACTGGCACATATTCGCTGAAGCTCGCGTTGGAGCATCTTGGGTTCGGGCCGTGTCATCACATGGCAGATGTCCACGCCAATCCCGAGCAGAAGACGCTGTGGCGCGCAGCCGGCCAGGGACAACTCCCGACCTGGGATGCGGCATATGCCGGCTATCTTTCGGCGGTCGATTGGCCAACGGCGCATTTTTGGCGCGAAGTGAGTGACCACTACCCTGATGCGAAGGTTATCCTGACAGTTCGTGACCCCGAAGCCTGGTATGACAGCATGGCGCAAACAATAGGGCTCACGATGGATGCTGCTACCAATGATCCACAGTCCTTTGGTGTGGCGGTGATTGGAAACACTGTCTTTGGCGGTCGATTTGATAACCGTGATCACGCAATCGCTGTCTATGAAGCACATAACGCTTCCGTGAAATCAACGCTGCCACCTGAACGCCTTCTTACTTATCAGGCCTCCGAAGGGTGGGAGCCGCTTTGTGCCTTTCTCGGTGTACAGTTGCCTTCCGAACCGTTTCCACGCACCAATTCGACTGCCGAATTTCGTGCTCGCATAGGGCGTTGAACGGCGGCTTGCCGCCTATCTCGGCCTTCGCCGCAGTTGAATCCCAGGCGATATCCTCGCCGCTTAGGCGGCGCGGGCGTCGCGGATCGAACTTTCCAGGATGTCGAGCGCCTCGTTCATGACGCCGTCCTGGATGGTGATCGGCGCGAGGAAGCGGATGACGTTGCCGTAGACGCCGCAGGTCAGCAGGATCAGACCCTTGTCGAGCGCCTTCAGCCGGACCGCATTGGCGAGTTCCGGCGACGGCAGGCCCTTCGTCACATCGTTGAACTCGACCGCGTTCATAAAGCCGGGGCCCCTGATATCGACGATCTCCGGCGCTTCGTCACGGATCGATTGCAGGCGCTGCTTCAGACGGTTGCCCAGCGTGTTGGCGCGGTCGCAGAGCTTCTCCTCGTCGATGACGTCAAGCACGGCATGCGCCGCGGCGACGCCGATCGGACTGCCGCCATAGGTGCCGCCGAGCCCGCCGGGATTCGGCGCATCCATGATCTCGGCACGTCCGGTGACCGCCGCCAGCGGAAAGCCGCCGGCAAGGCTCTTGGCCATGGTGGTGATGTCGGCCGCCACCTCGTGGTGGTCCATGGCGAACATCTTGCCGGTGCGGGCAAAGCCGGTCTGCACCTCGTCGGCGATCAGCAGCATGCCATGCTGGTCGCAGATCTTGCGCAATGCGGTCATGAAGTCGCGCGGCGCCTCGTAGAAGCCGCCCTCGCCCTGCACCGGCTCGACGATGATGGCGGCGACGCGGGCCGGATCGACATCGGCCTTGAACAGCCGGTCGAGCGCCGCCATCGAATCGGCGACCGAGACGCCGTGCAGCGCCACCGGGAACGGCGCATGGAAGACATCCGCCGGCATGGCGCCGAAGCCGACCTTGTAGGGCACGACCTTGCCGGTCAGTGCCATGCCCATGAAGGTGCGGCCGTGAAAGCCGCCGGAAAAAGCGATGACCGCCGGCCGGCCGGTGGCGTTACGGGCAATCTTGATAGCGTTCTCGACCGCCTCGGCGCCGGTGGTGACAAAAATCGTCTTCTTGTCGAACTTGCCGGGCAGCATGCCGTTCAGCCGTTCGGCCAGCCGGATATAGCTCTCGTAGGGCACGACCTGGTAGCAGGTATGGGTGAAGCGGTCGAGCTGCGCCTTGACCGCTTCGATGACCCTGGGGTGACGGTGGCCAGTGTTGACGACAGCGATACCGGACGAAAAATCGATATAGCGGCGGCCTTCGACGTCCCAGATTTCCGAGTTTTCGGCGCGATCGGCATAGATCTGAGTGGTCATGCCGACGCCGCGCGAAATCGACTGGTTCTTGCGTTCGGAAATGGCTGAATTTGTCATCGTATCCCTCACCGGACCGGCGCCCGCTCTCGTTTGATGGCTGTTGAGACTCTTTTGGGGTTATTTCAGGTTTTCCTCAAGTTGGCACCGTCGCCCGGCGATTGGGCCTGTCGATGCCGATGTCGGCAACCGAAGGCCCGTCGCTCATGCCGTCCTGACAAACCCCTCGCTCGCCCTCAGCAGATTGCGCGTGTAGTCCTTGGCGACGCGGCGCTCGACGAGGTCGCCGGCGCTGAGGTGCTCGACCGCCTCGCCGTTCTGCATCACCATCAGCCGCTCGCACATATGGGTGATGATGGCGAGGTCGTGGCTGACCATCAGGAAGGTCAGCTTGCGCCGCCGCCGGATCTCCTCCAGCAGGTTCAGCACCTCCGCCTGCACCGAAGCGTCGAGCGCCGAGGTCGGCTCATCGAGCAGCAGGATCGACGGTTCGAGGATCAGGGCACGGGCGATTGCCACGCGCTGGCGCTGGCCGCCGGACAATTGATGCGAATAGCGAAAACGGAAGCCGGTGCCCAGGCCGACCTCGTCCAACGCCCGCTGGATGCGCTTTTCGCCGTCAGCAAAGCCGTGAATGGCGAGCGGCTCCTGCAGCAAGCGGTCGACGGTCTGGCGCGGGTGCAGCGAGCCGTACGGGTCCTGGAAGACCATCTGCACCTCGCGGTAGAACGCCTTGTCGCGGCGCGCGCCGAGCTGTTTGCCGTTGACGGCGATGGTGCCCGAAGCGGCCGGCGCCAGGCCGGCGATTGCCCTGAGTAACGTCGACTTGCCGGAGCCGGACTCGCCGACCAGGCCGAAGGATTCACCGGACTCGACTTCAAGGCTGACGCCCTTCAGCGCGCGAAAACGGTCGAAGACCACCTCCAGCCGGTCGACGGAAAGGGCTGCCGTCATGCCGCCCACTCCGGCTTGCGGTCGAGCACCGGCAGCGGGTGACGGTCGGCGCCGATCTTGGGCATGCAGTTGAGCAGGCCGCGCGTATAGGGATGCTGGGCACGGCCGAGCTCCGAGGCTTTGAGCTGTTCGACCACCTTGCCGGCATACATGACGATGACACGATCGCAGAAAGATGAGACCAAGCGCAGGTCGTGCGAGATGAAGATCAGCCCCATGCCGCGCTCGCTGACCAGCCGGTCGAGGATGCCGAGCACGTCGAGCTGCACAGTGACGTCGAGTGCCGAGGTCGGCTCATCGGCGATCATCATCTCCGGCCCGGCGATCAGCATCATGGCGATCATGGCGCGCTGGCCCATGCCGCCGGAAACCTCGTGCGGATGCAGGTCGAAGACACGGGCCGGATCGCGGATCTGCACAGCCTCCAGCATGGCAAGCGCGCGGTCGCGGGCTTCGGCCTTGGAGACTTTCTCATGCGTGCGCAGTGTCTCGACGATCTGGCGGCCGATGCTCATCACCGGGTCGAGCGAATATTTCGGATCCTGCAGGATCATGGCGATACGCTTGCCGCGCAGTGCGCGGCGCTCGCGCGGCGAGGCGGCCAGCAGGTCGATGCCGTCGAAAGCAAGCGTCTTTGCGGTCACCTCGGCCTGCGGCGGGGTGACGCCCATGATGGCGCGGCCGGTCTGCGACTTGCCCGAACCGCTCTCCCCGACGATGCCGAGCCGTTCGCGGCCCAGCGAGAAGGAAACGCCGCGCACTGCCTCGATCAGGCCGGTGCGCGTCGGGAAGGTGACGCGCAGGTCGTCGACTTCGAGAAGCGTGCTCATTGGTCACCGCTTCGCGGATCGAGCGCGTCGCGCAGGCCGTCGCCGAGCAGGTTGAAGCCGAGGCTGACGATGAGGATGGCAAAGCCCGGCGCGCCCGCCACCCACCACTGGTCGAGCACGAAGCGTCGGCCCGACGCGATCATCGCGCCCCATTCCGGCAGCGGCGGCTGCGCGCCGAGGCCGAGGAAGCCGAGGCCGGCGGCGGTCAGGATGATGCCGGCCATGTCGAGCGTCACCCTGATGATCAGCGAGGAGATGCAGAGCGGCATGATGTGGCGAAGCACGATGCGAAACGGCGAAGCGCCCATCAGTTGCACCGCCTTGATATAATCGGAATTGCGCACCGTCAGCGTTTCGGCGCGGGCAATGCGGGCATAGGGCGGCCACGAGGTGATGGCGATGGCGAGCACCGCGTTTTCGATGCCGGGGCCGAGCGCGGCGACAAAGGCCAGCGCCAGGATCAGCTTCGGAAAGGCGAGAAAGATGTCGGTGATGCGCATCAGGATCGCATCGGTCCAGCCGCCGGTATAGCCGGCAACGGTGCCGACCAGCAAGCCGATGGGCGCGGCGATGATGGCGACCAGAATGACGACATAGAGTGTCCAACGCGAACCGAAGATGATGCGCGAATAGATATCGCGGCCGAGATCGTCGGTGCCGAACCAGTGCGCGGCACTTGGCGCCAGCAGCCGCGAGCCCTTGAGGTCGCCGAATGTCGGCGAATAGGGCGCCAGCACATCGGCGAAGGCCGCGACCACCAGCAGGGCGATGATGATGAGCAGGCCGACAAAGGCCAGCCGGTTGGCGGAAAAGCGCCGCCAGGCTACATAGGCGCGGCCGAGCCTTGCCTGCACGCGCGACGCCGGCCGCTCGCTGAGCAGCCAATCACGGCGGGTTTGAATCGCTTCTGCGCTCATCCTGCCTTGGTCCTCATCCTGCCTTGGTCCTTGGGTCGAGCAGCCGGTAGAGCAGGTCGGACAAAAGATTGATGCCGATGAAGACCGAGCCGATGATGATCGTGCCCCCAAGCACGGCATTCATGTCGGCGTTCTGCAGCGAGTTGGTGATGTAGAGGCCGATGCCCGGCCACGAAAACACCGTCTCGGTCAGCACCGAGCCTTCGAGCAGCCCGGCATAGGACAGAGCGATCACCGTAACCATCGGCACCGCGGCGTTGCGCAGCGCGTGACCCCAGATGATGCGCGTTTCCGACAGGCCCTTGGCGCGCGCCGCCACGATGTATTCCTGGGTGAGTTCGTTCAGCATGAAGGAGCGCGTCATGCGGCTGATGTAGGCGAGCGAGAAATAGCCGAGCAGCGAGGCAGGCAGGATGATGTGGCGGAAGGCATCGGCAAATACGTCCCACTGCCGCTGCCAGAGTGCATCCAGCAGGTAAAAGCCGGTAATCGGCGTGAAGGTGTATTCGTAGACGATATCGAGGCGGCCGGGAAAGGCGACCCATTGCAGCTTGGCGTAGAACAGCACCAGCGCCAGCAGCCCCAGCCAGAAGATCGGCACGGAATAGCCGACAAGACCGATGATGCGCACGATCTGGTCGATGATGCTGCCGCGCCGCACGGCCGCCAGCACACCAAGCGGCACGCCGATCACCGAACCGATCAGCGTCCCTAGTGTTGCCAGTTCGAGCGTCGCCGGAAAGGCGCGGCGGATGTCCGTCATCACCGGATTAGTGGTCAGCACCGAGGTGCCGAAATCACCATTCAAGGCATGTTTGACATAGATGTAGAACTGCTCGACCAGCGGCAGGTCGAGACCCATCTCGCGGCGCGTTCGTTCGACGACATTGGTCGGCGCCCGGTCGCCGAGCACCGCCAGCACCGGGTCGATCGGGATCACCCGGCCGATGAAGAAGGTCACCGCGAGCAGACCGAGATAAGTCGTTATGGCGATGACCAGGAACCGGGCGATCGATGAGGCAGCGGCAACGGCGCGAGCGCTGCCGCGCCCCGCCGTCGTTTCCCTTTCAGCCAAGCTCATGCGGCGCGTCCGCCGACATCACTCCTTCGAAACCGGGCCGACGAAGTTGGTGTCGAAGCTCGGACCGAGCGCAAAGCCCTTGAGGTTCTTGCGCAGGCCAGCCACTTCCAGCTGCTGGTGGATGATGACGAAAGGACTGGTATCGAGGATCTTCCTCTGAAGATCCTCGTACATTGCGGCGCGCTTGGCCGAATCCTTCTCGAGCAGGGCCGCCTCTGTCTGCTTGGTCAAGTCCGGAATGTCCCAAGCATTGCGCCAGGCCAGGGTCTTGGTCTTGGCTTCATCCGAATTGTCCGGGTTGCTGGCAAAGGTCTGGGCATTGGAGTTCGGATCGAAATAGTCCTGGCCCCACTGGCCGATATAGATGTCGTGGTTGCGGGCGCGGTATTTGGTCAGCGTCTGCTTGCCGTCGCCGGGGATGATCTCCAGCTTGATGCCGGCCTGTCCCAGCGTCTGCTGGATCGATTCCGCCATGCCGGTGGTCGGTTGGCCGGTGCGCACGTCCATGGTGACGTTGAAGCCGTCGGCGAGACCCGCCTTGGCAAGCAGGTCCTTGGCCTTGGCGACATCGAGCTTGAACGGGTTTTCGTCGAGAGCACCAAGGTCGCCCTTGGGCAGGAAGGTCTGGTGGATCTCGCCGATGCCCTTGAGGATGGTTGAGCTCAACGCGTCGTAGTCGACCAGATATTTGAAAGCCTGGCGGACCTCGGGCTTGGCGAGGTTCGGGTTCTTCTGGTTGAGGCTGATGTAAAAAACCGTGCCTTTCGGCGCGCTGGTGGTGGTGAGATCGGCGTTCTTGGCGATGGCGTCGAGATCGTTTGGCTCGAGATTGCGGGCGACGTCGATATCACCGGTTTCCAGCGCCAGGCGCTGGCCCGAGCTTTCCTTCATGTTGCGATAGATGACGCGGGCAAGCTTGGCCTTCTCGCCGTAGTAATTGTCGTTGCGCTCAAGGACGACAACTTCGTTGGCGCGCCATTCGCGCAGCTTGAAGGCACCGGAGCCGGCATAGCCGGTCTTCAGCCAGGCATTGCCGAAATCATTGTCCCATTTGTAGTCGGCGCTCGGCGTGACCGCCGCGAGATGCTCCTTGACCAGCTTGGCGTCGACGACCGAGGCGACCGTCGCCGACAGGCAGTTCAGCACGAAGCTCGGCGCATAGGCCTTGTCGACGGTGAACTGGAACGTCGTGTCATCAACAGCCTTGGCCTTCTCGGTGACGTTGCCGCCGTCGATGCCGAACTGGCCGATGATGAAGGCCGGGCTCTTGTCGAGCTTGATGGCGCGCTCGAACGAATAGGCGACGTCCGCCGCTGTGATCGGATTGCCGGAGGCGAATTTGAGGCCGGGCTTGAGCTTGAACGTGTAGGTCAGGCCGTCGTCGGAGACGCTCCAGCTTTCGGCGAGATCGCCTTTGACCTTCGAGGTGTCGCTGAGGTCGAGGCGCACCAGGAGATCGTAGGTGTTGCCGGTGACTTCAGCGGTAGACAGTTCGAATGCCTCGCCTGGATCCATGGAGATGATGTCGTCGATGGCGAAACCCTCGACCAGCGTGTCGGCGGGCGTGACCGCGAAGGCAGGCGCACCGGCCAGAAGCAGCGCGGACATGGCGGCGCCCGCGAGCAAGAAGCGGGTGCGTAGAGCAAACTTTTCCATCATCATTTCAACTGTTCCCTGTTTTTGTTGACCTGAGTTCCCGGCTCAGGGTTGTGGCATTTCTTGCCGCGTCGAACGGTGATCCCCGGACCGTCGTATTGGCAATTTTTGTGCGGTTCCAGCTCACCATATCCGGCGGTTTCGAGCGCGGCAACGAGCATTTGCAGAACGGTCGATTGGGCCAGACCGGCGGTGCGAAAATCCGGCTATTTCAGCGCGGTAACCAGGTCGGGGTCGGGAAAGCAGGTAGCGGAACGGCCGTTGCTGGCCTGCCATTTGCCGATCGAGCGGCGCGTCTTGAAGCCAGGCAGGCCGTCGGCGCTGCCGACATCGTAGCCCTTGGCTTCCAGCGCCCGCTGCAGGGCGGCGATGTCGGAGCGGTAGAGCCCGCCGACCGCGCCCCAATTGCCCGAGAAATTGCTGTCGCCATGGGCGATGCGATCGGCGCCATGGCCGATGAACAGGGCATAGAGATCGCTGGTGTTATACTGCTTCAGCACGTAGAAATTGGGGGTCACGATGAAGGCCGGGCCGCTACGCCCGGCCGGCATCAAAAGAAAGCCCTCGGCTTTCAGTTCGCTCGCCGGGAACGGTTTACCCGACACACGCCTGATGCCCATATCAGCCCATTGGGAAATCTTCCTGCCCTGGTCCGGACCTTCGAGCGAGCACGAGACGCTTTCCGGCACCATCACCTCGAAGCCCCAGCCGCGGCCCCTGACCCAGCCATAATGTACGAGATAATTGGCGATCGATTCCAGTATGTCGGGCGTCGAATTCCAGATGTCGGTGCGGCCGTCGCCGTCAAAATCGACGGCATGCTTGAGGAACGACGTCGGCATGAACTGCGGCTGGCCGAGCGCGCCGGCCCAGGACGATTTCATCGCACCGACCGGGGCAAGCCCGCGCTCGACGATCTCCAGCGCCGCCAAGAGCTCGGTGCGGAAGAATTCCTTCTTGGTCGACATGAACGCCTTGGTGCCCAGCACCTCGAAGGCGTCATAAGGCAGCTTCGCTGCGCCGAAGCCGCTCTCGCGACCCCAGATCGCCAGCAGCACTTCGCCAGGCACGCCGTAGCGTTTCTCGATCGCTGCAAGGGTCCTAGCGTTGGCCGCCTCGCGGGTGCGGCCGCCGGCGGTCACCGCACGGACGATCTTTTCGGCGAAATAGGCGCCTGGCGAACCGAACTCGGCCTGATGCTGCTTCCGCGGCGTCGTCGCCCTCTCGCCCGGCTTTACCAGGTCGGGCAGTTTGAGGTTCGGCTTGACGCCGTCGAAGGCGGCATCGAAGGTTTTCCTGGAAATGCCTTTGGCGCTGGCTTCGGGCCAGAGGTCGTTGCCAAGCCACGCGCGGAACTGGTCGTCGATCTTTGCCGCGGAGGCGGGGGTGGCGAGGAGGAAGCTGATGATGGCTGCTAGAAGAAATGCAAAGCTGAGCATGCAAAGGTCGCGTTCCTTCGCGCCCCCCTCTGTCCTGCCGGACATCTCCCCCTCAAGGGGGGAGATTGGCAGTTTCGATTTCGTTGCCAGTTTCGCAGCGTTGAAGATTGGCGAAAGCCGGCATGACAGCCAATCTCCCCCCTTGAGGGGGAGATGTCCGGCAGGACAGAGGGGGGCGTGAAAGAACGCAATCATCTCAGAGCTACCCTCCCCGCAACTCGCCTCAAAACACCGTCCGCGAGCGCAGTGCGGCGGCGAGCGTGCCTTCGTCGAGATAGTCGAGTTCGCCGCCGACCGGAACACCGTGCGCCAGGCGCGTCACCTTGACGTCGAAGCCGGAAAGCTGGTCGGTGAGGTAGTGCGCGGTAGTCTGGCCCTCGACCGTAGCGTTGACGGCGAGGATCACTTCCTTGACCTCGCCGCCGGCGACGCGATCGACCAGCGATCGGATGTTGAGCTCATCGGGACCAATGCCGTCGAGCGGCGACAGCGTACCGCCGAGCACATGATAACGCACGTTCATGGCGGTCGCCCGCTCCAGCGCCCAAAGGTCGGCCACGTCCTCGACAACGATGAGCGTGGTGGGGTCGCGGCGCGGGTCGGTGCAGATCATGCATGGATCGGAGGTGTCGACATTGCCGCAGGTCGAGCAGATGCGCACTTTGTCGACGGCCTCGCCCATGGCAGCGGCAAGCGGCGCCAGCAGCTGCTCCTTCTTCTTGATGAGGTGGAGCGCGGCGCGGCGCGCCGAACGCGGGCCAAGCCCCGGCACCTTGGCCAGCAGCTGGATCAGGCGTTCGATCTCGGGACCGGCGATTCGCTTCGACATCGCTCCGGTTTAGGATTTTTCAACGGGTTTTGGAACAGCGCTGAGGCGCGCTGTTCAGCCTGCAAAGAGGCAATCGCCCGGCGTTGCGCCGCCCCTCATTGCGTGCCGGGCATTTCTCCCCGTACAACGCGCCGACGCCGGCCGCCTCAGTTTTCCTCCAGCGGCCGGGTCTGGCCGGCGATCATCGCGCCGATGGCGTCGGTGTTCTCGGGCGTCGCCTCGAACGACATTGTCGGCTCTGCCGGCGCCGCCTGGAATGTTGTGACCGGCCGGGGGTTCACGGTTCCACCGAAACGGGCCGCGTCCGGTTCCTGCATTGGCTCCTGCAGCGCCACAAGGATTGGCTTCTCCGGTGCCGCCCTCGCCGCGGTCGCCATTCCTGCAGTCACCCTTGTCTGCCTTGCTGGCTGCGATGCGGCGGCGGTAACATAGGTTGCCTTGGCGAATGTCGGCTTGACCTCGCGAGCCGGCTCCGCCGAAGCGACAAGTATGGCCTGAGCGGCAGGCGCTTGCGGCTTGGCCTGGGCTATGGCGACCACCGGTTCGTCCGGCAGCGGCTGCCAGTTGCGGCCGCGCTTTTCATAAAAGGCATTGCCGCCGGCGACCATGGTGTAGTGCATGTTCTTGTAGGGGAAGCGCAGGCCGGCGGTGTGGAAATACATGGTGTTCTTCAGCTTGGCTTTGCGCTCGCCCTTGAGCACCGCCTCGGCGGCCTCCTCGACGTCGGGCATCGCCTTCGAATTCATCGGCCGTGTCATGACGCCCGGCGCGAACTGGCCGCGCTCGCCAACCACTTCGCAGATGGTGCTGCCGTGCTTGCCGGACCGCAGCCGGTTCATCACCACCGTGCCGACCGCAATCATGCCGTCACGGCTCGACCGGTTGGACTCGAAGAACATCGCCCGCTCCAGGCATTCCTTCTCCTTCGGCGTGGAATTGTAGGAGCGCGAGCTCAGGAAACCCGGCGTAATGGCATCGGTCAGGCTGGACATGCCGTGCGAGGCGGTCTGACTGCAAGCGGCCAAAAACAGCGGCGAGATAACGACGCCGAGCCGCAACGGCGTCTTCCATCGGGTAGAGATCAACAGGTGTCCCCTCATTCTGCTGCCAGCCCGCCCCTGGTTGCGGCAAGAATGAGACACTTTCAGGCAAAAAGATGGCTAAAGCGGTTATTAAGTTTGGGGCGTTGCCCAATAGACACAGCTGGCGGGCGAAGAGCGTTGGATCGCTGCCCTCTTCGGTCAGGTGCCGGCATGGTTCCAAGGATTCATGCCGTGACCTTGGAGCGCCGCAATCTCCGCAAGAGGGCTTGCCCAAGCCTGGAGAGATTGGTTCAGTCGACGCGGTAACTGTAAACACAGCTCGAGGTGTGCTGAGATTCAGGTCAGGCCGAGCCGAAAATGGCGGCTTCCGAGAACCGGAGCGGAGCGTACGTTTCGTACGTGAGCACCGGAAGCTGCCGTTTGCAGGCCGGCATCACCTGAATATCAACACACCTTAGAACGGCAGCTTCATTCCCGGCGGGATCGGCAGTCCCGCGGTCAGGGCCTTGGTCTTCTCCTGCATGATCTGCTCGACCTTGGTCCTGGCGTCGTTGTGGGCAGCGACAAGCAGGTCCTCGAGAATCTCGACCTCGTCCTCCTTGAACAGCGCCGGGTCGATCTTCAGCGACTTCATCTCGAATTTGCCGGTCAGCGTCACGCTGACCAGGCCGCCGCCGGCCTGTCCGGTGGCTTCCAGCGTGGCAATCTCATCCTGCATGGCCTGGAACTTGGCCTGCATTTCCTTTGCCTTGCCCATCAGGCCGAGAAGATCTTTCATCGCACGGTCCTTTGCAGTTGGTGCTGGTTGTTCAGGTTTCGTCGTCGTCGGCCGGCGGCTCGACCGGCACTTCGGCCTCTGCCGCATCGGCTTCCGGCGCGTCGGGAATGCGCACGTCGATGATCTTGGCGCCGGGAAAGCGCGCCAGGATGGCGGCGACCGTCGGGTCGCTCTTGGCATCGAGGAAGGCGTTTTCGCGCTTTGTCGATTCCATCTCGGCCAGCGTCTGGCCGCCCTCCTCCTTCGACAGCGACACCAGCCAGCTGCGGCCCGTCCAGGCGCGCAGCTTGGCGGTCAAATCGTTGAGCAGCATCTTCGGCGCATCGTCGGTCAGGCTGACGTCGATACGGCCGGGCTCGATGCGCACCAGGCGCACGCAACGCTTCACCAGCACCTTGAAGGCCATGTCGCGCTGGGCGTCGGCAAGGGCGACAATATCGGCCAGCGATTTCACCGGCACCAGCGGCGCCTCGACCACCGGCTCCGGCGGAGCAACGAAGTTCGTCGGCACGGGCTCGGCCTCGACCAGGCGCATCGTCTGCGCGCCGCCATTGGCCGTCGGCATCCGCGTCTGCGCCACGGCACCGGCACCACCGCTTGCAGGCGCATGGTTTGCGGGGCCGGGGCTTGCCGGCGCGCCATTCACGCGCGGCGCGGCGCCCGGCGGCGAAACGCCGTTCTCCAGCGATTTGAGCGCCTCGTCCAGCGTCGGCAGGTCGGCGGCATGCGCCAGCCGGATCAGCACCATCTCGGCGGCGCTGACCGGGCGGTTGGAGGTCTGCACCTCGGGAATGCCTTTCAAGAGCATCTGCCATGTCCGCGACAGCACCTTGACCGACAGCGTGCTGGCGAAATCGGCGCCGCGCCGGCGCTCGTCCTCGGACAGCGAGGCGTCGTCGATGGCAGCCGGCACGAAACGCAGACGGGTGACCAGATGGTTGAACTCGGCAAGGTCGGTCAGCACCGCGGCAGGATCGGCGCCGGTATCGTACTGGGCACGGAATTCGGCAAGGGCGGCGGCGACGTCGCCCTTCATGACATGCTCGAACAGGTCGACGATGCGGGCGCGGTCGGCAAGGCCGAGCATGGCGCGCACCGCTTCGGCGCTGACCGCGCCGCCGCCATGGGCGATCGCCTGGTCGAGGATCGACTGCGCATCGCGCATCGAGCCTTCGGCCGCGCGGGCGATCATCGCCAGCGCATCCTCTTCGACTTCGATGCCCTCCAGACCGGCTATCCTGGCAAGGTCGGCCTTGATCATTGCCGCATCGATGCGCCTGAGGTCGAAACGCTGGCAGCGCGACAGGACGGTGATCGGCACCTTGCGGATTTCGGTGGTGGCGAAGATGAACTTGACGTGCGGCGGCGGCTCTTCCAGCGTCTTCAACAGGCCGTTGAAGGCCTGGTTGGAAAGCATGTGCACTTCGTCGATGATGTAGACCTTGTAGCGCGCCGACACCGGGGCGTAGCGCACACGCTCGATGATGTCCCTGATGTCGTCGATGCCGGTATGCGAGGCGGCGTCCATCTCGATGACGTCGACATGCCGGCCTTCCATGATCGCCTGGCAATGCTCGCCGAGCACGGCAAGGTCGACGGAAGGCTGGTCGACCGTCGGTGTTTTGTAGTTCAGGGCCCGCGCGAGTATGCGCGCGGTCGTGGTCTTGCCGACGCCGCGCACGCCGGTCAGCATCCAGGCCTGGGCGATGCGGCCGGTGGCAAAGGCATTGGTCAAGGTGCGGACCATCGGCTCCTGGCCGATCAGCTCGGAGAAATTCGACGGTCGGTATTTGCGCGCCAGCACGCGGTAGGCGGCAGGCTTGTCCAATTTCCCGGCCTCGTTTCCGGCTTCGCTCATTCGCCCGTTAAGCTCCAAGGGCTGCCACTGGAGGCGGCCGATTCCTGCGCATAGTTTCGCCCGCACGGCTTGGCGCCGTCAATGTCGGGGCAAAAGGCGAAGAGGCGGGAGGCTGGAACAATGACCCGTTCCGGGCTCGTTAGGGCTGCTTCCTTCCGGACCTGACCCGGTTGGCGAGTGGACCGTCCACCACCAACCTCCCAGCCTCCATATCGGCAATCCGGCGATGAAATGCAAGTGCGGATGATAGGGGGCCTTGAGCGACGGCGAAAGCTGAAACCAAAAACCCGCCTCGGCGGGCGGGTCGTTGGTGCGAATAATCACCATAGCGGGATTAGTAGCATAGCTGCCGGCACAAAGCAAGAACAAAATGTGGCCACGATCAAAATCGTCGATCTCGGCGGGGCAGCGCCAACCTGATGCAATTTGCCCGGGCCTTCACTTCTTCGCGCACAATCAGCGCCGCGACGGCCAATGTTGCTTGCTCCCCCTTGCGGCCCTTCGGAAGCCGCTCTAGCGTCGATAGAGTTCAAAAAACGTCCAAAAGTGAGGGAAACGCCGATGCTGCCGGGCCTCAAGGCCGGATTCACGCTTGACGCCCAGCTGGAAGCCGACAGCGAACAGCTGATGTGGCTCGGCCTGTGCGAATTGCGCGTCATGAACGACCGCCGCTGGCCATGGCTGCTGCTGGTGCCGCAGCGGCCGGGCATCGAGGAAATCCACGATATGACGCCGCTCGACCAGGCGATGCTGACCTTCGAGACCAATATGGTGGCGCTGGCGCTGAAGCGGGTGACCGGCTGCACCAAGATCAATACCGGCGCACTCGGCAACATCGTGCGCCAGTTGCATGTACACGTTATTGCGCGCTCGGAAGGCGATCCCGGCTGGCCCGGCCCGGTGTGGGGGCACGGCCTGCGCGAACCCTATCAGCGCTCCGACCTTCGCAAGTTTGCGGAAAAGATCAAGGCAGCGCTATAAGCCTCCCCCGTGTCCACTTGAACCTTCCCGAGTCTGCATGAGCTTTCGCCTGTTTGACGCGCCCTTGCGCGAGCCGAGCCAGTTCGTCGGCTTCGCCGGCAACATTATCGACCGGCAGTCCGAAAACCGCGCCGACGATTCCGTCGAAAAGGCGCTCGCCGATCCCTCGGCGCGGCTTTTGCTGATGCGTGGCGGCCGGCTCTATCTGAAGCTTGCGCAAGGCGCATTCGACCCCTGGTTCGGCGTGGCCGAATGCCGGCCGCTCGAAGCATCGCTCGAAAACGGCGTGCTGCTCGGTTTTTCCGAAAGCGGCCCGGTGCTGGCGGTGCCGGCCGGGGTCGAGCCGGAGCAGCTTCCCGAGACGATCAAGGCCATCGACTATCGCTCGGTCTATATGCAGGGGCTGATCGACGAAGCGGCCGCCGGCGCGCTGGCGCAAGGGGCGGCGCTGCTTGCCTGGCATGCCAGCCATCGCTTCTGCAGCAAATGCGGCACCGAAGCCGAGATGCGGGCGGGCGGTTACAAGCGGCATTGCCCGGCCTGCGGGACGGAGCACTTTCCGCGCACCGACCCGGTGGCGATCATGCTGACGGCAACACCAGAAAAATGCCTGCTAGGCCGCGGCCGGCATTTCGGGCCCGGCATGTATTCGGCGCTCGCCGGTTTCATCGAACCGGGCGAGACGATCGAGGCGGCGGTGCGCCGCGAAACGCTGGAGGAAGCCGGCATTCGGCTAGGCCGCGTCGTCTACCACGCCAGCCAGCCCTGGCCGTTTCCCTATTCGCTGATGATCGGCTGCTTCGGCGAACCGCTCAACGACGATATCCACCCCGACTTCAACGAGCTGGAAGATTGCCGCTGGTTCTTTCGCGACGAGGTGCTCTCGATGCTGGCCCGCGAGCATCCGGGCGGCCTGGTGACACCGCCGAAGGGGGCGATCGCCTATAATCTCATCCGCGCCTGGGCCGACAGCGCGTGACACGAAGACATCGCAGGAGCAAAAAATGATCCGTCACACCGTCGTGTTCACGCTAAAGCACCCGCCGCATTCGCTCGAGGAAAAAAGGTTCCTCGCCGACGCCAAGACGATCCTCACGGCGATAAAGGGCGTCACGCATTTCGAGCAGTTGCGGCAGGTCAGCCCCAAGAACGACTACCGTTTCGGCTTCTCGATGGAGTTCGCCGATCAGCGGGCTTACTCCGGCTACAACGACCATCCCGACCACGTCGCCTTCGTCCGCGACCGCTGGATCCCGGAGGTCGAGGCGTTTATGGAGATCGACTACGTGCCGCTCGGCTGGGGCTGAGACTGAAAAGCGACGCTCTAAAAAATCAATACCCCGCGTCGCGATCCACCACATTTTCCAGCGCTTCGCCGCGCTCGAAGGCGTCCATCTGACGCAGCATGATCGGCGCCAGGTGGACCGGATCGGAAGTTGCCGCCGCGTGCGGCGTCACGAACACTTTCGGGTGGCTCCATAGCGGGCTGGTCTTCGGCAGCGGCTCGACCTCGAACACGTCGAGGCTGGCTTCCTTCAGCGTGCCGTCGTCCAGCGCGCGCAGAATGTCGGCGTCCTTCTGCAGCCTGCCGCGCCCGGCATTGATCAGCACCGAGCCGCCGAGGCCATTGGGCTTGCGCAGCTCCTTCAGCACGCCGTGGTTGATGATGCCGTGCGTCTGTGGCGTCAGCGGCAACAGCACCACCAGGATATCGGTGGCGTTGAGGAACGGGATCAGGCCGGCCTCGCCCGCGTAAGTCGAGACACCTTCCATCGGCCGATCGCTGCGCGACCAGCCATTAACGGGAAAGCCGAGCGACAACAGTACCGATGCCGCCGCGCGGCCAAGCGTGCCGAGCCCCATAATGCCGACCGAGATGTCGCCGGCCGGCCGCTGCTGCGGCTCGTGCCAGATCTTCTTCTGCTGCTGGGCGCGGTAGAGCATGCCCTGGCGATGGTGGTCGAGCACCCGCCAGACAACGTATTCGGTCATGTACTGGGTAAGGTTGTCGGCGACCACTTTGACGACCGGTACGTCGGGCAAGGTGGGATCGGCGAAAATGTGGTCGACGCCGGCGCCGATCGAGAAGATAGCCCGCAGATTGGGCAGCGACGACAACAGGTTCGGCCTCTGTTTCCACACCACAGCATAGGTGATCGAGGGATCGCCGGCGCCATTCGGCTCGAGCACCACTTCGCGCTCCGCCGACAGCAGTTCGCGCCAGCGCAGCGGATGAATACCGGTGAGGGCAAGCAGGATGCGGCCTTTTTCCATTGCGGATTGTTTTTCCCTTTTACCAACAGCGTTCGCGTCCGGACTCGCAGGGGCGCGGCAGCGTTTTGATTTAGTGCATGATCTCTGGCGAAAATCTACTCGCTGACGATACCGACCGGCGCCGTTTCGATCTTGAAGGCGGCCGAGATCAACGCCTTTGTATAGTCGGTCCGCGGGTTGCCGAAAATCTGTTCGGAAGGACCGGCCTCGACGATCCTGCCATTACGCATGACGATGACTTCGTTGGCGAGCGCGCGGATGACCCTCAGATCGTGGCTGATGAAGAGGTAGGCGAGATCGTGCTTGGCCTGCAGGCTGCGCAAGAGGTCGACGACCTGCGCCTGCACGCTCATGTCGAGCGCCGAGGTCGGCTCGTCCAGCATGACGAAACGCGGGTTGAGCACCATGGCGCGCGCGATGGCGACGCGCTGGCGCTGGCCGCCGGAGAATTCGTGCGGATAGCGGTTGCGCGTCGCCGGATCGAGGCCGACTTCCTTCAGGACGTCGACGACACGCTCGTCGCGCGCATCGGGAGACAGTTTCGGCTCGTGGATCTTCAACCCTTCCTCGATGATCTCGGCGACCGACATGCGCGGACTGAGCGAACCGAACGGATCCTGGAAGACGATCTGCAACTCGCGTCGCAACGGCCGCATTTCGCTGAAGGACAGCTGATCGATGCCGCGTCCGTTGAACTGGATGGTCCCCGTCGACGAGATCATCCTGGCCAGCGCCAGGCCGAGCGTCGTCTTGCCTGAGCCGGATTCGCCGACGACGCCAAGCGTCTGGCCGGCCCGCACGGTGACGTCGATGCCGTCGACCGCCTTCACATTGTCGACGGTGCGCCGGAAGAAGCCCTTCTTGATCGGAAACCAGACCTTGACGTCCTTGCCGACCATCACCGGCTTGGCGGCCTGGTTGGCCGCCGGCGGCTTGCCTTTCGGCTCGGCGGCAAGCAGATGCCGCGTGTAGGCGTGCTGCGGATTGGTGAATATCTCCTTGGTCGGGCCGGTCTCGACGATCTTGCCCTTGGTCATCACGCAGACCCGGTCGGCGATCTTCCTGACGATGCCGAGATCGTGGGTGATGAACAGCATCGACATGTTCTTGCGGCTTTTCAGGCCGGCCAGCAATTCGAGGATCTGCGCCTGGACGGTGACGTCGAGCGCGGTCGTCGGCTCGTCGGCGATCAACAGTTCAGGCTCGTTGGCGAGCGCCATGGCGATCATGACGCGCTGGCGCTGGCCGCCGGAAAGCTGGTGCGGATAGGCGTCGAGCCGTTTTTCCGGTTCGCGGATGCCGACCTCGTGCAGAAGTTCCAGCGTGCGCGCCTTGGCGTTGCGATCGCCCAGGCCCTGGTGCAGCTTCAGCACCTCGACGATCTGCTGCTCGATCGTGTGCAGCGGGTTGAGCGAGGTCATCGGCTCCTGGAAGATCATGGTGATCTTGTTGCCGCGCACGCGGCGCAAGTCTCTCTCGTCCGCGGCAAGCAGGTCGGCGCCGAGGAACAGGATCTTTCCCGACGGGTGGCTGGCGGTCGGATAGGGCAGCAGCTTCAGCACCGACAGCGCGGTGACCGACTTGCCGGAGCCGGATTCGCCGACCAGCGCCACCGTCTCGCCCTTGGCGAGGTCGAAGGAGATATGGTCGACGGCGACCGACTGGCTGCCGCCTTGCGTGAAGGCGACGCTGAGATCCTGGACCGAGAGGAGAGGGGGGGTCATAGCTCAACTTCCGCGACAACCCTGTCCAAGGCGGAAATTTCCGGTCGTATGATCGAAATTTTGGCTGCCATTTGAGGGGGGACGAGACGATTTGGTGCGATAGAATAGGTCTCTTTCAACCTCGTGTCCGCGGTCAGAAATTGGGTGCAGCCGAAGTGCATCGCTGTGGAAAGATGGATCGCGTCTGGTAATCTCAACGAAAGGAATTCCGAACGTAACTGTGCTGCGTGCCAGAGAACGTCGCGAGTTATCGTCCCAATTGAGATGAAGGCATTGCCGATTGAAATATTGTCGTAGAGCTCGATCAGTCGCTCATTGTTCTTTCTCAAGGGATCGACCATCAACTCCGCGAGCACGATCTCACTCGTCGCCAGGAAAGGCTGCTTTCTGCCCTCGTTCAGTGAAATGAGCTGAAGCAGTTTGTTTGCAAGCGCATCATTGTTTTCAAAGGCATAGATGAAAATGTTGGTGTCGACATAAAGCCGGACTGCAGCCATCAATCCTCCCACTCATCGCGGAGGGCACGAACACGCGCGACAGCCTCGTCGAGGCTTGTTCCCGGCGCGTTGGCCTGAGCATCCCGCATGAGTTCAAGCAATTGTTCGCGGCCAAGGGGCCTGTTGGCCTCCTCCTCCACTGTCACTCTGACCGAGGCGCTCGGCGCTATGCCTTTTCGCAGTTCATCCGGGAGCTTCGATGCCGGGTAGTGTTCAAGGATGATCCTATTCATAACCCTTCCTTCCCCAACGTGCGGATTGACGGACTGCACGGACGCCAACACACCGTCATGGCTCCGGGTTCGCTCATATCGGCCAATTTGCTCTCCAGTGATCGAGCGATGGCTGCCACTGGTGTTTCACCGATCAAAGCCGCCGGTCACTTGAGGGTACGTCCGCTTTTGTCCGGATTGCCATTTCCGGAATATAACATGCCGAATGCCAGCCTGCATCGCCCTCATCTGAACGTCTTGCGCGGATCGAAGGCGTCGCGGGTGGCCTCGCCGACGAAGACCAGCAGCGACAGCATCAGCGAGATGACGACGAAGCCGGAAATGCCGAGCCAGGGGGCATTGAGGTTGCGCTGCGCCTGCTTCAACAACTCGCCCAGTGAGGCGGAGCCGGGCGGCAGGCCGAAGCCGAGATAGTCGAGCGAGGTCAGCGTCGAGATCGAGCCGCTGAGCAGGAAGGGCAGGAAGGTCAGCGTCGCCACCATGGCATTGGGCAGCAGATGCCGGAACATGATGGTGATGTTGGGCACGCCGAGCGCGCGCGCCGCATTGACATATTCGAAGTTGCGGGCGCGCAGGAACTCGGCCCGCACCACGCCGACCAGCGCAACCCAGGAGAACAGCAGCATCAATCCGAGCAGGATGAAGAAACCGGGCGGCAGGATGGCGGCGACGATCAAGAGCAGATACAGCACCGGGATCGCCGACCAGATCTCGATGAAGCGCTGGAAAAGAAGGTCGGTCCAGCCGCCGAAATAGCCCTGCAAGGCGCCGGCCGCCACGCCGATCAGCGCCGAGCCGGCGGTCAGGATCAGGCCGAACAGCACCGATATCCTGAAGCCGTAGATGACGCGCGCCAGCACGTCGCGGGCCTGGTCGTCGGTGCCCAGCCAGTTCCAGTTGCCGACGTTGCAATTGGGGTCCGCTTCGCCTTTCGGATACTGGTTGCAGCGCGTCTTCTTGTCGTAGAGCCAGGACGGCTTGGTCGGTGCTGCTTCGGGAATGGCGTTGTTGACGGTCTGGTAGGAGTAGCGCACCGGCGGCCAGACCATCCAGCCATTGGCATTGATCTCGTCCTGGATGACCGGGTCGCGGTAGTCGGTGACCGCATAGAAGCCGCCGAACTTCTCCTCGGGATAGGCGACCAGGACCGGAAACAGGATCTCGCCCTTGTAGGAGGCGATGATCGGCTTGTCGTTGGCGATCAGTTCGGAAACCAGCGACAGCACGAACAGGAACAGGAAAATCCACAACGACCAGTAGCCGCGCCGGTTGGACTTGAAGTTCTGCAGGCGCCGCTGGTTGAGCGGCGACAGAAAGGGCCGCGCGATCCGAGGCGGCGCCGTTTCGGCTGTCGCCTGCGCCATCAGACGTCTCTCCGCTCGAAGTCGATGCGCGGATCGACCCAGGTATAGATCAGGTCGGACAGCAGCCCGACGAACAGGCCAAGCAGCGAGAAGATGTAGAGATTGGCGAAGACCACCGGATAGTCGCGTTGCACCACCGAGTTGAAACCAAGCAGGCCGAGGCCGTCGAGCGAAAAGATGTTCTCGATCAGCAGCGACCCGGTGAAGAATGCCGAGATGAAGGCACCGGGGAAACCGGCGATGACGATCAGCATGGCGTTGCGGAAGACGTGGCCATAAAGCACCTGCCGCTCCGACAGGCCCTTGGCGCGGGCTGTGACCACATATTGCTTGCGGATTTCCTCGAGGAAGGAATTCTTGGTGAGCAACGTCGTCGTGGCGAAGGCCGACAGCACCAGCGCCGTCAGCGGCAGGGTCATGTGCCAGAAATAGTCGACAATCCGCTGCGGCCACGACAGCTGGTCCCAATTGTCGGAGGTGAGGCCGCGCAGCGGAAACCAGTCCCAGAACGAGCCGCCGGCAAACAGCACCATCAGCAATATGCCGAACAGGAAGCCCGGAATGGCGTAACCGACAATGACGACGCCGCTGGTCCAGACGTCGAAGGTGGAGCCGTCCTTGACCGCCTTGCGGATGCCGAGCGGGATCGAGATCAGATAGGACAAAAGCGTGATCCACAGCCCGATCGAGATCGACACCGGCATCTTTTCCAGGATCAGGTCGAGCACCGATATGTCGCGGAAATAGCTGTCGCCGAAATCGAAGCGGAGATAGTTCCACAGCATCATGCCGAACCGCTCGAGCGGCGGCTTGTCGAAACCGAACTGCTTCTCCAGCTTCTTGATGAATTCCGGGTCGAGCCCCTGCGCGCCACGGTATTTCGAGCCGACGTCGCCGGCGACGTCGAAATTGGCGCCGCCGGCATCACCCCCGCCGCCGCCGAGGCGATCGCTGCCGCCCTGGTTGGTCAGCCTGGCGATGACCTGCTCGACCGGCCCGCCCGGCGCGAACTGGATGACGGCGAAGGATACCGCCATGATGCCGAACAGGGTCGGGATCATCAACAGGATGCGGCGCAGTACATAGGCGCCCATCAGGTTCCCTGCCTCGCTTGTGCAAAAATCTCAGCCTTTGCCAATCTTTGCCGCCTTGTCTTTGTCGAACCACCACGACGTCTCGACCGGAAAGTCGTAATCCGGCTTTTGAGCGGGAAAGCCGAACATGTCCCAGAAGGCTGCTCGGTGATTCGCCAGATGATATGTTGGAATCCAGTCTAGCCGCGCGCGCAAGACCCGATCGAGCGCGTTGAGCGCGGTGACCAGTTCGATCCGGCTCTGCGCCTTGCCGGCTGCCTCGATCAGCGCGTCGATGGCTTTGCTTTCCGTACCCGGATAGTTGCGCATCCCCGGCGTTTTCGCCATTCGGGAAGCATAGAGAATCTCCAAACCGTCGGCGGTGGGCGTCGCTCCGATCGACCATGCGAGCATGTTGAAGTCGAAGTCAAAATTGCTCTGCCGCGCTTCAAATTGCGTCGAGTCGACCTGCCGGATCGAAGCGTCGATGCCGATCGCCTTCATATTCTCGGACCACGGCGCGAAAATACGAACGAGACCCTCGTCCTCGGCAAGCATTTCCACGCGCAGGCGCTCGCCTTTGTCGTTGACGACGAAATTGCCCGCTCGCTTCCAGCCGCCTTCGGCAAGCAGCCTCGAAGCCGCGCGCAGCATCTTACGGTCGTGCCCGGAGCCGTCGGAGACGGGTTGCATCACCGGTTCGCCGAAGGTCTCCGGCGGCAACTCGGCTCGAAACGGCTCCAGCAGGGCCAACTCCCTGGGTGAGGGCAGGCCCTTGGCCTTGTAATCCGATCGCTCGAAGTTCGATTGCGAACGCTCGTAGGAGTCGAAAAACAGAACCCGCCTGGTCCATTCGAAGTCGAAGCAATAGGCGATTGCCCGTCTCACGCGAATGTCGCGGAACTGCGGACGGCGCTGGTTCAGCGCGACAGCCTGCATGGATGGCGTTTTCTCGCCGGGAAATTCGCGTTTGACGACCCTGCCATCCTTCAGTGCTGGAAAGTCGTAGCCGGTCGCCCATACCCGCGAGGTGAACTCCTCGCGAAAATGCGTATCCCCTTTCTTGAATGCTTCAAAGGCTGCCTGGCGATCAAGGTAGAAATCGATACGGATGCGGTCGAAATTATAACTGCCGCGGTTCACGGCCAGATCGCGGCCCCAATAGTCGGCGACGCGTTCATATTCGACAGTCTGCCCGGCCACCACCCGTCCAACCCTGTATGGTCCGGAGCTGAGCGGTGGGGTCATCGTCGAGACGTCGAAATCATTGGCGGTGTAGAAAGCTTTCGACACGATCGGCATTACGGCGATGGCGAGGATATTCTGCGCGGACTGTTGGCCGTTGAAGGTGAGGTTGACTGTAAGCGGATCGATTGCGACCGCTTCCGTCATATGCCGCAGCGCTTGGGAAAGGTTCGGATGTCCCCGGTCTTTGTAGAGGTTCAAGGCGAAGGCAATGTCGTCGGCGGTCAGCGGCGACCCGTCATGGAAGCGCGCTTGTGGCCGCAGGCTGAAGCGGTAGCCATTGCGATCCTGCGACAAGGTAACGGATTCGGCAAGCAGGCCGTAGACCGCATCCGGTTCGTCGACTGCCCTTGCCATCAGCGAATCGAAGCAGAGCTCGGTGCGCGGCGGCGAATCCCCCTTCAACACCAGTGAGTTCAGCGTGTTGAAAGTCAGGAAACTCTGATTGAGGGTGGAGTTCGGCGGGGCGAAATTCATCCGGCCGCCCTTGGGAGCGTCCGGATTGACATAGTCGAAATGCGTGAAATCCGGAGGATATTTGAGATCGCCAAAAGCCGACAACCCGTGCAGTTTTACGCCGGTTGGAATGGCCGCGAAAGCCCGGCCGGGCAGCAGCGCTGCGGCCGCGGCGGCACCGCCCAGGGCGAGGAAGTCGCGACGGGGCAGCGCCGCCATCAATTGCCGCTCTTGTATTTGGCCGCCAGCGCCTTTTCCCTGGCCGGGTCGATCCACCAGGAATTCTGGTCGACGCCGCTATAGGCGGGCTGCTTTTCCGGCATACCGAACTTGTTCCAGTAGGCGAGCCAGACCACGGCGCGGTAATATTGCGGCACGACGTAGAAATTCCACAACAGCACCCGGTCGAGCGCATGGGTGGCGGCAACGAGATCGTCGCGGTCGGTGGCATAAATGATCCGGTCGACCAGCGCATCGACGACCGGATTCTTGATGCCGGCGTAATTGCGCGATCCCGGCGAATCGGCGGCCTTGGAGCTCCAGAAATCGCGCTGTTCATTGCCGGGAGAGTCCGACTGGCCGAGTATCGAGGTGACCACGTCAAAGTCGAAATGGGTGACGCGGTTGATATACTGGGTCTGGTCGATCAGGCGCAGCGTGGCGTCGACGCCGATTTTGCGCAGATTGGCGATATACGGGCTGGCGATGACCTGGTCGGTGTCGTTCCAGCCGAGGATCTCGAATTTGAACGGTTCGCCGGTCTTGGCGTTGACCATCTTGCCGCCCTTGATCACCCAGCCTGCCTTGGCGAACAGATCGACCGCGGCCTTCAGGTATTTGCGCTCCGCCTGCGGGGTGTCGTAGACCGGCAGCTTGAATTCCTGGGTGAAGACTTCGGGCGGCAGCTTGTCGCGGTACTGCTCCAGGATCTCCAGTTCCTTGCCCTGCGGCAGGCCGCTCGACGCCAGTTCCGTGCCCTGGAAATAGCTGCTGGTGCGGGTGTTGGAACCGAAGAACAGGGTCCGGTTCATTGTCTCGAAGTCGAACGGGTACATCAGCGCGGCGCGCACCAGGCGATCCTGAAACAGCGGGCGCCTGGTGTTGAGCATGAAGGCCTGCATCGGTTCGGGCGACGCGGTCTTGAATTCCTTCTTGATGACGTCACCGGCCTTGACTGCCGGGAAATTATAGGCCGTGTTCCAGCGCCTCGAACTGTTCTCCGGCTTGATGTCGTCCAAGCCGCCCTTGGTGAAGGCCTGCCAGGCGGCATTGTCGTCGAGAAAATAGCTGAAACGCTGCCTGTCGAAATTCTCGCGGCCAATTTTTACGGGCAGCTTGGCCGCCCAGTAATCGGGCACGCGCTGCCAGATGATTTCGGAGCCCGGCTTGAAGCTGGCGATCTTGTAGGCGGCCGATCCCAGCGGCGGCTCCTGCGTCGGTTTGGTGACGTCGCGCTTCTTGCCGCTGGCATCGGTGCCTTCCCACCAGTGCTTGGGCAGCACGACGAGATCGCCGATGATCTTCGGTAGCTCCCGGTTGCCCTTCTGGTTGAAATGGAACTCGACCTCGCGGTCGGAGATGGCGACGGCGTCGGTGACGTTCTCGAAATAGCGGCTGTACATCGGGCTGTTGGCCTTCAGTACCTGGAACGACCAGATCACGTCGTCCGTGGTGATCGGCTGGCCGTCATGCCATTTGGCCCGCGGGTCGAGCCGGTAGGTCGCCGAGGAATAGTCGGCCGGATATTTATAGGCGTCGGCGATCAGCGGATGGCTGGTGCTGCCCTCGTCGGTCGCCTGCTCCATCAGCGTGTCGTAGAGCAGGCCGCCGCCGAACTGTGCAAAGCCGGCGGCCGGCGAACCCTGCACGATGTAGGGATTGAAGCTGTCGAACGTGCCCAGCACAACCGAATTCAGCGTGCCGCCCTTCGGTGCATCCGGATTGACGTAATCGTAGTGCTGGAAATTGTCGCCATATTTGGATTCGCCGATCAGCGACGAGGTCGTGCGCCATTGGTCCGCGAAGGCCACCTGCAGGCCGCTGGCAAAAGCAGCCAGCATCAGCACTGATTTCAGAAGCGTCCGCGCTCGGCCAACCGTCATGCGTTCTCCTCTTCGCGATATAGCGCCGTCACCATAGCGTCTGGGCCCAATCTAGATCATTTGGCGGCGCTGAAAACCGCAACCGAGCGGCTTTGTCGTCGCATATGCATTTTCCCAAACGAAAAAGCCGGGCTGAACCCGGCTTTTTCAAGGATTATGTCATTACAGTTTTGTTATTTTGCGGGAGCGGCCGGAGCGGCGCCTTCTGCCGGCTTGGCAGGGGCTGCACCTTCGGCCGGCTTGGCGGGCGCGTTCTCGGCCGAGGCGCCGGGGGCCGGCAGTGGCTTCGGATTGTCCGACAGCGTGCGCAGATAGGCGATGACGTTGGCGCGGTCCTCATCCTTCGGCAGGCCGGCGAAGCCCATCGCCGTGCCCTTCACGAACTTCTTCGGCGAGGTGATGAAGTGGTTGAGATTGTCGTAGGTCCACTTCTCGCTGCCGCCCTTGGAGAACTCCTTCATGCCGGCCGAATAGGCAAAGCCCTCATGCTCGGCGACCGGACGGTCGATGATGTCCCACAGATCGGGGCCAACCTTGTTGGGGCCGCCTTTTTCGCCGGAGTGGCAGGCCTGGCATTTCTTGAAGATGGCGGCACCCGCTTCGGCGTTGGCGGTGGCCAGCAGCTCGGCGATCGGCTTGGCCTCCGCGGCTGGAGCGGCCGGGCCGCCTTCGGCGGGCTCGGTCGCCTCGATGGCGAAGCCGGGCTTTTCCGGCGTCGGCGAGGCAAACAGCGCGTCAGATACGATGCCAACGGAAAAGACGATGAACACCGTGCCGAGGAAACCGGCGAGCAGCTTGTTGACTTCGTTGGAATCCATACGCCCCAGGCTCCCTTTTCCGGCGGACCGATCCGTCCACTCCGTCCGTCGGTTCGTGAACCACCCTGCGAGGCGGTCAAATCGCGCGGAAACTAGGTCTTTTGCTCCGGCGTTGCAACACCTATAAGGGCGCTGCCAGTGAGACCTTTTGCCACTTTTGTCCCCCTCTTTTTCGAGCCCCTGCCCGCCTCATGTCCACGCTCATCCTGATCCCGGCCCGCATGGCCTCGACCCGCCTGCCGGGCAAGCCGCTGGCCGACATTGCCGGCACTCCGATGATCGTCCACGTCGCCCGCCGTGCTGCCGAGGCGGGGCTCGGCCGGGTGGTCGTCGCCACCGATACGCAAGGCGTTGCGGAGGCGGTGCGCGCGCATGGTTTCGAGGCGGTGATGACGCGGGCGGACCACGAAACCGGTTCCGACCGCATCTTCGAAGCCCTGACCATTCTCGACCCCGGCAAGACGGTCGAGACGATCGTCAATGTGCAGGGCGATCTGCCGTCCATCGACCCCCTTGTTATCGGTGCCGCGCTGAAGCCTTTCGAGAACGCGGCGGTGGATATCGCCACGCTCTGCGTCGAGATCGTCCGCGATGAGGAAAAGACCAATCCGAACGTCGTCAAGCTGGTCGGCTCGCCACTCTCGACGACGCGGCTCAGGGCGCTCTATTTCACCCGCGCCACCGCCCCTTGGGGCGAAGGCCCGCTCTACCATCATATCGGCCTCTATGCCTATCGCCGCGCCGCGCTCGAACGCTTCGTTGCGCTAAGGCCATCGCCGCTGGAGCGCCGCGAGCGGCTCGAGCAGTTGCGGGCTCTGGAGGCTGGCATGCGCATCGATGCGGAGATCGTGCAGTCGGTGCCGCTTGGCGTCGATACGCCGGACGATCTCGAACGCGCCAGGGCGCTCCTTTCCAACTAAGAAATTCTTCCCCCAATTCCCGAGACTCCGCGCATGCCTGAAAAGACCAACAAAATATCCTTCCAGGGCGAGCCGGGCGCCAATTCCGACACCGCCTGCCGCAACATGTTCCCGTCGATGGAGCCGTTGCCGTGCCCGACCTTCGAGGACGCCTTCAACGCCGTCGAGACCGGCAAGGCCGATCTGGCCATGATCCCGATCGAGAACACCATTGCCGGTCGCGTCGCCGACATCCATCACCTCTTGCCGGAATCGAAGCTGCACATCATCGGCGAATACTTTCTGCCGATCCACTTCCAGCTGATGGTGCTGCCCGGCGTCAGGCGCGACGAGATCAGGACCGTGCACAGCCACATCCACGCGCTCGGCCAATGCCGCAAATACATCCGCAAGAACGGCTGGAAGGCGGCGGTTGCCGGCGATACCGCGGGCGCCGCCAAGATGGTCGCCGCGATGAAGGACCGCACCATGGCCGCGCTGGCGCCGGCGCTGGCCTCGACCCTCTACGGACTCGACATCATCGAGGAGAATGTCGAGGACACCGACAGCAACGTCACCCGCTTCGTGGTGCTGACCAAGAACAAGCAATGGGCCGAACGTCCCTCGGCCGACGCCAAGATGATGACGACCTTCATCTTCCGCGTCCGAAACGTGCCGGCGGCGCTCTACAAGGCGATGGGCGGGTTTGCCACCAACGGCATCAACATGACCAAGCTGGAAAGCTACCAGCTCGGCGCGTTTACAGCGACGCTGTTCTACGCCGACATAGAGGGCCATCCCGACGATCCGCTGGTGAAGCTGGCACTCGACGAGTTGCGCTTTTTCTCGCGCGAAATGCGCATTCTCGGCGTCTATCCCGCCAGCGCCTCGCGCGAGCAGTGGAAGGTGGCGGATTAGGATCCGGTCAGGTCAGGCCGAGCTTGTTCCTTTTGGCCGGCTTGCCGCATTCGCGGCGGGCAATCGACCGGTTCATGGCGTCGATCTTGCCGCTTGCCTGGTCGGCGTCGCGCTTGGCTTTTGAGCGAATATCCGGCGTGAACGGGCCAAAGCCCGTCGCCGGGTTGGAGAAGGACGGCTTGGCGTCCACCGGCAGATGATATTGCTGCGCCAGGCCGTTTCGTTGCGCCAGCAATTGATCGCAAGGCACCTTGTCATACAGCAGCGAGGACTGGACGTTTTCGTCCTGCCGTTCGGACATCGAATTGCCGACGCAGCCGGCCATCGCCAGGCAAGATGCCAAGACCGTCATGTTCCAGCGCATGAACGTGCTCCTTGTCTTTCGCCGCTGCGGCTTCTCATGCGCAGCGGCAGAAGTCTTAGCCAGATTTTACGCTGCCGGAAAGCAAGCTTGCCACTACGGCCAGCCCTTCGACCGGTTCGCGGCGATCCTGCCGGATGATCGTTGCCTGCAGCGACAGGACCGAAAAGCCGTCGGCATCCAGAACCCGCTCTATATAGCCTCGCGAATGCGCGTAGCGGCGCGACGGCTGCAGGGCGAAGCCGGCACTGTCAGACGATTCTCCGCCCGGGAGCGTCTCGACGGAGAACGCAAACAGACCGCCGCCGGCAAGCATTCCGGCAATCTTGTTCACCACCCTGTCGAGTGCGCCGACATAGATAAACACATCGGCCGCCGTCACCAGATCGGCTTTCGGGCCAGAATAGCAAAAATCCTGCAGGTCCGTCTTGACGAGCAGATCGTAGAGGCCTTTGGCGCGCGCCTGCCTCAGCATGCCGGCCGAGATGTCGTAACCCTCCAGCCGATCGGCGATTGGCCGCAGCTTCTGGCCCATGAGGCCGGTGCCGCAGCCGAGATCGAGCGCCAGCGAAAACCGGCCCGGCCGTGCTGCCCGGATGGCGCGGTCGAGGCATTCGGGCAGACGGTAGCCGAGCCTGTCGACCAGCTCACCCTCGAAGCTTTCGGCATAGTGGTCGTAAAGCGTCTCGACAAAGGCGCTGGGCGGCGCCTGGGCAGCCGCTGCCCTGCCGATCAATTGCAGCTTGAGCACCGCGCCGAGCCTGTCCGCCGGGTCGAGCCGCAGTGTCGTCGTCCAGGCCTGCGCGGCACGATCGGGCGCGCCCGCCGCTTCCTGCATCTCGCCGAGGCGGAACCAGCCGGCTGGCCATTGCGGCGCCAGTTCGAGCGCGCCGAGCAGCAATTCCGCGGCTGCCGCATGATCGCCGGATGCATAGAGCATTTCGGCATAGTCGGCGCGGCGGTCGGCGGTCAAATCGCCGGACGAGGTCTGGAGCGGTTTCATCGTGATCGAGTTCCGCCGGGTGTTTGCAGCCCGGCTTGCGCTCTATGCTGGAGTCAGCAGTGACTTACAACAGGCTTCCCGCGCCGGAATTAGCGCCTATCTTGGGGCCATGCGCGCCAGCGACCTGCTTCATCCCCGGCCGGAAGGGTTGTATTGCCCGCCCGGCGATTTCTTCATCGACCCGGTGCGGCCGGTCAACCGGGCGCTGATCACGCATGGCCATTCCGACCATGCCCGCTCCGGCCACCGCTCGGTAATGGCGACGCAGCAGACGCTCGATATTATGGGTCTGCGTTACGGCGAAGGTTTTGCCGGAACGACGCAAGCCGCCGTGCTCGGCGAGACGATTGCGCTTGGCGGTGTGGCCGTCAGCTTTCACCCGGCCGGCCATGTGCTGGGCTCGGCGCAGATCAAGGTCGCGCATCAGGGCACATGCATCGTCGCGTCCGGCGACTATAAACGCCAGAACGACGCGACCTGCGAGCCGTTCGAGCCGCTCCAGTGCGACGTCTTCATCACCGAGGCGACGTTCGGCCTGCCGGTGTTTCACCATCCACCCGATTCCGAAGAGATCGCCCGGCTGCTGAAATCGACCGAACAGTTTCCCGAGCGCACGCATCTGGTCGGCGCTTATGCGCTGGGCAAGGCGCAGCGTGTCATGCGGCTGCTGCGCCATGCCGGCTACGAAAAGCCGATCTACATCCATGGTGCGCTGGCCAAGCTCAGCGAATATTACCAGAGCCAGGACATAGATCTCGGCACATTGGAACCGGCGACCGTCGAGACCGGCCAAAAAAGCGACTTTGCCGGCGCCATCGTCATCGGCCCGCCATCCGCCTTCGCCGATCGCTGGGCGCGGCGCTTTCCCGATCCGATGTCGTGCTTCGCCTCAGGCTGGATGCGCATCCGCCAGCGCGCCAAGCAGGGCGGCGTCGAGCTGCCGCTGATTATCTCCGATCACTCCGACTGGGACGAGCTGACAGCAACGATCAAGGAGACCGGCGCGGAAGAAATCTGGGTGACGCATGGCCGCGAGGAGGCGCTGGTGCGCTGGTGCGAACTCGAAGGCATCGCCGCCAGGCCGCTGCATCTCGTCGGCTATGAGGACGAGGGCGATTGATGGCAATTGTTGAACCACCAATCGCGGGCGCCGCGATCCTTCACACCCCCCTCTGGCCTGCCGGCCATCTCCCCCGCAAGGGGGGAGATTGGCTTCTTCGCCGCCGCGCTCATTCCAGCGACGTTCGAGATTGGCGAAACCAGTCGCGACATCCGATCTCCCCCCTCGTGGGGGAGATGTCCGGCAGGACAGAGGGGGGCGCGAAGGATCGCAAACTTCCCCCCTTGGCGCTCCGCTCATGAACCGCTTCGCCGAGCTTCTCGACCGGCTGGTGCTGACGCCGTCGCGCAACGGCAAGCTGACGCTTTTGACCGACTATTTCCGCAGCGTCGAGGATCCGGATCGCGGGCTGGCGCTGGCGGCCATTACCGGCGATCTTTCCATCGCCGCGGTCAAGCCGGCAATGCTGCGCACGCTGGTGATCGAGCGCATGGATCCCGTGCTGTTCGGCTATTCCTACGACTATGTCGGCGACCTGGCCGAGACCGTGTCGCTGGTCTGGCCGCAATCGCCTCTCGATATTGCGAACCACGCGCCGACGCTGGCCGAGGTGGTGGCCAAGCTGCAGGCGGCAAGCCGTTCCGACGGGCCGCAGGTGCTGGCCCGGCTGCTCGACAGCGCCAGCACGTCCGCGCGCTTTGCCATCATAAAGCTGGTCACCGGCGGCCTGCGCATCGGTGTCTCGGCGCGGCTCGCCAAGCAGGCGCTGGCCGATTTCGGCAAGGTCGATATCGCCGAGATCGAGGAACTCTGGCACGGGCTGACGCCGCCTTATGCGGCTCTGTTCGCCTGGCTGGAGGGCAAGGCGGAAAAACCCAGGAAGACGGCGCTGGCGCTGTTCAGGCCAGTGATGCTGTCGAACGCCGTCGGCGACGGCGACCTCGAAAAGCTCGACCCGGCCGACTACGCGGCCGAATGGAAATGGGACGGCATCCGCGTCCAGGCGGTTTGCGAAGGCGGCATTCGCCGGCTCTATTCGCGCACCGGTGACGATGTCTCCGGCGCTTTTCCGGATCTTGCCGAGGCGATGGATTTTTCAGGCTCCCTCGACGGCGAGCTTCTGGTCGGTGACCCCAGGCAGGCGACGGGCACGTTCTCGGACCTGCAGCAGCGGCTGAACCGCAAGAGCGTGTCACCCAAGATCCAGCAGCAATACCCCGCCTTCATGCGCTGCTACGATGCGCTGCAGATTGGTGACGAGGATGTGCGGGGATTGCCCTTCCGCGAACGACGCGGCCGGCTCGAGGCCTTCGTCAGGACACTCGATCCGAGTCGCTTCGATCTGTCGCCGCTGGTCGCATTCACCACCTGGCAGGCGCTGGAGGAATTGCGCCGCAAGCCGCTGCATCCGGTCATCGAAGGCGTCATGCTGAAGCGCTGGGATTCGCCCTATGTGGCCGGGCGGCCGAAGGGGCCGTGGTTCAAATGGAAGCGCGATCCGCACACGGTCGACGCCGTGCTGATGTACGCCCAGCGCGGCCACGGCAAACGCTCGAGCTTCTATTCCGACTACACATTCGGCGTCTGGTCCGGGCCGGAAGGATCGGAGGAGCTGGTGCCGGTGGGAAAAGCCTATTTCGGCTTCACCGACGAGGAACTGAGGCAAATCGACAAATATGTCCGCGACAATACGATTGAGCGCTTTGGCCCGGTGCGCTCGGTACGGGCCGATCGCAGACAGGGCCTGGTGCTGGAGGTGGCGTTCGAAGGGCTCAACCGTTCGACGCGGCACAAATCCGGCGTCGCCATGCGCTTTCCGCGCATTTCGCGGCTGCGCTGGGACAAGCCGGCGGCGGAAGCCGACCGCATCGAGACGCTGCAGGCGCTGCTCGATAGTTAATGCATGTCGCGCAAAAGCGTGCAGCGGTTTTGCGGTAACGACATGCATCAAAACAAGAACCTAAACTGCGTCGCATGAGGCCCGTCCGAACGCGACGTGCTTTACGGAACGACCGAGACGCGAATCTCGTAGATGTCGACCGACTTGCCCTGCTTGTCGAAGTCGGAATTGATGGCGATGGTGCCGGCAGCACCCGGATGCTTGTCGGGAAAGCGCACGTCGAACAGATATTCATTGCGCTCGCGACCGACGGCATAGCGCTTGCGGCCGCAGTCGCCGAGTTCGCCGAAATTGCAATCGACGGAAATCTGCGTCTCCTGGCCCTCCTCGGAGCGCGCGATGATGTCGAATGTGGCATGCTTGCCGGCGAGTTTTTCCAGCGCGCCTTGCCCGACGTCGAAGCTGATGGCCGAACCGGATGCACCCGAGCGGATGCGCAGGAAGGAACCGCTTTCGTCCTGGATAACGTCGGCCTTGGCGTCCGACGGTGCATTGACCTGCGTCGGGTCACCCGGCGAAAACACGTTGATCCAGTCGCGCGCCTGGTCCGCCTCGCCCTGCTTTGGCGGCGAAGCGGTGTTGTCCGGCGTGAAATCATCGCCGTCGACCGTTGGCGGCGCTTCCGGCGGCGCCGTGTCGAGTTCGGTCGCCGATTTGAAGACGCCGGTCTGGTTGGCGAAATAAAGGCCGATGCCGGCGGCTGCGAGCAGCGTCACGCCGAAGAAGATCGCGGTCAAAGGCAGGCGCCGCCGCCTCGCCCGCCGGTCGTCGCGGTCGGGCGTCACTTCCGCGTCGTCGGTTTCGGCTTCGGTCGGAGCCGAGGCCCCCATGTCGATCACCGGCGCCTCGGGAACAGGCGCATCGGGCATTATGTCCGGGACGACCGGCAGGACGCGCGACCGGGGCGCATCGGATTCGGGCGGCTGCGGCGGACCGTCAACGACGACATCGGGCGACGGCGCGGGCTCGGCTTCGGCCGGAGGCTCCACCTCCGGTGCTGCCTCCAAACTGTCGGTCGGCGCGGCGACGTCGGTAACCGCCGGCAGGAATTCCGATTCGATTTCGGTGATCTTCGCCTGGACCGCCTTGCGGCGCTTGATGGCGACTTCCACGGTGACGTTTGGATTGGCCTGCAGGGCACGGTCGAGTGCCGCGAAAGCCGATCGGTAGACCCGCTCGCGAAACGCCCGGTCGTCGGCATTGCCTTTCTCAAAGGCGTTGCGGATCGCTTTTTCGATCGCGTCCAAACGAATTCCCTCTGCAATTCCACTCACATTGTCATGATCGTTAGCCGCAGGCGACCAATCAATCAACAAGCGAGCGGCTGCATTCTGCCTTGCCGAGGGATACAAAGCTCATTTCGGCGGTTTTCGGTAAAGAAATCAACCTTTTTCGCTGATTTTTCCGTCACGGCCCCGACGTGACGGACGGGGCGGCCTGCCGATACGGCATCGCATCGGCGCGGCGGCTGCCCTTGCGCCCGGCCTGGGACGGAGACGAATTGCTCGTCCTGAATTCGCGCAGCCATCTTGAATTCGCGGCCGGTTGCGTCTATCACCCAGCCCATCTTGGAAGCACGGCTTCCCGGGCCGCTTTAGCTCAGTTGGTAGAGCACATCATTCGTAATGATGGGGTCGCGTGTTCGAGTCACGCAAGCGGCACCAGTTATCCTTGGAATTGCCGGCAAATTTAGCCTGTCTGTTAGAAAGTTATTTGGACGCAAGCCCAAATAAGCGAAATCCATGTCCGTAACCGACACGTCGGGCAGTCCGGATTTCCAGGGTGCCCTTCGTAGACTGCCGCGTCGAAGGCGACATGGACGACAGACTGAGTTGCAGCCGGGTCGAAGGAGCGCCTCACCTCACCGGATTGTCGCCCAGCGACGCCACGGTCTTCAGCGCGCCGTCGAGCATGTCGCCCTTCTCGTCCTTCAGCGCCGCTTCGCGCAGGCGCCGGATCCAGTCGGCGGCGTCCGGGCGGCCCTTGACCAGGTCGAGCGCCGACAGCACCCGGTCGAATTTCGACTGCGCGCGGGCGTGGGTGTCGCTGTAACCCTTGATCAGCCGGCGGCAGTTGAGGATCTCCGTACCAAGCGCGTAGTCTTGGCCGACTTGGCCCAGCGCCAGCGCATACCAGCGATCGAGATGCGCGGTCTCGACCTTGTGACGCAGCAGGCGGCGGCGCCAGCGGCGCAAGCCGCCGATGAACCACAAAGCGGCAAAGCCGGCGAAACTGTCGGTGCGGATGTGGCGGCCGCGATTGATGCGGCGGTCGAGAAAGGCGGCGAGCTTCGGCCGGTCCTCGATGTAGCTGCCGAGCCCGGCCGGCAGCGTGCCGCAGAATTCCTCGATGCGCGGATGGAAATATTCGGTCACCTGCAGGACTGAGCCTTGCTTGACACCGACTTCGCGGCGTACGCGCTGGTCGCGCGTCGAGCGTGTCTTCAGATCGGCGACGCGGATCATGTCGTCGTAGCACATGGCGTTGGCCAGATGCTTGGCCGCGGCGATCGACAGCACGTAGTCATGTTCGGCATTGTCCAGGACGACCGCCCGGTCGAGCCGGTCGAGATACTCGCCGCCATAGGCGACGTCCTGGTAGTCGACGACTTTTTTCAGGCCGCGAAGCGCCATGTCGTGCACGGGTAAAGGCAAAGCAGCGACGCGCGCCGCCAGTTGTTGCCAGCCCTTCAACAGGCTTTCCGGCCCGCTGACATTTGTCGCCGCGGCCGAGCGGGTTTCAGCGGCCGCCGGCTGTGCAGTCTTGTCGCCCGAAGGCGCACTCGCGATGGCGCGCGCCCGATCGTAGGCGGCGGCGAAGGCGGCGAGGCTTGCCTTGACGCCGCGGCCGCCGGCGCCGATGGCCTGCTCATAGCTCTCGCGTGTGAACGGCAAGGCATCGGACCCGGCCAGCGCGCCGAGCAGGCTGGCCGAGATCATCGAGCCGTTATCGACGGCGATCTTCTCCATGTCGAAGGCGATGAAGCGCTTGGCCGCGGCTTCAGCCGTGGCGTGCACCTTCGAGGACGATGCGCGGCCGTCGCCGGGTTCGATCTTCTCGGAGACCGCTGCGATGCGGTGCGACGAGGCGATCAGCGTGGTGCGCTCCGGCGTGACGAACCCGCGGATGATGGCGCGGCCGGCTTCCATCAGTTCGGCGGCGATCAATATATCGACGTCGCCCTGCGACGGCGACAGCGCGAAGACCGGCAGCCGGCCGGTGTCGCGGCACATTTCGACATAGTAGATGGTGGCGCCGGTGCGCTGGGCGACGCCGGCAACCGAGGTCGATTGGGCGACGTAGCCGTTGCGCTCGGCGACGTCGGTGATCCAGTCGGCCAAAACGCCGCCGCCCTGGCCGCCAACCGCCAGCACGGCAAGCTTTATGATGCGCCCGTCGTCCAGCGCGCCGGCCTTGGAACGGGTTGATGGGACAGCGTCAAGCATCGGCGAATATCAGCCGCCGGCTTTCGCGGCGGCGCTGCAAGAGGCGGATCGTGGCGCGCCGCGCGGCTTCAAGCAAACGGTCCCAGCGGCTTGGATTATGCACCACGTCGGCGCGGTAGAAGGATGGGCACAGCACCGCCGCATCGGCAACCTCGCCGCAATTGCCGCAGCCGACGCAGCTCTGGTCGATATGCGCCACCGGATCGTCGCGCAGCGGGTCATCGAGCGACTTCACCGACAGCGACGGACAGCCGGAGAGCCGCATGCAGGCATGGTCGCCGGTGCAGATGTCCTCGTCGACGCCGAATTTCGGCTTGACGACCCGCTCACCGCCCTTGATCGCCTTGTCGACCAAAGGCTTCTCGCGACGCTGGCGGTTGAGCATGCATTCGGACGAGGCGACGATGACTTTCGGGCCCTTCTCGTCCGTCGTCAGCGCCTCGCGCAGCGTGTCCTGCATCCTGGTCACATCATAGGTGCGGTCGATGTGGCGCAGCCATTTGACGCCCATGCCTTTCACCGCCTCGGTGATCGGATGCTTGGTCGACTTCGTCTTGTTGCCGGCGCGGGAGGAAAGGATATCCTGCCCTCCCGTCGCCGCCGAATAGAAATTATCGACGATGACGATGACGCCATCGTTCTTGTTGAACACGGCATTGCCGATCGAGGACGTCAGGCCGTTGTGCCAGAAGCCGCCGTCGCCGACGAAGGAGATCGAGCGGCGCTTGGCATCGGGCGAGTTGAACGCCGAGGCCGAGGCCGGCCCCAGCCCGTAGCCCATGGTGGTGGCACCGAGCTCGAAAGGCGGCATGATCGAGAACAAATGACAGCCGATGTCGGAGGCGATGTGGTGCTTGCCCAGCTCCTGCTCGACCAGCTTGGTGGCGGCGAAGATCGGCCGCTCCGGGCAGCCGACGCAGAAGCCGGGCGGCCGGCCCGGGACGACGTTGATCAGGTCGGCGGTGTCGAGCCCGTCGCCGATCTTGTTGGGCGCGCGGACCTCGCTTGGCAGCAGATGCGGGATGGTGGCACGCAGGAACGATCCGATGCCGTCGAGCATCACCTGGCCGGTATATTCGCCGGCCATAGGCAGATGTTCCTTGCCAACGAGCTTGGTGCCGCGGCCGGCCTTGTGCAGCATCGCGGCAAAGGCCTGTTCGATGTAGTTGGGCTGGCCTTCCTCGACGACGAGCACGGCGTCCTTGCCTTCGCAGAAGGACAGGAATTCGTCATCGACCAGCGGGTAGACGGCGTTCAGCACATAGAGCGGCACGTCGGTGTCGCCATAGGTGTCGGCGAGGCCGAGCCGCTGCAGCGCCCGGATGACCGAATTGTACATGCCGCCCTGCATGACGATGCCGACCGAGCCGTGCTCCGGGCCGAAAAACTCGTTGATCTTATTGGTACGGATGAAATCGACCGCCGCCGGCCAGCGTTTCTGCACCTTTTCTTTCTCGTGCAGGAAGGACGCGGGCGGCAGCACGATGCGGCCGGTGTCGCGGCGCGGCGCCTCGAGCGCATCGGCCACCGTCATCGCCGGGCGCTTGTTGTCCTTGGCGATGAAATGGCCGTGGACATGGCAGCAGCGAATGCGGACCTGCAGCATGACCGGCGTGTTGGAAACCTCGGACAGCTCGAAGCCGTCCTCCACCGTCTTGACGATCGACGGCAGGTTCGGGCGCGGGTCGAGCAGCCAGACCTGACTCTTCATGGCGAAGGCGTGGCTGCGCTCCTGCATGATCGAGGAGCCTTCGCCGTAATCCTCGCCGACGATGATCAATGCACCGCCGGTGACGCCGCCGGAAGCGAGATTGGCGAGCGCGTCGGAGGCGACATTGGTGCCGACCGTAGACTTGAAGGTGGCCGCGCCACGGATCGGATAGTGCACCGATGCCGCCAGCATGGCGGTGGCGGTGGCTTCCGAGGCGCTCGCCTCGAAATGCACGCCGAGCTCGCCCAGAATATCCTGCGCGTCGGCCAGCACGTCCATCAAATGGCTGATCGGTGCACCCTGATAGCCGCCGACATAGCCGACGCCGCATTGCAGCAGCGCCTTGGTGATGGCGAGAATGCCTTCGCCGGAAAACTCCTCGCCGGCGCCGAGCCTGAGCTTTTCGACTTCCTTGGCAAAAGACCGTTCGGCCATTTTGGACTCCTTCCGTTGCCGCCGGGATCCGGCGGCGCGTAAGCTTAGATGTCGTGCTTGTGAATGTTCTTCAGCATCTTCTGCAATGTCGCGATCAGCGCCGCGTATTCGGCATCGTCGACATCGTCGAACATTGCCTCGAAAGCATCGTGCATGGCCGGCCAGGCGCGCGCGAACTCGGCGCGGCCATCGTCGGTCAGGAACACATGGCGGATACGGCTGTCGGTGACCCCCTGCTCGCGCCGAACAAACCCTTGCCCCTCCAGCGTGTCGAGCGTGCGGCTCAAGGTCGACTGCTCGATGACGGTATAGACCGAGAGATCGTTGACGGTGACGCCATCGGTGACCGACAACACGGCGAGCGTGCGCACCTGCGGAATGGTCAGGCCTTGCTTGCGGAAATTGTCGCGCAGCGTGGCGTTGTAGCGGCCCATGATGCGGTTCATCAGATAGGGCGCGAACTGCTGCAGGCCGATCTGGCCCAAAGTCGAGATGCGCTGGCGTTTTTCAACCTTCTGTTCCATCACAGCCTCCCCGCCAGGAGAAAGCCGGAGCCGCCGCCCAAGCCCGCACCCGGATGGGTCGAGGCGCCGATGTGGTAGAGACCCCTGACCCCGGTTTCGTGATTGCGGCTCGTCTTGAGCGGCCGCCACAGAAACGACTGGTCGATGGTCGAGGAACCGCCATAGGGGTCGCCGCCGACCAGATTGATGTTCATCGCTTCCAGGTCAGCCGGCGAACAGGCGCGGCGCGCGATGACGCTGTTCTTGAACCCATCGATATGGCTGGCGAGGATCGCTTCGGCACGGTCGGCGTAGGCTTCGCGCAGCGCCTCGGTCCAGCGACCGTCTGCCGGTGTTTGCAGTTTGCCGGCGGCATCGCCCTTGATATGGCGTGGCGCCTCGGGCAGTTGCAGCCACAGGATCGCCTTGCCGTCCGGGCAGCGCGACGGGTCGAGCGCGTGCGGCTGGCCGACGCAGATGGTCGGCACCTCCGGCAGCAGGCCGCGCACGGCCTCGTTGCAGGCCTTCGACACGCCGTCGAGCCCCGGTGTCAGATGCAGCAGCGCGACCTTGTCCAGGCCCTCGCTGCGCCATGCCGGCGGCTTGTCCAAGGCATAGTGGATCTGGAAATTGCCCTTGCCGTAGCGGTATTTTTGCGCTGCCTCGACGTCGGCTTTTGAAACCGCGCCGCCGAGCAGCCGCCCGTAAAGCTGGGTCGGCGTGACCGAGCAGATGACGCTCTGGTTCACGCTGATCGTTTCGCCCGAAGCCAGCCGCACGCCGGCGGCGCGGCCTCCGCCTTGGACAATAGCCGCCACGTCGGCGCCGGTGCGGATTTCGCCGCCACGTTCCCTGATCAGGGCTTCGAAGGCAGACAGCAGATTCCTGGCGCCGCCCTTGACAATCGGCGCGCCGGCCGCCTCAAGCGCGAAGGCGATGACCTTGGCGATCTGGCCGGAGAACGCGTCCTCAGGCCCAAGGCCGGCATGCAGCACCCAGGGCGCCCACAGCGCGCGCATGGTTTCCGACTGGTAGGTGCTTTCCAACCAACCGCGCGCTGGCACCAGCGCGCTGCCGAGAAAGGCGGCAAGGCCACGCGGGCCGCGCCGCCAGGCTTCGCCCGCGAGCAGCTTTGCCGTCGGGTAAGACCACAGGCTGCCGCCGAGCAGACCGAACAGCAGGCCAGCATTGCGTTCGATCTCGCCGACATCGTTTGCGTGCCGGTCGCCGTCGCCCGCGGCAAGCGCATTGATCGCCGCTACATTGGCGATACGATCGGTGCGCAGGACGGCATGGCTGCCGTCCGGGCGCAGCACACCGGTCGGCGTGGAGGTGTTGCAAAACTCCAGGCCGTGCCGCGCCAGATCCTTGCCCAGCGCCGCATAGGCCGGCGAGGTGATGAACAGGACAAAGGTCGTCGCCATCACGTCGTGGATGAAGCCGGGCGCGGTGATTTCTTCGGTGCGCATGCAGCCGCCGATGCGGTCGTTGCGCTCGAGCACCAGCACCTTCGCCCCCTTGCCGCCAAGCATCGCCGCGCAAACCAACGCGTTGATGCCGCTACCGACGATGATGTGATCGATATCGCTCATCGAGGGTTGCTCCGGGTGAGCGGAAGGTGGAATTCATTTGTGTGGATTGGCGTTTCTTCGCGCCCCCCTCTGTCCTGCCGGACATCTCCCGCACTTGGCGGGAGATCGGCTGTCACCGCGGCCTTCGCCACTCTCCAACGTCGCAGGAATGAGCGGGGCACCGAAACTGCCAATCTCCCCCTAAGTGGGGGAGATGTCCGGCAGGACAGGGGAGGGCGCCGTAGAGCAGCCTTGCAAGACTGCCGCTCCCAACTCGTCACCACAGCATTGCCTGCAAGCATGATCTTCTCCCGAAGACCGCCAGTTGCCCTATTGTCTCGGCACAAGCGCCAGTGCGCGGATCGGGCTGCCGGTGCCGTGCTCGATTTTGAGCGGTGCGGCGATCAGGATCGCGCCCTTCGGCGGCAGCCGGTCGAGATTGCACAGGCTGGCGAGCCCATAGCGGTTGGCCTTGTGCATCAGGCTGTGCGCCGGGAATGGCGGCTCCATTCCCCCTGCTTTGCCAGCATCCGTGCCGATCGTCTCGCTGCCCCAGCCCTTGATGTCCTTGCTGATCAGATACTGGATGGCCTCGGCCGTCGGTCCGGGCGTGTGCGGTCCGGTCTCATTGGCGTTGAGGAACTCGGCTTCCGAGCCGTTGCGCTTGTACCAGTCGGTGCGCATCACCACCCATTCGCCCGCGTTGATAGCGCCATGTTTGGCTTCCCAGGCCTTGATGTGGTCGACGGTGAGCAGGAAGTCGTGATCGGCGGCGGCTTGCTTCGAGCAGTCGATGACATTGACCGGGCCGACGAAATTCTGAACCGGAATGGTGTCGGTGGCACCGTCCGGATAATCCTTGCCGGTGATCCAGTGCTGCGGCGCGTCGAAATGCGTGCCCGAGTGTTCGCCGAGCTTCAGCCAGTTCCAGGCCCACCACGGACCGTTCTTGTCATAGTGGGAGATGGCGTGGATCTCGACCTTCGGCGTGTCCACCGCCAGCTCCGGCGGCAGCTTAATCAGCGGCGTGTTGGGCCCGAGCGGCGCCGTCAGGTCGACCACCTGGATGGCGCCTGAAAGAAGCTGGCCGGCGACGTCGCCGAGGAGTTGTTGTGTGTCCATGGTCTCTGTTCCCTCTTTCTCGATGGTTCTGAAGGCTCTCGCGGCCCTTAATATCCTACTAGACGAAAACATATGCATCTGCAATTATCTTTAAGCATAAAGGAAATGGGACGGGGCGTGAGCGAGTTCGACGCCATATTTGTCGGGGCAGGCCACAACAGTCTGGCATGCGCCGCGCATCTGGCGCTCAAAGGCTGGAAAACAGCGGTTTTCGAACGCAATCCAATGATCGGCGGCGCCATCCAGACGCGCGAATTCACGCTTCCAGGCTTCCGGCACGATTTCGGCGCAATGAATCTGGGCCTGTTCGCCGGCTCGGCCTTTCACAAGAAATATGCAAATGAATTGAAAACCTACGGGCTGGAATTCGTGCCGGTGGCCGACTGTTTTGCCAGCGCCTTCCCCGACGGTCGCTGGTTCGGCGTCAGCAGCGACCTGGAGAAGACCACTGGACGGATGGCCGCCTTCTCCGCGACCGACGCAGCCACATGGCGCCGTCTGGTTGCGGCATTCCCGGCGGAGGCCGAGCATCTGTTCCGGCTGCTGGGCTCGCCGATGAGTGGGCGTGCGCTCGCCGGCACGGCCTGGAAGCTCTGGCGCAAGAAGGGTATTGGCGGCGCGCTCGATACCGGCCGATTACTGCTTTCCTCACCCCGCGCGTGGCTCGAGCAGACTTTCGAGTCACCGCATGTCAGGGCGACGCTGGCCACCTGGGGCATGCATCTCGATTTCGCGCCTGACATCGCTGGCGGCGCGGTATTTCCTTACCTCGAATCCATGGCCAACCAGTGCTTCGGCATGCTGCTCGGCAGAGGCGGCGCCGACACGATCATCCGCGCTTTGTCGGGCATGCTCACGGCCGCCGGCGGCAAGATCGTCACTGGGGCTGATGTTGCCGAGATCACGGTTTCGGCCGGCAAGGCGACCGGCGTGCGGCTCGCTTCCGGCGAGACTCACACCGCCACCAGGGCCGTCATCGCCGGTGTCGCACCCAAGGCGCTGACCGGGAAACTGTTGCCCAATGGATCGGGCGACGCCGGCTTCGACACGGCCATGAAAAAATTCCGCCACGCGCCGGGCACGATGATGATCCATCTGGCACTCGACGATTTGCCGGACTGGCGCGCCGGCGCCGAGCTTCGGCAGTTCGCCTATGTGCATCTCTCGCCTTCGCTCGACGCCATGTCGCGAACCTATCAGCAGGCGATGGCAGGCATGCTGCCGGACGAGCCGGTGCTGGTCGTCGGCCAGCCGACGGCGGTCGATCCGTCGCGCGCGCCGGACGGCAAGCATGTGCTCTGGGTTCAGGTGCGCATGCTGCCGGCCGAGATTGTGGGCGATGCGGCGGGCATGATCGCGCCGGCCCACTGGGACGAGGCTAGGGAGCACTACGCCGAGCGCGTCCTCGACATTATCGAGCGCTATGCGCCCGGCCTTCGCCGGAAGATCCTCGGCCGCGCCGTGTTCTCGCCCATCGACCTCGAACGCGAGAATCCCAACCTGGTCGGCGGCGACCAGGTCTGCGGCAGCCATCATCTGGCGCAGAATTTCCTGTTCCGGCCGGCGCGCGGTTACGCCGGCTGGAACACGCCGATCGGCAATCTGCACCTGACCGGGGCGGCAACATGGCCGGGCGCCGGCACCGGGGCGGCGTCGGGCTTCATGCTCGCACAACAACTTGGCGGGAGGTAGGCTCCATTTTTCATCCAGGGTGAAGGAGGACAAGGCGCGGTTGCCCAAGGAGCCTGAACCCACCGATTGACAACGACACCGCGCATAAAAGCAACAGGGGAACGACCATGACAATCAACAGACGAGAATTGCTCGGATACGGCGCGGCCGCACTTGGCGCCACGGCGCTCGGCCTGCCGCAAATCGCCAAGGCTGCCGGCGAACTGACTATCGCCTACAACGTCAACCTACCGTCCTGGGACCCGACCACCGGGCCTTCGGCGGTCAACCCGACCATCCAGGGTCTCTACCAATCGGTGTTCGACCAGTTCATCCCGCAGAAGCCGGATCTTTCTTTCGCGCCCGGCCTGCTCACCGAATGGGGCTGGAACGAGGATCGCAGCAAGATCATGATGACGGTGCGCGAGGGCGTCACCTGGCATGACGGTTCGCCATTCACGGCCGAAGACGTGGTCTGGTCGCTGCAGCGGGCGGGCGATGAAAAGACCGGCAACCCGATCCAATTCGTCTGGAAGAACGTCAACAACTTCAAGATCGACGGCAACAAGATCACCGGCGACGTCGTGCAATTCGACCCGGTGTATTTCAAATGGATGTCGTTCCTCACCGGCTACATCATGCCGAAGGCCTATTACGAAAAGGTCGGCGCCGAGGGTTTTGAGAAAGCCCCGATCGGCACCGGGCCCTATATGGTCGACAAATTCGAGCGCAACGCCTTCCTGCGGCTCAAGGCCAACCCGAACTACTGGGGCGGCAAGCCGGCCTTCGAAAACGTAACCATCAAGTTCGTCACCGATGCGGCGAGCCGCGTCGCCGAGATCGAGTCCGGCTCCTCGCAGGTGACTCTCGAAATCCCCTATGAGGAATATGACCGCCTGATCGCCAAGGACGGACTTACCGGCTCATGCAAGAATGTTTCCGACATCGGCATGATCTTCTTCAACGACATCGACGTGATGCTGGACAAGAACGTGCGCCAGGCAGCGGTGATGGCGGTCGATAAAAAGCTTTTGGTCGACCGGCTGCTGCGCGGTTACGGCCAGCCCATCGATACGCTGGAGACGCCGGAATACGCCGCCTACGATGCGTCGATCAAAGCCGAGCATAACCCGGAAAAGGCCAAGGAATTGCTGGCCGCCTCCGGCTATTCGCCGGAAAAGCCGGTCAAGTTCACGATACAGACGACCAAGGGCTTCAAGCCCAAGGACTACGAGATGATCCAGGCGATCGTAGGCATGTGGCGCAAGGTCGGCATCGAGGCGACGATCGAGGTCTACGAGATCGCCAAGCACTATGAGTTGCGCGCCGCCGACAAGCTGGCGCCGGCCGCCTTCTACAATTGGGGCAACGCCATCGGCGACCCGACCACCTCGACCGGCTTTGCCATGTATGGCCCGAGCCCGCATTCGGTGTGGGACAGTCAGGATCTGATCGACATGATCAACCCGCTGTGGGGCGAGAAGGACGAGGCCAAGCGCATTGCCGGCTGGAAGGCCGTCGACAAGTACATTGCCGAGCAGGCCTATGTCCTGCCGCTGATCCAGTATGCGCAGCCGATCGTGCATGCCAAGGGCGTCAATGTCGTGCAGCATGTGTCGGGCGCGCTGTTGCCGGCGCTGATGAGCCCGGCCTGAGACAGTCTTCGGCTTGCCGCGCGCCGTCCGGAATGACGGCGCGCATTTTCTGTCACGGGCGACCATGCTGCTGCAAAGATTCCTGATCCGTCTTCTGACGATGGCGATCACGCTGTTCGGCGTGGCCGTCGTCGTCTTCGTCGTCATCCGTGTCGCGCCAGGCGATCCGATCGCGATGATGCTGCCGCCCGGTGCAACCGATGCCGACATCGCGCGTCTGCGCGCGCTTTACGGGCTGGACAAGACCATCGTCCAGCAATTTTTCATCTGGCTGGCAGGTGTCGTCAGGGGCGATTTCGGCACCTCGATTTCGCTCCGGCAGGATGTTCTGGGCCTGGTCCTCAACCGCCTGCCGGCGACGCTGGAACTCGCGATCGTCGCGCTCTTGATGGCGCTGGCAATCGGCGGCACGACGGCGATCCTCGGCGCGCGCGAACGCGGCACCGCAGTCGAGGCTGGCATCGACATCGCCAGCGGTGCGGCGCTCTCGATTCCCGATTTCCTGTGGGGTTTGGTGCTGATCCTTCTGTTCGGCGTGCTGGTGCCGGTTTTCGACATTTCCGGCCGGGTGTCGCCGCAGCTCGATCTGCCCTTCGTCACGCAGTTCTATTTGTTCGAGAGCATCGTGCGGCTGCGCTTCGACCTGACCAAGGACCTGCTGGCGCATATGCTGATGCCGGCCGTGGCTTTGGCGCTGCCACTCGCCGCAATCATCTCGCAGCTGCTGAAACAGTCGTTGAAGGAAGTGCTCGACCTCGACTATGTCGTGTTGGCGCGGGTAAAGGGCTTTTCGGAAACGCAGGTCATCCTGCGCGAGGCGTTGAAGAACGCCGCCCTGCCGACGCTCACTCTGGTCGGCGTGCAGTTCACCTTCCTGATCGGCGGCACGGTCATCGTCGAGCGGCTATTTTCCTATGAGGGTCTCGGCAACATGGCGATCGATGCCGTCATCAACCGCGACCTGCCGCTGATCCAGGGCATCGTGCTGGTGTTCGCGCTGTTGTTCGTGCTGATCAACCTCAGCGTGGACATGATATATGCGCTGCTTAATCCGAGGCTGCGCCGTGGATGAGGCCCGCATTTCAAGACATGGCTCGCGGGCACGCCTGTGGCTGGCCGGCGGTTGGCTGCTGATTGCGCTGCTGGCCGCGATTTTTGCGCCGTTGGTCGCGCCGCAGGACCCACTGGCGCAGGATTTGATGCTGGAGCGGCTGCCGCCGTTCTGGCTGAGCGATGCTGAGCCCGGCTACTGGCTCGGCACCGACAGCCTCGGCCGCGATCTTCTGTCACGGCTGATCTTCGGTGCCCGCATCGCCTTCATCGTCGCCTTCGCGGCAGCCCTTGCCGCCTGCCTGGTCGGCTCGACGCTGGGGCTGATCGCCGGCTATTTCGGCGGCTGGGCCGACCGCATCATCTCGCGTATCGTCGATGTCTGGATGGCGTTTCCCCCGGTGCTGTTTGCCATCCTTCTGGTCGCAGTGCTCGGCACCGGCTTGAGCTCGGTTATCATTGCCATTGCCGTCATCGACTGGACGCGCTTCTGCCGGGTGATCCGCGCCGAGACGATGGGCCAGTCGCGCATGGACTATGTCGAGAACGCCCGCATCGCCGGTTACGGCCGCATCGGCATCATGCTGCGCGAAGTGCTGCCCAATGTGGTGCCGTCGATCGTGGCGCTGCTGTCGCTGGAGATGGGCATTGCCGTCATCGTTGAGGCGATCCTGTCCTTCGTCAATCTGTCGATCTCGACCGACGACCCGACCTGGGGCGGCATCATCGCAGAGGGTCGCTTGTCGGTCCATCAGGCCTGGTGGGTGCTGGTGTTCCCGCTGGTCACCCTGATCCTTACGGTGCTGTCGTTCGGCCAGTTCGGCGAAGGTCTCAGGGCACGTTTCGATCCGGTGCTGCGATGAACGCGCTGGCGAAATCCTGCCTCGACATACGCGACCTTAGCGCGGTGCTGCCTAATGGCTTGCGCGTGTTGCGCTCGGTATCGCTTTCCGTTCAACCCGGCGAGGTCCGCGCGCTGGTCGGCGAGAGCGGCGCCGGCAAGACGATGATCGGCAAGGCGGTGCTCGGCGTGCTGCCACCCAGCGTGCGCATTGTCGAAGGCGACATGCTGCTCGAGGGCGAGGACCTCGGCAAGCTTCAGCCGAAGGCAAGGCGCACGCTGATCGGCGCGCGCACCGCGCTGATCCCGCAGGACCCGCTGACCGCGCTCAATCCGTCACGGCGAATCGGCCCACAGATGACCGACCGGCTGGTGCGCATCCTCGCCTGGAGCGGTGAGAAGGCCGATACACGCATCCGCCAATTGCTGGACGAGGTGCAGATCCGCGACCCCGAGCGTGTCCTCAAATGCTATCCGCACGAGCTGTCCGGCGGCATGCGCCAGCGCGTGCTGATCGCCGCCGCCTTCGCCGCCGAGCCAAGGCTGATCGTCGCCGACGAGCCGACGACGGCGCTCGACGTCACCGTACAGAAACAGATCCTGCGCTTGATCGCTGCGTTGCAGCGCGAGCATGGCACGGCGATCCTGTTCGTTACCCACGATCTCGGCGTCGTCGCCAAGATCAGCCAGAAAGTTTCAGTGCTCTACGCCGGCAAGGTGGTGGAGGAGGCCGAGACGGCTGCTCTCTTCGCTGCCCCGCAGCACCCCTATACGCGGGCGCTGATGGCCGCGACGCCGCGCTACACCGATCCCCTCGCTTCGCTGAAACCCGTGGACGAGGCGGTACTGGCCGGGCTAGCCGCGGAGATCGCCGCCGCCGACCAGGCCTGGAGGCACCCGCATGGCTGAGCCGCTGTTTTCCGTGCGCGGGCTGAAGGTTGCCTTACCCGACATGACGCGCAAGCCGTTGTTTGGCCGCGCTCCGTTGGCCGAGATCCTGAAAGGCCTGGACTTCGATCTGCCCAGGGGATCGGTGACCGGCATCGTCGGCGAATCCGGGTCGGGGAAATCGACGCTCGGCCGCGCGCTGGTGCGTCTGCTGGAGCCCAGCGCCGGCAGCGTCAGCTTCGACGGCCGCGACATCACGCATCTGCCAGAGGCGGAGCTGCGGCCCGTACGCCGCAATCTGCAGATGATCTTCCAGGACCCGATGTCGTCGCTTAACCCACGCCGCACCATCGCCAGCATCATCGCCGCACCACTCAAACAGAATGGCCTCGGCGACAATCTGAAAGCCCGAGTTGCTGAAGCGCTTCAGCGCGTCGGCCTGCCGCAAGGCTTCGCCAGCCGCTATCGTCATGAATTGTCGGGCGGCCAGCGCCAGCGCGTCGGCATTGCCCGCGCGCTGGCGCTGTCGCCGAAATTCGTGCTAGCCGACGAAATCGTCTCAGGCCTCGACGTGTCGACCCAGGCACAGATCCTGACGCTGTTGGAAAAACTCGCCGCCGAGATGGGCCTGACCGTTGCCTTCATCAGCCATGACCTGTCGGTGATCCGGCGGCTCTGCCGGCAAGTGATCGTCATGCGCGAAGGCGCGATCGTCGAAGCCAGTGCGACGGATACTTTGTTCGAGAAGCCGCAGCAGGCTTACACGCGCGACCTCCTCGCCGCCATTCCGCTGCCCGAGATCGATGACGCCTGGCTGCTTCCCGCCGCAAAGGCGCCGGCATGAACACATTCCTACTCGCACACCGAAGAGCGGGCCTCGGACGTGCGCCGACAAGTCAGCTCGCGAAACGGAGGAGAACTGGAATGAAATACGCAATCAGAAACACGATGCTTGCGGCCGCTCTGGCCGGCTCGATGGGAGCAGCCTCGGCTGATTCGATACCCGGCATGCGTGGCCACGACCACACCGGCGTCACCGTCCCCGACATGCAGCAGGCCGTCGAGTTTTTTACCGAGGTGGTCGGCTGCAAGAAGGCGATGTCGTTCGGCCCGTTCGCCGACGACAAGGGCACGTTCATGCAGGATCTGCTGGGCGTCGATCCCAAGGCAGTGATCGAGGAGATCACCCTGGTCCGCTGCGGACACGGGTCGAACATCGAGCTGTTCAAATACACCGCGCCGGACCAGAAGGACCTGACGCCTCGCAACAGCGACATAGGCGGCTTCCACATCGCCTTCTATGTCGACGACATCGCCGCCGCAAAAGCCTATCTTGACGGCAAGGGCGTCAAGACGCGGATGGGGCCGCTGCCGGTTACCGAAGGCCCGGCCGCCGGCCAGACTATCCTCTACTTCCAGGCGCCCTGGGGCTTGCAGTTGGAAGCGATCAGCTATCCCAATGGCATGGCCTATGAAAAAGATGCGGAGACGGTGCTGTGGAGCCCGAAGAACCCGGAGAAATAGCCCGGAGCTTCCCTGGCCAGCGCAAGCCGACTGCCGGCAAGCTTGGTTTCTGAGGCGGATTGTTTCAATCCTGAAACTTCAAGGTTGAATTAATCTGCTTCAGGCGTAAACTCGACAAACAGAAGCGAAGAGGAGATCGCACGATGAAAGTTGCGGTTCTCGGTGGCGGACCAGCCGGGCTCTACTTTGCAATCTCGCTGAAGCTCAGGGATGCCGCGCATGAGGTCACGGTATTCGAGCGCAACCGTGCCGATGATACGTTCGGCTGGGGCGTCGTGCTGTCGGCCGAAACGCTGGAGAACCTGACCAAAAACGACCCGGTCAGCGCCGTCTGGATCCGCAAGCATTTCGCCTATTGGGACGACATCGCCGTCATCCATGACCGCGTGCGAACGGTCTCGACCGGTCATGGCTTTTGCGGCATCGGCCGCAAGCGGCTGCTCACCCTGCTGCAACGGCGGGCGCGCGAGCTCGGCGTCAAGCTGGTCTTCGAAACCGACATCGCCGATCCAAAGCCGTTTATGGAGACGCACGACCTGGTTGTCGCCGCCGACGGGCTGAACTCGAAAGCGCGGGGCACCTTCGTCGACGTGTTCAAGCCCGATATCGACATCCGTAAATGCAAGTTCGTTTGGCTCGGCACCCACCAGAAATTCGACGACGCCTTCACGTTCATCTTCGAGAAAACCGAGCATGGTTGGGTGTGGGCGCATGCCTACCAGTTCGACAGCGATACCGCGACCTTCATCGTAGAATGCAGCGAGCAGACCTGGCAGCGCTTCGGCTTCGGCGCGATGTCGCAGCAGGAATCAATCGCCGTCTGCGAGCGCATCTTTGCCCGTCATCTCGGCGGCCACGCGCTGATGACCAACGCCAATCATATCCGCGGCTCGGCGTGGATCAATTTCCCGCGCGTCTTGTGCGAACGCTGGTCCTACAAGAACCTGGCGCTGATGGGCGACGCGGCGGCGAGCGCGCATTTCTCGATCGGTTCCGGCACCAAGCTGGCGCTGGAAAGCGCGGTGGCGCTGGCCGACTATGTCGAGTCCGAACCGGACCTCGAAGCAGCCTTCCGCAAATATGAGGACGCCCGCCGCACCGAAGTGCTGAAGCTGCAGTCGGCGGCGCGCAATTCGCTCGAATGGTTCGAAGAGGTCGAGCGCTATCTCGGCCTCAATCCGGTGCAGTTCAACTATTCGCTTTTGACGCGTTCGCAGCGCATCAGTCACGAGAATTTGCGGCTGCGCGATGCCGAATGGCTGGCCGGCGCCGAGGAATGGTTCCAGCGTCAGGCCGGCGCCGGCGGCAACAATCTGCGTCGCGCGCCGATGTTCGCGCCGTTCCGGCTGCGCGGCATGGCGCTGCAGAACCGCGTCGTCGTCTCGCCGATGGCGCAGTACAAAGCGGTCGACGGCTGTCCGACTGACTGGCATTTCGCCCATTACGCCGAACGGGCCAAGGGCGGCGCCGGTCTCCTCTACATCGAGATGACCTGCGTCAGCGCGGAGGGCCGCATCACGCCTGGCTGCCCCGGTTTCTATGCGCCCGAGCATGAGGTCGCCTGGAAGCGGCTGGTCGAGTTCGTCCATGCCGAGACCGAGGCCAAGATCTGCGCCCAGATCGGCCATTCCGGTGCCAAGGGGTCGACCAGGCTCGGCTGGCAGGGAACCGACGTGCCGCTGCCCTCAGACAATTGGCCGGTCATGGCAGCCTCTTCCGTGCCGTGGTCGCCGGAAAACCAGGTGCCGAAGGCGATGGACCGCGCCGACATGGATATGGTGCGCGACCAGTTTGTCGCTTCGGCCGAGATGGCGGCGCGCTGCGGCTTCGACATGCTCGAAATCCACGCCGCGCACGGCTATCTCCTGTCCTCCTTCATCACGCCCTTGACCAACCGGCGCACCGACTCCTATGGCGGCTCGCTGGAAAACCGCATGCGCTATCCCTTGGAAATCTTTCATGCGGTGCGCGCCGCGTGGCCGGCCGAGAAGCCGATCTCGATGCGCATCTCCGCCAATGACTGGCTGGGCATCGAAGGCGTGACGCCGGCCGATGCCGTAGAGATCGCGCGGCTGCTGCATGAGGCCGGCGTAGACATCTGCGACGTATCGGCCGGCCAGACTTCGGCCGTGGCAAGACCGGTCTATGGCCGCATGTTCCAGACGCCGTTTTCCGATCGCATCCGCAACGAGGTCGGCATGGCGACGATGGCGGTCGGCAATATCTATGAGCCGGACCACGTCAACTCGATCCTGATGGCGGGCCGCGCCGATCTCGTCGCACTGGCTAGGCCGCATCTTGCCGATCCGTACTGGACGCTGCACGCGGCCGTCACGCTTGGCGATCGCGGCGTCAAATGGCCGGATCCCTATCTGCCCGGCCGCGACCAGCTCTACCGGCTGGCCGAGCGCGAAGCGGCAGCGGGGTTGAAGGTATGAGTGCCACGGCGACGATTTCGGGGCGTCATGCGCTGGTCACCGGCGGCGGCTCCGGCGTCGGCCGCGCGATCGCGCTGGCGCTGGCCGGCGCGGGCATTAACGTGACCATCTGCGGCCGGCGCGTGGAGCCGCTTGCCGAGGTCGCCGCCGAGAACAAACGCATCTTCGCCATTGCCGCCGACGTCACCGACGAGGCATCGATGGCGTCGCTCTACGAGGCCGCGGAAGCGGCACGCGGAGCGTTCGACATCGTCGTTGCCAATGCCGGCATGTCCGGCAGTGCTCCGGCGCAGCGGACCTCGCTGGCAGACTGGCAGCGCACGCTCGACGTCAACTTGACTGGTGCGTTCCTGACGGTGAAGCCGGCGTTGGCCGGCATGGCAGGGCGCAAGACTGGCCGTATCATCTTCGTCGCCTCCACCGCCGGACTGAAAGGCTATCCCTATGTCTCAGCTTACGTTGCCGCCAAGCATGGCGTCGTCGGCCTGATGCGGGCACTCGCCGTCGAGACCGCCAAGTCCGGCATAACAGTGAATGCCGTGTGCCCAGGGTTTGTCGAAACCGAGATGCTGGAGAGCGCCGTCCAGCGCATCGTCGAAGCGACCGGCCGCTCGTCCGAGCGGGCACGGGCAAGCCTTGCAGCGACCAACCCGCAAGACCGCTTCATCCAGCCGGAGGAAATTGCGGCCGCGGTACTTTATCTGTGTGGCGACGCCGCCCGGTCGATTACCGGGCAGACGATTTCGATCTCCGGAGGTGAGACATGGTAGCCGGTCCCCTACCCGCCCCGTCCGGACCCGGCAAGGACCGCCTGCGGCTGTGGATTCGCCTGCTGCGCGCCTCGCGCACCATCGAGGCCGAGCTGCGCGAACGCCTGCGGCAAGAGTTCAACACGACGCTGCCACGCTTCGACGTGATGGCCGCGCTCTACCGCGCGCCGGAAGGCATGCTGATGAGCGATCTTTCGCGCTTCCTGCTGGTGTCCAACGGCAATGTCACCGGCATCATCGACCGGCTGGTCTCGGAAGGGCTGGTGATGCGGGCCCGACGCAATGGCGACCGCCGCACTTCGATGGTGCGGCTGACGGAAGAGGGATCGAAGACTTTCGCCGTGATCGCCGCCGCGCATGAAAAATGGGTCGGCGAGTTGCTGGGCAATGTGAGCGAGGACGAGGCGCGCCGGCTGACCGGCATGCTGACCTCCTTCCGCAGCAATTGGGAGGGACGGGAATGACGAAGATGGCTGGCCGCAAGCCGAAGCATTTCCTCTGGCAGGTCGAAGGCAAGATCGCAAAAATCCGGCTCGATCGGCCGGAGCGCAAGAACCCGCTGACCTTCGACAGCTATGCCGAATTGCGCGACACTTTTCGCGATCTCGTCTATGCCGACGATGTCGATGCGGTGGTGTTCCTTCCCAATGGCGGCAATTTCTGCTCGGGCGGCGATGTCCACGAAATCATCGGCCCACTGGTCAAGATGGACATGAAGGCGCTGCTCGCTTTCACCCGCATGACCGGCGATTTCGTCAAGGCGATGCTGAATTGCGGCAAGCCGATTATTGCTGCGGTCGACGGCGTGGCGGTCGGCGCCGGCGCAATCATCGCCATGGCGTCCGATATCCGCATCGCCACGCCACAGGCCAAAACGGCTTTCCTGTTCACCCGCGTCGGCCTTGCCGGCTGCGACATGGGCGCCTGCGCGATCCTGCCGCGCATCATTGGCCAGGGCCGCGCCGCCGAGCTGCTCTATACCGGCCGCACGATGAGCGCCGAGGAAGGCGAGCGCTGGGGCTTCTACAACCGGCTGGTCGATGCCGCAACGCTAGAGGCCGACGCGCTCGACATGGCCGCGCGCGTCGTTTCCGGCCCGACCTTCGCCCACGGCATGACCAAGACGCAGCTGAATCAGGAATGGTCGATGGGGCTTGACCAGGCTATCGAATCGGAAGCGCAGGCGCAGGCGATCTGCATGCAGACACGCGATTTCGAACGGGCGTACGAGGCTTTCGTCGCCAAGGAAAAGCCGGTGTTCGAGGGGAATTGAGGATGTTTTCTTCGATAAAGACCGACAGGTTCGCGGGACAGCGCCCCCCTCTGTCCTGCCGGACATCTCCCCCTCAAGGGGGGAGATCGACTTTGGTTCCCACCTTAGCCAATCGCAACCGCCGCAAGATGCGGGCGGACGCCGGAGCTGCCAATCTCCCCCCTAGAGGGGGAGACGGCCGGCAGGCCAGAGGGGGGCGCCGTAGAGCGCGAGGCCCGAAGCATAGCGGAGGCAGAAATGCCTGACCGCTCTTTCCTCAACTGGCCGTTCTTCGAGGACCGCCATCGTGAACTGGCCGAGCGGCTGGACGCATGGTGCTCCAAGACCCTGCCGGTCGCCCATGACGATGTCGACGCCGCTTGCCGCGAGCTGGTGGCCAAGCTCGGCCGGGACGGCTGGCTGAAGCCGACGGCGCTCGACACCGAAAACCCCTCGCCGCTCGACGTCCGCGCGCTCTGCCTCACGCGCGAGACGCTGGCCCGGCATGATGGGCTGGCCGATTTCGCCTTCGCCATGCAAGGGCTCGGCACTGGCGCGCTCAGCCTGTTCGGCACGCCAGACCAGCAGCACTGGCTGGCAAAGACACGGGCCGGCAAGGCGATTTCGGCTTTCGCGCTTTCGGAGCCGCGTTCGGGCTCGGACGTTGCCAATATGGAAATGACCGCCGCGCGTGACGGCGACAGCTATCACCTATCCGGCGAAAAGACCTGGATCTCCAACGGCGGTATCGCTGACTTTTATGTTGTCTTTGCCCGTACCGGCGAGGCGCCCGGCGCCAAGGGGCTTTCCGCCTTCGTCGTGCCTTCCGAGGCCGAGGGGCTGACCATCGCCGAGCGGCTGGAGGTGATCGCGCCGCACCCGCTCGCCCGGCTATCTTTCGACAATGCACGCGTCCCAGCCTCGGCGCTGATCGGCAAACCCGGTGACGGTTTTCGCATAGCCATGTCGGTGCTCGACGTATTCCGTTCGACTGTCGGCGCAGCGGCGCTCGGCCTTGCCCGGCGCGCGCTGGACGAAAGTATCACAAGAGTGGCCGAGCGCAAGCTGTTCGGTGCACCGATGGCCGAGCTGCAGATGGTGCAGGGCCATATCGCCGACATGGCGCTGGATGTCGATGCCGCCGCCTTGCTGGTCTACCGCGCCGCCTGGACCAAGGACATGGGCGCGGCCCGGGTTACCCGCGAAGCCGCCATGGCCAAGCTGTTCGCTACCGACAAAGCGCAGGAGGTGATCGACAAGGCTGTACAGCTGCATGGCGGCGACGGCGTCCGCAAGGGCCATATCGTCGAAAGACTGTATCGCGAGATCCGGGCACTGCGCATCTACGAGGGAGCGTCCGACGTGCAGAAGGTGGTGATTGCACGGCAGGTGATGGGGGCGGCCTGAGACGGAGTTGTGTGGAAGAATTGATTGTCTTTGAGTTTTAAGCGACCGGATTTGAGCATTGGGAGGTTTTGACATGCACACCATCCTGCAGCCGGAAGGCTGGGCGAAACCCGTCGGCTACGCCAATGGCGTCGCCGCGCGTGGACAGCTTGTCTTCGTCGGCGGGCAGGTCGGCTGGAACGGACAGGGCCGCTTCGAGACGGATGATCTTGTCGGCCAGGTGCGGCAGACGCTGGCCAATATTGTCGCCGTGCTCGCCGAGGCCGGCGCCACGCCTGAGCATATCACCTCGATGACCTGGTACTTTACCGACAAGGCGGAATATCTGGCCAATCTCAAGGGGATCGGCGAGGCCTATCGCGAGGTGATCGGCCGGCATTTTCCGGCGATGGCCGCTATCCAGGTGATGGCGCTTGTCGAGGACCGCGCCAAGGTTGAGATCCAGGCCACGGCGGTTATTCCGGAGTGACGGCAACACGCGGCAAATTTTTTAAGCTTAAAACTTTCGCCTTGAAAAGCGCGGTACTTTGGATAGCATCCGATCTTACGACTGCCGTGCCGGGAGGGCTTTCCGGCAGTCCGGTCACTTGGCGTATCAAAGCCGTGCGGGGCCAACCCGTCCGATCACAACCAGAGGGAACGAAAATGAACTTCACCCGTCGCAACCTGCTGCTTCTTGCTGCCGCCATCGGCATCGCCGGCGGCCCGGCCTATGCCGAAGGCACGCTGAATGTCGGCGCCTATCCGACCAATCCGCCTTTTGAATACAAGAACGAGAGCGGCACGTTCGAGGGTTTCGAAGTCGACATCATCAATGAGGCGGCAAAGCGTATCGGCATGACCACTGATATCGCCGACCTCGGTTTCCAGGCGCTGTTCGCCGCCACCACCTCGAAGCGCATCGACGTCGCCATCTCGTCGATCACCATCACGCCGGAGCGGCTGAAGTCGCAGTCGTTCACGCAGCCCTACTATGATTCCGACATGGGCATCGCCGCGAAGGCCGACAGCCCAATCAAAGCCGAGGCCGACCTCAAGGGCAAGATCGTCGGCGTGCTGTCCGGCTCGACCGGCGAAGCCTGGGTCAAGGCCCACCAGGAAGCGGACGGGTTCAGTGACGTCAAAGGCTACGACACGCAGCAGAATTTGCTGCTCGACCTCAGCTCCGGCCGCGTCGATGCGGCGGTCAGCGATATTCCGGGCCTGGAATATTCTTTCACCAGGATGAAGGATCTCGCCGTAAAAGAGCGCATCAAGACCGGCGAGCAGTACGGTCTGATGATGACCAAGGACCACCCGCTGCTCGGCAAGCTGAACGACGCGCTGACGGCGATGAAGAAGGACGGCACGCTGGCCGCGATCCACAAGAAGTGGTTCGGCAGCGACGCACCGGCCGATTCCTCGACCGTCAAGGACATGCCTATGCCGAAGGCCTGAGCGGCAGTTCGCGCTTAAATGTCGTGCCGGCTTTCGTGCCGGCACGATTTCGGATTTCGGGCTCGGGCTCGAGCGTCGCGGGACGCCAAACGTTTCGGGAATGCTGCGATGTCGCTGCTGGACACCTTCTTCAACGCCGACGTCATGGTCTCCAGCCTGCCGGCGCTGCTGCGCGGTTTCCTGAACACCCTGCTGCTTGGAATCATGAGCATCGGCATCGGTATTCCCGTCGGCCTCGCGATCAGCCTAGTGCGGCTCTATGCGCCAAAGCCGCTTCGGCTGCTGGCTGTCGGCTACATCGACATTTTCCGGGCGATGCCGGTGCTGGTGGTGCTGATCCTGATCTACTATGCGCTGCCGTTCCTCGGCATTCGCCTGTCATCGTGGACTTCCGCGGTGATGGCCTTCGCCATCATCATGGCGGCCTATTCGGCCGAGGTGTTCCGCTCCGGCATAGAGAGCATTCCGCGCGGCCAGTTCGAGGCGGCGCAGGCGCTCGGCCTGCCGTTCTTGCTGACCTTGCGCAAGGTAGTGCTGCCGCAGGCGATCCGCGTCGTCATTCCGCCAATGACCAGCAATTGCGTGTCGATGTTCAAGGACACCTCGCTCGCCTCCACGGTAGCATTGCCTGAACTGCTGAAGGAAGCGACCAACGCGCAATCGCTCTATGCCAATCCCTCACCGCTGATCGGCGCGGCGCTGGTCTATCTGATCTTTCTCTGGCCGATGGTCCGACTCGTCAGCCTCCTGGAACGCCGCTTCCAGACCGAAAAGACCCGCTGAGGTCGCCAACGATTTCCGTCCGCCAATTCCCCGAATATCAACTTCCGTTAGGCACTTCGCAGGAGACGAGCTTGAACCAGCATCAGATTTCGAAAACCGGCGATGCCGCAGCTTTCCCGGTCGAGACGATCCGCGCCATGTTTCCCGCCTTGCAGCAAGCCGGAGACTTCGTCTTCATGGACAATGCCGCCGGCGCGCAGATCCCGCAAAGCGTGCTCGATGCGGTCACCAACCATTTGGTCGCGCATAATGTGCAGCGCGGCGGCCGCTATGGCCGCAGCGTCACCGTCGATCAAGCAGTGGCCGGCGCGCGCGAAAGCGTGGCCTTGCTGATCAACGCTACCAACCCGGCGGAGATCTGCTTCGGCATGAACGCCACTTCGTTCATCCGCCTGGTCAGCCTCGGCATCGGCCAGATGCTTTCCGAGCGCCCAAACGGGGAGCGTGACGAGATCGTCATCACCGACATGGATCACGACGCTAATATCGCGACGTGGCTGGCGCTGGCGCCCGCCGGCGCCAAGTTCAAATGGTGGCGGATGCGCGAGGACGGCAATCTGCATGTCGACGATTTGCGCCCGCTGGTCTCAGAGCGCACCCGGCTCGTCGCCTGCACGGTGACGGCGCATTCGATCGGCTCGATTGTCGACGTTGCTTCCGTGGCTAGGATTGCGCATGCGGCAGGCGCCGAAGTGTTCCTAGACTGCGTGCATTACGGCCCGCACGGGTTGATCGATGTGCAGGCCTGGGATTGCGATTATCTGGTCTGCTCCGGCTACAAGAATTTCTCGCCGCATATGGGCTTCCTGTGGGGCCGCTTCGAAACACTGAAGCGCTTGCCGACCTTCCGCGAGGATTTCATCCCCGACGAGCCGCCTTACAAGATCGAGGCCGGTACCTTCATTTACGAGAACGTCTCCGGCATGGATGCCGCGGTGCGCTATCTCGAGTCGATCGGCCGCAATTTCTTGTCCGAGAATAACCGGTCGCGTCGCGACAACATCGTCGCCGGCATGAATGCCATCCGCGATTACGAGCAGGTGCTGGCGCGCGAAATGCTGGCGGTGCTCAAGGGTTGCGGCGCGACGATCTATGGTGTCGCCGACGAAGCACGCCTCAGCGAGCGCGTGCCGACTTTCTGTTTCAACATCGGCACGCTGTCGCCGCAGAGGATCGTCGAGGAAATGGCCGAGATGCAGATCGGCATTCGCGACGGCCATATGTATGCGCCGCGCCTGATGAAGCGGCTCAACTTAAGCATGGACAGCGGCGCCGTCCGCGCCTCGCTGGTGCATTACAATACGATTGAGGAAGTTCGGCGTTTCGGCGAGGCGCTGCGTACCGTCATCGCCCGGCTGTCCTGATCGGGCTGTCCGGCTGCGCTTGCGCCGTTCTGGTGGAGCGCGAAAGCGGTTGCACCCCGGCTCTCCAGGCCGGGGCGCAACTGCATGCTTGGGATCAGGTAATCGCCGCCATTCTGCTGCCGATAAGGAATGGGCCGGATTGTCTCGAGCGTCCGCATCCTCTCGCGCAGCCGCTCCGCGACAGGCTCGAAATCGGCTTCCCCAAAACGGTCCACCCTGTAAACCACGAACGGCGGAAGCACGTCGTAGCCCGGATAATAGAGAATTCCGTGATTGATCGGGAACAGCACGTCGTCGATCGGGCCGTTGACGCCGCGGGCAGAATAATGCTCCTCCCAGCCGCCGGTGGTCACGATCAGCATTGCGCGCTTGCCGGCGAGCGTTCCCTCACCAAAGCGGTCACCCCACCGCTTGTCGCTGTGCTCGCCAACGCCATAGGCGAAGCCGTAGGCGTACACGCGATCGACCCAGCCCTTGAGGATCGCCGGCATGGCGTACCACCACAGCGGGAACTGGAGGATCAGGGTGTCGGCCCATAGCAGCTTGTCGATCTCGGCTTTGACGTCATCGGTCAGAGTGCCGCTCGCAAAAGCTTTTTTGGAGGCGCCGGCCGGCAGGAAACGTGCTTCCGGCGGCCACGACGGAAAGTCGGCACGGTCCACCTCGGATTTCCAGCCATCGGCATAGAGGTCGGACACCCGCACCTCGTGGCCCTGGGCCTGGAGTTCCCTGATGGCGACGTCACGCAGCGCGCCGTTGAGCGAACGCGGCTCAGGATGAGCAAAAACAAGCAGGACTTTCATGGGTCTACTCCGAAGAAGGACGATAGACACCAAAGATAGCCAGCCGCGGGCGGATCCACTATATGTAGGAAATGTATAAGATTATGCCGAATAATGGATAGATCGGACGTCACTCTCGAGCGCATGCGCACCTTCGTTCGCGTCGCCGAGCGCGGCAGCCTCTCGGCGGTGGCGCGCGAGCTCGGAGTTGGGCAGTCGACGGTCACACGGCATTTGCGAGAACTCGAGGAGGCCGTCGGCGTGCCCTTGCTCAGCAGGACCACCCGGCGTGTGACGATGACCGATGAAGGCAGCCGTTACTATGCCGACAGCGTCCAGATCCTGCGCCTCGTTGAGCAGGCCGGCGATGAGGCGCGGGGCACGCGCGGCGCGTCGGCCGGCACGATCCGGATATCCTGCACGGCGGCGCTCGGGGTCTTGCACGTCAGCCGGTTGATCTTCGCCTTTCAGGACCGCTATCCCGATATCGGCATCGATCTTAGCCTCACCGACGAGCGCATCGACCTTGTGCGGGAGGGCGTCGACATTGCGCTTCGCCTGGGTCCGCTCACCGACAGCTCGATGAAACTGCGGGCGCTCGGGCAATCCCGGCGTCTGCTGGTGGCGGCGCCGGCCTATCTGGCGGCGCGGGGCAGACCGGCTGTCCCGCAGGGTCTGCCTGGCCATGAAGGCATCCGGATGTCGAACATCGCGGGAAGCGACACACTCACCTTGCAGGGGCCAGGCGGCGAGACCTTTGCGGTGCCCTTTGGCGGTCGATTTCGAGTCGACCATGGGCTTGCCGCGCGCGAAGCCCTTGTCGCCGGACGCGGCATCGCACCCGCCCACCATTGGCTTGTCGACGATCTCCTGACGGCCGGCCGGCTGGAAGTGGTCCTGCCGGGCTGTTTTCCGCCCCCCGTCCCGCTGAGCATGCTGATCGTCCCGGAACGCGCCGGCATTGCCCGGGTGCGGCTGCTGGTCGACTTTCTCGTCGAGCAGATCTCCAGCATTCCGGGGATCGAGAAGCCGTAGCCGGCCGGCAAACCTCGCCGGATCAGGCGGCCTTCTTTTTCGCCAACCTTGCCTTGATGCTGGCGACGTCGGCACGCGGCGTCGCCGCGAACAGCGTCCTGGTGTAGCTGTGCTTGGGGTCGGCGAAGACCTCGTCGCGCGAGCCGTATTCGACCGCCTCGCCGAAATACATCACCATCACGTCGTCGGCGATATAGCGTACCACCGACAGGTCGTGGCTGATGAAAACATAGGTCAGCTGAAACTCGTCCTGCAGGTCGGCGAGCAGGTTCAGCACCTGCGCCTGCACCGAAAGATCAAGTGCCGAGACCGGCTCGTCCAGCACCAGAAGGCTGGGGTTGAGCATCAGCGCGCGGGCGATGGCGATCCGCTGGCGCTGGCCGCCCGAAAACATATGCGGGTAGCGATTAAAGTGCTCGGGGCCGAGACCGACCTTCTTTAGCATCTTCATGGCAAGATCGCGCCGCTCGTCGGCCGTGCTGGCGGTATTGATGAGCAGCGGCTCGCCAAGCACGTCGCCGATCTTCTGGCGTGGATTGAGCGAACCATAAGGGTTCTGGAAGACGATCTGGACCTTGCGGCGCATTTCCTTCGACAGGCCGTTCCTGCCGATGTCTACCTTCTTGCCGTCGATGAAAAGCTCGCCGGAGGTCGCCGGGTCGATCAGGGTGATGATGCGGGCGAGTGTTGACTTGCCGCAGCCGCTCTCGCCGACGATGGCCAGCGTCTTGCCCTTGTCGACGCTGAACGAAACACCCTTGACCGCATGAACCGTACGGGAGGGGCGGAAAAGCCCGCCACCAACATGATAGTCGCGCACGATGTTCTTGCCTTCGACTACCGTCACGCTCATGAAGCGGTTCCTCCTGCGGACCGGGCTGCGACTACAGATGGGGCCGGCTCAAACAGCATGTCGGAAACAGTAGGCAACCGGTCGCCGACGGCATTTTCCGGCAGCGCCGACAGGAGCGCGCGCGTGTAGTTGCTCTTGGGGGACTCGAACAGCGACAGCACGTCGGCCTCTTCCATCTTGCGGCCCTTGTACTGGACGATGACACGGTCGGCGGTCTCGGCAACCACTCCCATATTGTGGGTGATCATGATCAGGCCCATGCCATATTTGGCCTGCAGGCCGACCAGCAGATCGAGGATCTGCTTCTGGATGGTGACGTCGAGCGCCGTGGTTGGCTCGTCGGCGATCAAAAGCTTGGGATTGCAGGCGATGGCGATGGCGATCATGACGCGCTGACACTGACCACCCGACATCTGGTGCGGGAACGAGCCCAGCCGTTCCTCGGGGTCGGCGATGCCGACGAGCTTCATCAGTTCAATGGCGCGCGCCCGGCGCTGAGCGCGGTCCATGCCCATATGAAAACGCAGCACCTCCTCGATCTGGAAGCCGACGGTGAAGCATGGGTTGAGGCTGGCGACTGGTTCCTGGAAGATCATCGAAATGTCCTTGCCGACGATCTTGCGCCGCTCGGATGGGCCGAGCTTTAGCAGGTCGATGCCGTCGAAGGCCATGCGGTCGGCCCTCACCGTCGCCGTGTTGGGCAAGAGCCCCATCACCGCCAGCATCGCCACCGATTTTCCGGAACCGGATTCGCCGACGATCGCCAGCACCTCGCGCGGTTCGACCGACAGGTCGATGCCTTGTACCGCCATGAATGGTCCGGCGGCGGTGTCGAAGGAAACGGTCAGGTTCTTGATCTCGAGAAGAGGCATTGGATCATGACCTCTTCAGCTTGGGGTCGAAGGCATCGCGCAGGCCGTCGCCGATCAGATTGATTGCAAGCACAGTGATCAGGATGGCAAGGCCGGGGAAGGTCACCACCCAAGGCGCGCGCAGGATGAATTCGCGCGCCGAAGCGAGCATCGTGCCCCATTCCGGTGTCGGCGGCTGCGCACCGACACCGAGGAAGCCGAGCGCCGCAGCCTCGAGAATAGCGTTGGAGAAGGACAGCGTGGCCTGCACGATCAGCGGTGCCAGGCAGTTCGGCAAGATCGTCCTCACCATCAAGCGAAGATGACCGGCGCCGGCCACCTTGGCGGAGATCACATATTCGCGGTTCTTTTCGGCCATCACGGCGGCGCGGGTGAGACGTGCGAAATGCGGCTGCAGCACCAGTGCGATCGCCAACATGGCATTGAACAGGCCCGGGCCGAGGATCGCCACCAGCACCAGCGCCAGAAGCAGCGACGGGAAGGCCAGGATGATATCCATGATGCGCATGATCAGCGTGTCGACCCAGCCGCGGAAATAGCCGGCGAGCACGCCAAGCACGATGCCGCTGGTGAGTGAGAAGACGACGACCACCAGGCCGATGAACAGCGAAAAACGTGCCCCGAAGATCAACCGCGAAAGCATGTCGCGGCCGACCGCATCGGTGCCGAGCAGGAACATCGATTTGCCGCCTTCCTGCCAGGCAGGAGGCGCCAGCAGTGCATCGCGAAACTGCTCGTCGGGCGAATGCGGGGCGACGAACGGCGCAAAGATCGCCACCAGCACGAGCGCCGAAAACACGACAAGACCGATGACGGCCCCGGTGTTCATCGAGAAGTAATGCCAGAACTCGGCAAACGCCCTTTGCCTGCCGCCTGTCGGGATGGAGGCAGCGGTGGCTTCGGCGGCGGATTCGTCGGTCATCTCACTGCACCCGGATGCGCGGATTGATGACGGCGTAGAGCACGTCGACGATCAGGTTCACCGCCATGACGATCAGCGCGATGATCAGCAATCCGCTCTGCACGACGACATAGTCGCGCTTGCCGATGGCGTCGATCATCCATTTGCCGATGCCTGGCCAGGAAAAAATGGTTTCGGTCAGAATGGCGCCTGCCATCAACGTGCCGACCTGCAGTCCAATGGTGGTGACCACTGGGATCAGCGCGTTGCGAAAAGCATGCAGCCCGATGACACGGCGCGGCGCCAGGCCCTTGGCACGCGCGGTGCGGACATAGTCCTCGCCCAGCACCTCGAGCATCGCCGAGCGCGTCTGGCGCGCTATGACGGCGAGCGGGATCGTCGCCAGCACGATCGATGGCAGGATCAGATGGCTGACGGCGGATTTGAAAGCGCCGCTCCTGCCGGAGATCAGGCTGTCGATGAGCATGAACCCGGTCGTCGGCCTGAAGAAATACTGCAGGCCGATACGGCCGGAAACCGGCGTCCAGCCGAGATAGCCGGAGAAGAAGATAATGAGCAGCAGCCCCCACCAGAAGATCGGCATCGAATAGCCGGTCAGCGCGACACCCATCGTCGCCTGGTCGAACCAGGAGCCCCGCTTGACCGCAGCGAAAATGCCGGCAGGGATGCCAAGCAGGATGGCGATGATCAACGCCACCGTCGCCAGTTCCAGCGTGGCCGGAAACAGCGCCTGGAATTCGCCGAGCACTGGCCGCTTGGTGGCAATGGATATGCCGAAATCGCCGGTGAGGACCCTGCCGATATATTCCAGGTACTGGATGACATAGGGCCGGTTGTAGCCAAACTGCTCGATGAGCTGGGCGTAGCGTTCGGGGCTGACGCCGCGCTCGCCGGCCAGGGCCAGGATGGGATCGCCGGGCAGAAGCCGGACGAAAGCGAACGCCGCCAGCGATATGCCGAACACGGTCGGGATGATCAAAGCGAGCTTGTGGAGGAGATAACGGAGCATCTTGCTTCATAGAACGGCGGCGCGGGAAGTCCAGCGCCGCCGTTCAATTTCTCAGGACTTATTCGGTGACGTCGACGCCGTCAAACCGATGAATGCCGAGCGGGTCCATAACGAAGCCGGACACCTTCTTGTTCATCGGCATGAAGACCTTGGAGTGGGCGATGGTCAGCCACGGAGCCTCACGCTTGAACACCACCTGAGCTTCCTCGTAGATCTTGGTGCGCTCGGCGACGTCCGTCGTTGCCTTGCCTTTTTTCAGCAAGGCTTCAAATTCCTGGTTGCACCAGATCGCATAATTGGACTGGCCGATGGCATCGCAACCGAGCAGGAAAAAGAAGTTGTCCGGATCGCCATTGTCACCGGTCCAGCCCAGTTGGAAGGCGCCGTCGCGATCCTTAGCCTTGCCGCGCTGGCGATACTCGGTCCATTCGTAGCTGACGATCTCCGCCTTGACGCCGACGGCGGCATAGTCGGCCTGGATCAACTCGGCAACGCGCTGGGCGTTCGGGTTGTAGGGGCGGCTGACCGGCATAGCCCAGATCTTCATCGACAGATCCTTGACGCCGGCGTCGGCCAGCATTTTCTTGGCCGCCTCTGGATCATAGGGATCGTCCTTGATGTCCTTGTTATAGGACCACATGGTCGGCGGGATCGGGTTGATGGCCGGCGTGCCGGCGCCCTGATAGACCGCGTCGATGATCGCCTTCTTGTTTACCGCCATGTTGAGGGCCTTGCGGACCTCAACCTTATCGAAGGGCGGCTGCGTTGTGTTGTAGGCCATGTAGCCAATATTCAGGCCTTCCTGCTCATCGACCTTGAGGTTCGTGTCGGCCTGCAGTCCGGCAATGTCGGCTGGCGCCGGGTACGACATGATATCGCATTCGCCCGCCTTCAGCTTCTGCGCGCGCACGGCGGGATCGGGCGTGATGGCGAAGATCAGATCATCGATCTTCTGGCGGCCGCCATAGTAGCCGTCCCATGCCGCGTAGCGGATGACCGCGTCGACCTGGTAGTCGACGAACTGGAACGGACCGGTGCCGACCGGCTTCTGGGTGAACTGCTGCCTGGTGCCGGCCTTGTCGAGCTGGTCGGCATATTCCTTGGAAACGATCGAGGCGAAATCCATGCCGAGGTCCGGCAGGAACGCGACTTCAGGCTTGTTCAACACGAATTTCACCGTCAGGTCGTCGACCTTGACGATTTCCTTCAGGAGATCGGGGAAGCCCATGCCGGTGAAATATTCCCAGCCGGTGCCTTCCAGATAGCTGTACCACGGGCTTTCTTTCTTCCACTGGCGTTCGAAGGAAAAGATCACGTCGTCGGCGTTGAGGTCGCGCGTCGGCGTGAAATAATCGGTCGTCTGGAATTTCACACCCGGGCGAAGCTTGAAGGTGTATTCGAGACCGTCGTCGGAAACCGTCCAGCTCTCTGCCAGGCCGGGCGAGATGGTGGTCTTGCCATGCTCGAACTCGACCAGGCGCGAATAGATGGTGCGCGACGAGGCGTCGAAGTCGTTGCCGCCGCTCCATGGCGACGGGTCGAAGCCGGCCGGCGAAGCCTCCGAGCAATAAATCAGTTGTTTTGCATTGGCCATGCCGCCGAGGACGCTTGCAGCCAGCAACGCGGCTGCAAAAGTCAGTTTCTTTTTCATTGAGCACTCCCTGATGTTCTTCCAAGCCCCTCTATCAGGCTCGCGAAGGCCGCATATAAGCACCGTTTTTCTAGCTTTGGAACTGCTTGTTTGCCTAACCCACGGGAAGCAGAAAAAAATTCCGGCACGCGGCAAATTGTGGAAAAAACGAGCCGAATCCGCAGATCACGACATTATTAGCGACTTCAATTTTTTGTTGATCGGCGATGCCGCCAATTGTGGGAATCGAGCCTTTCGGTTCAAGAGACGCGCGTCCGAAAACCGGTCGCGGCCGAGAGGTTTGACGGCAAGTCTTACCGCACTCCTGGTGGCGAAGGCTTGCATGGCCGCCGCTTGTGGCAATACATAGATAGATGGGCAGCGTGCCGGATTTTCCCGGGTTTCGGGCATCGCGGCAAGCGTTGGGATATCTTTGTTGATCAGGGCGGTGGTGGCGCGCAAGCATGCCGAAAACAATAAGAAACGATTGAGGGAGCGACAGGTGGCAAAACCGGCAAAGACAACCAGCGCGGCGAAAGCAAAGGCCGAGGCAACATCGAAAGCAGTCAAGTCAAAAGCGGCCGACGCCAAGCCGGCGGCTACCGCGAAGGCAAGCGCGAAGCTGGCGGCGAAGACCACGGCTGGAACGGCTGCTAAACCGGCAACCCGCAAGATGGCGCCTGCTGCAAAGTCTGCCGCCAAGCCGGCGGCGAAGGCAGTGCCGACAGCGCCCCGACCGTCGGCAGGTCCGGCCAAGAGATTACCAAAGGCGATCACGTCGCTGGCCGCCGGCCTGCCGGAAAAACCGTGGCTCAAGAGTTATCCAAAGATCGTGCCGGCCGAGATCGGCGCCCTGCCCGCCAGCTCGATCGGCGACTTTCTCGTCACCGTGTGCAAGCAGTTTGCGAATCGGCCGGCCTTCGTCTGCATGGGCAAATCGATCACCTATGCCGACCTCGAGCGACAGTCGGCCGCCTTCGGCGCCTATCTGCAATCAACGGGGCTGCAGAAGGGCGCGCGCGTCGCACTGATGATGCCGAATGTGCTGCAATATCCGGTGGCGATCATGGCAGTGCTTCGCGCCGGCTATGTCGTGGTCAATATCAATCCGCTCTACACGCCGCGCGAGCTGGAGCACCAGCTCAAGGATTCCGGCGCTCAAGCCATTGTCATCCTCGAAAATTTCGCCTGCACCCTGCAGGCGGTGATCGCCAGGACCGCAGTCAAGCATATCGTGGTCGCCTCGATGGGCGACATGCTAGGCGGGCTCAAGGGAACGATCGTCAACTTCGTTGTACGCCGCGTCAAAAAGATGGTCCCGGCATGGTCGCTGCCCGGCCATGTCAAATTCAGCGCCGCGCTGAAGGCAGGCGCCGGCATGGCCTTCAGGCCCGCAAAGGTCGCGGCCGACGACATCGCCTTCCTGCAATACACAGGCGGCACGACCGGCATCTCCAAGGGCGCGATGCTTTTGCACAGCAACATTTTGGCGAACGTCGCGCAGAACGCGCTGTGGGCTGAAGACGCCTTTACCGTCAAGCCTAAGCCGGCGCATCTGAACTTCCTCTGCGCGCTGCCGCTCTATCACATTTTTGCGCTGACGGCGAACGTGCTGGTAGGCATGCAGCAAGGCGCACAGAATGTCCTCATCCCCAATCCGCGCGACATTCCCGGCTTCGTCAAAGAGCTGCAGAAATACCCGATCCACATCTTTCCGGGCCTCAACACGCTGTTCAATGCGCTGCTCAACAATGAGGATTTTCGCAAGCTCGATTTCAAGCCGCTGATCCTGACGCTGGGTGGCGGCATGCCGGTGCAGAGGGCCATCGCCGAACGCTGGAAGGCGCTGACCGGCTGCCCGATCAGCGAGGCCTATGGGCTTACCGAAACCTCACCGGGGACAACCATCAACAAATTCAGCGACGGCGTTTACACCGGCACGATCGGCCTGCCGCTGCCCTCGACCGAGATCGCCATCCGCGACGACGACGGCAACAATTTGCCGCTCGGCGAAGTCGGCGAAATCTGCATCCGCGGACCGCAAGTGATGGCCGGCTACTGGAACCGGCCGGACGAGACCGCCAAGGTGATGACTGAGGACGGCTTCTTCAAGTCGGGCGACATGGGCTTCATGGACGAGCTTGGCTACACCAAGATCGTCGACCGCAAGAAGGACATGATCCTGGTTTCCGGCTTCAACGTCTATCCGAACGAACTCGAGGAAGTGGTGGCGCAGCATCCGGGCGTACTCGAAGTGGCGGCGATCGGCGTGCCGGACGAGCATTCGGGTGAAGTGCCGAAGCTGTTCGTCGTCAAGAAGGACCCTGGGCTGACCGCCGAAGCGCTGGCGGCTTATTGCAAAGAGAACCTGACCGGCTACAAACGCCCCAGGCATATCGAGTTCCGCACCGAGCTGCCCAAGACACCGGTCGGCAAGATCCTGCGACGGGCGTTGCGGGGCTAGGCGCAGCTTGAGCGATTGCATCGCCGGCGCCAATGCGGTGGGTATAGGCTCGCGCCCAGATCCGGCAGAGTTCATCCGGGCGAACATGCGGATCGCGGCAGTACCTGCGGTTCCCGAAATTCGGCTTTACACCGCCCATCCGGGAAGCGGGCTCAGGCGGCTTGTCGAGTGGAACCAACACGCTACCGAAGAAGACGGACCTGAACCGGAGCCACCGTATTGGGCCTATGTCTGGGCCGGCGGCGCGGTGCTCGCCCGCTATATTTTCGACCGGCCGGAGACCGTGACCGGCCGTCGCGTGCTCGACCTCGGCGCCGGCTCGGGCCTCGTCGGCATCGCAGCGGCAAAAGCCGGCGCAAGCGCGGTGATCGCGGCCGAGATCGACCGCAACGGCGTTGCCGCGATCGGCCTCAATGCGATGGCGAACGGCGTTGTGATTGCGACGATCGGCGGGGACATAACCAGCGGTCCGCCGCCACCGGTGGATGTCGTGGTGGTCGGCGACCTGTTTTACGCCCATGATCTTGCCGGCCGGGTCGTTCCCTTCCTCGACCGCTGCCTCGCTGCCGGCATCGAGGTGCTGGTCGGCGATCCGGGCCGCGCCTATCTGCCCCGCTCGCGGCTTCGCCTGCTGGCCGAATACGAGGTGGCGGATGTCGGCGAAGGCAGGAATGCGGCGATGAAACCGAGTGGCGTGTTCTCGTTCGGACAGTTTAGCTGCGAGTCTAGACCGTCTCGCTGACTCGGGCCGCAAGAAAATCGGGCAGATCGGCAACTGAATCGAGGATGACGTCGGCGATCTGCGACAGCGATTCCCGTGTGCCGGTGCCGGACAGCACGCCGATCGCCAGGCCACAGCCGCCGGCCCGCGCCATCTCCAGATCGTGGCGATTGTCGCCGACCATTGCGATCGTCGCCGGCCTGAGCCCTGTCAGATCCGAGAAGGCAAGGATCGTATCCGGCGCCGGTTTTGGATTGGCCACCGCATCGTAACCATAGGCGGCGTCGAAAAGCTGCGCGACGCCGAGAGTGACCAAGGTCTTTTCCGCGCCGCTGGTCGAGTCGTTGGTGGCGACGCCAAGCCGGTAGGATTTTCTGTGAAGCAGGCCAAGCGTCTCGACCACACCCGGCAGCGCCACCGCCATTGCCGATCCCTGCGCCGAAGTGATGGCGTTGAAGCGGGCGACGGCAAGCATCTGGTCCTCGTCTGACAGCCGTGGAAACCACAGCTCGACGACGTCCATGTTGGTCCCCGAGGCAAAAATCGAATCCGGCTTGAAGCGCTTGCTGGCGAAGTCGAAGCCCGCCGCCGCAAGCAGCCTGTCTGCTTTCCAGCGATCGCCTTCGGCCGCATCCATCGCCATGAAGTCGGCGATGCCCAGCCATGTCGCGTTGAAATCTACGAGCGTGCCGTCCTTGTCGAACAATATTCCCTTGATGTCCGCCAAGCTTTTCACTCCGGGCCGCGCAAGCGGTGAATGTATTCCACCAGTCCGGCAGTCGAGGCGTCCCGCTTTGCGGCGTTCTCCTTGCCTTCAACGACGGGCAGCAGCCCGGTCGCCAGTTCCTTGCCGAGTTCGACGCCCCATTGATCGAAGGAGTTGATGTTGAACAGCGTGCCTTCGACGAAGACGCGGTGCTCGTAGAGCGCAATCAGCCGTCCGAACGTGTGGGGGTCGAGCTTTCTGTAGAGGATCGTCACCGAGGGGCGGTCGCCGGAGAAGACGCGGTGCGGAGCAATCCTGTCGACATCAGCCGGCTTCATGCCTTTCGCCAGCATCTGTGCGCGGGCTTCCTCCAGTGTGCGGCCCTTCATGAAGGCTTCCGACTGCGCCAGGCAATTGGCGAGCAGAAGGTCGTGGTGATGCTTCAGTTCCGGCTCGTGGCCGACGGCAGCGGCGAGGAATTCGACCGGAATGAAATCGGTGCCCTGATGCAGAAGCTGGAAGAAGGCGTGCTGGCCATTGGTGCCGGGCTCACCCCAGACCAGCGGGCCGGTCGGCGTCGTCACAGCGCCGCCGTCCAGGGTGACGCTCTTGCCGTTCGATTCCATGTCGAGCTGCTGCAGATAGGCCGGGAGCCTGGACAGACGCTGATCGTAAGGGATGACGGCGCGAGCGGGGTATTTGCAGATCACGCGGTGCCACCAGCCGATCAGCCCCATCAGCGCCGGCAGGTTCTTCGCCAGCGGCGCGGTGCGGAAATGCTCGTCCATCTCATGGGCGCCGTCGAGAAAGGCGCGAAAATCCTTCGGGCCGATGGCGATCATCACCGGCAGGCCGATCGCACCCCAGACGGAATAGCGGCCGCCAACCCAGTCCCAGAAGCCGAAGACGCGATCGGGCGCGATGCCGAACTTGTCGACCAGGTCGAGCGCCGTCGAGACGGCGGCGAAATGCTTGCCGACCGCTTCCTTGCCGAGCGCCTTCTCAACCCATCCGCGCGCGGTCTCGGCATTGGTCATAGTTTCGACCGTGGTGAAGGTCTTGGAGGCGATGATGAACAGGGTGGTTTCGGCGGAAAGACCCTTCAGCGTGTCGTGGATATGGGCACCGTCGATATTGGATACGTAATGCGCGCGCGGCCCGTCATGATAGGGCGCCAGCGCCAGCGTCGCCATGGCAGGGCCGAGATCGGAGCCGCCGATGCCGATGTTGACGATGTCGGTGATCTTCTTGCCGGTCGCGCCGGCCGCCTTGCCGGAACGCACCGCGTCGGCGAAGGCACCCATCGCGTCGAGTACGGCAAGGACTTCCGCCTTCACGTCCTGGCCGTCGAGCACGATGCCTTTGCCGGTCAGGTTGCGCAGCGCCGTGTGCAGCACGGCGCGGCCTTCGGTGACATTGATCTTCTTGCCGGCAAACATCGCGTCGCGCCGGCCTTCGAGGTCGGCGGCCTCAGCCAGCTTCTCCAGCAACTCCATCGTCCGCGCATCGACCGCACATTTCGACCAGTCGAGCAGCACGTCGCCGTCGCTGGCGGAGAATTTCGCGAAGCGCTGCGGATCGGCGGCGAAAGCCTCGCGCATCGAGCCCGATTTGGCCGCACGATGATCGCGCAACGCGCCGAGCTGCTTTTGAAAGGACGGTTGATCCACTGCCTCGCTCCGGTTCTTGAGGTGCATCTTATCAGGCCGGATGTTTCCGGCGCGTGTCGTCGCGGCAAACTATCGGGTCGAATTCCATCTGTTTCAATGCGCAGCGATGCCGCAGCGCAGCGCGGGCCGGCGCAAAGGATCACTGGCATAAATCCCAGCGATCAGAAAAATTGATTGGCGCAACACCTTGTGCCACCGGTACATTCGACTGGTCCAGCCAAGTGAAAAAAGCTGGCCATCGAGGAACATCTCCCATGCCACAGCGAAACGACACGGCCATATGGTCCGGCCTGTTCCGGATTTCGGCGGACTCCGGTCAGACCCTGCAGGCGCAGATCCGCCAGGCGATCGTCGCCGCCATCCTCGACCGGCAGATCGCGGCTTCGATGCCGCTTCCGTCCTGCCGGATTCTTGCCGAAAAACTCGGCGTGGCGCGGGGCACCGTGGTGCTGGCCTTCCAGCAGCTGGTCGACCAGGGCTTCCTGGTGGCGCGCGAGCGCCGCGGCCATTTTGTCAATCCCGAGGTGCTGGCGACGCCGGCCAAGCCGCACCAGAAGGCGCCCGACCAGGCCAACGAGATCGACTGGAAGGCGCGCCGGCAGATCGCGGCGAGCGACATGCCGCCGCCGGCCAAGCACGACAACTGGATCAAGTCGTCCTACCCCTTCGTCTACGGCCAGTTCGACCCGGCGCTGTTCCCGACCGCCGAATGGCGCGAGTGCAACCGCATGGCGCTGGCGGTGCTCGAAATCCGCAACTGGGCATCCGACATGGTCGACCGCGACGATCCGCTCCTGATCGAGCAGATCCAGGCCCGGCTGCTGCCGCGGCGCGGCATCTTCGCCAATCCGGACGAGATCATCGTGACGCTGGGCGCGCAGAACGCGCTTTACATGCTGGCCACGCTTTTGATGACGAAGGGCTCCAAGGTGGCGATGGAAGACCCCGGCTATCCCGATGCACGCTCGATCTTCCGGCTGGCCGGCGCCGATATCCAGCCGGTTCCAGTCGACCCCTCCGGCATCGTAACCTCTGCCATTCCCAGTGATTCCGGCTTCGTCTTCGTCACGCCCAGCCACCATTGCCCGACCATGGTGCCGCTGTCGGCGGAGCGGCGGCAGGATCTTCTGGCGCGCGCCAACCGGCACAACCAGATCATCATCGAGGACGGCTATGACAGCCAGCTCCTGGACGAGGCGCCGCAGCAGGCGCTGAAGAGCCTCGATCGGTCCGGCCGCGTCGTCTACGTCGGCTCGATGTCGAAGACGCTGGCTCCCGGCCTCAGGCTCGGCTACATCGTCGCCTCGGCCGGGCTGATCTCCGAGCTTCGGGCGCTGCGCCGCTTCATGCTGCGCCATCCGCCGGCCAACAACCAGCGCGCCGTGGCGCTCTTCCTGTCGCTCGGCCATCACGAGGCGCTGGTGCGGCGGCTGTCGAGCGCCTTCGACGAGAGGCGCAAGCGTCTGGTCCATGCGATTTCCGCCTTCCTGCCTGAATGGCGCTCGACCGATTCGGCCGGCGGTACGTCGCTCTGGCTCGAGGGGCCGCGCGGCACCGATTCGCGCGGACTGGCGGAGGCCGCAGCCTCGCGCAGCGTCATCATCGAGCCCGGCGACCGCTTCTTCGATCGTACCGAAAAGCCATCGCGTTTCATGCGCTTGGGCATTTCCTCGATCGCGTTGCAGCACATCGAACCCGGCATCCGCGAACTGGCGACGGCAGCTGGACGCAGGCCGGCAGCGGCCTGATCTCCCTTCCCCGACCGGAGCCTGGCGCATGTAGTGCGGCTCCGGTTCTTTAGCTCCTTGGCATATGCGACGGGATCGGCTGGCACATAGGCTGTGCCAATGCCGGCGGCATAGTCGGAGTATAGGGGACGAAGCAGGCAGATGGTGGACCAACCGCCGCGCCCGCTCCGCAGCTAAAGTTGGAGTGCCTTCATGCCAATGGCCCATGAGAAGCAGGACGTGTCCGCAGACCAGCGTTCGCGGCGGTCCGGCGGGCGCGAGGCGCGCCGCGCCATGCGGGCGGCGCCGCTTGCCGACGACGTCAAGCCGGTGCGCGCCGGCCTCGAAGGCGGAAGCTACAGCCCGCTCAGCGGCAGCGATTGCGAACGTATCCACGAGGCCGTGCTTACCCTTCTGGAGACGGTCGGCTTCGCCAATGCCATCCCCTCCTGCATCGAGGCGCTGACCAAGGCGGGCGCGACCCTCGGTGAGGACGGCCGCCTGCGCTTTCCTCGCGGCCTTGTGCTCGAGACCATCAAGAAAGCGGCGCGGCATTTCACCCTGCACGGCCAGGATCCGAAGCACGACATGGTGATCCAGGGCAAGCGTGTGCATTACGGCACGGCTGGTGCTGCGGTGCATCTTGTCGATGTCGAAAAGCGTGAGTATCGCGAGTCGCTGCTGCAGGACATTTACGATGCCGCGCGCCTGGTCGAAGGGCTCGACAACATCCATTTCTTCCAGCGGCCAATGGTGCCGCGCGACATTCCCGACCCGCTCGATATGGATTTCAACACGCTCTACGCCTGCGTCATGGGCACGTCGAAGCATGTCGGGACCTCGTTTACCGTGCGCGAGAACGTCAAGCCGGCGCTCGACATGCTCTATGCGATCGCGGGCGGCGAAGCGAATTTTCGCGCCCGGCCTTTCGTCTCCAATTCGAACTGCTTCGTCGTGCCGCCGATGAAATTTGCCGAGGACGCCTGCGGCGTTCTCGAAGCCTGTGTCGAGGGCGGCATTCCGATCCTGCTGCTGTCGGCAGGACAGGCGGGTGCGACGGCACCGGCGGCGATTGCCGGCGCCGTGGTGCAGGCGGTCGCCGAAGTGCTCGTCGGCCTCATCTACGTCAACGCCATCAAGCCCGGCCATCCAGCGATCTTCGGCACCTGGCCGTTTGTCTCGGATCTCAGGACCGGCGCCATGTCGGGCGGTTCGGCCGAGCAGGCGGTGCTGACCGCGGCCTGCGCGCAGATGGCGCAATTCTACGACCTGCCGGGCGGTTCGGCCGCCGGCATGACAGATTCGAAACTGCCTGACATTCAGTCCGGCTACGAAAAGGGCATAACCGACGTGATGGCCGGTCTCGCCGGCCTCAACCTGGTCTATGAGTCGGCCGGCATGCATGCCTCGCTGCTCGGCTTCTGCCTGGAGAGCCTGATCATCGACAATGACATGCTCGGCCACTGCCTGCGCTGCGTGCGCGGCATCGAGGTGACGGACGAGTCGCTGTCGATCGACACCATTGCCGATGTCTGCCTGAAAGGGCCGGGCCATTATCTCGGCAACGAGCAGACGCTGCGGCTGATGCAGACCGAATATTTCTATCCGGCCGTCGGCGACCGCTTTTCGCCGAAGGAATGGAATGAGAAAGGCAGGCCCGATATCCTGCAACGGGCGATCATCGAGAAGAAACGCGTGCTTGCCGAACGCTTCCCGCGCCATGTGCCAAAACCGGTCGACGACAAATTGCGCGCCCGCTTCGGCGATATGATCAAGCTGCCGCGCGACAGAATGGGCGGCTGAGCGTTACCCGCTCGCAGCCAGCAACAAGACACCGGCCAGTGCCGATCCGGCGAGCGTCGGCAGCATGCCGATCTTCAGCTTCAGGATGGCGATCATCGAGGCACAGGAAAGCAGCGCCGCGCGCCAGTCTATCGATGAAAGCACCGGCACGTCCATTCCAAGCCCGACATTGCGCACTTCGCCGAAGATGACGTGCAAGCCGAACCATAGAGCGAGATTCATGATGACGCCGACGACGGCGGCGGTGATCGCACCGAGCGCCGCCGACAGTGCCTTGTTGCCGCGCAGCGCTTCGATGTAGGGCGCGCCAAGGAATATCCACAGGAAACATGGGGTAAACGTCGCCCACAGCGTAAGCAGCGCTCCAAACAATCCGGCAAGAAGCGGCGCGAGCGCGCCGGAGTGGCGGAAGGCGGCGACGAAGCCGACGAACTGCAAGACCAGGATGAGCGGACCCGGCGTGGTTTCGGCAAGTCCGAGGCCGTCGACCATTTCACCCGGGGCGAGCCAGCCGAAGGATTCGACCGCTGCCTGCGCGACATAGGCAAGGACGGCGTAGGCGCCGCCGAAGGTGACGACCGCCATGACACTGAAAAAGCCACCGATTTGCGTCCATACGCTGGCAGAGCCGGTGACAGCCCAGACGAGCAGAACAGGCCCGAGCCAGATCGGTAGCCAGATCGCCAAAGTGCGCGGCGCATGCCATCGCGTCGGCCTGACGTGGGTCAGTTCGCCGCGCTCGAACATCAGATCGACCGCGCCCTTAACGTCGGGAACATCGCCCTTGCCATGCGAGACGCCGGAAAAAAATGCCGGCGCACTACGGTTGCCGATCCAGCCTGCCAGCCCGGCAAGCAGGACGATCAGCGGAAACGGCACGTTCAACGCGTAGATGGCGATGAAGGCGGCGAGTGCGATCGACACCATGACGGGGTTTTTCAGCGCGCGTCTGCCGATCCGGATCACCGCCTCGATGACGATGGCGAGCACGGTCGCTTTGACCCCGAAAAACAGCGCCGCGACGAGTGGTACGTCGCCATAGAGCGCATAGAGGCTGCTCAGGACGAGCATGACAAGCGCGCCCGGCATGACGAAGAGAATGCCGGCAACAAGGCCGCCGACCGTTTTGTGCAGCAACCAGCCGATATAGATGGCGAGCTGCTGGGCCTCAGGGCCAGGCAGCAGCATGCAGTAGTTCAACGCATGCAGGAAGCGCTGTTCGCCGATCCAGCGCCGGTCCTCGACCAGTTCCTTGTGCATGAGCGCGATCTGCCCGGCCGGGCCGCCAAAGCTGAGCACCCCGATTTTCGCCCAGACCTTCACGGCCTGCCGGAAGCTCGGCACAACCGGCTCCCGGATCTCCGCCGGCTTTTTCGAAAGGACGGCGCTCACGATGGTTTGCCCGTGCTGACTGCGCCGGCGGCCGGCCAGTTATGCGTCTCCTCGGTGGCATCGCGGCACCAGCGGAAGAACGCATCGTAGAGCAGCATGCCGGCCTCGAGCTGCTCCAGATCGTCGCGAAACATCCGTGACAGGCCAAGCGAGGCGGCCAGGAACCCGGCCGCCTGTGGAACAAGATCGAGGCTCGCAGTATCGGCAGCGCGTATGATCGTGGCCAGGCGATCGAGCGCTTCGGATTTAAACCCGAACTCCTCGATCATGGTGTCGAAGGTGCAGCGTTCGCCGCGGTGGCTCCAGAACACGTTCTCGATGTCGAAAGGCACGGCCTGAAAGCGATCGGCGACGGCCGACACTTCAGCCGGCTCGACGAAGAGAAAGACCGCGTGCGGATCGATGAAGCGTCGGATCAGCCAAGGGCAGGCGATGCGATCGACCTTCGGGCGCGTACGCGTCACCCAAACGGTGCGGCCCTTGGCGTCAACGGGCGGTATCTTGTCGGCGTGAACGAGAAGGCCCTTGGCATCGCGCCATGCTTCAAACCCGCCGTCGAGCGATTCGGCGGCTATGCCCTCGTGGCGCAGCCATGCGGCGACGCCTTGCGAGAGCTTTTTCCCCTGCTGGCAGACGACTGTCACTTGCCTGCCGGCGAAGTCGGCAGCCCAGTTCGAGACAGTCCTGAAATCACGCCGATCCGACCCCGGCAGCAGGCGCGGATCGGAGTTGTAGTCATCATCGATGCGGACGTCGATGACTGCGGGCGCACCTGGCAGCCCAATCAGACGGGATAGTTGCGATACGGTGATAGCGGTTGTTGACGGCATGGCGTCCACCTCCTTGAAAGAGAAGCTTGGACGCGAACGTTGGGCTGACGCCTCACGGGGTCGTCGCGATGCACCCCTTGCGATGATCGTGGATTTGTCACGCTCGCTTGTCAAGCATTTGTCCCTGCTGTCGCAGGACAATCGTTTTTGACAAACGATGGCGTCCAACTCTGTGCCGGGCATTTCTCCCCGTTAGCGGGCTGTTAACGGGGAGAAATGAGGTGACCGCAACACCGGCGACCTGACGGCTGGCCCGTGCGATGGACCCTGGTCAGTGATTGTCCCTCGGCACGCCGCTTGTATGCGCCACATCCTGGTATTTCACCGCCGGCTTCAGCACCATGCCTTCGGAAAACTGGTCGACCATGCCGCGCTGGATTTCCTGCCAGGGCGTCTGGTGCTTCGGATAGTGATAGCCGCCATTGTTCTGCAGCTCGGCGCGGCGCCGCGCGATCTCGTCGTCGCTGACGAGGATGTCGGCGGTGCCCTTGCGCAGGTCGATGCGGACGCGGTCGCCGGTCTTCAGTAGTGCTAAGCCGCCGCCGATGGCGGCTTCCGGCGAGGCGTTGAGGATCGATGGTGAGCCCGACGTGCCCGACTGGCGACCGTCGCCGATGCAGGCCAGCGCGTGGATGCCCTTTTTGATCAGATAGGCAGGCGGCTGCATATTGACGACTTCAGCGCCGCCGGGATAGCCGATCGGACCGGCGCCGCGCATGAACAGGATGGTGTGCTCGTCGATGCCCTGTGCCGGGTCGTCGATGCGGGCGTGATAGTCCTCGGGGCCGTCGAAGACCATGGCGTTGCCCTCGAAGGCTTCGGGGTCCTTCGGGTTCGACAGATAGCGCTCGCGGAACTCGGGCGAGATGCCGCTGGTCTTCATGATCGCCGAATCGAACAGATTGCCCTTGAGATTGATGAAGCCGGCATTGGCTTTCAGCGGCTCGGCAACCGGGCGGATGACGTCGAGGTTCTCGTTAACGGCGCCGCGGCAATTGTCGCCGATGGTCTTGCCGTTAGCGGTCGTGGCTTCCGGATAGGGCAGCAGGCCGCCCTTCATCAGTTCGGCGATCACGGCCGGCACGCCGCCGGCATGGTGATAGTCCTCTCCGAGATATTCGCCCGTCGGCTGCAGATTGACGATGAGCGGTATGTTGAGGCCGACCTTCTGCCAATCGTCATTGTCGAGCGGCACGCCGAGATGGCGGGCGATGGCGTTGAGGTGGATCGGCGCGTTGGTCGAGCCGCCGATCGCCGAGTTGACGACGATGGCGTTCTCGAAGGCCTTACGGGTCATGATGTCGGAGGGCTTCAGATCCTCATGCACCATGTCGACGATGCGCTTTCCGGTCTCGTAGGCGATCTGGCCGCGTTCGCGATAGGGGGCGGGGATAGCGGCCGAGCCCGGCAATTGCATGCCGAGCGCCTCGGCCAGCGAATTCATCGTGGTGGCGGTGCCCATCGTGTTGCAATAGCCGGTCGACGGCGCCGAGGAGGCAACGATATCCATGAACTCGTCATAGCCAATCTCGCCGGCCGACAGGCGCTGGCGCGATTCCCAGACGATAGTGCCGGAGCCGGTGCGCTTGCCCTTGTGCCAGCCGTTGAGCATCGGCCCGACCGAAAGCGCGATAGCCGGGATGTTGACGGTGGCCGCGGCCATCAGCATGGCAGGCGTCGTCTTGTCGCAGCCGATGGTGAGCACCACACCGTCGAGCGGATAGCCGTAGAGCACCTCCACCAGGCTGAGATAGGCAAGGTTGCGATCAAGTGCAGCAGTCGGCCGTTTGCCGGTCTCCTGGATCGGGTGGCAAGGGAACTCGAAAGGGATGCCGCCCATCGAGACAATGCCTTCGCGCACCCGCTTGGCCAGTTCGATGTGGTGGCGGTTGCAGGGCGACAGGTCCGAGCCGGTCTGCGCGATGCCGATCAGCGGCTTGCCGGACATCAGTTCGGCCCGCGTCAGCCCGTAATTCAGGTAACGTTCCAAATAGAGTGCCGTCATGCCCGGATTGTCGGGATTGTCGAACCACTCCTGCGAGCGAAATTTTTTCTTGCTGGTGGGGGCGCCTGCCATCGTGGTCTCCGTATTTGTATGACAAATCGATATGACAACGCGCGGGAGCAGGCAAGGGGCACGCGCCATCCGAATCCGCACTTTGGTGCGATAGACACACATCTGCCTCCGCGCTAGACGGGATCGTGGTTTGTCAGCCGCGCTATCCCGGAAAAGCTGGAACGTGTCGCCGCGGACCTAGCCCCTCCGGCCGCCCTCCCCTCAAGGTCCCACTTGGGGGAGGACATCCGCATCACTCGAACACGATGCTCGGCACTGCAGCCTCGGCCGCGCCGCGCTCTTCATTGACGCGGTCCCAAACCTTGGCGGCGATGTCGCGGTAGATTTTCGCCTCGGCGCCATCGGGTTTCGAGACCACCACCGGCGTGCCAGCATCCGAGCTTTCGCGGATGCCCATCTCGAGCGGCACTTCGCCAAGGAAGGTGACCCCGAGACGCTCGGCCTCGCGGCGCGCGCCGCCATGGCCGAAGATGTCGTAGCGTTTTCCCGTATCGGGGGCGAGAAAATAGCTCATATTTTCGACGATACCCAATAGCGGCACGTCGACCTTTCTGAACATGTTGAGGCCTTTGCGCGCATCGATCAGGGCCAGGTCCTGTGGCGTCGAGACGATGACGGCGCCGGCCAGCGGCACCTGTTGGGCCATGGTCAGCTGGGCGTCGCCGGTGCCGGGCGGCATGTCGACGACGAGCACATCGAGCGGTCCCCATTCGACCTCGCGCAGCATCTGCGTCAATGCCGACATCACCATCGGCCCGCGCCAGATCATCGGCGTCTCCTCATCGACGAGAAAGCCCATCGACATGACCTTGAGGCCATAATTTTGCATCGGTTTCAGGATCTTGCCGTCGACGGTCTGCGGCCTGCCTCGAATGTTGAGCAGACGCGGCATGGAAGGGCCATAAATATCGGCATCGAGCACGCCGACCCGCAGCCCGTTGGCGGCAAGCCCAAGGGCGATATTGACGGCGGTGGTCGACTTGCCGACGCCGCCCTTGCCGGAAGCGACGGCGATGATGGCCTCGATGCCGGGTACGCCGCGCTTGCCCTGGCTGTGCGAGGCAGGCGCCTGCGGGGCGGGACGCGCAGGTGCAGCCGATGGAGCGGGCCTCTGAGCCGGTCTTTGCGGAACCGGCGCCTCCATGCCGCCGCCCTTCTTTTCCGCCGTCAGCGCGACCACGGCGCCGGCGACACCGGGGATCGCCTTGACGACACGTTCGGCCGCCGCACGCAGCGGCTCCATCTCCTGGGCACGGGCAGCGGGAACGGTGATCGAGAAGAACACCTTGGCATCGGCAATGAAAATCTCGGAAACCATGCCGAGGTCGACGATATTGCCGGTGAAATCCGGCCCATTGACCGTCTTCAGGCGCTCGATAACCATTTCCTTGGTCACGTTTTCATGGGCGGCGGGCATGAGTTTTTCCTCTACTTTTCCGCTCCAGATAATGCAGTTCCGGAACAGAACCAAGCGATGGACCAACAGTTGCAGCGGCGTATCGGGGAGGAAGCGACCATACGACAGCATTTCCAGCGGGAGTGGCCGTCGCCAAATCGTCAACGCAACCTATTTCAGTGGACATGGAATGACCGCCAGGGAAGGAGACGAATCATGCTCGCAAACAGCAACGCAACGGCCAATCTCGCTGTGAAGGACCTGGCCAAGGCCAGGGCATTCTACGAAGGGGTCCTCGGCCTGAAAGAAGTGAACAATGAGGGTGGTGAACTGATCGTCTATAAGAGCGGCGACACCAGCATCAACGTGTATCGTTCGAACTTCGCCGGGACCAACAAGGCGACGGCTGTGACCTGGACGGTCGGCGATGAACTCGGCAAAATCGTTGAGGCATTGAAATCGAAGGGCGTGACCTTCGAGCATTACGACATGCCAGGCCTGGCGCTGGAGGGCGATGTCCATGTCGGCCAGGGCATGAAGGTCGCGTGGTTCAAGGATCCGGACGGCAACATCCTGAACCTTGTGGACAGGTAGTCGCCGCGCCAGAGGCGGCTCCAGACGCTGGCCCGTTCACATCACTTTGCCAGGCCGACCGCGAGGTAGGTGAGAGCCGCGATCGCCGCGGTTGCCGGCAAGGTGACGATCCATGCCACCACGATGTTGCCGGCAATGCCCCAGCGAACCGCGGAGACGCGGCGGGCGGCGCCGACGCCGATGATGGCGCCGGTGATCGTGTGCGTGGTCGATACAGGAATACCGAGCCAGGTGGCGGCGAACAGGGTAATCGCACCGCCGGTCTCGGCGCAGAAACCCTGCATCGGGTTCAGCCGGGTGATCTTCGAGCCCATGGTGTGGACGATGCGCCAGCCGCCGAACAATGTGCCCAGCGCCAGCGCCGACTGACAGGTGATGACGACCCACAGCGGCACGTAAAAATTCGCGCCGAGCATGCCTTGCGAATAGAGGAGCACGGCGATGATGCCCATGGTCTTCTGCGCGTCGTTGCCGCCATGGCCGAGCGAATAGAGCGAGGCGGAAAAGAACTGCATGACGCGGAAGGTGCTGTCGACGGCAAACGGTGTCTGCCGCAGGAACAGCCAGGAGACCGCGAGGATCAGGACGAGCGCCAGCAGAAAGCCTGCCGCCGGCGATAGCACGATGGCCGCCGTGGTCTTGCCCAACCCGGCCCAGACGATGGCGCCGGTGCCTGCCTTGGCGACGCCGGCGCCGACCAGACCGCCGATCAGCGCGTGCGAACTGCTGGACGGGATGCCGACGAGCCAGGTGACGATGTTCCAGACGATGGCGCCGACAAGTGCTGCGAAGATCACTGCCGGCGTGACGATGCTGGCGTCGATGATGCCGGTTCCCAGCGTCTCCGCCACGTGGAGACCGAAGAACATGAAGGCGATGAAATTGAAGAAGGCCGCCCAGAACACCGCATAATGCGGCCGCAGCACCCGGGTGGAGACGATGGTGGCGATGGAGTTGGCGGCATCGTGCAGGCCGTTGAGGAAATCGAAGAACAGCGCGACGACGACAAGGCCGACCAGCACGGGAAAGGCTATCGCGGCTTCCACTATACGTTCTCGATGACGATGCCGCTGATTTCGTTGGCAACGTCCTCGAAGCGGTCGACCACCTTCTCCAGCTGGCCGTAGATCTCGCTGCCGATCAGATAGGCCATCGGGTCGCTGCGGCCATGCCGCTTGAACAGGTCCTTCAGGCCTTGCTCGTGCAGGTCGTCGGCCCGGCCTTCGGCGCGCATGACTTCCTCGGCGATGGCATTAAGGCGCACCGTGTGCGCCCCGACCTTGCCGAGCAGCGGGATCGCCTCGGCCACCAGCTTGGCGGCCTCGACGATGACGCCTCCCATTTCCTGCATCAGCGGGTCGAATTCCTTCTTCTCGAACAGCCTTACCGTCTTGACGGTCTTGTGCATCATGTCGATGGCATCATCCATCGACTGGATCAGGTCCTTGATGTCGCCGCGATCGAAGGGCGTGATGAAGGAGCGCCGCACCGCAAGCAGCACCTCCGCGGTGATCTGATCGGCTTCGTCCTCGAGATCGATGATCGTCTGACACCAGCGGTCGATGTCGTTGCCCTGCAACAGCTGCTGCAGTGCCTCGGCGCCACCGACCACGGTGCGGGAATGCCGCTCGAACAGGTCGAAGAAGCGATCTTCGCGCGGCAAAAGCTTGCGGAACCAGCCCAGCATGTTCGGTCTCCCATCGTGTCCAGTCCACGACCCCGTCTGATCCACATAGCGCCGCATTCCATTGCGGGAAACAGTAAGCCGGCTGAAAGATGTGGATGCGGACGATTTACACAGGCGGCTTGCGGCCGAAGGCGATTTCCACGACCTTGCGCGCTACGACAGGACATATCGTCCGTGACAGGCTCCCGACGGCATGATCGACAAGCTGGAATTCTTCATAGCACTTGCCAAGGAAGAGCATTTCGGCCGGGCGGCCGAAGTATGCGGCGTCACCCAGCCGACACTTTCGGCCGGCATCAAGCAGCTGGAGGGCCAGCTCGGCGTGATGCTGGTGCTGCGCGGCTCGCGCTTCCAGGGGCTGACGCCGGAAGGCAAACAGGTGCTGGTGTGGGCGCGCCGCATCGTCGGCGATAGCAGGACCATGCGCGAGGAGATGCGGGCGGCGCGTCACGGCCTGTCAGGGCGTATCCGCATCGCGGCGATCCCGACGGCGCTGGCCATGGTGGCGCGATTGACGACGCCGTTTCGGGCAAAACACCCCGGCGTCACCTTCTCGGTGCTGTCGCGGACCTCGATCGAGGTGCTGTCGCTGCTCGGCAATTTCGATATCGACGCCGGCATTACCTATCTCGACAACGAGCCGCTCGGACGCGTCACCAGCGTGCCGCTCTACGACGAGCGCTATCAGCTGATCACCGCCGTCGGGAACCCGTATTTCGACCGCGACAAAGTGACATGGGCCGAGCTCAGTCAGCTGCCGCTCTGCCTGCTGACGCCGGACATGCAGAACCGCCGCATCATCGACCAGCATCTGGCCGAAGCCGGCGTGCAGGTGCGGCCGACATTGGAATCCAACTCGATGATCGTGCTGTTCTCGCATATCCGCACCGGCAAATGGTCGTCCATCATGCCGCTTAACCTTGCGGAAACGTTCGGCTTTTCCGAGCCGATCCGGGCTATCCCGATCGTCGAACCGGATGCCAGCCACACCGTCGGGCTGGTGGCGGCGCCGCGCGAACCGCACACGCCGCTGGTCTCGGCGCTGTTGGACGAGGCAATGGCGCTGGCGGACGATTTCCGCACCCGTCGCTAGGCTAGACAATGCTGGTGATCGCGAACGATAGAAAATTTCTATCGAGCAACGGATCGGCTTTATTGATTTAGCGGGTTTCCTCTGATTTCCTAAGCACTTAGCGGAAGACCGCCACGACCAGGGAGGGCGCTGCATGACGATGCAGCCTGCAAGTACCGAGATCGCATCGCGCACCGCGGCGATCATCCACGAGCTGAAAGGCCTCGAAGGCCCGCTGTTGCCGATCCTGCACGGCATACAGGAAGAGTTCGGCTATGTGCCGCAGGATGCGCTGCCGGTCATCGCCGAGGCGCTGAACATCTCCAGGGCCGAGGTGCATGGCGTCGTCACCTTCTATCACGATTATCGCAGCCAGCCGGCCGGCCGGCATGTGCTGAAGCTCTGCCAGGCGGAAGCCTGCCAGTCGATGGGTTCGGATGCGATTGCCGCCAGGCTCAAATCATTGCTGGGCATAGGCTTCCACGAGACAACCCGCGACGGTTCGGTGACGCTGGAGCCGGTCTATTGCCTCGGCCTTTGCGCCTGCTCGCCGTCGGCGATGCTGGACGGCGAGGTGATCGGGCGGCTCGACGACGAAAAGCTCAATGAAATCGTTGCCGAGGTGCGCTCATGATCCCGCGTATCTATATTCCCGGCGATTCCGGCGCGCTGGCGCTGGGTGCGGAAAAGGTCGCCAAGGCGGTTCGGGCGGAATTGGCCGAGCGCGGCATCGAGGCCAAGATCGTGCGCAACGGCTCGCGCGGTGCCTATTTCCTCGAGCCGATGGTCGAGGTGGCAACGGCCAATGGCCGTGTCGCCTATGGGCCGGTGAAGCCATCCGACGTCAAAAGCCTGTTCGACTGCGGCTTCCTCACCGGCGGTCACCACAAGCGCTGGCTCGGCGCTCCCGACAAGATCCCATTCCTGGCCAGGCAGACGCGGCTGACCTTTGCGCGCTGCGGCGTCACCGATCCGCTGTCGCTCGATCACTACAAGGCGCATGGCGGGCTGAACGGCCTGCAGAATGCAGTGGCGATGACGCCGGCCGACATCGTCAAACAGGTGACCGAGTCCGGGCTGCGCGGTCGTGGCGGCGCCGGCTTCCCGACCGGCATCAAATGGAAGACGGTGCTCGATACGTCGGCCGACCGCAAATACATCGTCTGCAATGCCGATGAAGGCGATTCCGGCACGTTCGCCGACCGCATGATCATGGAAGGCGACCCTTTCGTGCTGATCGAAGGCATGGCGATCGCCGGCATCGCCACCGGCGCGACGAAGGGGTTCATCTATATCCGCTCCGAATATCCGCATGCGGTGGCGGTGATGCAGAAGGCCGTCGAGATCGCCCGCAAGGCCGGCGTGCTCGGCGTCAATGTGCTCGGCTCGGCCAATTCATTCGACATGGAAGTGCGCGTCGGCGCCGGCGCCTATGTCTGCGGTGAGGAGACCGCGCTGCTTGACAGCCTCGAAGGCAAGCGCGGGCAGGTGCGGGCCAAGCCGCCGCTGCCGGCGCATAAGGGCCTGTTCGGCAAACCGACGGTGATCAACAACGTCATCTCGCTGGCCTCGGTGCCGGTGATCATGGACAAGGGCGCCGCCTTCTACAAGGATTTCGGCATGGGCCGTTCACGCGGCACCATCCCGATCCAGATTGCCGGCAACGTCAAGTATCCCGGTCTCTACGAGGCGGCGTTCGGCATGACGCTGGGCGAGATCGTCGACGATATCGGCGGCGGCACGGCGACGGGACGCCCGGTCAAAGCGGTGCAGGTGGGTGGCCCGCTCGGCGCCTATTTCCCGCGCGCGCTGTTCGACACGCCGTTCGATTACGAAGCGTTTGCCGCCAAGGACGGGCTGATCGGCCATGCCGGCATCGTCGTTTTCGACGACAGCGCCGACATGCTGAAGCAGGCACGCTTTGCCATGGAATTCTGCGCCATCGAGAGCTGCGGCAAGTGCACGCCGTGCCGCATCGGCTCGACGCGCGGTGTCGAGGTGCTGGACCGGCTCGCCCAGAACGTCGAACCGGAAAAGCAGATCGCGCTGGTCACCGACCTTTGCAACACGATGAAGTTCGGCTCGCTTTGCGCTCTCGGCGGCTTCACCCCATATCCAGTGATGAGTGCACTCAACCATTTCCCGGACGACTTTCGGCCGACGCCGGTCGCCGAAGCAGCGGAATAGGAGCGGACAGGCATGAACGCGGCATTCGACATCAAATCGCTGGTCCAGGAAATCGACTACGGCACACCCGCCTCTGAAGCGGAACAAAAGGTAACGCTGACGGTCGACGGCAAGTCGATAACGGTGCCGGCCGGTACCTCGATCATGCGCGCTTCGATGGAAGCGGGCGTCGAAATCCCGAAACTCTGCGCCACCGACATGCTGGACTCGTTCGGCTCTTGCCGGGTCTGCCTCGTCGAGATCGACGGGCGCGGCGGCACGCCGGCCTCGTGCACGACGCCGGTCGGCGAAGGCATGGTCGTGCATACGCAGAGCGACCGGCTAGACGCCATTCGCCGCGGCGTGATGGAACTCTACGTCTCCGACCATCCGGCGGCGTGGGGCGAGAAGGCCGGCACTGGCGCCAGCGAGTTCGACAAGGTCGTCAGGACGGTCGGCCTGACCGAGAACCGCTATGGCGTGGACGGCCGCAACCACGTCAAGCAGGAAAACGGCGTGGCGCCCGGCCATGGCTCGCTGACCATCGATTACATCGCCCGCGATGAATCGAACCCGTATTTCACCTACGATCCGACGCAGTGCATCGTCTGCTCGCGCTGCGTGCGCGCCTGTGAGGAGGTGCAGGGCACGTTCGCGCTGACCATCGAGGGCCGCGGCTTCGAATCCAGGGTCTCGGCCGGCATGCACGAGGCGTTCGTCGATTCCGAATGCGTGTCGTGCGGGGCCTGCGTGCAGGCCTGCCCGACCGATGCGCTGAGGGAAAAGACCGTGCTGGCGAAAGGCCTGCCCGAGCGCTCGACCGTCACCACCTGCGCCTATTGCGGCGTCGGCTGCTCGTTCAAGGCCGAGGTCAAGGGCGACGAGGTCATCCGCATGATGCCCTACAAGGCAGGCAAGGCCAACCACGGCCACTCCTGCGTCAAGGGCCGCTTCGCCTATGGCTACGCAACGCACAAGGACCGTATCCTGAAACCAATGATCCGGGAGCGGGTCAGTGATCCGTGGCGCGAAGTGTCGTGGGAAGAGGCGCTCACCCACACGGCGAATGAATTCCGCCGCATCCAATACCAGTACGGCCGCACCTCGATCGGCGGCATCACCTCCTCGCGCTGCACCAACGAGGAGACCTACCTCGTCCAGAAGCTTGTCCGGCAGGGCTTCCGCAACAACAATGTCGATACCTGCGCCCGCGTCTGCCATTCGCCGACCGGCTATGGTCTCGGCCAGACCTTCGGCACCTCCGCCGGCACGCAGGACTTCGATTCGATCGAGCAGACGGACGTGATCCTGCTGATCGGCGCCAATCCGACCGATGCGCATCCGGTGTTCGCCTCGCGCATGAAGAAGCGCATGCGCGAGGGCGCCAAGCTGATCGTGCTCGATCCGCGCCGCACCGACATCGTGCGCTCGGCCCACGTCGAGGCGCAGTTCCATCTGCCGCTGAAGCCGGGCACCAACGTCGCCATGCTGACCGCACTTGCCCATGTCATCGTCACCGAGGGCCTGTTCGACGAGGCCTTCATCCGCGAGCGCTGCGACTGGGACGAGTTCCAGGACTGGGCATCGTTCGTGGCGCTGCCGGAAAATAGCCCGGAAGTGGTCGGCCAGCTTGCAAATGTCGATCCCGACGACATACGCGGCGCGGCGCGGCTCTACGCCCGCGGCGGTAACGGCGCGATCTATTACGGCCTCGGCGTGACCGAGCACAGCCAGGGCTCGACCACCGTCATCGCCATTGCCAACCTCGCCATGGCGACCGGCAATATCGGCCGGCCGGGCGTCGGCGTGAACCCGCTGCGCGGCCAGAACAATGTGCAGGGCTCCTGCGACATGGGCTCGTTCCCGCACGAGCTTCCCGGCTATCGCCACATTTCAGGCGACGCGGTGCGCGCCATCTATGAGAGCCTGTGGGGCGTCAAGCTCGACGACGAGCCCGGCCTGCGCATCCCCAATATGCTGGATGCGGCCGTCGATGGCTCGTTCAAGGGGCTCTATGTGCAGGGCGAGGACATCCTGCAGTCGGACCCCGACACCAAGCATGTCGCCGCCGGTCTCGCCGCGATGGAATGCGTCGTCGTGCACGACCTCTTCCTCAACGAGACGGCCAACTACGCGCATGTGTTCCTGCCCGGCTCGACGTTCCTCGAGAAGGACGGCACCTTCACCAATGCCGAGCGCCGCATCAACATGGTGCGCAAGGTGATGGAGCCGAAATGCGGCTATGCCGACTGGGAAGCGACGCAGGAGCTCGCCAAGGCGCTCGGCCTCGGCTGGAACTACACGCATCCGTCGCAGATCATGGACGAGATCGCCAAGACAACACCGAGTTTCGCCGGCGTTTCCTTCGACCTTCTCGACCGGGTGGGCTCGGTACAGTGGCCCTGCAACGAGAAGTCGCCGGAAGGCACGCCGATCATGCACATTGGCGGCTTCGTGCGCGGCAAGGGCAAGTTCATCCGCACCGAATACGTCGCGACCGACGAAAGGACCGGACCGCGCTTCCCGCTGCTGCTGACCACCGGCCGCATCCTGTCGCAATACAATGTCGGCGCGCAGACCCGGCGCACCGACAATGTGGTCTGGCATAGCGAGGACCGGCTGGAGATCCATCCGCACGATGCCGAAAATCGCGGCCTGCGCGACGGCGACTGGGTGCGGCTGACCAGCCGCTCCGGCGAGACGACGCTGCGCGCGCTGATCACCGAGCGGGTGTCGCCGGGCGTCGTCTATACGACCTTCCACCATCCCGACACCCAGGCCAACGTCATCACCACCGACTTCTCCGACTGGGCGACCAACTGCCCGGAATACAAGGTGACCGCGGTGCAGGTGGGTGCATCCAACGGCCCGTCGGAATGGCAGCGCGACTATGACGAGCAGGCAAAGCAAAGCCGCCGCATCGCCCCGCTGCAAGCAGCGGAGTAGCGGTTTTGGTTTCGTGCCGGAGTACCCCCCTCTGGCCTGCCGGCCATCTCCCCCTCAGGGGGGGAAATTGGATGTCATCTCGACTTTCGCCAATCACCAAAGTCGAAAGGTGCGACGCGACGCCTGAACTGCCGATCTCCCCCCTTGAGGGGGAGATGCCAAATGATGACAAAGAGGGCAGGCCAGAGGGGGGTGCCGCGTGATGCCCAAACGTCGTGCTGTCACACAGATCAGCCGCCTCGCGCGCCGCGCCGGCGGCACTGCGGCCGCCAACCGCATGGTGCCGGAAGAGACGCCGGTGGCGTTCTCCTTTGCCGGCACCACGCATGCGGTGATGATGGCAAGCCCGGCTGATTTCGAGGATTTCGCGCTCGGCTTCTCGCTGACCGAAGGCATCATTGCCTCGCCGGACGAAATCGAAGCGATCGAGGTCGAGGATCACGGTGCCGGCATCGATATCCAGATCCGGCTGAAGGACAGCGCCAACACCCGCTTCGAAGCGCGTCGCAGACGGCTGGCCGGCCCGGTCGGCTGCGGGTTGTGCGGCATCGAATCGATCGAGGAGGCGATGCGCTCGGTAAACCCGGTCGGTGCGTCGCAACTTACACTTCAGGCCGATGACATCGTCCGCTCGGTCAAGCTTTTGTCGAAGCTGCAGCCGCTGCACGCCGAGACCGGTGCCGTCCACGCCGCCGGTTTTTACCTCCCCGGCAAGGGCATCGTCATGGCGCGTGAGGATGTCGGCCGCCACAACGCGCTGGACAAGCTGGCTGGCGCGCTGGCCAAAGCCGGTATCGACGGCAGGTCGGGGGCCGTCGTCGTCACGTCGCGCGTTTCGGTCGAGATGGTGCAGAAGACCGCGGCAATCGGCTCGGCCGTCATCATTGCCGTCTCGGCGCCGACGGCACTTGCCATCCGCACCGCGGACGATTCCGGCATGACGCTGGTGGCGCTGGTGCGCGGCGACGATTTCGATATTTTCACCCATCCTGACCGAGTGGTTTCCGGAGTTGCCAAGCATGTCGCATGACGAGGGCCACCTCATGAGCACCAGCGAAAAGCTGGTTCGCATGGCCAACCAGATCGCCGCTTTTTTCCACTCAAAGCCGCGCGAGCAAGGCATTGCCGGCGTCGCCGAGCACATCAACAAGTTCTGGGAGCCGAGGATGCGCCGGCAATTGTTCGAGATGCTGGACAGCGGCGGCGAGGGGTTCAACGAGCTTGTCGTCGCGGCCGCGCCCAGGATCAAGCGGCCGGGCGCGCCGGAGGGCGCAGGTTTCAGCGCTGGCGGAGCGAACACCGAGACGACCGCCGCGCCACAGAAGTAGGCGCCGCGGGCCCACATTCACGCCCTCTAAAGTTTCATCTGCCGCAAGCTGCGCGCCTCTGCTATGATCCGGCGATAAGAAGTCGTCGGGTCGGGCGGACAAACCTCGTGAGGCCGATCGAAACTCGATACGCGCTCAGTGGCGACGTGCGGATCGCCTATCAGGTGGTCGGTCAGGGATCGCTCGATCTCGTCTTCGTGCCGGGTTTCATTTCCAATCTCGACCTGCACTGGGAAGACGAGGGCTACACCCGGCTGTTGAAGCGGCTTTCCGCGTTCTCACGGCTGATCCTGTTCGACAAGCGCGGCACCGGTCTGTCCGACCGCGTCGATGTCCACCACCTGCCCAGCCTCGAAACCCGCATGGACGATGTACGCGCGGTGATGGATGCGACCGGCAGCGGCCGCGCCGCCTTGCTCGGCGCTTCGGAAGGCGCGCCGATGGCAATGCTGTTCGCCGCCACCTACCCGGAGCGGACGCGGGCGCTGGCGCTTTATGGCGGCTATGCGCATTTCCACAAATGGGTGATGCCGCCGGAACGCCTGGAGGCGTTCATCGCGACGGCGGAGACCGCATGGGGCACCGGCGCCACCCTGCCGCATTTCGCGCCCGGCCGCGTCGACGATCCGCGTTTCGCCACATGGTGGGCGCGCTTCGAGCGGCTGTCGGCGAGCCCGACCGCGGCAATCGCCCTGGCCCGCATGAATGCGGCTATCGACGTGCGCGGCGTGCTGGCGGCGATCAGCGCACCGACGCTGCTCATGCATCGCCGCAACGATGCGCGCGTCGACCCGGAGGCCAGCCGCTTCCTGGCAAGGAAGATCCCGAATTCGCGGCTGGTCGAGGTGGCCGGGCGCGACCACCCGATCTGGACCGGCGATATCGACCGGGTGGCCGATCTGATCGAGGAATTCCTGACCGGAGCGCGCGCCGTTGCCGAGGCCGAGCGCGTGCTGGCTGCACTGCTGGTCACCCGGATCTACGACACGGCGCGGCTTGGCGACCGCATGTGGAGGGAGCGCAGCCAGCGTTTCCAGGAAACATGGCGGCTGCTGGTCGGGCGCCATGGCGGCCGCCCGGCCGGCACACATAGCGAGCTGATGATGGCGCGCTTCGACGGCCCGGCGCGGGCCGTACGCTGCGCGGCGGCGCTGCGCGATGCGGCGCAGGAGATCGGCGTCGCCAGCGCGCAAGGCGTGCATGTCGGCGAGGTCGAGTTGCGTGGGCCGCCGACGGGGTTGACGGCGCGCGTGACGATGCAGCTTGCCGCGCATGCCGGGCGCGGCGACATCCTCGCTTCGCGGCTGGTCGCCGACCTCGCCGCCGGTTCAGGCCTTCATTTCAATGACGCCGGGCGCATCGCGCTTGACGAGCTGGATGAGCCGCTGGCGCTGGTGCAGGCGACCTCGGAACAGCATCTGGAGCCGGCCTGCCGGCCGAAGGCCAAGGCTGCCGAGCCGGCCGCACTGACGGCGCGCGAAAGCGAGGTGGTGAACCTCATCGCCGATGGCAAGAGCAATGCCGCGATCGCCGCCGAACTCGAGCTGAGCGAACACACCGTCAAGCGCCACGTCGCCAATATTCTGCTCAAGCTGGACCTGCCGTCGCGGGCGGCGGCGGCGGCGTTCTCGGCTCGGCACGCTGGCCCGCACGGGCCATAGGAGCCATGGCGCTTTCGGGCGAAGCGGCCGGGCATGCGTAAGCGCTATCACTTCGTCCCATGCAGGCCAGGCGGATGTCGCCGGGAAAGGCGCTGCGAAGGGAGGAATAAAATGCTGAAGTCGACACTCAAATCACTGGTGCTGGCGGCAGGCGTTGGCGCGCTGTTGGCGATCGTTCCTGCCAAGGCCGAAGACGCCTCGGCGACGGCTGCCTACAAGGACATCCAGGCAACGCTCGGCTCGGTACCGGACATGTTCAAGACGCTGCCGGACGTCGCCGTTGCCGGCGCCTGGGCCGAGATCAAGGGCGTGCAGCTCAACCCGAACACCGCGCTCGACGGCAAGACCAAGGAATTGATGGGCCTCGCCGTCGCCTCGCAGATCCCCTGCCAGTACTGCATCTATTTCCACACGCAGGCGGCCAAGCTCAATGGCGCCAGCGACGAGGAGATCAAGGAGGCGGTGGCGATGGCGGCGATCGTGCGCCACTGGTCGACGATGCTCAACGGCAGCCAGGTCGATCTCGCCACCTTCAAGAAGCAGTCCGACGAGGTGTTCGCGGCCGTCAAGGCGAAGTCGCAGTGAAGAAGCCACTGCCCGGCGGCGAGCGCCGGGCAGTGCCTGATCAAGCAACCACCCGATCCGAGAAAACGGGCCTATGGAGGAAAAAATGCTGACCAAGACACAGACGATAGACGGCGCTGCGATCAAGAAGGCGATTGAGGGCCGTGATGGAAAATTGCTGGCGAGCTTCTATGCCGACGACGCATTGGTGCGGGTGATCGACCGCAACAACCCGCCGAGCAAGCCGCGCGAAATCCGCGGGCGCGCTGCGATCACTACATTCTGGGACGACATCTGCAGCCGGGCGATGACCCACAAGGTCGACACCACCATCGCCGACGGCAACAACCTCGCCTTCACCCAGGCCTGCTCCTATCCGGACGGGACCAAGGTATTCTGCGCGGCAATGCTGGAGCTGAAGAACGGCCAGATCGCGCGGCAGACCGTCGTGCAGGCCTGGGACGAATAAGGAAGCGGCGATGTTCAGTGCCAGATGGCAGATCGACGCCAAGTTCGGCCACAAGCAGACCGTGCTCGAACTGTTAAAGAATGAGAACGCGAGATCGGCTCGCAGGTCGGTCTCGACGACCTCAACTTCCAGATCATGACCGGATCGACCGGCGCGCGGGAAGCGACGGTCGGGTCACATACCAGGTCGAAAGCCTCGCCAGTTGGAGGCGTTCTTCGCCAGGATCGGCAAGATCGCCGCGCACGCCAAATGGGGCAAGGAGATGGAGCCCTATGTCGTGTCGGGCACCAGCCTATGGAACATCTACCGCATCGTGGAATAGCGGTTCTCATCCTCGCTTCCGCACGGCTATCGCATTTGGGAAGATGCCCCCTCACCCGCGCAGCGGCCGGATGAGGGGCAGCGCGACGTCTGAAATCACGACGAGCGCACCCCCTACTCGCTCTCGCCGTCCAGTGCCGGCACCGACACGCCGGCAAGCTCGGCGGCGAGCAGCCGCGACGCACCGGCGCGTGCGATCCGCAGCATCAGCGCCTTGCGCGTCACAGCTGCCATGCGGTGCTCGGGCGCATCGCGCAAAATCTCGGCACCGTAGCCGTCGGAGAGAATGAAGCCGCACTCCTCCGGAAAGATCTCCTGGGGTACGCCGGGATGGGTGGCGAAGAAGAAGCGGTCGGAATGCAGCCGGTAGTCCGGCCATTTGCGGTCGACCCTGAAATCCTCGATCGAGGATTTGATCTCGATGATCCAGATGTCGCCCTGGCGGGTCAGCGCCACGAGATCGGCGCGCCGGCCGGTGGCCAGCGACAGTTCGGGCAAGACATGCGCGCCCATCTGCCTGAGCAGCCGCTGCACGCCACGCCTGACCAGCATGGCGCGCTCCGACTGGCGGCCGTCGATGAGCGGATTGAGGGGTAGAGGTGAGATGATCGGCATGGCGACACCATGCCAGATTTTGTTCACGGTTTGAACCCGGTTTTTCAGGGTGATTTATCCGACTGGCCAGCCCGGCCTTAACTAACCGGCATCAAGCCCTCCAGAGCAATAATTCTCGTCTTTGCGCAGCGTTCGCGGATGGCTTTGAGGCGGCCGTATTCTGGAGAGTCGTACCATGCCAGGAGGGAAGCCATGTCCGGGAATTCGACAATGACGAGGCGATGAGGTTCCCAATCGCCTTCCAGAACTTTGGTGGCTCCGCCGCGAGCGATGTACCTCCCCCCATAGCGGGCTTCGGTTGCCGGCACATCCCGGCGGTATTCCTCGAAAACGGCGGCGTCGGTTATATCTACATCAGCAATGAGATATGCGGCCATTGACCTTACTCCCCTTGGGAAAGGCAATTGAAACAGGTCCATTAGCGGCCCTGCAACTAAGCCAGCGGTACTACGCCTCGGAAACGACTCGCGTTCTCCCGAATTGGGGCGCTTAACTGTCTTCGTGGGGGCAGCTCTGGGAGGAGACGAACCATGCCGATGTATCTCACGCGATTCAGCTACAGGCCCGAAACCTGGGCGCGCTTGATGGATAATCCCGAGGATAGACGCGAGGCTGCCCGGTCCTACATCGAGTCGGTCGGCGGAAAGCTGCACGGGTTCTGGTATGCCTTCGGAGAGTACGATGGCTGGAACCTGTGGGAGGCGCCGGACAACGTGTCGATGGCATCCGTCATGCTGGCCATCGGTGCGGGAGGCGCACTCAGCTCGTACCAGACCACCGTGCTGTTAAGTGTCGAAGAGACGATGGAGGCGCTTGGGAAAGCCAAGTCGATCCGCTATCGCCCACCGGGATCGTGACCGCCGCCCGCGCTTTGCGGAGTGTGGAAGGCTAGGTAACGCTTGCTCGCGAACGGCGCACGTTCCTAAACTTTTGCGCAAAAGAGTCCACTGCGGCTCTTGGCAGCGCCGGCAGCTAGCGCTTTCAATGTCGGCTACGGTGTTTTACGAGGAACATTAGATGACGGAAGATGACGACCGGAAATCGGCGACGCCGGAGGAAATCCGCCCGGCTATCAGAGGATGGGCGGTGCTTGGGGCAATTATCGTTGCCGTGTTTGGTGCGGCCTACGTCATGATCGATAGTTGAATGGCCGACGGTCCTGGTCGCCCCGATGGACTGCCTGAAACGATCGGCACGGTCCTTGGTGCATTGGTGGTGATCGGCACGTTCGGGCTTCTGGCCTGGACCGTGCTTCGCGGCGTCCTTTATTAAAACCCGGCCCGTCTGGACTTTCCCCTGCGGCGGCCGCGTCTCAGGCCGATCTCCTCGTAGCAACGGATGGTCTTGGCCGCAGGCCAGAGCGCCGGGCAGCGTCACCGACATTCATGGGTGATGTCCTCGTCTCCTGGTTCTTGTTCTTGGCCCATTGATTTTGCAACATAATCCTGCGGGGGCTGTTGCCGAAATACCATAGTCGCAGGTTTACCAGCACGCAAGTCCAAGGATATAGGCATCGCCCGCTTGGCAAGCAAAGCAAATGCCAGCATGAATGAAGATGAAAAAAGCGGCCGACTCGAGCCGCTGTTGTTTGGGCAGGCATCGGACCTTTTCATGCGCATGAAGTCACTTGCAATCGTCGCGGCCCTGGCGCTGTCGACGGCTGTCGCCGGTTGCAGCACCATCGGCTCGCAGATCTTCACCAACAACTACGGCGCGGTGACCGACGCCGGCTATCACCTGCCGCGCGTTCCGATCGAAAAGGTGCCGTTCAAATACCGCCGGCAGATCGTCGACTACGACACCAGGGAAAAGCCGGGCACCATCATCGTCGATACGCAGAACAAGTTCCTCTTTTTCGTCATGGGCGACGGCGAAGCGATGCGCTACGGCATCGGCGTCGGCCGTGAGGGTTTCGAATGGCACGGCACCGCCCGTATTGCGCTAAAGCGCGAATGGCCGACCTGGACACCGCCTTCGCAGATGATCAAGCGCCAGCCGGAGCTGGCCAAGTTTGCCGGCGGCATGGAGCCGGGGTTGAAGAACCCGCTCGGCGCGCGCGCCATGTACCTGTTCAACAAAGGCGGCGACATGGGCTACCGCCTGCATGGCAGCCCGGAATGGAATTCGATCGGCAAGGCGATGTCGTCGGGCTGCATCCGGCTAATGAACCAGGACATTATCGACCTCTACGACCGCACCTCGGTCGGCGCCAAGGTCATCGTTCTGTAAGACCATGATCAGTGGGATTCCGGACAAGACCATGGTCAGACAAGAAGAGCTTTATACGCGGACCGTCTAGGCAACAACACAGACGTCGCAAACAGAAAACCGGGCACTTTGGCCCGGTTTTTTGTTGTCTATCGACGTTGACGATGGAACGGTGCGTCAGGAGACCTGTTCGACGTGCTGCACTTCCGGCACAAAGTGCCGGAGCAGGTTCTGGATGCCGTGCTTCAGCGTCGCCGTCGACGACGGACAGCCGGCGCAGGCGCCCTTCATGTGCAGGAACACGGTGCCGTTCTCAAAGCCGCGGAAGGTGATGTCGCCGCCATCCTGGGCCACCGCTGGGCGCACCCGCGTGTCGAGCAGCTCCTTGATGGTGACGACCAACTCCTCGTCGGCCTTGTCGTAGAATTCGCCGGTCTGGCTGGTCTCGGCGGCGGGGCCGGCCTTGGCCATCACCGGGGCGCCGGACATGAAATGCTCCATGATGGCGCCGAGGATAGCCGGCTTCAGATGCTGCCAGTCGGGGCCGTCCTTGGTCACGGTGATGAAATCATAGCCGAAGAAGACGCCGGTGACGCCGGGGATTTCGAACAGCCGGCCGGCGAGCGGCGAAGCCGTCGCGGCGCTATCGGCATCGCGGAAATCGGCGGTGCCTTCTTGCAGCACTTCCTTGCCGGGCAGGAATTTCAGCGTCGCCGGGTTTGGCGTCGACTCGGTCTGGATGAACATGGCCGTCTCCGTGCCCATTTCGGGCAACTAGTTTGGAATAGTTCTAATTAGGCTTTATCCGCCCGACATTCAAGCGAAAGGCATCGCGGGGAACGGCTGGCTGGCGGAATGTTTTGCTAGCGCCCTGAAACGCTTGGAGATGTGTTGAGATTCAGGTCAGGCCGAGCCGAAAATGGTGGGTTCCGAGAACCGGAGCGGAGCGTACTTTTGGTACGTGAGCACCGGAAGCGCAGGAAGCCGCCAATTGCAGGCCGGCCTCACCTGAATATCAGCGCATCTCAGGCGAGGCTGTCGATCTCTTCGTCCGACAGGTTCTGCGGCACCACCGTGACGGGAATCGGAAAGGCGGCGCCCTTGCCGGCGACCGCGCCGACCAGCGGCCCCGGCCCCTCCTTGCCGGCGCCTGCCGCCAGCACCAGGATGGCGATGTCCTGGTCTTCCTCGATCAGCTTGTGAATCTCTTCGGTCGGCTTGCCTTCGCGCACCACCAGTTCCGGCTCGATGCCGAGCTTCTGGCGCACCTTGTTGGCATAGCTGTCGAGTGCGGCACGCGCCGTGGCGGTCGCCTCCTCGCGCATGATCTTCTCGACGCCCAGCCAGTGCTGGAAATCATCCGGCTCGATGACATAGAGCAGCACCAGCACGCCGCCTGTGCTTTGCGCCCGCTTCGAGGCATAGGCGACGGCGCGCTCGCATTCCGGCGTGTCGTCGATGATCGCCAGGAACTTACGGCGATGACCGGCTTCGCGGCTGAGGCGTTTGGAGACCATATTCACCCTGTTCGATGGTTTCGGTCGCAATCTGCCACCGCCACAGCCCGCCCGCAAGCGACAGGCGGCGGTGGCGATATTGGTGCGGCTTGAAGCGCGTCGCGTTCGACCAGCGACGCGCTTCAGGTTCTTGTTTTATGCATGTCGTTATCGCAAACCGCTACACACTTTGCGCGACATGCATCAGCCTTGCAGCAGGCCGATAATGTCGCGCACGGTCTTCATGGTCGCTTCGGCCAATGTGCCGGCACGCTCGCCGCCATCCCGCAGCACCGCGTCGACATAGGCGCGGTCGCCGGAGATGCGGCGCATCTCACCGGCGATCGGCGCCAGCTTTTCCACGGCGAGATCGGCAAGCGCCGGCTTGAACACCGAAAACTGCTGGCCGCCGAACTCTTGCAGCACCGCCTCTTTCGATATTTCGGCGAGGCCGGCATAGATGCCGACGAGGTTCTCCGCTTCCGGCCGGCCGGCAAGGCCGTCCAGTTCGCCGGGCAAAGCCTCCGGGTCGGTCTTGGCCTTGCGGATCTTCTTCGAGATGGCGTCGGCATCGTCAGTCAGGTTGATGCGCGACAGGTCCGACGGATCGGATTTCGACATCTTCTTCGAACCGTCGCGCAGCGACATGATGCGCGCCGCCGGGCCGCCGATGACCGGCTCGGTCAGCGGGAAATAGCCGTTCACCGTCTCTTCGCCGACCTGCATCTCGACGCCGACGCCAAGCGCTGCGATGCGGTCCGAAAAGTCGTTGTTGAATTTCTGCGCGATGTCGCGGGTCAGCTCCAGATGCTGCTTCTGGTCGTCGCCGACCGGCACGTGGGTGGCGCGGTAGACGAGGATGTCGGCGGCCATCAGGGAGGGATAGGCGAGCAGGCCGAGCGAGGCGTTCTCGCGGTCCTTGCCGGCCTTGTCCTTGAACTGCGTCATCCTGTTCATCCAGCCGATGCGCGCCACGCAGTTGAAGATCCAGGCAAGCTCGGCGTGCTGCATCACCCGCGACTGGTTGAAGACGATGTGCTTGGTCGGTTCGATGCCGGAGGCGAGAAACGCCGCGGTGATCGACCGCGTCTGGTCCTGCAGATCCTGATGGACGAGCTGTGCGGTCAGCGAATGCAGGTCGACGACGCAGTAGATGCAATCGGAGGTGTCCTGCAGGGCGACGAATTTCTTGATGGCGCCGAGATAATTGCCGAGATGCAGATTGCCGGTTGGCTGGACGCCGGAAAAGACGAGCTGTTTGAAGGCGGGCTGATCGGTCATGGTGTTTCCCTGGCTTGTGGAGGGCCGTTTCGCGCGCGGCGAAAGTCTTGCGACGGCGCGCTTATGGACGAGAGCGAGGAGACGATCAAGAGGGGCGTTGGCCAGGGCGCGCAGGCTTTGACGTCGGCCGAACAGACGGCTGTTTGAGGGATGGCGCCGACCAGAAATAAAAACCCGCCTCGGTGGGCGGGTCGTTGGAGCCAATTAGCACCATACCGAGATTAGTAGCATAGCTGCCGGCACAAAGCAAGAACAAAATTGGCGCTGATGAATTTTCCCCCTCACGGATCCGGAGAGTGCTCCTTGACCGGCTGGGACGCCTTCCGCCCGATATTGCGGCGGATCATGCCGAAATCGGCGCCGCCGGTGGCGAAGGCGGTGACGAAGTAAAGCAGCGCGCCGCCGGCGACGAGCGCAAGCAAGGTTACCGCCTTGATCACCAGCGGCGAGCCGGAGCCGAGACTTGCGGCGAACCAGTGTTCGGCAAAATAGAGCGCCGCGGCCATCACCGCCGCCGACAGCACCAGCCGCGGGATGCGTTTCATGAGCGGCACGTCGCGGCCCCAATGGCCGCGCCGGATCAGCACGGCGAGCAGCATCGCCGCATTGACCCAGCCGGCGACGGCGGAGGCAACGGCAATGCCGGGCGCGCCCATGATCGGAAACAGCGTCAGCGCCGTCGTAATGTTAACCGCCACCGAGATGGCGGCAAAAATCATCGGCGTGCGCGTGTCCTCGCGGGCGAAATAGCCTGGGGTGAACGCCTTGATCAGCACGAAGGCCGGCAGGCCGAGGCCGAAGATCGCCAGGATTGCCGCGACCGTCGGCGTCGAATTGTTGGCGGCGAAGGCGCCGCGCTCATAGACCAGCCGCACGATCGGCTCGGACATGACCAGCAGCGCGGCCGCCGCCGGCAACGTCATGAACAGAGTGAACTCGACCGAGCGGTTCTGCAGATTGGCGGCCTCGACCAGATTGCCCGATTTCAGCGCCCGCGACAGTTCCGGCAGAAGCACGATGGCGACGGCGACGCCGACGACGCCCAACGGCAGCTGGTAAACGCGGTCGGCATAGGCCAGCGACGACACCGCGCTGTCCTGCGCCGACGCGATCGCCGTGCCGATCAGCTGATTGATCTGGGTGATGCCGCCGGTGATAGCCGCCGGCAGCGCCAGGATCAGCAGCCGCTTGACGTTCGGCGTCATCTTCGGCCGGCGGAAGCCGATCGAGATGCCGGCATGGCGCACCGCCGCCCAGACGATCGCCAGTTGCACCAGGCCGGCCGCCAGCACACCCCAGGCCAGGCCGAAACCAACGGTGCGGGCGTCCGAACCCTTGTACCAGGCATAGGCGAGCACGGCGATGAGGATGACGTTGAGGAACACCGGCGCCACCGCGGCGGCGAAATAGCGGCGCAGCGAATTCAGCATGCCGGCCATCATGGCGCCGAGCGACATGCAGATCAGGTAGGGGAACATCACGGTCGCCAGTGCCACCGTCGTTTCGAATTTTCCCGGCGTGTCGGCAAAGCCCGGCGCCACCAGGTAGCGCACGATCAGCGGCATCGCCAGTTCCATGGCGATGGTCAGCGCCAGAAGCGCGGTGAACAAGACGCCGAACACCTCTTCGGAAAAGCGCTTGGCGCCGTCGGTGCCGTGCGTCTCGATCTCCTTGGCGAACAGCGGCACGAAGGCGGCGTTGAAGGCGCCTTCGGCGAACAGCCGGCGAAAGGTGTTGGGGAACTGGAAGGCGGCGTTGAAGGCGTCGGCGATCGGCCCGGTGCCGAGTGCGGCGGCCATCAGCATCTCGCGGCCGAAGCCGAGGGCGCGGCTCATCAGCGTGCCGGAAGCGACCGTGGCGAATTTCTTGACAAGGCTCATGCGCTTGAAGACTGCCTGTGGGATTGGGGCAAATGGAAGGTAACAGTCACTCGGCGGCCGTTTTGGTCTTGCCGCGCTCGGACGCCGTGCCCTCGAGCACCGCGATCAGCCTGTTGCGGATGGTCGCCGTACGCGACGGGCTGTCGATCTTCTGGCCGGTGAGATCGGTGACGTAGAACGTGTCGATGACCTTTTCGCCGAAGGTGGTGATGTGGGCCGAGGCGATGTCGAGCGACAGGTCCGACAACATGCCGGTGATCTCCGACAGAAGGCCCGGCCTATCCAGCCCCTCGACCTCGATCACCGAGAACCGGTTCGACAGCGTGTTGCGGATCTCGGCGCGTGGCGGGATGCGGAAAACCTTGGCGCCGCGCCGCGGCTTGGTGCGCTTCTCGATCATTTCAGGCAGCCAGCTCTTGCCCGACAGCACGTCCTCGATCAGCCGGCCGACGCGCTCGGCGCGGCGGCGCTCGTCCTCGTCGCGGTCGAACTCCCTCGAGATCAGGATGGTGTCGAGCGCGCGGCCATCCGAGGTGGTGAAGATCTGCGCGTCGACGATGTTGCCGCCGGCCGCGGCACAGGCGCCGGCAATCACCGAGAGCAGGCGCGGATGGTCCTGCGCCAGCACGGTGATCTCGGTCACCGCCTCGAACTGGTGGGTTTTCACCATGGTGGCGAGCTTCTTGCCGGCATGGTCGGCTTCGCGGATGAATTCGGCATGGCGGAGCTGGTCGGGAAGATCGACCGCCAGCAGATAGTTCTCGTAGTGCTGGCCGACATAACGCTTGCGGGCCTTTTCCGGCCAGTCGGCAAGCGCCTCGGCCAGTTCTTCGCGCGCCGCCGCCGTCCGTTTGGCGCGCGACACCTCCGAAAACCCGCCGGTCAACAAAAGCTCGGTCTCGTAGTAGAGCGTGCGCAGCAACTGGCCCTTCCAGCCGTTCCAGACACCAGGCCCGACGCCACGGATATCGCAGACGGTGAGCACCAAAAGCATCTTCAGCCGTTCGACCGACTGCACGGTGGCGGCAAAGTCCTCGATCGTCTTGCGGTCGTTGAGATCGCGGGTCTGCGCCGTCATCGACATGACGAGGTGGTTCTCGACCAGCCAGGCAACCGTTTCGGTGTCGGCCGGCGAGAGCCCCATATGCGGGCAGATGCGCCGGGCGATCCTGGCGCCGGCTTGCGAATGGTCCTCCGGCCTGCCTTTGGCGATGTCGTGCAGCAGCACGGCGACATAGAGCGCCTCGCGGCTCTTCTTCAGCCCCGGCATCAGCGAGTGGGAGAGCGGATGGACCTTTTCGCCGTCGCCGCGTTCGATCTCGGCCAGCACGCCGATGCAGCGGATCAAATGCTCGTCCACCGTGTAGTGGTGGTACATCGAGAACTGCATCATGGCGACGATCTTGCCGAAGTCCGGGATCAGCTTGGCAAGCAGTCCGGCCTCGTTCATGCGCCGCAAATTGAGCTCGGCATTGCGGTCCGAGGTCAAGATGTCGAGGAACAGCCGGTTGGCCTCCTCGTCGCGCCTGAGCGCCTTGCCGACGAGGCCGAGCGAACGCGTGAGAAGCTTCAGCGCATCAGGGTGGAATTCCAAGCCGTGCCTGTCGGCAAACCAGAACAGCCTGAGCAGGTTGACCGGATCGCGCTCGAACACCTCGTCGTCGGCAATGTTGATGCGGTGGTTGTCGACGATGAAATCGGCCGTGCCGGCGAGCTTGCGTTTGCGCCGCGAGAAGGTGAGGAAAATGCGGTTGAAGCCCGGCACATGCTTGGCCTGCTCCTCCTCGAGCGCGGCGCAGAAAATGCGGGTCAGGTCACCGACGTCCTTGGCGACGAGGAAGTAGTGCTTCATGAAGCGCTCGACCGCCGACAGGCCGGGATGGGTGGTGTAGCCGAGCCGCTCGGCAATGTCGCGCTGGATGTCGAAATGCAGCCGCTCCTCGGCCTTGCCGGTGAGGAAATGCATGTGGCAGCGCACCGCCCACAGGAAGTCCTCGGCCTTCTGGAATTCCCTGTATTCGGCGTCGGTGAAGACACCCTTGTCGACCAGTTCCTCGCCGGTGCGCACCCGGTAGAAATATTTGCCGATCCAGAACAGCGTCTGCAGGTCGCGCAGGCCGCCCTTGCCGTCCTTGACATTCGGTTCGACCAGATAGCGGCTCTCGCCGGCCTTGGCGTGGCGCTCGTCGCGTTCGGCGAGCTTGGCCTGGACATATTCGGGGCCGGTGGTGCGCACCACTTCGTGGTCGAAGCGCTGCAAAAGCTCGTCATAGAGTTTTTGCTCGCCCCATAGGAAACGCGCTTCCAGGATCGAGGTGCGGATGGTGACGTCGGTGCGCGACAGCCTGAGGCATTCGTCGATGTTGCGCGTGGCGTGGCCGACCTTCAGCCCCAGATCCCACAGCATGTAGAGCATGTATTCGACAATCTGCTCGCCCCACGGCGTCTGCTTGTAGGGCAGCAGGAACAGGAGATCGATGTCGGAGCCCGGCGCCAGCGTGCCGCGGCCGTAGCCGCCGACGGCGACGACCGCCATGCGCTCGGCGGATGACGGGTTTTTCACGCGATAGACGTGGGTGCCGGCGAAATCGTAGAGCGCGCGGATGATCTCGTCCATCAGATGCGACAGCCGGGCGGCGCAGGCGGTGCCGCTGCCGTCGTCCATCAGCATGCGTTCGGCGACCGTGCGGCCGTCGGCGAGTTGGCTTTTGAGGAGCTTGAGAACACCGCTGCGCGCGGCCTTGCCCGAACCGTCGCCTGCCATGGCCGCGGTCACTTCGGTCATCTCGCGACGCAAGGCCTCGCCGTCGACCAATTCCTCGAGCTTCAGTGATATTCTTGCCATAGATGCCGTTCGGCCTCGCCGTTTCGGCGGCGTCTATAGCGCGTTTTCGCGGCGCTGGGTATGGGGCTGACGGACGCGTTCTCCGCAGCGGTGGAACTGGACGATCGTCTCGTGCCCGCAGCCGGTTCGGTTTGGGATTGGCTGCGAAAAATCGAAAATCGGCCCTTGACCTTCCAGTTACTGGAAGCACTACCTCCGCCGCAACATCGAAATACAGGGGCTTTCGGCATGACGCATTCCGACCACCATCATCACGCCCATGGCAGCTGTTGCTCGGCAAAAGGCGCCACCTCTGCTGCGGACGCCGTCGTCCGCGATCCGGTCTGCGGCATGACCGTCGATCCGGCTGCCGGCAAGCCGACCGCCGAGCATGGCGGCCATCGCTATCATTTCTGCAGCGAAAGCTGCCGCTCGAAATTCATCGCCGAGCCGGAAAAATACCTGACGGCCACCGATCCCGTCTGCGGCATGAGCGTCGACCGCGCCACGGCCAGGTACTTTTTGCGGCACGCGGGCCAGGGTTTCTATTTCTGCTCCGCCGCTTGCCAGGCGAAGTTCGAGGCCGAGCCGGCAAAGTATCTCGGCGACAGGCCGGCGCCGCAGGCGATGCCGAAAGGTACGCAATACACCTGCCCGATGCACCCGGAAATCATCCGCGACAAGCCCGGCTCCTGCCCGATCTGCGGCATGGCGCTGGAGCCGATGGGCGTGCCGACCGGCGACGAGGGACCGAACCCCGAACTGGTCGACTTCACCAGGCGTTTCTGGGTGAGCGCAGTGCTGTCCGTGCCGTTGCTGGTCATCGCCATGGCACCGATGCTCGGCCTGACGTTCCAGGCTTTCATCGACGACGGTGCGAAGGTCTGGCTGGAACTGGCGCTGGCCAGTCCCGTGGTGCTGTGGGCGGCATTCCCGTTCTTCCACCGCGGCTGGGATTCGATCCTGAACCGCAGCCCCAATATGTGGACGCTGATTTCGCTCGGCGTCGGTGCCGCCTATCTCTACAGCGTCGTCGCCACCCTGTTTCCGGGCCTCTTTCCGCACCAGTTCCGCGGCCATGACGGCACCGTGCCGGTCTATTTCGAGGCGGCGGCGGTGATCGTCGCGCTGGTATTCCTCGGCCAGGTGCTGGAATTGCGTGCCCGCGAGAAAACCGGGTCGGCGATCCGTGCGCTGCTCGACCTGGCGCCGAAGACGGCGCGGCTGATCGGCGCGGACGGTTCCGAAAACGACGTGCCGCTCGATACGATCAAGGCCGGCGACCGCTTGCGCATCCGCCCCGGCGATGCCGTGCCGGTCGACGGCATTGTGCTCGAAGGACGCTCCTCCATCGACGAATCGATGATCACGGGCGAGCCGCTGCCGGTCGAAAAGACCGAAGGCGACAACCTCACCGGCGGCACGCTCAACAAGAACGGCTCCCTGGTCATGCGCGCCGAAAAGATCGGCGCCGAGACGACGCTGGCACGCATCGTCGAGCTGGTCGCCAAGGCGCAGCGTTCACGCGCACCGATCCAGGGGCTGGCCGACCGCGTCTCGTTCTACTTCGTCCCGGCTGTCGTGCTGGTTGCGATCATTGCGTTCGTCGCCTGGGCGATCATCGGACCGCAACCCAGCCTGGTCTTTGCCATCGTCGCGGCGGTCTCGGTGCTGATCATTGCCTGTCCGTGTGCGCTCGGCCTTGCCACGCCCATGTCGATCATGACCGCCACCGGACGCGGCGCGCATGCCGGCGTGCTGATCAAGGAAGCGGCGGCGCTCGAACGTTTTGCCTCGGTCGACACGCTGATCGTCGACAAGACGGGAACGCTGACGGAAGGCCGGCCGCGACTGACCGACGTCGTCGCCGTCGAAGGCATGGCACAAGACGATCTGCTGGCGCTCGCCGCCGGGCTGGAAAAAGGCTCGGAGCATCCGCTGGCCGAGGCTATCGTCGACGGCGCCCACGAACGCGACGTGAAGGTCCCCGACGCGAGCGGCTTCGAGGCCGTCACCGGCAAGGGCGTTTCCGGCACGGTCTCGGGACAGAAAGTGGCGCTCGGCAATGCCGCGATGATGGCCGATCTCTGCATCGACACGGCATCGGTCCTGGCCAGTGCCGAGGCGCTGCAGGCCGATGGCAAGACCGCGATGTTCGTCGCTGTCGCAGGCAAGCTCGCCGGCCTCGTTGCCGTCGCCGACCCGATCAAGGCGACGACCGCCGAGGCGATCAGGGCGCTGCATGACAGTGGGCTGAAGATCGTCATGGCGACCGGCGACAATGAGCGCACCGCCAAGGCCATCGCAGCCAAGCTCGGCATCGACGCGGTGCGTGCCGGGCTTTTGCCCGAACAGAAGAACGCGCTGGTCGAGGAATTGCGTGCCGGCGGTGCGGGCATCGCCATGGCCGGCGATGGCGTCAATGATGCGCCCGCACTTGCCGCCGCCGATGTCGGCATCGCGATGGGCACAGGCGCCGATGTTGCGGTCGAAAGTGCGGGGATAACGCTGGTCAAGGGCGATCTCAACGGCATCGTCAGGGCCAGGACGCTGGCCCGCGCGACGATCCGCAACATCCGCCAGAACCTGTTTTTCGCTTTCCTCTACAATGTGCTTGGCGTGCCGGTCGCTGCCGGCGTGCTCTATCCGCTCACCGGCACGCTGTTGTCGCCGATGCTCGCGGCGGCGGCGATGAGCCTGTCTTCGGTTTCGGTCATCGCCAACGCATTGCGGCTCAGGACGTTGAAACTCTGAGTAAAACTTCCAGATAGACCCTGTTCAAAAAAGGAGACGATGAATGACCTTGGCCAAGAAGATCGTGCTGCTGATGATGGCGGCGGGAATGCTGCTTGCTGTTTTCCTCGAAAGCGTTCCGGCACAAGCCGAGGAGATGAAGCACGACATGGGCGCAATGGGCGCGCAGAGCCCCTCGACCGAGGGCTACAAGGCGGCGATGGACAAGATGCATACCGACATGATGGCAATCGAATATTCCGGCAATGCCGATGTCGATTTCGCCCGCGGCATGATCCCGCATCACCAGGCGGCCATCGATATGGCCAAGATCGAGCTCGCCAATGGCAAGGATCCGGAAATCCGCAAGCTGGCGGAAGCAGTGATCGCCGCGCAGCAAGCCGAGATCAAGCAGATGCAAGACTGGCTCGCCGCCCATCCGGTGAAGTAGGCGTCACGCTGTCGGCGAGAGGCTTCACCTGGATTTCTGCTACACCTGGATTTCCCTAGGCGGCTATGGTGCTATCCGGGCCTCGGACTGGAGCATGCCATGGCATCGACGATAAGAACGACCACCCTGCCCTGCGGCGAAGCCGTGCCGGTGCTCGGCCAGGGCACCTGGAAGATGGGCGAGGATACCCGCCGCCGCGCAGACGAGGCCAATGCCCTGAAGCTAGGGCTGGATCTCGGCATGACGCTGATCGACACCGCCGAAATGTATGCCAGCGGCGGTGCCGAGCAGGTGGTGGCGGAGGCCATCGCCGGGCACCGCGACGAGGTTTTCCTGGTCTCCAAAGTGCTGCCGTCCAATGCCTCGCGCGCCGGCGTGAAACGGGCCTGCGAGAACAGCCTGAGGCATCTCGCCACCGACCGCATCGATCTCTATCTCCTGCATTGGCCGGGCAGCGTTCCTTTGATGGAAACGGTAGAGGCGTTCGAAGCGTTGAAGGCGGCCGGCAAGATCCGCCATTGGGGCGTCAGCAATTTCGATACCGATGAGATGGAAGAGCTGGTTCGGTTGCCGGCCGGCGGCAATGTCCAGACCAACCAGGTGCTCTACAATCTGTCGCAGCGCGGCGTCGAGTTCGACCTCGCCCCGTGGAGCCGGCAACGCGGTATGCCGCTGATGGCCTATTCGCCGGTCGATCAGGGGATATTGGCGCGCAACGCCAGGTTAGATGCCATCGCCGCCCGCCACGGTGCGACGCCGGCGCAGATCGCACTTGCATGGGTGATGGCGCAGGAGGGCGTGATCGCGATTCCCAAAGCTAGCCGCGCGGAGCATATCCGGCAGAATGTCGCGGCATTGGACATCGAGCTCACAAGCGAAGATTTCGCCGAAATTGACCGCACCTTCCCACCGCCGAGGCGGAAGTCGGGCTTGGCGATGATTTGAGGGTGAAGCTGCCAATCTCCCCCCCCCGTGGGTCCCTCGTGCGGGAGATTGCGGTTTCGGCGACGCCGCTCCGATTGCAGAAGCCCTACTTCGCCAGCATCCCCTTCAATCTGTACAGCGCCTCCAGCGCCTCCCTTGGCGTCATCTCGTCGGGATTGATCTCCGCTAGCGCCAAACCCAGCCCATCACTCTTCGCCGGCTTCGACGCTTCCCGCTGCGCCGCCACAGAAAACAGCGGCAGGTCGTCGACCAGACGGTTGGCCTTGCCCGAGACCTCGCCCGCTTCGAGCTGGTGCAGCACTTCCTTGGCCCGGCCGACGACGGCTTCCGGCAGGCCGGCCAGCCGCGCCACCTGGACGCCGTAGGAACGGTCGGCCGCACCCTTGCCGACCTCGTGCAGGAAGACCACGTCGCCTTCCCATTCCTTGACCCGCATGGTGACGTTGTGGAGCCGTGTAAGTTTCCCGGCCAGCGCCGTCATTTCGTGGAAATGCGTGGCGAAGATCGCCCGGCAGCGGTTCTTCTCGTGCAGATATTCGACCGCCGCCCAGGCAATCGACAGGCCGTCGAAAGTGGCGGTGCCGCGGCCGATCTCGTCGAGGATGACCAGTGCGCGCTCGCCTGCCTGGTTGAGGATCGCCGCCGTCTCGACCATCTCGACCATGAAAGTCGAGCGGCCGCGCGCCAGGTCATCGGAGGCGCCGACCCGCGAAAACAACCGATCGACGACGCCGATATGGGCTGATGCCGCGGGCACGAAGGAACCGGTCTGGGCAAGGATGGCGATCAGCGCGTTTTGCCTGAGGAAGGTCGACTTGCCGCCCATATTGGGGCCGGTCAGCAGCCAGATCGCGCCGGTCTTGGCATCGCCTTGCGGCGACAGATCGCAATCATTGGCGACGAACGTGCCTTCGTCGGAACGCCGCAGCGCCTGTTCGACCACCGGGTGGCGTCCGCCCGAAATCTCGAAGGCAAGGCTCGCATCGACCAACGGCCGGCACCAGGCCTCGCTCTCGGAAAGCAAGGCAAGTGCGGCCGAAACGTCGAGCACGGCGAGCGCTTCGGCGCCGGCACGGATCCTGTCGGCGTGGCCGACCACTTGCGCCGTCAGCGCCTCGAAAGCGGCAAGCTCGATCGCCAGCGCCCGGTCGGCCGCATTGGCGATCTTGGTTTCCAGCTCGGCGAGTTCGGTGGTGGTGAAGCGCATGGCGTTGGCCATGGTCTGGCGATGGATGAAGCGCGCCCTGGCGCCGTCGCTGCCGGTCATCAGCGCATGATGATTGGCGGTGACTTCGATATAATAGCCCAGCACATTGTTGTGCCTGATCTTCAGCGAGCGGATGCCGGTCTCGTCGATCAGCGAGCGCTCCAGCCCGGCGATCACTTTCCGCGACTCGTCGCGCAACGCCCGCATCTCGTCGAGTTCGGCGTGGTAGCCGCCGCGGACGAAGCCGCCGTCGCGCTTGAGCAACGGCAGCTCGTCGCTCAGCGCCTGCGCCAGATGCGCCGCCAGTTCATTGGGCAGCGCCTTAATAGCTCCCAATGCCGCGGCCAGTTCGCCCGGCAAGGCGATTTGGCCGAACAGTTCGGCGATGGCGCCGGCCGCTTCGAAACCGGCGCGCAGCGCGCCGAGGTCGCGCGGGCCGCCGCGGTTGAGCGCCAGCCTGGACAGCGCGCGCGGCATGTCGCCAACGCTTTTCAGGCTTGCCCGCACCGCCTGGCAAAGGCGCGTCTCGGAGCGGAAGAACGACACCGAGTCCAGCCTTGCAGCGATTGCCGCCGGATCGGTCAGCGGCGCCATCAGCCGGTCGGCGAGCAGCCTTGCCCCGCCGCCGGTCACCGTGCGGTCGATCGCCTTGAACAGCGATCCGTCGCGGCTGCCGGACAGCGTGCGCAGCAGTTCCAGGTTGGCGCGCGTCGCCGGGTCGATGAACAGCGTCGAGCCCTGCTCCTCGCGCTCCGGCCGCGACAGCGGCGGCCGCTCGGCTTTCTGCGTCTTTTCGACATAGGCGATGACGCCTGAGATCGCCGACAGCTCGGCGCGCGAAAACGAGCCGAAACTGTCAGGGGTCGCCACCTCGAAGAAGCGGGCGATGCGGCCGGCGGCCGAAGCCGAATCGAACAACGACGGCGGCTGCGGGCTGGCGACACGGCCGAGCACGTCGAAGACCGGTTTCAGCTCCGGGTCGTAAAACACCGGCTCGGCGACGATCAGCTCGCGCGGGTCGACGCGGAAGACATCGGCGAGCAGCCGGTCGGCGGTGGTCTCGGCGACGCGGAAGACACCGGTCGAGATCTCGATCCAGGCCAAGGCAAAGGAATGCTCGGCCCCGCCCTTGACCCGTCCCAGCGCCATCAGAAAACTCGATTCCGACGGCGCCAGCAATTTGTCTTCGGTGATGGTGCCGGGCGTTACCAGCCGCACCACGTCGCGGCGCACCACCGATTTGCCGCCGCGCTTCCTGGCCTCCGCCGGATCCTCGATCTGCTCGCAGACGGCGACGCGGAACCCCTGGCCGATCAGCTTCTGCAGATAATCGTCGGCGGCATGCACCGGCACGCCGCACATCGGGATGTCGAGCCCCTGGTGCTTGCCGCGCTTGGTCAGCACGATGCCGAGCGCCCGGCTTGCTTTCTCGGCGTCGTCGAAGAACAGCTCGTAGAAATCGCCCATGCGGTAGAACAGCAGCGAATCCGGGTTCGCCGCCTTGATCTCGATATACTGCTCCATCATCGGCGTCGCCGGCGCGAAGGCCGGCGTGGCATTGTCGCTTCGAATGGGCGTCTCGTCGTTCAAGAAGCTGCTTCCAAAATTTTCCAGGCCATGCTTGGCGGTTTACAGCGGCGAAGTGTAGCCTTAATCCCGAACCTTCCACAAAAGAAAGCATGCGCACCCATCTCAAGCGGTGCCGTACGGGCGAGGAACCGAAAGCATTATGGCCAAGAAATCCGAAAGCAACGGGCCCTCCGTCAGCGCCCAGGAGGCATTGGAATTCCATGCCATGGGACGTCCGGGCAAGCTGGAGATCGTCGCAACAAAACCGATGGCGACGCAGCGCGATCTCAGCCTCGCCTATTCGCCGGGCGTTGCCGTGCCGGTTCTCGCCATCGCCGAGGATCCGAGCCGCGCCTTCGACTATACGGTTCGCGGCAACATGGTCGCCGTCATCTCCAACGGTACCGCCATCCTTGGCCTCGGCAATCTCGGCGCGCTTGCTTCGAAGCCAGTGATGGAAGGCAAGGCGGTGCTGTTCAAGCGCTTCGCCGACGTCGATTCCATCGATCTCGAGGTCGACACCGAGGATGCCGACGAATTCATCAACTGCGTGCGTTTTCTCGGCCCCTCCTTCGGCGGCATCAACCTCGAGGACATCAAAGCGCCGGAGTGTTTCATCATCGAGCAGCGGCTGCGCGAGCTGATGGACATACCGGTCTTCCATGACGACCAGCACGGCACCGCCATCATTTCGGCCGCCGGCCTGATCAATGCGCTGGAAATCACCGGCCGCGACATGAAGACCACGAAAATGGTCTGCAACGGCGCCGGCGCTGCCGGCATCGCCTGCATCGAACTGATGAAGGCGATGGGCTTTGCGCCAGAAAATATCATCCTATGCGACACCAAGGGCGTGGTCTTCCAGGGTCGCACCGAAGGCATGAACCAGTGGAAATCGGCGCACGCCGTGAAAACCGGTGCGCGCTCGCTGGCCGAAGCGCTGGACGGCGCCGACGTGTTCCTCGGCCTCTCGGCCAAGGGCACGCTGACCACCAGGATGGTGCAGTCGATGGCCAAGAACCCGATCATCTTCGCCATGGCCAATCCCGACCCCGAGATCACGCCGGAGGAGGTCGCCGAGATCCGCACCGACGCCATCATGGCGACGGGGCGGTCCGACTATCCCAACCAGGTCAACAACGTGCTTGGCTTCCCCTACATCTTCCGCGGCGCGCTCGATGTGCGGGCAACCACCATCAACGACGACATGAAGATCGCCGCGGCCAAAGCGCTCGCCGAACTGGCGCGCCAGGACGTGCCCGACGACGTCGCCGCCGCCTATCAGGGCATGCGGCCGAAATTTGGTCCAAACTACATCATCCCGGTGCCGTTCGATCCGCGCCTGATCTCGGCGATCCCGATCGCGGTCGCCAAGGCGGCGATGGACTCCGGCGTCGCCCGCAAGCCGATCCTCGATCTGGACCGCTACGCGCAGGAGCTTTCCGCCCGCCGCGACCCGATCGCATCGACGCTGCAGCGCATCTACGACCGGGTGCGCCGCCAGCCCAAGCGCATCGTCTTTGCCGAGGGCGAGGAGGAGCAGGTGATGCGCGCCGCCGTCTCCTATGTGAACCAGCGGCTCGGCACCGCCATCCTGCTCGGCCGCGACGACATCATCAAGGAAAACGCGCGCAACGCCGGCATCGACCTCGGCAAGCAAGGCATCGAGATCATCAATGCGCGGCTGTCGCGGCGCAACTCGGTCTACGCCGACTATCTCTACGAGCGCATGCAGCGCAAAGGCTTCCTGTTCCGCGACTGCCAGCGGCTGATCAACAACGACCGCAACCATTTCGCCGCCTGCATGGTGGCGCTGGGCGATGCCGACGGCATCGTCACCGGCGTCACCCGCAACTATTCGACGGCCCTCGATGACATCCGCCGCGTCATCGACGCAAGGCCCGGGCACTGCGTTATCGGCGTGTCGATCGTGCTGGCGCGGGGCCGCACCGTCCTCGTTGCCGACACCGCCGTGCACGACATGCCGAATGCTGAACAGATCGCCGACATCGCCGAGGAGGCCGCCGGCTTTGCCCGCCGCATGGGCTACGAGCCGAGGCTCGCCATGCTCGCTTATTCGACCTTCGGCCATCCGCAGGGCGAGCGCTCCGAGCGCGTCCAGGAAGCGGTGCGCATCCTCGACAAGCGCCGCGTCGATTTCGAGTATGACGGCGAAATGGCCGCCGACGTGGCGCTCAACGCCCGCGCCATGGCGCAATATCCGTTCATCCGCCTCACCGGTCCGGCCAATGTGCTGATCATGCCGGCTTTCCACTCGGCCTCGATCTCGACCAAGATGCTGCAGGAGCTCGGCGGCTCGACCGTCATCGGCCCGCTGCTGGTCGGCCTGAACAAGCCGGTTCAGATCGTCTCGCTCAATGCCAAGGACTCAGACATCGTCAATATGGCGGCGATCGCGGCGTATAGCGCGGGAGCTTGAGGAGCGCGTAGCGGCTACAACAACCCCGCCTGCTCGGCCTCTCGGCGCAAATTCTGCCTTGGCCTTGGGCCGATCTGCTGGATGACCAGTCCGGCGGCCAGCGAGCCGAGATCGCCGCAATCCTTGAGGCTGCGGCCTTGCGTATAGCCGTAGAGGAAGCCGGCGGCGTAGAGGTCGCCGGCGCCGGTGGTGTCGACCAGCTCGCGGATCCTGGTCGCCTCGATGGTGACGGTCTCGTCGCCGCGCACGATCACCGAGCCCTTTTCCGAGCGGGTGACGGCGGCGATCTTGCAGTCCTTGCGGATCTGCGCCAGCGCCTCGTCGAAGGACGATGTCTGGTAGAGCGACTTGATCTCGTGGCTGTTGGCAAAGACGATGTCGACGGTGCCGGAGCGCATCAGATCGAGGAACTCGTCGCGGTAGCGGTCGACGCAGAACGAGTCCGACAGGGTCATCGACACTTCGCGCCCGGCGGCGTGGGCGAGTTTCGCCGTCTGCCGGATCGCTTCCTTGGCGCGCGGCGGGTCCCACAGATAGCCCTCGAAATAGGTGACGGCGGCGCCCGACGCCTTGTCGGCCTCGACGTCCTCCGGGCCGAGCTCGACGCAAGCGCCGAGATAGGTGTTCATCGAGCGCTCGCCGTCCGGCGTGACGAAGATCATCGAGCGCGCCGTCGGCGGTTCGCCGTTGAGCGGCTTTGTGTCGAAGGCGACGCCCTGGGCATGGATGTCATGCGCGTAGATTTCGCCGAGCGCGTCGTTGGAGACCTTGCCGAAGAAGGCGGCGCGGCCGCCGAAGGAGGCAATGCCCGCCGCCGTGTTGCCGGCGCTGCCGCCCGAGGCTTCGATGGCCGGGCCCATGCGGCTGTAGAGCAGTTCGGCGCGCCTTGTGTCGATCAAATTCATCGCGCCCTTGATGATGCCGTTGGTCTCCAGGAACGCCTCGTCGCACTGGGCGATGATGTCGACGATGGCATTTCCGATACAAAGCACGTCATAGTCCGGCATCAATTCATGTCTCCGACAAAAGCCACCGGCTTTCTGCCACGCCGGGCGCGGGCGGGTCTAGCGGTTTGATGCGGCTTTGCCTAGCGGCGATCCGACGAATGTCAGCATAGCGACCATCGTTGGATGGCGGCCGAAGCATTTCCCGCGTGCCTGGCTTACAAGCATCGCTGAGATGAGCGATGCCCAGAGGTTCCAGCCGGCCATGTCCATGAAAACCGACACGAGGATCGAACTGCTGCTGCTCGTCGTATTGGCGCTGCTGTGGGGCGCATCCTACAGCTTCATCAAGATCGGCGTCGCGACGATCCCGCCGGTAACGCTGATCGCCGCGCGAACCCTGGTCGCGGGTGGCATCCTGTTCGCCCTGATCCGCTGGCGCGGGCTGGCCTTGCCGGGTGATGCCGCAAGCTGGCGCCGGTTTGCATTCCAGGCATGCCTGAACAGCGTCGTGCCGTTCACGCTGATCGCTTGGGCCGAGCGCTCGCTGGATGCCGGGCTGGCCACGATCCTGAATGCGACCTCGCCGATCTTCACCTTCTTGCTGACCGCCCTCATCACCCGCCATGAACCGGCGACCATGCGCAAGCTGTTCGGTGTCGCGGCGGGAATCGCCGGAATATGCCTCGTTGTCGGCGCCCCGGCGCTAGGCGGCCTCGGACAGCAATTATTGCCGCAACTTGCCGTGGTCGCAGCGACGATCTGCTACGCCGGCGCCGCCGTTTTCGGCCGCGGCTTCAGGGGGCTCGACCCGATGGTGCCGGCCGCCGGTTCCATGCTCTGCGGCGCCGCGATGCTGATCCCGTTGAGCCTTGCGTTCGACCGGCCATGGACCCTGGCGCCATCGACAACTTCGGTCCTTGCGCTGCTCGGGCTTTCGGTGTTTTCGACCGCGCTGGCCTTCTCGATCTATTTCCGCCTCCTCCATACGCTGGGCTCCGTCGGCACCACCTCGCAAGCCTATCTGCGGGTGCCGATCGGCGTTGCTATCGGAGCCGTGTTCCTTGGCGAAAGCCTTGGTCCGAGCGCGTGGTGGGGAATGGCCCTGGTCGTCGTCGGCGTGGCGGCGATGACCATTCCCCAGGCGAAGGTCGCGCGCTAGGAAGCCACGCTTGCGACTCGGGCGGTCTCCGCCTATTCGGAGATATCAGCCACGGGCATGTTTGACATGGAATTGGAAACGCCGTGATCCTCGACGCCGCCCGCGCCGCCTTGAGCCGGCTGTTCTCGCCCGAATTCCGTTCCGTGTTCGTGAAGACGCTGGGGCTGACCTTGCTGGCGCTGGCGGCGCTGTGGTTCGGGATAAAGAGCCTGTTCGAATGGCTGGCCTGGCCGTGGATCGATGCATGGCTGCCCGCCCTTCCCTCCTGGGCCGGATGGCTGGGCGCCTTCGTCGCCGGCGTCGGCCTTGCGCTGGGGCTGGCGCTTTTTATCGCGCCGGTGACGGCGATCATCGCCGGCCTGTTCCTTGACGACGTCGCCGAAGTGGTCGAGCGCACCGACTATCCCAACGATCCGCCCGGCCGCGCCGTGCCGGCGCTGCGCTCGCTGGTGCTGGCGATCAGGTTCTTCGGCGTCGTCATCCTCGGCAACATCATCGCTCTGCTGCTTCTGCTGGTGCCGGGCATCAACATCGCCGCCTTTTTCATCGTTAACGGTTATCTGCTCGGGCGCGAGTTCTTCGAGTTCGCCACCATGCGCTTTCGCCCGGAGGCCGAGGCCAGGGCGCTGCGCAGAAAGCACGCAGTCACCGTATTCCTGGCCGGGCTGGTCGTCGCCGCTTTCCTGGCCGTGCCGCTGCTCAATCTTTTGACACCGCTGTTCGCCGCCGCCATGATGGTGCATCTGCACAAGGCGATCTCGGCGCGAGAAGCGAGCTAGCGCAGCAGGAAACCACTGCCCAGTTCATCATCGTCCTCGACGATGAATTCGGCCCGTCCTGAGTAATAGGCGCGGCCGCCGACGCGGGCGATGATGGCATCATGCGGCCCGGCTGTGGCCGTGCGTGCGACGGCGCCGGAAAAGCGCGAGCCGGCGATGCTCTCGAACAGCCGCGCCCGGCCAATCTCGATTTGCCCCTTGGCGTGCATGGCCGCCAGCCGCGCGGTGACGCCCGAGCCGGTCGGCGAACGGTCGACCTCGGCTTCGGCGAAAACGCAGATGTTTTTGGTCGGCGTATCGGAGAACGCATCCTGTCCGTCGGTCAGGATGGTGCCGTAGAGAAAGGCGAGATCGGCATGGTCGGGATGCGACAGCCGCAATTCGGCCTTGAGCTTATTGGTCAGCGCGGTCGCTGCATCGACGAAATCGCGCACCCGGTTCCTGCCGAATTCCAGCCCGAACTGGCGGCAGTCGGCGAGCGCATAGAAGGCGCCGCCATAGGCGATGTCAAAGCCGACCGGACCATAGCCCGGCAGCTCGATCCGCCGGTCGCGGGCGAACAGAAACGCCGGCACGCTTTCGAAGGACACCGCACCGGCCTTGCCATCTCTCACCTCGACCGCAGCCGAGATCAGCCCGCACGGCGCCTCTATGTTTACGGTCGTCAACGGCTCGCGTGGCGCCACCAGCCGCTCGTCGACGGCGTAGCGGCCGAGCGCGACGATGGCGTGGCCGCACATCGTCGAATAGCCCTCATTGTGCATAAACAGCACCGCGAGGTCGGCGCCCGGCAGGTCGGGCTCCACCAGCAGCGCGCCATACATGTCATAATGGCCGCGCGGCTCGAACATCAGGATCTTTCTGAGATGATCGAGATGGTCGCGCACATAGGCACGCTTTTCGAGGATCGTGCCCTTGGGAATGTCGGGGTAGCCGCCGGTGACGATCCGCAGCGGCTCGCCGCCGGTGTGCATGTCGACGACGGTGAGGGTCATTCGCCGGGCCCGACCTAGGCTGAAGATTTGGCAAACAGCGCCTGCAGCTTGCCGAACGGCATGGCGGCGCGGGTGAAGCCGAAGGTGCCATCCTGCTGGATCTCGCGCGCCGCGGTCTCCAGCATGCCGAAGGCGAAATTGGTGAGCCATGGACCGAGCGAGACCCGCTTTACCCCCGCCGTGGCCAGGTCGGCGATGGTGAAGCCGGGCCTGGCCATGACGTTGACCGGCTTGGTCAGCGCCGAGCAGACGGTTCGAACCATCTCGATGTCGCCCAGCCCCGGTGCATAGAGCACGTCGGCGCCGGCCTTCTCGAAGGCCTGCAGCCGCTTGATCGTATCGTCAAGATCGGGCTTGCCCCACAGGAAATTCTCGGCCCGCGCGGTGAAGACGAAATCGCGTTTCAGTGCCCGTGCCGCTTCTGCCGCCGCCGCGACGCGCTCGACGGCATGCGCAAAATCATAGATCGGCTTGTCGGGCTCGCCAGTATGGTCCTCGATCGAGCAGCCGGCGAGGCCAGCCGCCTCGGCGGCGAAGATGGTCTCGCCAGCACTTGTTGCGCTGTCGCCCTTGCCCTTTTCGAGATCGGCCGAAACCGGCAGCCCGGTCGCCGCCGACACTTCACGGCAATGATGGATCATCGCCTCGAACGTCACCGCACCATCGGGCAGGCCCCGCGAAAAGGCAAAGCCGGCGCTGGTCGTGGCCAGCGCCTTGAAGCCGAACGAGGCCAAGAGCTTGGTCGTCCCGACGTCCCAGGAATTGGCCATGACGAAGATCGAGGCATGCAGGTCGCGAAAAATCTTACCCTTGTCCATGGATGCTCCCCTCCAGTACAGAATGTGAGGCAAATTCTAGCCCGGCGGAAGGCGCCGGGCAAACAAATGCGGTTGGCTCAGAAGCGTTTGGCGTTGTCATCTGCCAATCGGTCCAGCGCATCGGAATCCTTGACGTAGCGCGAAGCATTTTTGTCCCAATGATAGGTGACGGAAATGTCGCGCGAAGACGCCTTTGGCGGCTGCTGGCCGTCGCAGCTTTCTTCTCCCGGTAGCGTCGCGTCGGTCACTGTGACCTTGATGGCTGCATAAGGCTGGCCGTCGGCGATCACCTGGAACGCCGCAGTCTGTGTCCTCCTATGAGTGCAGAGGTTTTCGTCGAACGTGTAGATCATGTCGATCAGCTCGAACCTGTCGTTGCGGACCATGATCAGCGGCGTGATCCCATAGCCCTGGCTCGAATTGAAATGCATGCTCATGCTGATGATAGCGTCGTCACCAGGCCCGATCGGCAGCTTGCCCGGATCGCGAAGATAGGTGATGCGGTCGACGGCGACATTGACCGCGTCGAGCAGCGCCGGCTTGCCGGTGATGTCGTAGAGTGCCAGCACGGCATAGCCCTCGGCGCTGTCAGGCGAGTCGCCGAGGTCGAACAGCATGGTCAGCCGCTCCTTGCCGCCGGCCTTGATGCCGAGCACGCCGGCGTTGGAAAGACCCGACGTCGCCGGCGGGGAGCCGCCGTAGTCCGGACCAGCGATGTGGCGCATCTCGATCGGCGTCGAACCCCGGAAAAAGCCGTCCTTGTCCGCGGCCAGATCGGGAATGACCATCCTGGCGAGGTCGAGATAGGTGACATCGCCGTGGCCGGGGACAGCGCTGCCGAGCTCCGGGAAACTGACGGCCTCGGCGCTGGCCGTCGTCCAAAGACAAGGCAGCAGCAGGCAGGCAAGGATGAAACGAACCAGCGAGAAGGCCATGCGCGCGCTCGTTATGTCGGGCGCGCGCAAGCTAGAGCATTTTGCGGCCAAGAGGAAACACCTGGCGTTACCCCGCTATGTTGGTTTGGCTTCGGTCGCCAAGGTCTGCTGGAAAACAGGCACCAGCTGATCCATGGCGGCTGCGAGCCACGCGCCGAGTTCGTCTGGCAGAGTGTCATGGATCCAGACCAGGCGGCTCCGGCCCTCGCCCTCGGCAAAGACCTGCATGGAGGTGTTATCGTGGGTGACCTCATCGCCGAGCCATCCCCACACGATGCGCCGGCTCTGCTCGTCGCGGGCGATGAGCCGCTCTCGCACAATCTTGCCGTCGGCGAAAGTAAGGGCCCGTACGTCGTCCTCATCCACCCTGCAGTCGACGAAAACGCCTGGGGCTATCCGTTGGGCGCCGCCGGCGAAGTCGCCGACCGTCGCCCATACGCTTTCCGGTGAAGCATCTACGATGATTTCCCTGACTATCGAAGCCATGTTCGCCTTTCCTTCATTAGTAGGTAGACCTGTCTGTCTACATATGGATGTATACAGACCTGTCTGCTATATAGTCAAGGCATGTCCGCAGCCCGAATCAACGATCGTCCCGAAAGTCTTGCGCGCCGTCGCATCCTCGATACGGCGACCGCGCTGTTTTCTCTGGAGGGGGTGCGCGCAGTCGGCATCGACCGCATCATCGCCGAGGCCGGCGTTGCCAAGGCGACGTTCTATCATCATTTCGCAGCCAAGGACGATCTCGTCCGCGCCTACATCGAGGAGCTCAGCAAGGGAGGACGGGCGGCAATCGCGCGCCTTGGCCGGCGGCCACCTCGCCCGATGATCCTTGCGATATTCGATCTCATCGCTGATGCGGCAGATCAGCCGGGCTACCGCGGCTGCCCGTTTCAGAACGCCGCTGCTGAATATCCCGACCCCAGCAGCCCGGTTCGCCAGGCGATCGATAAGCATCGTCACTGGAAGTGGGGTATCCTCAGGGATCTGCTGATCGCGGACGCAAATCCCGATCCGGACCGCACAGCGGACGCGCTAACGGTGGCGGCCGACGGCCTCCTTGTCGTCAGTCATCTCGACAGGCCGGCCAATCTGCGCAGCCTCATACGCGACACGGTCGACCGAGTACTTGGAGCCCCACGCCCGGTCTGAGACCGGATGCGCATGCAGCCTGCCGGTCAGTGGATCGGCACCAGCCCGGCCAGTTCACGCATGTCATCGAACAGGATGCCGCCAGCTTCGATCAGTCCATCGCGGTCGGAAAGCGGGTCGCCGTGGTAGGAATAGACGCGCATGCCGGCGGCGATGCCGGCTGTCGTCCCGGCGACGCTGTCCTCAATGACGATGCAGTCGGCGGGCGCGAAGCCCATCGTCGCTGCCGTATGCAGGAAGAGGTCGGGGAACGGCTTGCCGCGCGAGACCATGGTCGAGCTGAACAGCGCATGTTCGAACAGCGGCAGCAGCCCGGTCTGGCCGAGTGTGATGTGCATTTTCGACACCCGTGCCGACGAGGCGACGCAGGTGGCGATGCCGGCGGCGTGCACGGTTTCGATGAACTCGCGAACGTAGGGGATGGCCTCGACGCCATGTGCGAACAGGTCCGGCAGGCCGGCGTTCCAGCGCTCGACAAAATCGGCGCCAAGGCTGACGCCGGTCGCCTCGACTTCCTTCTGCACCGAGACCATGCTGCGGCCGGAGAAATACTTGCGACAATATTCGAAGCTGGCCGGAAAGCCTGCCGCGGTCAACCATTCGGCGAGGCGCCGATTGGCCAGGTTCTCGGTATCGACCAGAACCCCGTCGCAATCGAAGATGACGAGTTTGGGTATTTTCATCAAGCAGTGCCGGTCGATCCGAAGCCGCCCGAGCCGCGCGCCGTGCCGCCGGCCAATGTGCGCTCCTCGACGGTCGCCTGCGTTACCGGGGCGAAGACGATCTGGGCGATCCGCATGCCGCGCGTCACCGCGAAATCCTCGTCGCCGAGATTGATCAGCAGCACCTTGACCTCGCCGCGATAGTCGCTGTCGATGGTGCCCGGCGTGTTGAGGCAGGTGAGCCCGTGCTTGAAAGCGAGGCCCGAACGCGGCCGGACCTGGCCTTCGACGCCCTCCGGAATTTCCAGGACCAGCCCGGTCGGCACCAGCGCGCGCTTTCCGGGCAGGATCAAAAGCGGCCTGTCGTCGGGGACGGCGGCGCGCAGGTCCATGCCGGCGGCGCCCGAGCTCTCATAGGCGGGAAGCGGCAAGCCCTCGCCATGCGGCAGCCTGACGAAACCGACAGCCGGACCGATGACGGAGGTAGGATAAGGTGCTGCGCGCATAAGGCTGATCCTATCGTCGCGAACGCTGGTTCAGTCAACTCGGCGGCAATGCTATCAACGGCTTTCTTTCAGCGCAGTTCCGCCTCAGCGCAGTTCCATCGGAACGACCGTGGTCTCCTTGATCTCCTCCATGACGAAGGAGGCCGAAACGTCCGACAGCGCCACCTTGGCGATCAGCCGCTGGTAGAGCCGGTCATAGGCCTTCACATCGGCGACGCGGGCGCGCAGCACATAGTCGAGATCGCCGGACATGCGGTAGGCGCCGGTGATCTCGGCAAAGCCGGTCACCGCCGCCCGGAATCTTTGCAGCCAGTCGGGATCGTGGTTCGAGGTGCGGATCAGGATGAACACCGAAAGGCCGAGTCCGAGCTTGTCGGCGTCGACCAGCGCCACCCGACCGGTAATGACGCCGTCTTCCTCCAGCCGCTTGACCCGGCGCCAGCAGGCATTGCGCGACAGCGATATTCTTGCCGAGAGCTGGTCGACGGACAGCGTGCCGTCGCGTTGCAGCTCGGCCAGCAATCTCCGGTCAATTTCGTCGATTTCCGCCATCATGTGGGATGTTTGTCCCAAAATTTGGCTTTAGACAAGGACAATTTGAGACCGATGAACCTGATAGCCGTGGCAGGATATTCATCGCTGGCTCTTCATGCCGGCAGGAGGGATCGACATGACAGCACGGCTTGCAAGACTTTTCACCTCTCACCCGGCCGCGGTCGGCGAGAGCTATTTCGGCCATATGGCTTTCGCCGCATGGTTCTCGTCACGATTGTTCATGGCGGCCTTTGCCGCGCTCATTCATGCTTTCTTGCCGTTTCTGTTCGAGACCACGGCAAGCGAAATCATCCGTGAGCTCTACGAACGGACGCATAACCGGGGACGGTAAGCCATAGAGGTGCCGATCGCGGCGAGGCCCGCTGGACAGCGCCGACGCTCAACGGATCCCGGCAGCGCAATCCCGATCAAGCGCCGCCGTCGTCGAAATGCCGAGCCAGGCTTGAAGCCGCGCCGCAATCCGCCATTTTGAGGAGCGCGACGCGGTAGCCCGGAGCACTCATGATGGATATCGTCTTTTCCTCGACCACCAAACTGGCCGCGGCCATCCGCGACCGTACGGTATCCGCAATAGAAGTGCTGGACGAGCATCTGGCGCAGATCGACAGGCACAATGAGGCGGCCAATGCCGTCGTCACGCTCGACAGGGAGGGGGCTCACGCTCGAGCGAAGAAAGCCGACGAAGTGCAGGCGCGCGGCGAGGCACTTGGGCCGCTGCATGGCCTGCCGTTCACACTGAAGGACACGCACGAAACCGCTGGCATGAGGACCACCGTCGGCTTCCCGGCCTTCGCCGACTATGCCCCGAGGGCAGACAGTTCGGTCGTTGCCCGGCTAAAGGCGGCAGGCGGCATACTGGTGGGCAAGACGAACGTGGCGACAATGCTCGGTGACTGGCAGTCGAGCAATCCGCTATTCGGCCGCACCGGCAATCCCTGGGATCTCCAGCGCACCGCCGGCGGCTCCAGTGGCGGTGCGGCGGCGGCGCTCAGCACCGGAATGACGCCGTTCGAGGTCGGCACCGACATGCAGGATTCGATCCGGCTGCCGGCCGCCTTTTGTGGCGTCTACGGCCTCAAGCCGACCGAGCACCGCGTCTCGCTCGCCGGCGCCTTCCCCGATCCAGGCGGGGCGCCGCGCAGCGTGCGGCTGATGTCCTGCCTCGGACCGCTGGCGCGCAGCGTCGAGGACCTGGCGCTCATCTATGGCCTAATTGCCGGGCCGGATGGAAGCGATACCGACCTTGCGCCGGTACCGGTCGAAACCATGCCGGAGCTGGACCTCAAAAATTTGCGCATTGCAGTCGCGCCGTCCTTTCCGGGCTTTCCAGTGGCCGGCGAGATCAGCGCGGCGGTCGAAAGTCTGGCAAAAGAGCTTCAGGCTGCGGGCGCCATCGTCGAGGAAGCCGAATTGCCGGAGCTCGACCTGCACGACGACCTGAAGCAGGGCGGCGTCCTGATCGGCATGATGCTGGAGGCGGCGCAGCCCGAACCACCGGAGAATCCGACGCCGGTCTCGCGCTGGTTCGAGGCGCTCGCCCGCCGCGACCGCTCCATCCTGGCATGGGAACGGTTCTTCGACGGTTGCGACGCCTTGCTGTGCCCGGTCGCCATGGTCACCGCCTTCCCGCATTGCGAGCCGGGAACGCCGATCGAGGTCGACGGCGAGAAGCAAAGCTACTGGATACTGCCGGCCTATGGCGCGGTGTTCAACTACAGCGGCCATCCGGCACTGTCGCTGCCCTGCGGACAGGATCGCGACGGCCTGCCCATCGGACTACAGCTTGTTGGCAAACGCTGGTCGGAGTCGCGCCTGCTCGGGATCGCCAGCGCAATCGAGCCGCTGGCCGGCGGCTTTCGCCGCCCGCCCGGTTATTGAGTAAACCGCGCCAGCCCGTAGGGATCAAGCAGCGGATCGCGCTCGCCGTCGAGGATTTCGTGGGCGGCGAACAGGCCGACGGCCGGCGCCAGCGTGATGCCGGAATGCATAACGGCGACGTAGACGCCGCCCGTGCCTTCGGCGCGGCCTATGATGGGAAAGCCATCGACCGGCGTCGGCCGGTAGCCAATGGTGTGGAAATCGAGTTCCAGCCCATCCGCGCCGCGCAGCATCGCCTTCATCGCCGCAAACAGGGCGCGGGCGGTGGCCGCGGCATCCATGCCGGGATCGGCGCCGCCGAAATCCGAGCCGGCGATGACGCGGCCTTCCGCCGTCTGGCGCATATGCAGTCGGTCGCCGATCACCAGCCCGTTGAGCAGCTTTTCGTAGGGGCGCGAATGCACGATCAGGCCGGGTGGCGTCTCGATCGGCAGTTCTATTCCGGCTGTTGCCGCTAGTGCAGGAGAGCCGGCTCCGGCCGCGATCACCACCTCGTCGGCAGCAATCCGCCCGCCGGATGTATCGACGCCGGCAATCCTGCCGTTGGCCTGCACAAGCGCGGTCGCGGTAACTCCCGTCAGCAGCCGCGCGTCGCGCCGTTCAGCGTCGGTCAGCAGCGCTTGCGTAGCAGCGACCGGTTCGGCGACACCTTCCTTGGCGACATAAAGGGCGAAGTCGGGAAGCTCGGTCAGGTTTGGCTCGATGCGTGCTGCGGCGGCGCGGTCGACACGCTCGATGCCATAGCCCCATGAGGAATGTTCGGCGGCATAGGCTTCCAGTTCGGCCGCGGGCAGGTCCCAGCACAGGCCGCCGCACCATTGCAACGGGACGCCGGGCACTTCGTTCGCCAGCCGCGTCCATTCGGCCATCGATCGAGTCCGTAGCCGGAAGTAAGGCTGCGGATTACCCCAGCTGGCGTTGATCCAGGCAAAGGAATTCGGCGTCGCGACGCCGCCGGCGCCGCTGCCGGCAATGACCGTCACCTTTGCTCCTGCTCTGGTCAGGTGCCAGGCGATGGAGGCGCCGATGATGCCGGCGCCGATGACGATGACTTGTTTCGCCGCTGCCATGCTTCACTCCTCGTTCCAACGCCACCACTGCGATGCCATTGCCCGTGGGTTCTGCCAAGAGCGCGCGGTATAAAATATGCCTCTTGACTTTAATACGTACGTACGTATTGTATCGCCATGGCTAGACACTCACTTCGCGAAAAGCTTCTCGACGCCGGTTTCAAAACCATCTGGAGTTCCGGCTATTCGGCCGCCGGCGTACGCGACATCGTCGCCGCGGCCGATGCCCGTCCGGGGTCCTTCACCAATCATTTTGCATCCAAGGAGGCGTTCACCGGCGAGGTGCTGGACCGCTATTTCGCCTATGTGAGCGGTTTGGTGGAGCAGGCCCTCGCCCGGGACGGCACGCCTCCGGTCGGGCGCTTGCGCCGCTATCTCGAAATCATCACGTCGAAACTGGAGGCGCATGATTGGGCACGGGGCTGCATGATCGGTAATCTCAGCCTCGAGACGGCGGCTCACAGTGAGGCGCTGAGGCTGCAACTCGTCGCAATTTTCGAACGCTGGCGCAAGCCCTTCGCCGAATGCATCGCCGAGGGCCAGGCGGCCGGCGATATCACCGACGCATTCGATGCCGAGGACCTCGCCGATTTCCTTTTGAGTTCCTGGCAAGGCGCGATGCTGCGCATGAAGGTGGAGCGCAGTCCCGAACCGCTCGAGCGCTTCAAGAACATCGTCTTCAAAACAGTCTTCGCAAAAAGGAGCTGATCCGATGAACCCGAAATTCGAAAAGCAGCAATCCCGCACAATGCTGCGACGGTCGCAAATCGCGGTACTCGATTCCACCATCTCCTATGTCGAGGCAGGCACGGCTGGCCCGACAGTGCTCTTCCTGCACGGCAACCCGACGTCGTCCTACATCTGGCGCGACATCATCCCGCATGTGGCGCCATTCGGCCGCTGCATCGCGCCCGACCTGATCGGCTATGGCCAATCCGGCAAGCCGGACATCGACTATCGCTTCTTCGACCACGTCCGCTATCTCGACGCCTTCATCGAGACGCTTGGCATCACCGAACTGGTGGTCATCGCGCAGGACTGGGGCACCGCGGTCGCCTTCCATCTCGCCGCACGGCGGCCGCAGCGGATCCTCGGCCTCGCCTTCATGGAGTTCATCCGCCCCTTCGAGAGCTGGGACGATTTTCACCAGCGTTCGCAGGCGCGCGAATTGTTCAAGGCAATGCGCACGCCCGGCATCGGTGAGAAGCTTGTTCTGGAAGACAACGTCTTCGTCGAAAAGGTGCTGCCGGCCTCGGTTCTGCGCACGATGAGCGATGCTGAAATGGCCGCCTACCGGGCGCCGTTCCCGACACCGCGATCACGCAAGCCGATCCTGCGGCTGCCACGCGACCTGCCGATCGAAGGCCAGCCCGCCGATGTCGCCGCCATCAGTGAGCACGACCATCGGGCGCTCCGGGCTTCCTCCTACCCGAAGCTGCTTTTCTCAGGCGATCCGGGCGCCCTCGTCTCGCCGCAGGCGGCACGGGAATTCGCAGCCGGCCTAAAGAACTGCCGGTTGATCGATCTCGGACCCGGCGCGCATTATCTGCAGGAGGACCATGCCGACAGGATCGGTACCGCCATTGCCGAGTGGATTCCCGAGATAGCCTTCGAGAGCCATGCCGCCGAACCGGCGTGAAGCCGGGAGCGTGGCCACTCCGCCGGAGAGGTCGACAGCTCTGCACTCCGCTGCTAGAAGCCCGGCCTCACACGGAAATCCTGAAAATGTCCGAAACGATTACAGATGCGGTATCGCGCCGCCGCACTTTCGCGATCATTGCTCACCCCGACGCCGGCAAGACGACGCTCACCGAAAAGCTGCTTTTGTTCGGCGGTGCGATCCAGCTTGCCGGCGAGGTCAAGGCCAAGAAGGACCGCATCCAGACCCGGTCCGACTGGATGAAGATCGAACGCGAGCGCGGCATTTCGGTGGTCACCTCGGTGATGACCTTCGAATATGAGGACACTGTCTTCAACCTGCTCGACACGCCCGGCCACGAGGATTTCGCCGACGACACTTATCGCACGCTGTCGGCGGTCGACAGCGCGGTGATGGTCATTGACGCCGCCAAGGGCATCGAGCCGCGCACGTTGAAACTGTTCGAGGTCTGCCGGCTGCGCGATATCCCGATCATCACCTTCGTCAATAAGATGGACCGAGAAAGCCGCGACCCGTTCGACATCCTCGATGAGATCGAGCAGAAGCTGGCGCTTGATACCGCACCGATCACCTGGCCGATCGGCCGCGCCAAGACCTTTTCCGGGACCTACCATCTGGCGCTGAACGCGGTTCGCAAGGGCGACGCCGAAAAGGAGCGCACGCCGGTCAACGGCCCCGATTCCAACCGTGTCGCCGGTCTCTTGCCGGAGAACGACCGGGAGGCTTTCATCGAGGAGCTGGAGCTGGCGCGCGAGGCCTGCCGCCCGCTCGATCTGGAAGCCTTTCGCGAAGGCCATCTGACACCGGTCTATTTCGGCTCGGCGCTGCGCAATTACGGCGTGCGCGACCTGATCGAGGCGCTCGGTGCCTATGGGCCGCCGCCGCGCGCGCAGGAGGCCGACACGCGCAAGGTCGAGGCGACCGAGGACAAGATGACCTCCTTCGTCTTCAAGATCCAGGCCAATATGGACCCCAACCACCGCGACCGCATCGCCTTCGTCCGCGTCTGCTCCGGCAAGCTCGAGCGCGGCATGAAGGCCAAGCTGGTGCGCACGGGCAAGCCGATGAGCCTGTCGGCGCCGCAATTCTTCTTCGCCCGCACCCGCGTCACCGCCGACGAGGCGTTTGCCGGCGACGTCGTCGGTATTCCCAATCACGGCACGCTGCGCATCGGCGACACGCTGACCGAAGGCGAGGAGATCCTGTTTCGCGGCGTGCCGAATTTCGCGCCGGAAATCCTGCGCCGCGTCCGCCTCGGCGACGCGATGAAGGCCAAGAAGCTCAAGGAGGCGCTGCACCAGATGGCCGAGGAAGGCGTCGTGCAATTGTTCTCGCCGGAGGACGGCTCGCCGGCCATCGTCGGCGTCGTCGGCGCCCTGCAGCTCGATGTCCTGAAAGAGCGGCTGAACTTCGAATACACACTGCCGGTCGATTTCGAGATGTCGCGCTTTTCGGTCTGCCGCTGGATCTCGGCCGACGACAAGGCCGAGCTCCAGCGCTTCATCGAGGCGCATCGCGGCGACATTGCCCGCGACCTCGACAACGACCCGGTGTTCCTCGCCCAGCACGCCTTCTCGCTCAATTACGAGGCTGAACGCTGGAAGGCGATCCGCTTTGCGGCGGTAAAGGATTATCAGGTCCGCGACAAAGCGGCCTGATGCGCCCCTTCCCTTCTCCCCTTCTTGTGGGAGAAGGTGTCGCCGAGGGCGACGGATGAGGGGTGTTCCAGGAAACACCAACGTCTCATTCCGTCCAGCACCCCTCAACCGTCTCGGCGCTTCGCGCCGATCCACCTTCTCCCACAGGGGAGAAGGAAAGATCGCGTTCGTTCACCCTTTCGCTGCCTCTTCGATCTTGGCGATGTCGATTTTGCTCATCTGCATCATCGCCTGCATCACCCGGCCGGCCTTTTCCCTGTCGGGGTCCAGCAGCAGCTTGGGCAACTGCTCGGGAACGACCTGCCAGGAGAGGCCGAACTTGTCCTTCAGCCAGCTGCACTGGCTGGGCTCGCCACCGCCCGCGATGAGCCTGTCCCAGAAATAGTCAACCTCTTCCTGCGTCTTGCAGTCGATGGAGAGCGAGACTGCCTGGGTGAACTTGAATTGCGGCCCGCCGTTGAGCGCCTGGAACTGAACGCCGTCGAGCTCGAATGAGACCATCAGCACCTTGCCCTCATTATCGCCGCTGCCCTTGGGCCAGCGCATCACGCTCAGCACCTTCGAATTCTTGAAGATGGAGATGTAATGGTTCATGGCCTCCTCGGCCTGGTCGTCGAACCACAGGCAGGGGGTGATCTTTTGCATTCTCTTGCTCCTCGGACTGGTTTTGGCTTTGTTTTTACTGGCAAAACGGCCGGCTGGCGAATGTTGCCCAGCCCCGCCGTCTGCCCAAGGACGCTCGAGCAAAACCCGATCCGACAGCACCTCTGACTTTTTTTCGGTCGGTCTGGACCGGCTGCGTCTTTGGCTGGCGCTCGTTCCGCGCCCTGGCGCAGCGCAAAATTGTGGCCAGACCAGAGCTTGGCGCCTATAAGGCCTGCGGCTCAATTCCGGTTTTCCGCGCCTGTGCGGCGCGAGCAGACAGCAAGGACAGTTCAATGCCCGCCTACCGTTCCCGCACCACCACCCATGGCCGCAACATGGCCGGCGCCCGCGGCCTGTGGCGCGCCACCGGGATGAAGGATTCGGACTTCGGCAAGCCGATCATCGCCGTGGTCAATTCCTTCACCCAGTTCGTGCCCGGCCATGTCCATCTGAAAGACCTAGGCCAGCTGGTTGCCCGCGAGATCGAAAAGGCCGGCGGCGTCGCCAAGGAATTCAACACCATAGCCGTCGACGACGGCATCGCCATGGGCCATGACGGCATGCTCTATTCGCTGCCGTCGCGAGAATTGATCGCCGACTCGGTCGAATACATGGTCAACGCGCATTGCGCCGACGCCATGGTCTGCATCTCGAATTGCGACAAGATCACGCCGGGCATGCTGATGGCGTCGCTGCGCCTCAACATCCCGACCGTCTTCGTCTCCGGCGGACCGATGGAGGCCGGCAAAGTGGTGCTCGCCGGCAAGAGCCAGGCGCTTGACCTGGTCGACGCCATGGTCGCGGCCGCTGACGACAAGGTGTCCGACGAGGACGTCAAGATCATCGAGCGATCGGCCTGTCCGACCTGCGGCTCGTGCTCGGGCATGTTCACCGCCAATTCGATGAACTGCCTGACCGAGGCGCTCGGCCTGTCGCTGCCCGGCAACGGCTCGACGCTGGCGACGCATGCCGACCGCAAGCGGCTGTTCGTCGAGGCCGGCCATCTGATCGTCGATGTCGCCCAACGCTATTACGAGCAGGACGACGACACCGCGCTACCGCGCAGCATCGCGTCGAAGGGCGCCTTCGAGAACGCCATGACGCTCGACATCGCCATGGGCGGCTCGACCAACACCGTGCTGCACATCCTCGCCGCGGCACATGAGGGCGAGGTCGACTTCACCATGGAAGACATCGACCGGCTGTCGCGGCGGGTGCCGGTGCTATGCAAGGTGGCGCCGGCCAAGGCCGACGTCCACATGGAGGACGTCCACCGCGCCGGCGGCATAATGGCGATCCTCGGCCAGCTGGATAGCGCCGGGCTGATCAAGCGCGACCTGCCGACGGTGCACACCGCCAGCCTCGGCGAAGCGCTCGACCACTGGGATATTTCGCGCACGAGCAGCCAGAACGTCCGCGACTTCTTCCTCGCGGCACCCGGCGGCGTGCCGACGCAGGTCGCTTTCAGCCAGGACCGCCGCTGGGACGATCTCGATCTCGACCGCGAGACGGGCGTCATCCGCTCGGCCGAACATCCTTTCTCAAGGGACGGCGGCCTTGCCGTGCTGAAAGGCAATCTCGCGCTCGACGGTTGCATAGTGAAGACGGCCGGTGTCGATGAATCGATCCTGAAATTCACCGGTCCGGCAAGAGTGTTCGAAAGCCAGGATGCCAGCGTCAAGGCGATCCTGTCGAACGAGATCAAGGCCGGCGATGTCGTCGTTATCCGTTATGAAGGCCCGCGCGGCGGCCCCGGCATGCAGGAAATGCTCTATCCGACCAGCTATCTCAAATCGAAGGGCCTCGGCAAAGCCTGCGCACTGATCACCGACGGTCGTTTTTCCGGCGGCACCTCCGGCCTGTCGATCGGCCACGTCTCGCCGGAAGCGGCTGAAGGCGGTCTGATCGGGCTGGTCAGGGAAGGCGACACGATCGAGATCGACATCCCCAACCGCACCATCAGGCTTGCCGTCGACGACGCCGAACTCACCGGCCGTCGTGCGGCGATGGAGGCCAGGGGACCAACTGCCTGGAAGCCCGAGGAAAAGCGCAAGCGCAAGGTGACGACGGCCTTGCGCGCCTATGCGGCGATGGCGACAAGTGCCGCCAAGGGGGCGGTGCGGTACGTGCCGGAATAGGCATACTCTTCAAAGGGGTAACGATAGATGGATTTCGACCTTGTGGTGCGCGGCGGCACGCTGCCCGACGGCAGGATCGCCGATATCGGCATCGTCGGCGAAACGATCGCAGCGATAGAGCCCGAGCTGAACGTCAGCGCCGGCACGGCGATCGATGCCCGTGGCAATCTGGTCTCGCCGCCCTTCGTCGATCCGCATTTCCATATGGATGCCACGCTTTCGCTCGGCATTCCCCGCATCAATGTCTCGGGCACGCTGCTCGAAGGCATCTCGCTTTGGGGCGAGCTGAAGCCGCTTCTGACCCACGAGGCGGTGCGCGACCGTGCGCTTGCCTATTGCGACTGGGCGGTGTCGATGGGCCTGCTCGCGATCCGAACCCATGTCGATGTTTGCGACGACCGCCTGCTGGCGGTCGAAGCGCTGCTCGACGTGAAGAAGACCGTTGCGCCGTATATCGACCTGCAATTGGTCGCCTTCCCGCAGGACGGCTTCTATCGCTCGCCGACGGCGCGCAGCAACACCATCCGGGCGCTCGACATAGGCGTCGATGTCGTCGGCGGCATTCCGCATTTCGAGCGCACCATGGCCGACGGCACGCGCTCCGTCACCGAGCTCTGCGAGATCGCGGCCGAGCGCGGCCTGATGGTCGACCTGCATTGCGACGAGACCGACGATCCGCTGTCGCGCCACATCGAGCAGCTTGCCTATGAGACGCAGCGGCTTGGATTGCAGGGCAGAGTGGCCGGCTCGCACCTAACATCGATGCATTCGATGGATAATTACTACGTCTCGAAACTGTTGCCGCTGATTGCCGAGGCCGGCGTTTCGGCGATCCCCAATCCGCTGATCAACATCATGCTGCAGGGCCGCCACGACACCTTTCCCAAGCGCCGCGGGCTGACGCGGGTCAAGGAGATGCTGGCGCACGGCATCCGCGTCGGCTGGGGCCAGGATTGCGTGCTCGACCCCTGGTATTCGCTGGGCACCGCAGACATGCTCGACGTCGCCTTCATGGGCCTGCATGTCGCCCAGATGTCGAGCCCGGCAGAGATGGCGCGCTGCTTCGACATGGTCACCAACGTCAATGCCGCCATCATGGGCCTCGACCACCTTGGCCTGGCGGTCGGCAAGCGCGCCAGCCTGGTCGTTCTCGATGCCGGCAACCCGGTCGAGGCGCTGCGGCTGCGCCCAGAGCGTCTCTGCGTCATTGCCAGGGGCAAGGTGGTGGCCGAGCGCAGCCGGCAGGACACGCGGCTTTCGATCGCCGGAAGGCCGGGCACGGTGAACCGGCGCCACGCTTAAAGCGCGTCGCGCTCGACCGGCCTCATGCGACGCGCTTAAGTTCCTGTTTTGATGCATGTCGTTGTCGCAAAACCGCTGCACACTTTTGCGCGACATGCATTAGTCCAGCCGATTTCCGGCGCTGGTCTTACCGAATTCTCGATTTTCGCCTCGTCACGGCCGCAGCTTGCGACTACGACGCGGGTCACCGTACCCCACGGCGAGGAACCGGTAACGGAATGGCGCAGCCCGCAGCCCATAATTCGACGATCAGGAACGTGCTGCTGGCCGGCATCCTGCTGATGCTCGCCGGCGATTTCCTGTTTGCGCTGAACGATGCGATGGGCAAGTGGCTGGTTGCCAGTTTTTCCGTCGGCCAGGTCGTGCTGATCCGCTCGATCGGCGCGTTTTTCATACTTGGGCCGATGATTGCCCATCAGGGTGCGGCCAAGCTGTTTCTCATGGAGCGGCCGGAGCTGCAGCTGCTGCGCGTGGTGATGACGACGCTTGACACGGCGCTGTTCTACGCGGCGGTCGTCTATCTGCCGCTCGCCGATGTGATGAGCTTCTACATGGCCGGGCCGATCTACGTCGCGGCGCTGTCGCACTTTTTGCTCGGCGAAAGGGTCGGCTGGCGCCGCTGGGCGGCTATCCTGCTCGGTTTCTGCGGTGTGCTGATCATGCTGAAGCCGTCGTCGGCCGCGTTCTCGCTGTCCTCGATGTTCGCGCTCGCCGGCAGCATTTCCTTTGCCTTCGCCATCATCCTCAATCGGCGGCTCCGCGGCACCAGCGACACTTCGCTGGTCACCTGGCAAACCATCGGCACGCTGCTGGTCGGCGCTGCGCTGACCCTCGGCAGCTGGAGGACGCCGTCCTCGCTCGACTTCGGCGCCATGCTGCTTCTCGGCATCGTCTCCTGCGGTGCGCATCTGATGATCACCAGGGCGTTGAAGCTGGCGCCGGCCTCGACCTTGGCGCCGCTGCATTACAGCCTGCTGTTGTGGGCAGTGGTCTTCGGCCTCGCCTTCTTCGGCGATGTGCCTGGGCCGCGCATCCTGATCGGCTCGGCCATCGTCGTGCTGGCCGGCCTGTTCATTTTCCATCGCCAGAAGGTGGTCGAAACCGTGGTGCCGCCCGAGAACGTGCCGAAGGGTGTGAATTAACCCCGGCGCACCGCTGCGAGATGCCGCGAAAATTCCGGCATCTCCATCAGTGCCTTGCAGCGCGCAAACCGGCCGTCTGCATAGGCGCGAAAGTCGTCGGCCGGATTTTTGTTGGCAAGCTGGATCAGTCCCCACAGCGTCCACAAAAGGTCGCACATCGCCTTGTAGATGACGATGCGGGCGCGCTCCGCCGGTCTCGGCTCGCCGCCGAAATAGGCCAGCATCATTTCCTCGTCCTGCGCGGCGTCGAATTGCCCTTCGACGCTGAGGTCGCCGAGATCCCAGAGCGGATCGTTCATGCCGGAATATTCCCAGTCGACGATCCACATCCTGTCGCCCGTATCGAGAAAGTTTTCGCAGAGCGGGTCGCAGTGGCAGGCGACGATCGGCAGAGGTTGAGCTGCAAGTGCTGAGCGCACTGCCTCCGCCTCGCGGACCACATCGTGGTAGCCGGCAGGCAGGGCGACGTCCTTGGTTGACAGCACTTTCAGATAATCGTCGATCATCGCGAACAGCTCGAAGCGGAAGGGGAACACCGCGCCGGATGTGTGCAGCTTGCGAAAGGCCTTGCCGGCGCGTGCCGGGCTGCCCGGTCGGGTCTTGAATTTTTCCGGCGACATCGTCTCGGCGCCGGCGATGAAGCGGGTCACCAGCACGCCGGTCTCGGCATCGACATGCAGCACTTCCGGGCTGACGCCGGCCTTCGCCGCTTCCCGGGCCGCCACTGCCTCGTTGGCGCGGTTGATGTATTCCTCGGTATCCTTGCCGGGGATACGCAGGCAGAAATCCTTACCTCTGAAGACGAGGTTGGTCAGGCCGCCGAGCCGTTCCAGCGGGCCGTCATAGCCGGCCAGCATCGGAATTGCCGCAAGCGCGGCGCGTGCCTGGTCATCCGCCATGGCTTTCGCTCCTTTTCCCATCTTTATTGTCGCGACGACGGTTCCACAGTTTTCACCGTTTGGCTATCATCGCGTAGCGGATCAATACCGGGCGACGAAACAGCAATGACGGACAGCAAACAGCAGAGCGCACTCGCCGCAGCCTATGCGGCGAAGCGGCCGGAAGACGTAGCCGCGCTCTACGACAGCTGGGCCGGCACTTACGACGCCGACATGTCGGCGGCCGGCTATCGCCATCCCACCATCTGCCTTGCCTTGCTGGCCCGCCATCTGCCGCGCGGCGCCGCACCTCTCCTCGATGCCGGCGCCGGCACCGGGCTCATCGGCGAGTGGCTCGCCATCACCGGTTATCCGCAGGTCGAGGCGCTCGACATCTCGGAAGGAATGCTGGCGCAAGCGGCGCGCAAAGGTATCTATTCGGCGCTGCACTGCCTGGCGCTTGGCGGGCCGCTGCCCTTCGTGGACGATGCCTATGCCGGGATCATCTCAGCCGGCGTCTTCACGTCGGGCCATGTCGGAGCCGAGGGGCTGGACGAGCTGATCCGCATCTGCCGGCCGGGCGGAGTGATCGTACTGACGGTGAAGAACACGCTGTGGGACACGGGCTTTGCCGCGCGGATCGCCGAGCTCGAGGCGCAAGGCATCGTCACCCGCGCCGAGGAGACGCCGCCCTATGTCTCGATGCCAGGCGAGGCCGATACGGTGCCTAGCCGGGGGCTGGTGCTCATCGTGAACTGAGGCTGAAATCGGAACGCTCTACGCCTTCACCTTTACTCCTGCCGGATCGTAAAGCGGCTCGAGGTGAATCTTCGCCGGCGTCCGTTCCATTGCCACAACCAGCTCGTAGTCGCCGGAGGTGAGGAAATCATCGCTGACGCCATAGGCATTGCGCACATAGCCGTAGCCGATGTTCCTGCCGATGGTGTAGCCATAGCCGCCGCTGGTGAGGTAACCGACCGCCTCGCCGTTGCGCAGGATGGTCTCGCGCCCGAGCAGCACGACGTCGGGATCGTCGACAGTGAAGCCGGCAAAGCGTTTCCTGAGCGTCGAGCCACCGAGCTTTTCAAGCGCCCGTCGGCCGAGGAAATCGGTGTTCTTCCTGAGCTTCACCGCCCAGCCGAGGCCGGCCTCCTGCGGCGTGTCGTTGGGCGTGATGTCGGCGCCCCAGGCGCGGTAGCCTTTTTCCAGCCGCAGCGATTCCAGCGCCCGGTAGCCGACCGGGCGGATGTCGTGGGTAGCGCCCGCCGCCATCAGCGCGTCGAAAACCTCGCCTGTCGCCGCGATCGGCGCATGCAATTCCCAGCCCAGTTCGCCAACATAGGTGACGCGCAGTGCCCGCACGGCGTGGCCGGCAATGGCGATCTCGCGAACATGGCCGAACGGAAAGGCGGCATTCGAGACGTCAGCATCGGTCACCGCCGACAGCACGTCACGTGCGCGCGGCCCCATCAGCGACAACGTGCCAAAATCCTCGGTGACGTCGGTCAGCGTCACGTCGAACTCCCTGCCGATATGATCGGCAATCCAGGAGAAATCGTGCGTGCGGAACCCGGTGCCGGTGACGATGTAGAATTTTTCCTCACCGAGCCTCGCCACGGTCAAATCGGCCTCGATGCCGCCGCGCGTATTGAGGAGCTGTGTGTAGGTCAGCCGGCCGACCGGCTTGGCGACGTCATTGGCGCAGATCCAGTCCAGCGCCTTCAGCGCGTCGGCTCCGGTCATTTCGTATTTGGCAAACGACGATTGGTCGAAAATACCGATCTTTTCGCGCACATGGCGATGCTCGTCGCCGACGGGTGAAAACCAGTTCTGCCGGCCCATCGAATAGACGTCCTTCGGCTCGATGCCTGCCGGCGCGAACCAGTTCGGCCGCTCCCAGCCAAGTTTCGAGCCGAACACGGCGCGATGTTTTTGCAGCCGCTCGTACAAAGGTGAGACGATGCGCGGCCGTCCGCTGGCATATTCCTCATGCGGGAAGCCGATCGTGTAGTGCTTGCCGTAGGCTTCCAGCGTGCGGTCGCCGACCCATTTCCGGTCGCGGTGCAGGTCGGAGAAGCGGCGGATGTCGACCACCCACAAATCGAGCGGCGCCTCGCCGTCGACGACCCATTGCGCCAGCGCCCAGCCGGCGCCGCCGCCGGACGCGATGCCGAAGGCATTGAAGCCGGCGCCGACGAACATATTGGGGCATTCCGGCGCCACGCCGAGGATGAAATTGCCGTCCGGCGTAAAGCTCTCCGGCCCGTTGATCATCTGCTTGACGCCGACATTGGCAAGCGCCGGGACGCGCTCGATGGCCTGGCTCATATGCTGCTCGAAATGATCGTAATCATCGTCGAACAGCCGGAACTCCCAATCGTCCGGCACATCGCCGCCGGGCAGGCCGGTCGTCCACGCCTGCGGGTTCGGCTCGTAGCCGCCCATCACCAACCCGCCCACCTCCTCCTTGAAATAGGTGCGGCGATCGGGGTCGCGAATTGTCGGCGCGTCGGTCGCCAGGCCGACGATCCTCTCGGTGATGATGTACTGGTGCTTCACCGGCTGCAGCGGCACGTTGATGCCGGCCAGCGCACCCACCTGCCGCGCCCATTGCCCGGCGCAGTTCACCACCTTGTCGCAGGCGATATCGCCCCTGTTCGTCCTAACCTTAACGATCCGGCCGTTGGTCATTTCAAAGCCGGTGACCCGCACCTCCTCGAACAATTTTGCGCCATGCATGCGCGCGCCCTTGGCCAGTGACTGGGTGATGTCGGAAGGGCTTGCCTGACCGTCGGTCGGCAGCCAGGACGCGCCGACGAGGTCGCCGGTTTCCAGCAGCGGCCACATTTCCTTGACCTCGGCCGGCGACAGCAGATGCATGTCCATGCCGAAGCTCTTAGCCGTCGTTGCCAGCCGCTCATACTCGGTCCAGCGGTCGGCATTGGTGGCGAGGCGCAGGCAGCCAGTCATCTTCCAGCCGGTGGCGAGGCCGGTTTCGGCTTCTAGCCCCTTGTAGAGATCGACTGAATATTTGAGCACGCGCGTGATCGACGCCGACGAGCGTAGCTGGCCGACCAGCCCGGCAGCATGCCAGGTCGAACCCGAGGTCAGTTTGCCCTGTTCGAGCAGCACGATTTCGGCCTTGTGGTCGCGCGCCAGATGATAGGCCGTCGAACAGCCGATGATGCCACCGCCGATGACCACGATCCCGGCCTGGGCGGGCAAGGTCACGTCCGCGTCCCGTATTTTGTCCTGTAGTTTTCCAGGGCGGCTTCGAGCCGCGCCAAGTTTTCGTCGGCGTAGGCGGCGTAGTCGACGCCGGGCGCATCGAGGTAGAGCTCGGAAACCATGCCCCACATCGCCTCACGCAGCAGCGACGCGCATTGCATGGCGGCGTGCGAGCGCCGTATCGCCGGGTCCGGCTCCTTCATGAAATAGGCGGTCAGGAAGGCGAAGGATTCCTCGTCGCTCATGCCGGCGTTCGAAGCCGCACCGGCAAGGTCGAACATCGCGGTGTTGAAGCCGGCATATTCGAAGTCGATGAGCCACAGCCTGTGACCGTCGTCGATTATGTTGGCCGGCAGAAGATCGTTGTGACCGAAGACGATCGGCAGCAGTTTTTGCGCGCGCTCGAGCTCGTCCGCCAGGGTCAAAAGGCGTGGCAATTCGTCCAGCTTGCGGCTGCGGCCTTCCTCCAGCGTGCGCGCATAGTCGCGAATGACGTGGAACACCCAGAACATGAAGCCGGCGCCGGAGATGTGACTGGGCATCTCCCGGTGGAAGCCGCGCAGCAACGCGGCAACGCGGCCGAGATCAGCGCGCACGTCCTGCGCGACATAGGCCTTGGCGCCGAGATACTCCGTCACCATGACGCCGGGTCCGGTGTAGTGGACGGCCGGAGCGAAGCCTGCCGCGTGCGCTGCCCGCGCGGTCATCATCTCGCGCTCGCGAAAGACATGGTGGAACGGATAATCCTGGCCGATCCGCACGACGTGCCGCCCGGCCGCGTCCTTGACCAGATAATTGGCATTGCTCAACCCGCCCGGCAGCGGCGCGATATCGATGCCGCCGGTCCAGCAAGGCAGCGCACGGATGCGGTCTTCGACAGTCACGATCTCGTCCAACATCGGGTCAATTTTCCACGCATGTCACGGCTGGCCAGCGATGACAATCGGACGGAGGAATGGCGGCAACGCGAAGATCTCGTCGGTGCAGATCTCGGGATCGGTATCCCGCACCGCACCGACGAGCCCCTTTTTGCCGGGTTCTTCGACGCCGGCATCCGCCCCCGCGGATCCTGAATTTCGGTACCCTTGCACCCGACGATCTCCCGGGCATTCGGGCAGGCGATTTTTCATGCGGCTCAGCCGTCGTCCTCCGTTCCGAGCCTGTCACGGCGATAATGTCGCGCCACGCTGGAGGCGTTGTCAACGCGAAATTGTGGTGTTTTCTGGTTTTTTGCCCGAATTTTGCTAAATTTCCTGGAGTTAGTGGCATTTATGCCGTAGAATCGGTCAATGGTGCAACAATCCGACCGGATGGAACTGATGCTCCACTCGAAGCGGCATGGCGAAATCCTGCGCCTCCTCAAGGAGGAAGGCACCGTTACCATTGCCAGCCTGGCTGATCGGCTGGGCGTCTCGCTGGAGACAGTACGCCGCGACGTCAAGCCACTGACCAGCGACGGTTCCATCCTCAAGATGCACGGCGCCGTCGGCCTGCCGTCGATTGCCGGCGAAGCGCCGTTCGAGCGGCGCATGCGCGAGAACGCCGATGCCAAGCGAGCTATTGCCCGCATGGTCGCCGCCACCATCCGCGACGGCGAATCGATCATGCTCGACACCGGCACCACCACCTCATTCCTGGCCCGGGAACTGCTCGGCCACCGGCGGCTGACGGTCGTCACCAACTCCTCCGACATCGCCCGCACACTGGCCACCGTCAACGGCAACAAGGTCTATATGGCCGGCGGCGAGCTGCGCAGCGATTCCGGTGCTGCCTTCGGCGTCTCGGCCATCGAATTCGTCAGCCGTTTTTCCGTCAGCCATGCAGTGATATCGACCGGTGCGGTCGATGCTGTCACCGGCGTCATGGACTATGATCTGGAAGAGGCCGAATTCGCCCGCATGGTGCTGTCGCGCGGTCAGCGTTCGCTTGTCGTCACCGACCACAGCAAGTTCGGCCGCCAGGGCCTTGTTCAGGTCTGCGGCTTCGGCGGCTTTTCCGAACTCGCCACCGACCGGCGGCCGCCGCACGACATCGCCGCCGCCCTCGTCCAGGCCGGCGCGCGGCTCAGCATTGCGGACGGCGGAAGCGAGGGCTGAGCTCTATCGGCAGATCGGCACCAGCACCCACTTCCCAGCGCCGCCTCTGCCGTGTTTAGTCCGGCCATGGCTTTCACCATCCGCCAATTGCAGTTCTTCATCGCCGTGGCCGAGCAGGGCACAGTGTCGGGCGCCGCCCAGAACCTGTCGATCTCGCAATCCTCGGTCACCGAAGCGATCAAGGAGCTGGAGCACGATCTCGGCGTCGAGCTGTTCGAGCGCCACCCGCGCGGCTTGAATATCACCCACAAAGGCCACCAGTTCCTGCGCCATGCGAGGAAGATCCTGGCCGACGTTTCCGATGCGCGCCGCGCCTTCTTCGGCGAACGGATCGCGGCAAGCGGGCGGCTGCAACTTGGCGTCACCTCGTTGGTCGCTGGCTATGTGCTTTCCGATCTTCTTGCCCGCTACCGCCGCGCCTATCCGGGTGTCGAGGTCTCGGCGATCGAGGACAATGGCGACTATCTCGAGCATCTGTTGATCGGCGGCAAGCTCGACATTGCCGTCATGGTCACCTCGAACCTGCGCGACCGCACCGCGCTGCAGTCCGAAATCCTCGAAGTCTCGGCCTACCGGCTGTGGCTGCCGCTCGGCCACCCCTTGGCCGGTGCCGACATCATCGGCATCGGCGACATCGCCTCGGAACCGCTGATCATGCTGACCGTCGACGAGATCGAGGAGAATACCGGAAAGCTGCTGACGGCAATCGGCGCCAAGCCGCATGTGGCCTTCCGCACCCGCTCGGTCGAAGCGGTGCGCAGCCTCGTCGCTACCGGCGCCGGCGTGGCGCTGCTGCCCGATCTCGTCTACCGGCCATGGTCGCTGGAAGGCGACCGCATCGAATCGCGCGATATTTCGGGGTCGTTGCCGGTCGTCCAGGTCGGCATGGTCTGGCGGCGCGGCTCCGGTCTGCCGCAGGCGGCGCGCGACTTCATCGGACTTGCCCAGTCGCAGCGCATGGTGCGCCAAAGGCCCGAGAAGATTGGCCGCTGACGTATCGGAAAAATCGATATCGGGTTTCTGATAAATGAATTTGCGAAACCGGAAATTTCGCAGCACTTTTCGGTCAGGGAACAAAGCTGCCGCCGGAGCACGGCCCCTCAGAGCCGCGCATCCAACGTCTTTGAACGGGCGCATGATCTTCTTCCGAAAACCGAAACCGGTTTCGAGGTCATGCAAAAATGGGAGATCGACGATGAATTCATTGCTGAAATCATGCACTGCTTTGACGGTCGCGCTGAGCTTCTCCGGCCAGGCCGTCGCCCAGGTCAAGGAGCTCGGCAAGGGCGAAGGCGAGGTCAATATCGTCGCCTGGCCGGGCTATATCGAGCGCGGCGAAACCGACAAGGGCTATGATTGGGTCACTTCGTTCGAGAAGGAAACCGGCTGCAAGGTCAACGTCAAGACCGCCAACACCTCCGACGAGATGGTCTCGCTGATGAACGAGGGCGGCTTCGATCTCGTCACCGCCTCGGGCGACGCTTCGCTGCGCCTTGTCGCCGGCAAGCGCGTCCAGCCGATCAACACCGACCTCATACCGAGCTGGAAGACGGTCGACGACCGGCTGAAGGATGCGCCCTGGTTCACCGTCGGCGGAGTCCATTACGGCGTCCCCTATCAGTGGGGGCCGAACGTGCTGATGTACAACACCGAAGTGTTCAAGGAGGCGCCGAAGAGCTGGAACGTGGTCTTCGAGGAAATGAAGCTTCCCGACGGCAAGTCGAACAAGGGCCGCGTCCAGGCCTATGACGGGCCCATCCACATCGCCGATGCCGCCAATTACCTGATGGCCCACAAGCCGGAGCTCGGCATCAAGGATCCGTACGAACTGACCGAAGACCAGTACAAGGCCGCGCTCGACCTTCTGCGGGTCCAGCGTACGCTGGTCGGACGCTATTGGCACGACGCCGCCATCCAGGTCGACGATTTCCAGAACGAAGGCGTCGTCGCCTCCGGCTCCTGGCCCTACCAGGTCAACACGCTGATCGCGGCCAAGAAGCCGGTCGCCTCGACCATCCCCGAGGAGGGCGTTACCGGCTGGGCCGACACCACGATGATGGAGGCCGATGCTGCCCACCCGAACTGCGCCTACATGTGGATGGAGCATTCGCTGTCGCCGAAAGTGCAGGGCGACGTCTCCGCCTGGTTCGGCTCGCTGCCAGTGGTGCCTGCCGCCTGCAAGGGCAACGAACTGCTCGGCGAAGAAGGCTGCAAGACCAACGGCTACGACAATTTCGACAAGATCAAGTTCTGGAAGACGCCGGTCTCGAAATGCGCCACCCAGAAGGACCAGTGCGTACCCTACTACCGCTGGGTGTCGGACTATATCGGCGTCATCGGCGGGCGGTGAGTTCGCCTCACCTACGAAGCCCGGCGCTGCCCGTCACCCTTACCCTCTCCCGGTGAAGAACGGGGGCCGCCAGCGTTGGAGCGTCTCCCTTCTCCCCGTCCACCCTACGGGGAGAAGGTGCCGGCAGGCGGATGAGGGGCGGCGCAACCGCATGAAAATTTGATGAGCCTGACAGATCAGGACAGCCCCATGACCTCCGCCGTTTCCTTCCAAAAAGTCTCCCGCCATTTCGGCAGCGTGCGTGCGGTCGACGCGATCGATCTCGACATCGTGCCGGGCGAGTTCTTCGCCATGCTCGGGCCTTCCGGCTCGGGCAAGACGACGTGCCTGCGCCTCATTGCCGGTTTCGAGCAGCCGACGGCGGGGTCGATCTCGATCTTCGGCGAACGTGCCGAGGGCGTGCCGCCCTATCGCCGCAACGTCAACACCGTGTTCCAGGATTATGCGCTGTTCCCGCATCTCAACGTGCTCGACAATGTCGCCTATGGGCTGATGGTCAAGGGCATCGGCAGACCGGAACGGCAAAAGGCGGCGGAAGACGCGCTGGCGCTGGTGCGGCTTCCCGGCTATGGCGCGCGTCGCCCTGGCCAGCTTTCCGGCGGCCAGCGCCAGCGCGTCGCGCTCGCCCGTGCGCTGGTCAACCAGCCCAAGGTGCTGCTGCTCGACGAGCCGCTCGGCGCGCTCGACCTCAAGCTTCGCGAAAACATGCAGGAGGAGTTGAAATCGCTGCAGAAGGCGCTTGGCATCACCTTCGTGTTCGTCACCCACGACCAGGGCGAAGCGCTGTCGATGGCCGACCGCGTCGCCGTGTTCAACGATGGCAAGATCATGCAGATCGGCACGCCGGAAGACATCTACCAGCGCCCCAAGACCCGCTTCGTCGCCGATTTCGTCGGCTCGTCCAACGTGCTGCCGCCGGATTTCGTCCAGCGCTATGCCGGCCAGCATCGCTGGGGCAGCCTGCGGCCCGAATCCATCCGTATTGGCCGGGCCAACGGCGAAGGCGTTGCCGCCCGCCTTGTCTCGACCAATTATCTCGGCGCCACGACTAGACTGGCGCTCGATGCAGAGGGCTTGCGGCTGCATGCCATCGTCCCGGCGGGTGCTGCCTTGCCCCGGGAAGGCGAGGCGGTGGCGCTCACCTTCAACCGCGAGCAGTTACATCTGATGGACGATCTCGGATGAGCCTGGACGCTGCCATGCCGCGGGCCACGGCGCCCGCCATCCTGCCGGGAAGCGGCGGCCTGCGTGGCGCGCTCTCCGACCTCTTCTGGCGCCGGCCGCAATTCCTGCTTCTGCTCATGCTGCTGCCGCCGGTCCTGTGGCTCGGCATCGTCTATATCGGCTCACTCTTCGCACTGCTTTTGCAGAGCTTCTTTTCGATCGACGAGTTCTCCGGCCTGATCAACCGGCAGTTCACGCTGAAGACTTATGGCGACCTGCTGCAGGCCGCCAATCTCGACATCATCCTGCGCACGGTGACGATGGCGGCGCTGGTGACGCTGGCGGCGGCGGTCATCGCCTCTCCCATCGCCTATTACGCGGCGCGCTATGCGCGCGGCCGTTGGAAGGCGCTGTTTTATCTCGGCGTCATGCTGCCGCTGTGGTCGAGCTACCTGGTCAAGATCTATGCCTGGAAGCTGATTCTCGCCAAGGAAGGCATCCTGACGTGGCTACTGGCCAAATTGCATCTTCTGTGGCTGCTCGACGCCTGGCTGTCGCTGCCGGTCGTCGGCGGCAACTCGCTGTCGGTCTCCTCAACCGGCACCTTCATCGTCTTCGTCTATGTCTGGCTGCCGTTCATGATCCTGCCGGTGCAGGCCGCACTCGAGCGCGTGCCGGGCAATTTGGTCGAGGCTTCGTCCGATCTCGGTGCCTCGCCCGGGCAGACCTTCCGCAACGTGCTGTTCCCGCTGGCGCTGCCCGGCATCGTCGCCGGCTCGATCTTCACCTTCTCGCTGACGCTCGGCGACTACATCATCCCACAGATCATCGGCACCTCGCGGCTGTTCATCGGCCAGGCCGTTTATTCGCAGCAAGGCACCGCCGGAAACATCCCGCTCGCCGCCGCCTTTACCGTGGTGCCTATCGTCATCATGGGCTTCTATCTCTGGGGCGCCAAGCGCATGGGGGCCTTCGATGCGCTCTGACCGTGGCCCATCCGCGCCGATCGGACTGAAGCTCGCTGCCACCGGCGGCCTGCTTTTCCTGCATTTGCCGATTCTGCTGATCTTCGTCTATGCCTTCACCACCGAGGAGAAGAGCTTCGTCTGGCCGCCGCCGGGCCTGACCACGCAATGGTTCGCCGTCACCTGGAATCGCCCCGACGTCTGGCAGGCGCTATCGCTGTCGGTGCGGGTCGCGGCGATCTCGACCGCCATCGCGCTGGTCCTCGGCACGCTGTGCGCCGCTGCCGTGTCGCGCACAAAATTCTTCGGCCGCGAAACCATCTCGCTGCTGGTCATCCTGCCCATCGCACTGCCCGGCATCATCACCGGCATCGCGCTGCGCTCGGCCTTCGCGCTCGCCGAAATCCCGTTCTCGTTCTGGACGATCGTGCTCGGCCACGCCACCTTCTGCGTGGTCGTCGTCTACAACAATGCGGTCGCCCGTTTCCGCCGCACGTCCGGCTCAATGATCGAGGCGTCGATGGACCTCGGCGCCGATGGTTTCCAGACCTTTCGGCATGTCGTGCTGCCCAACATCGCAACCGCGCTGCTGGCCGGCGGCATGCTTGCCTTTGCGCTGTCCTTCGACGAGGTCATCGTCACCACCTTCACCGCCGGCCAGCAGCAGACGGTGCCGATCTGGATGCTGGAGGAATTGATCCGTCCGCGCCAGCGTCCGGTCACCAATGTCGTGGCCATGGTCGTGGTGCTGGTGACGCTGCTTCCCATCCTCGCTGCCTATTACCTGACCCGCGACGGCGACCAGATCGCCGGTTCGGGCAAATGATCTCGTTCATAAGGGAGAGACTTCCATGGACACGCAGATGCTGATCGGCGCGAAATTCGAAAAAGGCACCGAGACCGAGGAACCGATCCTCAACCCGAAGACCGGGGCGACCATCCTCAATCTGCCCGAGGCCAGCCCGGCGCAGATCGAGGCGGCAGTGCTTGCCGCCGAAAAAGCCTTCGTCACCTGGTCGCGCACCACGCCGGCGCAGCGCGCCGGCTATCTCCTGAAGATCGCCGATCGCATCGAGGCCGCGGCACAGGATTTCGCGGCGCTCGAGGCGCTGAACTGCGGCAAGCCGATCAATGCCGTGCTCAATGACGAGATCCCGGCGATCGTCGACTGCTACCGTTTCTTTGCCGGCGCGGTCCGCTCGATGCCTGGCCAGGTCGCCGGCGAATACATTCCCGGCCACACCTCGATGGTCCGCCGCGACGCCATCGGCGTTGTGGCGTCGATTGCGCCGTGGAACTATCCGCTGATGATGATGGCCTGGAAGCTGGCGCCGGCGATTGCCGGCGGCAACACGGTCGTCTTCAAGCCGTCGGAACAGACGCCGCTGACCGCGCTGAAGCTGGCGAAAATCCTTGTCGAGATCCTGCCGGAAGGCGTCGTCAACGTCGTGCTCGGCCGCGGCGACAGCGTCGGCAACACGCTGATCAACCATCCGAAGGTCAACATGATCTCGATCACCGGCGACGTCGCCACCGGCAAGAAGGTGCTGCAGGCCGCCGCTAAATCGGTCAAGCGCACACATCTCGAGCTCGGCGGCAAGGCGCCGGTCATCGTCTTCGACGACGCCGATCTCGGTGCGGTGGTCAACGGCCTGCGCGCCTTCGGCTATTACAATGCCGGCCAGGATTGCACCGCTGCCTGCCGCATCTATGCCGGCAAGAAGATCTATGACAAACTTGTCGCGGACCTCTCCGCTGCGGTCTCGACCATCAAGTATGATCGCCCCGATGATACCGAGAACGAGATCGGCCCGCTGATTTCGCGTCGCCAGCGTGACCGCGTCTCGAGCTTCGTCGAGCGCGCCTCGGAGCTCAAGCACATCGAGATCACTACGGGCGGCATGCCGGGCGAGGGCTCCGGCTTCTTCTACCAGCCGACCGTCGTCGCCGGCGCGCTGCAGGAGGACGAGATTGTGCGCCGCGAAGTGTTCGGCCCGGTGGTCTCGGTCACCCGCTTTTCCGAAGTCGACGAAGCGGTGAACTGGGCCAATGATTCTGACTACGGCCTGGCGTCGTCGGTGTGGACCAAGGATGTTTCGCGCGCCATGGCGACGGCCGCGCGCCTGCAATATGGCTGCACCTGGATCAACACCCATTTCATGCTGACCAACGAGATGCCGCATGGCGGGTTGAAACAATCCGGCTACGGCAAGGACATGTCGCTATATGCGCTGGAGGACTATACCGCAGTCCGCCACGTCATGATTGCGCACGGATAGCGCCCTCGGGGAGACGGTGGCCTCAGGCCGAAGGCGCCACGCGATTATTCTTCCGCCTCCTCCGCCCCGCTCGCGGCCGGCGCAACCAGCAGCACAGCGGCGCCGAGGATCGCTGCGATGAAAGAGCCGGCGAGGATGCCGACCTTGACCGCGTCCTGCAGAGCGACGTCGCTGGCGAAGGCGAGCAGGCCGATGAACAGGCTCATGGTGAAGCCTATGCCGCAGAGCAGCGAAATGCCGATCATGTGCAGCCAGCCGGTATTGACCGGCAGATCAGCGAAGCCAAGCCGGATGGCAAGCGCGGAAGACCCGAACACGCCGACCAGTTTGCCGGCGACGAGACCCGCGGCGACGCCGAGCGTCAGCGGCTCGACCAGGGCGGCAGCGCTGAGACCGCCGAGCGAAACGCCGGCGTTGGCAAAACCGAAGATCGGGATGACGAAAAAGGGTACGATTTTGTGCAGGCCGTGTTCGAGCCGGTGCAGCGGCGAATGGTCGAGATCGTGGCCGCTGCCCGACGAGATCTTCAGCGGTATGGTGAGAGCCAGCGCGACCCCGGCGAGCGTCGCATGGACGCCCGATTTCAAAACCAAAACCCACAGCACGACACCAAGCACGATATAAGGCAGCAGCGTCAGCACCCGCATGCGGTTGAGCACCACCAGCAGCGCGATGACGGCGAAGGCGGCGCCGAGATAGGCGAGCGACAGGCCGCTGGTATAGAACACCGCGATGATGAGCACGGCGCCGAGATCGTCGATGATGGCGAGCGCGGTAAGGAATATCTTCAACGAGCCCGGCACGCGGCTGCCGAGCAGCGATAGCACGCCGAGCGCAAAGGCGATATCGGTGGCGGTCGGGATCGCCCAGCCGGACAGAGCGGCTGGATTGTTGCGGTTGATGGCGACGTAGACCAGTGCTGGCACCGCCATGCCACCGGCGGCGGCGATGCCGGGCAGCACGCGGCGCGGCCAGGTCGAGAGTTGGCCGTCGAGCATCTCGCGCTTGATCTCGAGGCCAACCAGCAGGAAGAACACCGCCATCAGGCCGTCATTGATCCAGTGCGAGACGCTGAGCGGTCCGAGATAGGCATGGAGGGCGGAGAAATAAGCTTCGGCCAGCGGCGAATTGGCGACGATCAGGGCCAGGGCCGCCGCAGCCATCAGGATGAGGCCGCCGGCCGCCTCGCTGTCGAGGAATTCGCGCAGCATGGAGACCAGCCGCTTTTCGTCCTGCATGTCGCCTCCGTCGTATCAGCGGCAAGGTCCGACGCACCGCCCAGCGATGATGCGCAAACGGCGCTGGCCGGGCAAGCCTGCAGTCAGAACCTTTTAGCGCGGCGCGCGCTTGGCGAGGATGCGTTGCAGCGTGCGGCGATGCATGTTCAGGCGGCGTGCGGTTTCCGAGACATTGCGGTCGCACATTTCGTAGACGCGCTGGATGTGTTCCCAGCGCACGCGATCAGCCGACATTGGATTTTCCGGCGGCGCGGCACGTTCGCCCGCCGTGCGGGTCAGGGCTGCAAAGATGTCGTCGGCATCGGCCGGCTTCGATAGATAGTCGATGGCGCCGAGCTTTACCGCCGTCACCGCAGTGGCGATGTTGCCATAGCCTGTAAGGATTATGGCGCGAGCATCGTCGCGCTTCTCGCGAATGGCAGCGACGACGTCGAGGCCGTTGCCGTCGGCCAGCCGCATGTCGACCACCGCATAGGCCGGCGGATTGGCGCGCGCCTTGGCAACCGCCTCCTCGACGCTCTCCGCCGTCTCGACCACGAAACCCCTGGTTTCCATGGCGCGGGCAAGCCGCGTCAGGAACGGCTTGTCGTCGTCCACGATCAGCAGCGAGGTGTCCTCGCCTTCGACCATTGCGCCAATCGTTTCGTCAGTACTCATCGTGCTGAAAATCCTGCTGCCTGATTTTTACGCAAATATAGTTTCGCAACGCTATTGTCCAATTTAGGCCGTGTCGAACATGGTGGCCGAAGCCTGCTCGGGATTAAGGAAGACGCTGCGCGGCCACGATATCTGCACGATAGCGCCCTCGCCGGGCTCGCTCGAATTGCGGAAATCGAGCGTCGCGCCGGAGCGTTCGAGCAAGGTCTTGGCGATGAATAGGCCGAGGCCGAGGCCGCCGCCGGCTTCGGTGCCTTGTCGGGTCGACATATAGGGTTCGCCGATACGGTCGATGATCTCCGGCGGAAAGCCCGGCCCGTCGTCGATGATCGAGAAGCTGACGGCGGCCTCGTTCCATTTCCAGCGTATGGTGACGTTCTTGCGGGCGAAGTCGACAGCGTTCTCGACCAAATTGCCGAGCCCGTAAATGACGCCGGGATTGCGCCGGCCCACCGGTTCCGGGCCGATGCGCTCGCCCGGCCGAAGCTTGATCGAAATGCCGAAATCGCGGTGCGGTGCCGTCACTTCCTCGACGAGCGAGGTCAGCGGCAGGCGCGAGAGGTGCACTTCGCTCTCGGAGGAAAGGCTGGTCAGGCGCTTCAGGATTTCGCGGCAGCGCTCGCTCTGCGAACGCAGCAGCTTCACGTCCTCGCCGTATTTCGGATCTTCGCCAAGCGCCTTCTCCATCTCCTTGGCGACAAGCGTGATGGTGGCGAGCGGCGTGCCGAGTTCGTGCGCGGCGGCCGCGGCGAGGCCGTCGAGGGCCGAGAGATGCTGTTCTCGCTGAAGCACCAATTCCGTGGCGGCAAGCGCGTTGGCAAGCAGCCGCGCCTCCTCTGCCACCCGGAAGGCATAGATCGCGGTAAAGGCGATGGAGCAGAACACCGCCATCCACATGCCGGCGACATAGATGAACGGCATCGCCAATGGCGCCCCCTCATGCCAGGGCAGCGGCAGGTGGTAGAAGACCAGCAGCGTCGCCGCCACGATCACCAGCGCACCGAGCAGAGCCGTCAATCGCAGCGGCAGCGACGTCGCCGAGACGACGACGGGCACGGTCATCAGCAGCGAAAACGGATTGGTAAGGCCGCCGGTCATGTAGAGCAGGCCGGCAAGCTGCAGGCTGTCGAAGGTCAGGATGGCAAAGGCCGAGAACGGGGTAAGCCGATGCGCCGCCGGATAGCGGAAGGTCAGCAACAGGTTCATCCAGGCCGAACAAGCGATCAGCGCAAAACACATGCTGACCGGCAGCGGAAATTTCAGCCCGTAGGCGACGACAAGCACGGTCAGGCTCTGGCCGACAATGGCAAGCCAACGCAGCCTGATCAGCGTGTTGAGGCGCAGCCGCTGGCTTTGCTGGAAGTCGGGCGCGTGCAGAATGTTTATCATGGCGGGATTATAGAGGGGAAACCGCTGGAGGTCTTTCCGAAAACCGGGACCACTTTCCCCTGACGCGGACCTTCGGGTTGTGATCATGGTCCGGGAAGCATCAGGTACCGCGCGGCTTCGCGCGGCTGGTGGCGGCGGCGAGAAGCGGGTTCTCCGGCCAGACATGCCTGGGATAGCGGCCACGCATGTCTGCCCGCACATCGGCCCAGGAGCCGCGCCAAAAGCCGGGCAGGTCGCGCGTCGTCTGGATCGGCCGGTGCGCCGGCGACAGCAATTCGAGGGTCAGCGGCACAGTGCCGTTGGCGATCGCCGGATGCCGGTCGAGGCCGAACAGCTCCTGCACGCGCGCCGCCAGCACCGGCCATTCGCCGTCATAGCGGATCGGTAGCCGGCTGCCCGACGGCGCGTCGAAATGGGTCGGCGCCAATGTGTCGATCTTGCGCTGCAATTCGTGCGGCACCAGCGTCATCAGGCCTTGCGAAAGCACGCTAGGATCAATCGCCGTAAAGGCTGTGGCACCGGAAAGGAATGGCAGCAGCCAGTCGTCGAGGCGCTCGACGAGCGCGGCATCGGAGACATCGGGCCATGGCGCGCCGAGGCCGCGATGCAGCCATCCGAGCCGCTGCCGCAACGTCTCCGCCTCCCTGGTCCACGGCAACAGGGACAGGCCGTGTTCGCGCAAGGCGTCGAGGATGGCGCGATCCGCGTCGGCACCGGTCGGCGCCGGCAGCATGCGTTCGGACAACGTGATGGCCCCGAGGCGAACCGTTTCGCGCACCCGCACCGCGCGCCTGTCGCGGTCGAAGCTGACCTCGCGGCGCGTCTCGATCCTTTCCGCCAGCGCGGCACGGATATCGGTCTCATCGATGGCTGCCGCCGCGGTGATGCGGGCGTTCTGCGCCTTGCCCTGCAGGTCGGCGACGACGAGCCAGGTCTCGCCGGCCAGCGGATCGGAGGCGTCGAGCATGGCGCCCGAGCCGTTGGCAAGCACGAAGCGGCCACGCTCGCCGCGCGCCCTGGCTACCCGATCCGGCCAGGCATGGATGAGGAGCGAGCCGGCGGTGCTGCCCTCCCCCTTGAGGGGAGGGTTGATCCGCGTAGCGGATCGGGGCGGGGTCGGTTCGGGCACGCCATCGGCGATCCCGCCCCGTCTCCCTCGTCTCGCTGCGCTTGGCTCGTTCGCCGACCCTCCCCTGGAGGGGGACGACGAAGCCTGCTTTGCCAACCTCTCGGCCAACTGCCGGGCAGCGGTGGAACGCGGCGATCTTTCGGCGTGAAAGCGCATTAGCCGCCGTTCGAGATCGGCACCCTCGCCGCCAAGGCCACGCTCGGTCAATAGCACGGCGAGCATCGCCGCCTCGAGCGTCTGTCCGGTCCTTGCCGCCTCGGCAACCATGTGGGCGAGCCGCACCGGTAACGCCAGCCTGCGCATCGCGGCACCGGCTTCCGTCAGGCGTCCTGCCGCATCGACCGCATCGAGCGCACGCAGCAGCGCCCTCGCCTCGGTGAGCGCCGCAGCCGGCGGGGGATCGAGGAAGGACAGGCTGGTCGGATCGGCGACGCCGAACGCGGCGCAATCGAGCAACAGGCCGGAAAGATCGGCCTCGAGGATTTCCGGCGGCGTGAAGGCCGGCAGTGCCGCCGTCTGCTCGGCCCGCCACAACCGGATGGCGACGCCGGGCTGCGTGCGCCCGGCACGGCCGGCGCGCTGGTCGGCGGAAGCGCGCGAAGCACGCACCGTCTCCAGCCGCGTCAGGCCGCTCGCCGGCTCATAGCGCGGCAGCCGCGACAGGCCGGAATCGATGACGACGCGCACGCCGTCGATGGTGATGGAGGTTTCGGCGATCGACGTCGCCAGCACCACCTTGCGGCGGCCGGGCGGCGCAGGCTTGATCGCCGCGTCCTGCGTCTTGTTGTCGAGCATGCCGTAGAGCGGCACGATATCGGTGTCGGCGCCGACCTTGCCGGCCAGCCGCTCCGCGGTGCGCTCGATCTCGCGCTGGCCGGGCAGGAAAGCGAGCACGCTGCCCACCTCCCCGGCAAGCGCCGAGCGGATCGCCCTGGCCATCGCGTCCTCGATGGCGATGCCGGCCGGCCGCTCGTCATAGCGGATGTCGACCGGGAAGGCGCGGCCCGCGCTCTCGATCACCGGCGCGCCGGACAGCAATTTTGCGACACGCGCGCCATCGAGCGTCGCCGACATCACAAGCAATCTGAGGTCGGGCCTCAGCGCACTTTGCACGTCGAGCGCCAGCGCCAGCCCGAAATCGCCGTCGAGCGAGCGTTCGTGGAACTCGTCGAACAACACCGCCGCGACACCGGGCAGCTCGGGATTGTCGAGGATCATGCGGGACAGCACGCCTTCGGTGACGACGAGAATCCTGGTCTTCGCGGACGTGCGGTTTTCCATGCGCATGGCATAGCCGACGGTTTCGCCGGGCTCTTGGCCAAGCAATTCGGCCATGCGGCGGGCGGCAGCGCGGGCGGCGAGGCGGCGCGGCTCGAGCAGAATGATTTTTCCGGCGCCTAGCCATTCAGCGTCGAGCAGCGCCAGTGGAACCAAAGTCGTCTTGCCGGCGCCGGGCGGCGCCACCAGCACGGCGCTGTTACCATGGCTCAGCGCTTCATCGAGCGCCGGCAAGACAGCGGAGACCGGCAGGTCCGGCAAGAGTTTTGTGGTCATTGTGCTAATGCTGTGCAGCCAGTTGGCGCCGATCGCATATCAGCGGTGACGGTCGCGGCGCAACCTCGGCGCCGATTCAAAGCCTGGTCCGCGAAAACGGGTTCCAGCGCACCGTGCCGAGCCGCACCTCCTCGCGCACCATCGTCAGCAGGCCGGAACCGCCGACCACGGCGAGCCCGACCAGCGACAGAAAATCCGGATATTCCCTGAAGAACAACGCACCTAGAAGCACCGCCCAGACGATCTGCGAATAATGCGTCGGCGCGATACGGTTGGCCGGTGCGTATTTGACCGCCAGCAGATGCAGCAGCTGGCCGCCGGCGGTGAAGGCGCCGGCCAGCACCAGCCAGGCCCATTGCCTGCCATCCGGCAGCGAGAACGAGGTGGCCGCCGCACCGACGCCGTTGAAGAACAGGCCGTAGCCGATCAGCACGCCGAGCATCGTCGTGCGCTTTTCCTGAGCGGCGAGCGAACGCATCAGGATGACATTGGCGGCGGCCAGGAAAGCGATGATGAACGCCGCCAGATGGCCAAGATGCAGCTCGCGAAAACCAGGCCTGACAACCAGCATAACCCCGGCAAAGCCAGCGACCACCGCCAGCCACCGCCAGGGTCCGACCTTCTCCTTGAGGACCAGCGTGGCCAGGATGGTGACGAATAGCGGCGCCAGGAAGATCAGCGCATAGACTTCCGCCAGCGGGATGGTGGTGAAGGCATAGACGCTGAGCACGCCCGACGCGATGCCGGCCCAGGCGCGGGCCTGTACCGCCCAGGGCCGGGTCGTGTGCCAGAAATCGCGCCAGCGCTCGCCTGGCGGCCTGGCAAAGAGCAGAAAGCCGCCGGCAAACAATGTCGAGAAGAAGCCGATCTCGAAGACGTTGAACTGCCCGCCCAGGCTTTTGACAACGGCGTCGCTGCACGAATAGCTTGCATAGGCGATGAGAGCGAGCAGAATTCCGTTGGGCACGTTTTTCCGTTTCCGGGAGAGATGAGAGTGAAGATATTGGCGCTTGGCGCGCATCCGGACGACATCGAGATCTTCATGTTCGGTACGATGGCGGCCTATGCCGCGCAAGGCGCAGAACTCTTTTTTGCCATAGCCACGGATGGCACCAGGGGCGGCTATGGCGATCCGGCCGCGCTGGCCCGCACGCGCCGCAAGGAGGCAACCGCGGCGGCCGGTCTGCTTGGCGTGACGCCGCGCTTCCTCGACTTTCCCGATGGCGCGCTGGTGGCGGACGCCGCCCTGATCGCGGCGCTGAAAGCAGTGATCGGCGAGATAGGGCCGGATCTGGTGATCACACATGCGTCGAACGACTATCATGGCGACCACCGCGCGCTGTCGGATGGCGTGCGCATCGCAGCGTCATTCACGGTGCCGGTGCTGCATGCCGACACGTTCGGCGGCACCGGGTTTTCGCCAACGCACTACGTCGATACATCCGGGCATTTCGATCTCAAGGCGGAGGCGATCCGGGCGCATCAGTCGCAGGATCCCGAGCGTTTCGTCGACGCGGCGCGCACGCTGAACGCCTTTCGCGCCGGCCAGTGCAACGGCCTAGCCGAGGCGTTCGCGGAGGCCTTCCGCTTCGAGCCGGTCTTCCCCTTCGCCGACATCCGCGCCCTGCTGCCGCCGGCCCCAGTGATCCGACCGGTGACGGTCAGCAACAAGACGGTCACATAGACCGGCACCGCTGCTTCTCACATCGCTCTCGTCCGTCATGCTGCGGCGCAGCAACGAATTCGCTTGCGTTGTTTAGTAAAAATTGCATCACTAAACAAATTACTAAACATCCGGGCGTTGCCGCCATTGTGTTTAGGCCCCGGAGGAGAGGGGTTTAGCGGGCTCTTGAAACCGTCATCCGGACGCGTTTCGCAAATGGGAGGAAGGCATGAAATCGACCTTTAAATTGGCGTTGGGACTGGCTTCGACACTTTTGGCGTCGACAGCCGTTTCGAACGTCGCGCAGGCAGAAGATCTGACGCTTTGCTGGGCAGCCTGGGACCCAGCCAACGCGCTTGTGGAATTATCCAAGGACTTCACCAAGGAAACCGGCATCGGCATGAAATTCGAATTCGTGCCGTGGACCAACTATGCCGACCGCTTTCTCAATGAGCTGAATTCGCACGGCAAGCTGTGCGACTTGATCATCGGCGACAGCCAGTGGATCGGCGGCGCCGCCGAGAACGGCCATTACGTCAAGCTGAACGACTTCTTCGACAAGGAGAAGATCAGCATGGACGATTTCGTGCCGGCGACCGTCGTCGGCTATTCGGAATGGCCGAAGAACTCGCCAAATTACTGGGCGCTGCCGGCGATGGGCGATGTCGTCGGCTGGACCTACCGCAAGGACTGGTTCTCCAAGCCGGAGCTGCAGAAGGAATTCAAGGAAAAGTATGGCTGGGATCTCGGCCCGCCGACGACCTTCGACCAGCTGAAACAGATCGCCGAATTCTTCCAGAAGCGCGAGATCGACGGCAAGACCGTCTATGGCGCGTCGATCTATACCGAGCGCGGCTCGGAAGGCATCACCATGGGCGCCATGGACGTACTCTACAGCTTCGGCTTCCAGTACGAAAACCCGAAAAAGCCCTACGAGATGGAAGGCTTCGTCAACTCCGATAAATCGGTGAAGGGCCTGGAGTTCTACAAGGCGCTCTATGACTGCTGCACGCCTCCCGGCGCCTCGAACAGCTACATGGGCGAAGGCGTCGATGCCTTCAAATCCGGCCAGGTGGCGATGCACATGAACTTCGCCTTCACCTGGCCAGGCCTGCAGAAGGACGAGAATGTCGGCGGCGACAAGATAGGTTATTTCGTCAATCCCAAAGGTCCGGACGGCGACCAGTTCGCCCAGCTCGGCGGCCAGGGCATCTCGGTGGTCTCCTATTCCGACAAGCAGGAAGCCGCGCTCAAATACATCAAATGGTTTGCCAACAAGGACGTGCAGTCCAAATGGTGGTCGCTCGGCGGCTATTCCTGTCTCAACGCGGTCGTGAAGGACCCGGGCTTCCCGGCCAGCCAGCCCTACGCGCAGACCTTCCTCGACTCGATGGCCATCGTGAAGGACTTCTGGGCCGAGCCGAGCTATGCCCCGCTGTTGCAGGCATCGCAGAAGCGCTTCCACGACTATGTCGTTGCCGGGCAAGGCTCGGCCAAGGATGCCCTCGACGGCCTCGTCAAGGACTGGACCGAGGTCTTCCAGGACGATGGCAAGATGTAACCGGGGCAAGATGTAACCGGCTCCTCCCGAGCCCATGACCGAACCGTCCCGTGCCGCCCTTGGCACGGGACACAGTTCAGATAAATTCCATTGTCGAGACGAGCCAAGTGACCGAAGCAGGACTGACCATGCTCAATCGGACTGCGGACAGCGTGGCCCGGGCTACACCCGAGCCGTTGGCCCGCAAGGTCCGGGGCATCAGCGACAAGGGCCTCGCCTGGCTGTTCATCTCGCCGACGATCCTGTTGCTTTTAGCCATCAACATCTTCCCGCTGTTCTGGGCGATCTATCTGTCCTTCACCAATTTTCGCGCCAATCGTCCCAATGAGGTGGTGAAGAACCTTGGGCTCGCGAACTACAAACGCATTCTCGCCGACCAGGACATCTGGATCGCCATGCAGACGACGGCGCATTTCGTGTTCTGGACCATCCTGCTGCAGACGCTGATCGGCTTTACGCTGGCCTGGCTGATCGACCGCAAGTTCCGCGGGCACGCCTTCTGGACGACCATCATCCTGGTGCCGATGATGCTGTCGCCGGCGGTGGTCGGCAATTTCTGGCGCTTTCTCTATGAGCCGCAGATCGGGCTGTTCGCCTACGCCGTCTCGTTCGTCACCGGCATTCCGGCAACGCAGATCAGCATGCTCTCCAACGTGTCGCTGGCGCCATGGTCGATCATCATCGTCGACACCTGGATGTGGACGCCTTACGTGATGCTGATCTGCCTCGCCGGCCTGCGCTCGATCCCCGAATACATCTACGAAGCGGCCGAGGTCGACCGCGCCTCCAACTGGCGGCAGTTCTGGTCGATCACGCTGCCGATGGCGCTGCCCTTCATCATGCTGGCGGTGCTGTTCCGCGGCATCGAGAACTTCAAGATGTTCGACATGGTCAATTTGCTCACTGGCGGCGGGCCAGGATCGACCACCGAAGTGGCCTCGATCACGCTAAAGCGGCAGGCCTTCGAAAGCTGGCGGACGGGCTATTCCTCGGCCTTCGCCATCATCCTGTTCGTCGCGGTGTTCGGGCTGGCCAACATTTACGTCAAGGCGCTGAACAAGGTGAAGCAGAGATGAGCCTGACGTCAGCCCATTCCGTTGTCGCACCCTCGGCCACGTCGAAGCGCGTCGCCGGCACGATCATCGTTGCCTACGCGCTGATCTCGATCGTGCCGCTGCTGTGGATCTTCGCCACCAGCTTCAAGACGCCGCCGGATTCGATCGCCTATCCGCCGAAGATCCTGTTCCAGCCGAGCCTCGAGGGCTACTGCAATTTGTTCTCGACCCGGACTCGGCAAACCCCGGAATACATCAACTCGCTGGGACCGGCGACCGGGGTCTGCGACGAGACGGTGCGCAAGCGCAACATGGTGATCGCCGGCCCGTCGAACTTCATGCCGCGCTTCGTCAACTCGCTGATCATCGCCTTCGGCTCGACGTTTTGCGCGGTGTTCCTCGGCACGCTGTCGGCCTATGGTTTTTCGCGCTTCAAGGTGCCGCTCGCCGACGACCTGCTGTTCTTCATCCTGTCGACGCGGATGATGCCGCCGATCGCCGTCGCCATCCCGATCTACCTGATGTATCGGGAGCTCGGCCTGTCGGACACCGCGCTCGGCATGATCCTACTCTACACGGCGGTCAACGTGTCGCTGGCAGTCTGGCTGCTGAAAGGCTTCATCGACGAGATCCCGCGCGAATATGAAGAAGCGGCGATGATCGACGGCTACACCAGGCTGCAGGCGTTCTGGCGCACGGTGCTGCCGCAGGCGACCACCGGTATTGCCGCAACCGCCATCTTCTGCCTGATCTTTGCCTGGAACGAATATGCCTTCGCTGCGCTGCTGACCTCGGGCACGGCGCAGACCGCGCCGCCCTTCATTCCGACCATCATCGGCGAAGGCGGTCAGGACTGGCCGGCGGTCGCGGCCGGCACGACGATCTTTCTGGTGCCGATCCTGGTCTTCACCATCCTGCTTCGCAAGCAATTGCTGCGCGGCATCACCTTTGGCGCGGTGCGTAAATGAGCATGACCGCAAAACGCAAATCGCGCTGGCCCGTCTGGGCCAGGCGCGGGCTGATGGAAAACGTCGCCACCGCGATCATCGCCATCGGCTTCCTGATGCTGTTTCAGCCCTTCGCACTGGTGCTCTACACCTATTCCTTCATCACCATGCTTGCGGGCACGGCGATGTTCATCATCGTCTCGAAATTTCCGGAGTAGACGATGGCCGAGATCAGGGTCGAACATCTGAGGAAGGCATTCGGCGATTTCGTCGCCGTGCAGGATTCCAACTTCGTCGTCGAGGACGGCGAATTCTTCGTCATGCTGGGGCCGTCCGGCTGCGGCAAGACGACGACGTTGCGCATGATCGCCGGGCTCGAACTGCCAACCGGCGGCAAGATCCTGCTTGGCGGCGAGGACGTCACCATGCGGCGTGCCCGCGAGCGCGACATCGCCTTCGTCTTCCAGCTGTTCGCGCTCTATCCGCACATGAATGTGCGGAAGAACATCGGCTTTCCACTGCTGGCGCAAGGCGTGCCAGGCGCTGAAATCCGGAGCCGAGTGGAGGAGACGGCGAAGCTTTTGCGGATCGACCATCTGCTCAACAAATCGGTCTCCGGGCTTGCCGGCGGCGATCGCCAGCGCGTGGCGCTCGGCCGCGCCATCGTACGGCGGCCAAAATGCTTCCTGATGGATGAGCCGCTCGGCACGCTCGACACCGAATTCCGCGACCTGATGGTCCATGAATTGCGAGAACTGCACAACCGCATTCACGCCACCACCGTCTATGTCACGCATGACCAGATGGAAGCGATGTCGATGGCCGACAAGATCGCGGTGATGAACCACGGCGTCATCGAACAGTTCGGCACGCCGCGCGAGATCTACGACCGGCCGGCGACGATGTTCGTCGCCGACTTCATCGGCTCGCCGCCGATGAATTTCCTCGGCTTCGGCGGCGGGCTTTCAAAGGGCGCCAGGGAAATTGTTGTGCAAGGCGCGAAGGTGGCCGTGCCGGAGATCCGCGAGGACGTCGCGCCGGCCGAGATGGCGCTTGGCATCCGACCGGAGCACATCCGCTTCGATGACGCTTCGAAGCTGCGCGGTGCTATTTACGGCACGGAATATCTCGGCACCACTCAGATCGTCGCGGTGGAGACAGCGGACGGCATCATCAAGGCCAGGGTGCCGGCCGAAATCCGGCTCAATCCGGGCGATCATGTGGGCCTGGCGCTGAACAGCGCGCGGCTGTCGCTGTTCGCAAAAGGATCCGGGCGTGCGGTGCGCACCGAAATCCATGACTCGGCCTCCCAGGGGAGAGCACATCATGGCTGACGTTCACATCAAAAGCGTGACCAAGGCTTTTGGCGAGCATGTCGCCGTCGACAATCTCGACCTGCATATCGCCGACGGGGAATTCGTCGTGCTGCTCGGGCCGACCGGCGCCGGCAAGACGACGACGCTCAGGCTGATCGCCGGGTTGGAGCGTCCGGAAGCGGGCTCGATCCATATTGCCGGCCACGACACGACGACGCTGTCGCCGGCCGAGCGCGACACCGCTTTCGTATTCCAGCAATATTCGCTCTATCCGCATCTGTCGGTTTACGACAACCTCGCCTTTCCGCTGCGCTCGCCAGCACGGAAAATGCCGGAGGATCAGATCCGCCGCCGCGTCGAGGACGTGGCCAAGATGGTGCGCATCCACCACAAGCTGAATAATCGCTCGACCAAACTCTCTGGCGGCGAGATGCAGCGCGTCGCCATCGGCCGCGCCTTGGTGCGCAAGCCGTCGATCTACCTGATGGACGAGCCGCTGTCGTCGCTCGACGCCAAGCTGCGCGCCGATCTCAGGCTAGAGCTGAAGCGCATCCAGGCGGAACTCGGCGCCACAATGCTCTACGTCACGCACGACCAGATCGAAGCGATGACCATGGCCGACCGCATCGGCATTCTCGCCGACGGCGTGCTGGTGCAGATCGGTTCCCCGCGCGCGATCTATTCTGAGCCGGCAAACCTACACGTCGCCGCACGGCTCGGCCAACCGGCAATCAATTTGTTGCCGGTCGGACTGCTGCCGGATGGCGGCGCGCCGGCGGGAACAAAGACGATCGGTGCTCGCACCGAACATCTTTCGATCGAGAAGGCGGCGAACGGCCATGCCGACGGCGTCGTCGATTGGGTCGAGCATCTCGGCGACCAGAACCATCTGCATGTGACGGTGGGGACCAGGAAGCTGGTGACGCTAACCGACCCCGACACCGACCTGGCTCAGGGCGACAAGATCATGATCCGCTATCGCTCGCCGCTGTATTTCGGCCCCGATGGGCGACGGCTGATGTGAGCGCTGCGCGAGTGTTTTCCTGGCACCTTTCAACCGGCAATTTCGGGCACCGGACTGGACCAATTCGATGAAGCATTTTTTCAATCGCAGGGATACGATCGTAACTGAGGCCCTGGACGGCTTCCTCGATACTACCGGCGCCGGCGATCTCGCTCGCCTCGACGGCTATCCCGAGATCAAGGTCATTCTCCGCGCGGACTGGGATAAGACCAAGGTTGCGGTCATTTCCGGCGGCGGGGCCGGGCACGAACCTGCCCATGCCGGCTTTGTTGGCATTGGCATGCTGACGGCGGCGGTTTCGGGCGAGATCTTTGCTTCGCCGAGCGTGGAAGCGGTATTGGCCGCCATCCGCGCGGTGACCGGTCCCGCCGGGTGTCTGCTGATCGTCAAGAACTATACCGGCGATCGCCTCAACTTCGGCCTGGCAGCCGAGAAGGCGCGCGCCGAAGGCTTCCGGGTCGAGATGGTGATTGTCGCCGACGATATCGCCCTGCCGGACATTGCCCAGCCGCGTGGCCTGGCCGGCACCTTGTTCGTGCACAAGATCGCCGGCCACCAGTCGGAAGCCGGCATTGACCTGGCGGCGATTGCCGGGGCGGCGCGGGCAGTGGCGGCGGATATCGTTTCGCTCGGCATATCGCTGTCATCCTGCTCGATCCCCGGCCAGAGCCATGAAGAAAGATTCGGGGCGGACGATGCCGAACTCGGCCTCGGCATCCATGGCGAACCGGGCGTTGAGCGGATTGCGGTGCAAAGTGCCGAAAGGCTGGTTGCGATCATGTCGGAGCGCCTTGCCGCGCGGCTTGATCCGGTCAGCCACTACGCCTTGCTGATCAATAATCTCGGTTCGGTGCCACCGCTGGAAATGTTGCTTGTCGCCAATGCGGTACTGGCTTCACCGCTGGCGCAAAAGGTGACGCTGACAATCGGGCCCGGGCAGCTTATGACCGCGCTCAACATGAACGGCTTTTCCCTGTCGCTGATCCGGCTCGATGCGTCGCGCGAAGCGGCGTTGCGGGCGCCGGTAGGCCCCCACGCCTGGCTGCCGGCAAGAGCCGTTCGCCAAGCCAGCGTCGTGCCGATGGCCAAAGCCGCCGGCCCGAACAACGCGTCGAAAGCCAGCCAGGACGCACGCACCGACCGGTTGGTTGTCGCGGTCTGCGAACGGCTGATCTCGCTTGAAGGCTCGTTGAACGGACTGGATGCCAAGGCGGGAGACGGTGACACCGGATCGACAGTGGCGGCCGGTGCGCGCAGTGTGCTTGGCCGCATTGCAACACTGCCGCTCGCTGACCCTGCCGCAACGCTCGCCGTCGTCGGCGACATCCTGAGCGCCAGCATGGGCGGCTCTAGCGGCGTGCTGTTGTCGATCTTCTTCACCGCCGCCGCGCAGGCGCTGGAGTCTGGCGAAACGCTTCCCAAGGCGCTTCTCGCCGGCCTCGATCGGATGTCCTTCTATGGTGGAGCGAGGGTCGGCGATCGCACGATGATCGATGCCCTGGAACCCGCCTTGAGGGCGCTGGATAGGGGGAGTCTGGAAGATGCGGCGGTCGCGGCGCAACGCGGCGCCGAGGCCACCGCTGCCATGCGCAAGGCCAAGGCCGGGCGGTCCGCTTATATTGGCAGCCAGCTCGACGGCGTGGTCGACCCCGGCGCCTTTGCCGTCGCCGAGGTCTTCACTGCCCTCGCTGCGTTGCTCGAACCCGCTTGACTGGGGAAAAGAATGCTTCAATTGCCGGATATGCAATTTTCTCGTACTGCCGGCAGCGCAGGGGCCAGGAGCATGGGTGATATGGCGGCAGCGGATATTTCCAGGCTGATCGAGGCGGCGGCAAACACGATCGCCGCACATGCCGACGAGCTGACCAGTCTCGACCAGGCCATCGGCGACGGCGACCATGGGCTCAACATGAGACGCGGCTTCGAGGCAGTGCGGGCCGAGGCCGGCGCGTTTGCGACAAAGCCGTTGCCCGAGGCGCTGAAGGCGATCGGCACCAAACTGGTGATGACCGTCGGCGGAGCCTCCGGTCCGTTGTTCGGCACGCTGTTCATGGCGCTCGGCAAGGAGATTTCCGCCGCGCCGGGTCGCGCCGACCTGGCGGCGGCCTTCGGCAAGGCGATCGAAGCGGTTGCCGCCAGAGGCAAGTCGCAGGCCGGGCAAAAAACCATGTTAGATGTGCTGCAGCCGGTGCATGAGGCCCTGCTGCAGGGAAAGACGGCAGCGGACATCGTCGAGATCGCCGACAACGCGGCCGACGCGACCGTGCCGATGAAGGCGCTGCGTGGGCGCGCCTCGTTCCTTGGCGACCGTTCGATCGGTCATATGGATGCCGGCGCACGCTCGACTGCGCTTCTGGTGCGGGCCGTAGCCGAGGCAATCGAGAGGCGCGCATGAGCAATGTCGGCATCGTCATCGTATCGCATTCGCCGCTGGTCGCCGAAGGCACCGCCGACATGGTGCGGCAGATGGTCGGCAACGAAGTGCCGCTTGCATGGTGCGGGGGAAACGGCCATGGCGGGCTGGGAACCAATGTCGAGGCGATCATGGACGCCATCGACAAGGCCTGGTCGGAGGCGGGGGTCGCGATCCTCGTCGATCTCGGCGGTGCCGAGACCAATAGCGAGATGGCGGTCGAGATGATCGGCGAACCACGCGCCCAGAAGATCATTGTCTGCAATGCGCCGATCGTCGAAGGCGCGGTGATGGCGGCGACCGAGGCTTCCGGCGGCGCCTCGCTCAGGGAAGTGGTGGCGACGGCGCACGAATTGTCGCCGTCGTGAACGAACGGGAATTTTGACAAGCATGTCCGCAGCAGCCGAAGCCAGCGTCCTGATCACCCATGAGGTGGGACTGCATGCGCGTCCTTCGGTGAAGTTCACCAAGCTTGCCAAGACGTTTTCGGCCGACGTCGAGATTGCGCTCGCCGCCAACGGGCCATGGTTCGACGCCAAGAGCATCGTCAAGGTGATGGCGGCGAAAGCGCCGAAAGGCACTGTCCTGCATATCAGAGCCAAAGGGGACGGCGCCGGCGAGGCGGTCGGCGCACTGGTCGAGCTGGTGCGGCGCGATTTCGACGAAGGCAAGGACCATGCCCGAACCGCTTAGGCTGCAGGGCATTTCGGCATCGGCCGGCTATGCCGAGGGGCCGCTGTTCAATCTGGACCAGGCTGCTGTGCGTTATGTCCGCAAGGCGACTGCCGCGGACGAGAAGGCGGCGCTTGAGGCCGCCATCTCCATTGCCGCAGGCCGGCTCGCGACATTGATGGAAACCAGCGACAGCGAGGCGGCCGGTATCCTCGAATTCCAGCTCGCCATGCTGGAGGACGACGCGCTGACCGGCCCGGCCTTTGAGCGAATTGCCGAGGGCATGGCTGCTGATGTGGCTTGGCGAAAAGCGCTCGACGCCGAGATAGCCGGCTATGAAACATCCGAGCAGGACTATTTCCGGGCGCGCGCGGCCGACATGCGCGACATACGCGACCAGGTGCTACGCGCGCTTGCCGGGGGCGGCGACATTGCCGCGCCGGCAGGTGCGATCTTCTACGGCGAGGATATCGCACCGACGCGCTTCCTCGAAACCGACTGGAGTGCCGGCGGCGGCATAGCACTTACGGCCGGAAGTGCCGCAAGTCATGTCGCAATGCTGGCACGCTCACGCGGCGTGCCAATGGTGGTGGGGTTGGCGCTCGTAGCGCGTGGGGTAGCCGGGCCCGGTGCTTCGCCGGCTCACCTTGCCGGAATCGCACTGCTCGATGCCGAACATGGCGGCATCGTGTTGGCGCCTTCGAAAGTGGAGATCGACGCATTCCGGCGATCGTCGTCGTCTTTCGCGGCGCATCGCGACAAAGCGGCAGCCTATTTGACAAGGCCGGCAGCAACGAAGACCGGCATAGCGGTCCACGTGCAGGTGAATATTGCCGATCCGTCCGATGTCGACCGCATCGATGCTGCGGCGTGCGACGGTGTCGGGCTGATGCGGACCGAATTCCTGTTCGGCAAGACGCTGCCGGACGAGGAGACGCAATATCGCGCCTACCGTAGAGTGCTGGAATGGGCAGGCGACAGGCCGGTGACGATCCGTACTGTCGATGCGGGCGGCGATAAACCTGTGCCGGGCCTGACCGTCGAGGAAGGTAATCCATTCCTTGGCCTGCGCGGGATCAGGCTGTCGCTGATGCGTCCGGAGATCTTTGGTGTGCAGATCCGCGCCTTGCTACGTGCCGCCATGCACGGCAATCTGAAGGTGATGTTCCCGATGATCGCCGTTCCGGAAGAGTATGAACACGCCACCGCGCTGTTCGCTGAGGAGCAGGCTGACCTTTTGGCGCGCGGCATCGCGCACAAAATGCCGCCGCTTGGCATCATGGTCGAGGTGCCGTCGGTGGCCATCGCACCGGAGGCATTCGCCAAGGCCGCTTTCTTCTCGATCGGTTCGAATGATTTGACCCAATACGTGATGGCCGCCGCGCGCGACAATGCGTCGGTCGCACATTTGAATTCCGTCAGGCATCCGGCCGTGCTCCGGCTGATCGCCTCGGTTGCCGCCTTCGGCCGCGAGCATAATATCCCGGTCAGCCTGTGTGGCGATGCCGGCGGCGACCCCGCCTCGATCCCGGCGCTGCTCGAAACCGGCCTGCGTGACCTCTCCGTCGCTCCCGCCCAACTCGCGATGGCCAAGGCGGCCATCGCGGACGTTTCGATCTAGGCCCCGGTATGGCAGACAAGGCGCCGCAATCCGGCCCCGAAGAGGCGATCCGCGCCTACAAGACGATCCTGTCGCAGGTGATCGACCAGCGCCCGTCCGGCATGCGCCAGCGCCTCGCCGATGCGCTTGGCAAGCACCGCAGCTTCGTCACGCAGATTTCAAGCCCTGCCTACTCGACGCCGATCCCATCGAAGCATTTGCCGGCTATCTTCTCCGTTTGCCATTTCAGCCCGGTCGAACGCGACCATTTCCTTGAGGCCTACCATCGGGCGCATCCGGGAAAGATGTCGCTGGCCGCAGGCCTGCGCAAGACACGTCATGTCTCGCTGATCGTTCCCGATTTCGGCGACGACAAGCAGAACGCGGCGCTCGACCGGGCGGTCAACGATTTCATCCAGAAGATCACCAGCATCGCCGGCAAGGGCAGCTGACGCTGGGCTATTTCGGGAGAACAGCCATGAAGAAATTTCTGAATTCGGTCGATACGGTGCTGACCGAGAGCCTCGACGGCTTCGTTGCCGCGCATGCCGATATCCTGGCGCTTGGCGAGGAACACAAATTCATCCGCCGCAAGCTGCTCAAGCCGGGCAAGGTGGCGCTGATCTCCGGCGGCGGCTCGGGTCACGAGCCGCTGCATGGCGGGTTCGTCGGGCACGGCATGCTGGATGCGGCCTGCCCCGGCCAGGTATTCACCTCGCCAACGCCTGACCAGATGATGGCGGCGGCCGAAGTCGTCAATACGGGCGCCGGCTGCCTGTTCATCGTCAAGAACTACGAGGGCGACGTGATGAATTTCGACATGGCCGCTGAAATGTCGGAAGGCGTGATGCAAATCGTGACCAATGACGACGTTGCGGTCGAAAACTCGTCCTACACCACCGGCCGGCGCGGCGTCGCCGGCACGCTGGTGGTCGAGAAAATCGTCGGCGCGGCGGCCGAACAAGGCATGGCACTGGAGCCGTTGAAGGCGCTCGGCGAGCGCGTCAACGGCGCGACGCGCTCGATGGGCGTGGCGCTGACCAGTTGCACCGTGCCGGCGGCGGGCAAGCCGACCTTCGATATCGGCGACGGCGAGATGGAGTTCGGGGTCGGCATCCATGGCGAGCCCGGAAGGCGGCGCGACACATTGAAAAGCGCCGACGCCATCACCGACGAGATCTGTACCGCAATCCTGGGTGACCTGGGCGACGGTGCCAGAGGCCAGGCGCTGCTCTTCGTCAACGGCTTTGGCGGCACACCGTTGATGGAGCTTTACCTGATGTACAACAGCGCCCGCAAAATCTTCGAGAAGCACGGCGTCACAGTGACCCGGTCGCTGGTCGGGTCCTATGTGACCTCGCTCGACATGGCCGGCTGTTCGATCACGCTGAGCATGCTCGACGACGAGGCGGCTGTTTGGTGGGATGCACCGGTACATACGGCCGCACTGCGCTGGGGCATGTAGCGGCGGAGAATGCCCCAGAAATAGCCGGTGATAGGACCGACATCGGCAACGCCGCGTATCGTCAGACAGTTGCCCTCCTCACCCTGCGTAAGATAAAGAATCTGCGGGTTTGGGGAGTTCGAGCATGCGTTACAATTGGGATCGGGCGCCGACGGGTTTCGAGCGCCATGGAAAGATGCTGGCAGCCGCCTTGCTGATCGCCGGCGGGGTCGGACTTATGCTCGCTGCCCTCCCGCTTTAGGGACAACAACTCGGGTAGCGGACTACTTCCCAGCGCGTTGCCTCAGTTCACCTGGCCTGTCACGGCGAGAAAACGGCGGTCACGCCCTTCAAATCCCTGGCTGAAGCGCTGCACGAGCACGACAACCACGCCCGCTTTGCCGTCTGGGGTGAAGGTGTAGGATTCCGACACGCTGTAGGAGGTCGGGCAATTCCTCGAACCGGGTACGGTCTTGTCCTCGTGCAACACCTTGATCGGATGACCGTCCTGGCCCTGCAGCGTCAGGCGAAAGCCGAGCGCCTTGCCGGTCGTCTCGCCCTGCTGCGCCCCGTCGAAACTCGCTGAACAATCCGCCGTGCTATCGGCAAGAATCTGCTCGAGCTGAATGGTCGAGATGCCAAGCTCGTCATAGGTCGGCGAAAGCCATTGTTGCGAAACCTGCTCGAGGCGCGCAATGTCGTTGTAGGCGACCATGTCGTCGGGAAAGGTGAACCTGTCCAAGGCAGTCCGCTCGCCACGCGGCGCTATGTAATATTTGGCCAGCAAGGGCGCCGCCTGCTCCGCGGCCTGTGCCCTCGCCTGCGCAAGTGTCAGCGTCGAATCCTCCGTCTCGTCGACGATGAGGATCGGCTTGCCGCCGACAAACTGATCGGTGCGGGTGTCGATGAGGTCGATCTCCGACCAGCCCGAATCCGAAGCACCAGCGTCGAGCGTGCCATACTGCTCGAAGGCGAAATAGTTGCCGTCGGGCGAAAAGCCGATGATACGCCGTGCCGCCGCATCGCCGGCCTGAGCAGCTGAAGCGAGCCCCACAGCCAGCGTCGCAACCGCGGCAAACCCAAGCTCATACCGCAATCTCATCGCGCCCTGCCCCCAATGTCGAAAATTCGGTCGATACCAGCCCCGCAGACCACGACGGCCTTGCATTTGCCGCCGAATTAGAACGACGGCAAACGAAACGCACAAATACATGGTTACACAAACCAGCATACGCTATTTCAAGGACAGCAAACATTCCTGGGGAGGAAGCTGGATGGCGTCACGCTACCACGAGGTTTATGACGGCTGGAAACGCGACCCGGAAAAGTTCTGGGCCGATGCCGCGGGCGCTATCGAATGGTTCTCGCCCTTCGAGACCGTGTTCGACGCCAATGCCGGTGTCTATGGCCGGTGGTTCAACGGCGCTTCCTGCAACACCTGCTTCAATGCCGTCGACCGCCACGTGGCGGGCGGCCGTGCCGACCAGATCGCGTTGATTCATGACAGCGCGATTTCGGGCACAATCAGGAAATTCACCTATGCCGAGTTGAAGCGCGAGGTGGTCGCGCTGACCTCGGTGCTCAAGAATCGCGGCATCCAAAAGGGCGATCGCGTCATCATCTACATGCCGATGGTGCCGGAAGCAGCCTTCGCCATGCTTGCCTGTGCGCGGATCGGCGCCGTACATTCGGTGGTCTTCGGCGGCTTTGCCTCGCATGAGCTCGCCACCCGCATCGACGACGCCAAGCCGAAGCTGATCATCTCCGCTTCCTGCGGCGTGGAGCCAGGGCGCGTCGTTGCCTATAAACCGCTGCTTGACAAAGCGATCGAGATGTCGCGGCACCAGCCCGAAGCCTGCCTCATCCTGCAGCGCGACCAATTGCGCTGCGAGTTCAGGGAAAATCACGATATCGACTATGCCGACGCCGTGGCGCGTGAGCGGGCCGCCGGCGCCAATGTCGACTGTGTTCCGGTGCTTGCCACCGATCCGCTCTACATCATCTACACGTCGGGCACGACCGGCCAGCCGAAAGGCATCGTGCGCGACAATGGCGGCCATATGGTCGCGCTGAAATGGTCGATGGAAAACGAGTTCGGCGTCAAGCCGGGCGAAGTGTTTTGGGCGGCTTCCGACGTCGGCTGGGTGGTCGGCCATTCCTACATCGTCTACGGCCCGCTGCTGCATGGCTGCACGACCGTGCTGTTCGAGGGCAAGCCGGTCGGCACGCCCGATGCCGGCACCTATTGGCGGGTGATTGCCGAGCACGGCGTCGTCGCGCTGTTCACCGCGCCAACCGCCTTCCGCGCCATCAAAGGACAGGACCCGAAGGGCGAATTCGTCCCGAAATACGACCTGTCCAAATTCCGTACTTTGTTCCTGGCCGGCGAGCGCGCCGATCCGGAAACCATCAAATGGGCGGAGCAGAAATTGAACGTGCCCGTGATCGACCATTGGTGGCAAACCGAGACCGGCTCGCCGATGACCATCAACCCCGCCGGACTGGGCCTGCTGCCGGTCAAATACGGCTCGCCCGGCGTGCCGATGCCCGGCTATGACATCCGCGTGCTCGACGATGCCGGGCATGAGGTCAAGCGTGGTACGCTTGGCAATGTCGTGGTGAAATTGCCGCTGCCCCCCGGCTGCCTGCCGACGCTGTGGAATGCCGACGAGCGGTTTCGCCAAGCCTATCTCGAGGAATTCCCCGGCTTCTACAAGACCGCGGATGCGGGCATGATGGACGAGGACGGTTATCTTTATGTCATGGCCCGCACTGACGACATCATCAATGTCGCCGGCCACCGGCTCTCGACCGGCGCCATGGAGGAGGTGCTGGCCGCGCATCCCGACGTTGCCGAATGCGCCGTCGTCGGCATTGCCGATGCGATGAAGGGGCAGGTTCCACTCGGCTTCGTCGTGCTGAATGCGGGCGTCGACCGCGATGCAGGGATCATCGAGAGCGAGGTGGTCACGCTGGTGCGCGAACGGATCGGCCCTGTCGCAGCCTTCAAGACGGTAGTGACGATCAAGCGCCTGCCGAAGACGCGCTCCGGCAAGATCCTGCGCGGCACCATGCAGAAGATCGCCGACAAGGAGGAATGGGCCATGCCGGCGACGATCGACGACCCCGCCATCCTCGACGAGATCACCGCAGCACTGAAGGGCCGCGGGATCGGCCTGTAAGAACGCCGAAGCCGAGTTGCGTTCGAAGCTCCGGGTATGGAACGACCGGTGCCAGACATGGTATCCACGCGCTGCGTCGCAATGTTGTTTCGAGATCGAGGCGCATTCACAGCCATACGGGACGCCATTCGTGACCTTGTTCCAGCGATCGAGAAACACCCGGACCGCGGCGCGCCAGCGGCTCGAGATCGATATCCGGGAATCAGTCGTCTACGCGATCGGCGACGTGCATGGCTGCTATAAGGAGCTTCGCTCCCTGGAGCAGAACATTCTGCTCGATTCTGCGTCTTTCGAGGGACGCAAGCTCATCATCATGCTTGGCGACTACGTCGATCGTGGTCCGCAGTCGGCGCGCGTGCTCGATCATCTGCTGGCGCCGCCACTCCAAGGCTTCCAGCGTATCTGTCTTGCCGGTAACCACGAAGTCGTGATGCTGAACTATCTCGACGGGATCATTTCGAGAGAGTCGTGGCTGGCGATAGGCGGCCTGCAAACGCTGTTTTCCTACGGCGTCGACCCGGAGCGCATGGCCGATCTCTACGGTTCAAACGAGGAGGTCGACGGGCGCATTCGAGAGATCATTCCCGCCGACCACGTCAGTTTCATGCGTGCGCTGCCGGTCATGGTCTGTTCGGCGAAATTCGTATTCGTTCATGCCGGCATCAGGCCGGGCATCGACCTCGCCGCACAAGATGAGGACGACCTGCTCAACATCCGCTCGGAGTTCTTCGAAGCCGCACATCTTCTCGACCGCTATGTGGTGCACGGGCATACGCCGGTCGAGTTTCCGAAGCTCGAGGGACGCCGGCTTGGCATCGACACGGGCGCCTTCCAAAGCGGCCGGCTGACCGCAGTCAGGATCGCCGACAAACGCGCCAGGTTGATATTTTCCTGAGCGCGATATCGTCGCTCAGGCAGCCGCCTTTGTGCGTGCTTCCGATTTTTCCAGATAATAGCTCGAATATTTGTCGAAGAATCTTTCGGAGCCGCCGATCGAGCCATACTTGGCCAGTTTCTTCAATTCGACCTTGTTCAGAACCGCGCCGACGATCTTCTTGGCGATATAGGGTTCTGAGCTCAGCACGGACTGCACCATTGCCCGCGGCGTGCGTCCCCACTCGGCGACCAGCACGAAACCGTCGACAAGCGGGGCGAAGGCCTTGGCGTCGACGACTGGCCCGAGCGGCGGCAGATCGACGATGATGTATTCGAAAGTTTCCTTGGCATTATCAATGAAGCGCCGCATGCCGGCCGAAGACAGAAGCTCGCTGGTGTGCGAAAAATGGCCACGCAGGACGGCCGGGATGATCGCCAGCTTGGTCTGCCGGTCGATCTTGCCGACCGACTGCCAGGTCCGCCCGCTCACCACCGCTTCCATCAGGCCTTGCTCGGCCTCCATGCCAAGGCTGCGGCTGAGGCCGGGGTTGCGCAAGTCACCGTCGATCAGCAGCGTTTTCGATCCGTTGGCCGCAAGCAGCCCGGCAAGATTGGCGGCAACCGTCGACTTGCCTTCGCCGGGCAGCACCGAGATCACACCAATGACCCGGCTGCCCTGGCCTTCCATCACGACATCGAAGGCGATCTTGGCGTTGCGCAGCGTCTCGGAGAACATTGATGCCGGGGCATCGACGGTTACCCGCATGCGCGCACGTTTTTCGGCTGCCGACAATGTTTTGGAGGACTGGGATTTGGAGGACTTGGCGGTCCTGGTTTCGGCGGCCTTGACGTCGGGCTGACCGTCGTCGCGCTGATCGTCCTTCCCAGCCTTGCCGATGACCGGCAGGTAGCCGAGGAATTTGAGGCCGACGCGGTCGCGCACATCCTCGCCGGTCCTGAAGAACCGTTCCCTGAATTCATTCAGGCCGCCAACCCCGGCCCCCATCATTATGCCAAGCGCCAGCGAAAGCCCCAGCACGATGGCCGTCCGCGGGGTTGCGGCCGACTGCGGCATCGTCGCATCGGAGATGACCCGGATCTTGCCGACCGGGAAGGATTGCTGCTGCGCAGCCTCCTCATAGCGGTTCAGGAATGTCTGATAGAGCGTCGAGAGCGCCGTCGCCTTCTGCTCCAGCTCACGCAGCTTGACCTGCGACTGGTTGTCGATAGAGCTCTTGCCTGCCGCCAAGGCGACATTTGCGCGGAGCGCGGTCTCGCGCGCCAAAGCGACCTCGTATTCGTTGCGGTAGCTTTCGGTGAGCTGCTTCAGCTCGCCGAAAATCTGCGCCGATATGTCGGCCTTCTCCTTGGCGAGCGCGACGGCCTGCGGATGTTGCGGGCCGAAATTGGCTTCGACATCCTGCTGCCGCTTGGCGACGGTGAGATAGCGGTTCTTGAGCGTCGTGATGACCGAGCTGCTCGGCTGGTCGTTCGATATCGCAGCGTCCTTGAATGCATTGTCCGAGCCGCTTTCGACGATCGACTTGTACTGCTGATAGCGGGCGCCGGCACGTGCGGTATCGGCCTGCGCGACGATCAGCTGGGTGTTGAGATCGGACAGTTGCTTGTCGCTGATCAGCTGGCCGTCATTAACGGCCAATCCATGTTCGGCCCTGAACTTTTCGACCGCCAGTGCGGCCGCCTGGGAGCTCTCACGAAGCTCGGTCAGCCGGCCTTGCAGCCAGACCGCCGCCCGCTCAGTCGCGTCGAAGCTGGCATCGAGCTGATCGGCGAGATAGGCGTCGGCATAGGCCTTGGTGATGGCGGTCGCAAGCGCCGGATCCGTCGCCTGGAAGGAGATGCTGATGACAAAGCTTCGGCCGATCCGCTCGGCGTCGAGTTGGTTCTGCAGTTTGAAGATTGCGTAGTCACGGGGCGACGACGATGCGGTGATCGCGTCACGCGTCGCAGCATCAAGCTGAGTGACGTCGGTCGTGCTAGCGGCGCGCTTGGGGCGGACAGACTGGATGAGACCGCGTACAAAGCCTGCGACCTTCGACAGGGCCGACGTCGGAGGGTTCATGAAAGCGTCGTTCTGATCGAGCTTCAGCTTGTCGACGACCACCCCCGCCAGCCTGGCCGACTGCAGAATTTCGATCTGGCTCAGAACGGCGGAGTCGGTCTGCATGCTGACCGACGCCGCCGAAATGTCGTCGACGACCTTGTTCCATCCTTCGTCGATCAGCACGCTGCTCGTCGCCACATAGGTAGGAGGCGTCGTCTGCAAGTAGAGGACGCCGAGAAAGAGACCGATGACGGCACAGGCGGCAACCACTTTCGCCTGCCGCGCGGCCATGCCAAGCAGGCGCTCGATGTCGATGAAGTCTTCGGCGTTTGCCGCACTCGAAGCCGGCAATGGCGTCCTCTTCTCGACAGGAAAATTGGCATAGTTCATCTTCGGTCCAATTCTAGTTTGCAGGCGCTACCGCCTCGAAGGTCGGGACATAGGGTGCAAACCTTGCGCCGGACAGTGCGCGTTACGCGCGGCGCAATGGCCTGTCCTGCGTCATCAGCCGCGCCCACAATGCCTCAAAAAAATGGACATTATGCGGCTTCTTCCCGACGCTGGTGCGACCGGACGAATTCCTGCAGCATATCGAAGATCTGGCCCTTCATGTCCTCCCGCGCCAGCGCGAAAGCGATATTGGCCTGGATAAAGCCCTCCTTCGAACCGCAGTCGAACATGCGGCCGTCGAAAGGCTGGGCGAAGAAGGCTTGCGTCTGTGCGAGGCGCACCATCGCGTCGGTCAGCTGGATCTCGTTGCCGGCGCCGCGTTGCTGGCTGCCCAGCAGCGAGAATATCTCGGGCTGCAGGATGTAGCGGCCGTTGATGTAAAAGTTCGACGGGGCGTTGGCCGGAGCCGGCTTTTCGACCATGGCCGTCACCTCGAAGCCAGTGCCGACATCCGCGCCGCGGCCGACAATGCCGTATTTGCTGGTCTCGGTCGGGTCGCAACGCTCGACGGCGATGACGTTTGCGCCGGTCTGTGCATAAAGATCGGCGACTTCGGCGAGACAGCCGCGCCCGCCAAAGGACACCATGTCCGGCAAAAGCAATGCAAAGGGCTCGTCGCCGATGACTTCGCGCGCGCACCACACGGCATGGCCGAGGCCCTGCGGCGACTGCTGGCGGATGAAACTTGTCGCGCCGGCGACGGGAAGCAGGCTTTCGAGCGCTTCAAGCTGCGCCTTCTTGCCGCTCTGCTCCAGGGTTCCGATCAGTTCAGGATGCAGGTCGAAATAGTCCTCGATCACCGCCTTGTTGCGGCCGGTAACGAAGACGATGTGCTCGATACCTGCCTCGAACGCCTCATCCACCGCATATTGCACGACAGGCCTGTCGACCACCGGCAGCATTTCCTTCGGCATGGATTTGGTCGCCGGCAGGAACCGCGTTCCAAGCCCTGCCACCGGTATGACTGCCTTCCTGACTTTTTTCATTGCATATTCCTTCTGATCGATTTCAACCCGTCGCAGGCGGCGAAAACTATCTTCATTCGCCCGCAGCCCTTCACCTCCCCGCCACCACGGCAAACTGTGCCGCTACCCTTCGCAGCCGGACGGCGATCGGCATGCTCATATGCCGAACCGCCGCCGGATCGCTGAGCGCCGTCCATATCGCCTTAAGCGGGGACCGCGCCTTGATGTGCTGAACCAGCGACAGGAATGACGCCGCCCGCCGCAGGCTGCGAGCGCGCCTGGCAAACGCCGCCGCGGCCGCAGCATCCATGGAATGGGTTCCGGCGAAGATGGCATCGGCCCTGCGCATCGCCTCGACGTGATGAAGCTCCAGCACCCGGGAAATGGAGCCGGTGCGGATGTGGTAGACATAGCCTGTCGTCGGTTCGACCACGCATTTGCCGCCTTTGGCCAGAGCATTGGCCAGGAGGATATAGTCTTCGCCGATGATCAAGCTTTCATCGTAGCGCAGCCCGTTTTCGTTCAGGAACCGGCGCTGGAAGATCGGCTTGAGATAGCCGAGATTGAATCTCGATTCGAAGACCACATTGCCGGCGATGTAATCCGCCAGCGAGATTTCACCGAGCCCTTCCAGATAGTCGGCCGGGAACATCGTCTCTTCGGCAACGCCATCCTCGCGAACGACCTGCAGATTATCGACCGCGATCTCGGCGCCCGCCTTCTCCGCGCGTTCGATCATGGTGCAGATTCGCCCGGGATAGACCGCGTCGTCGGAATCGAGGACCGCGACCCACCTGCCGCGGGCAAGTTCAAGGCCGGCGTTCCTGGCGCCGCCGGGGCCACGGTTTTGCTCAAGCGCGACCACGCGTACGATGCCTTCGGGGTAGGATCTCGCCAGATCGAGCGTCCGGTCGGCCGACCCGTCGTCGACGACGATGACCTCGACGCTGACATTGCGCTGGGCAATGGCGCTGGCGATCGCCCGATCGATGGTCGCCTCGGCATTGTAGGCGGCAATCACGAAGCTCACGTCAGGCTGCACGCTTGCCCCCTTGCTGCGGCGAAGACAGACCGTATTGGCGGATTTCACGAACCCCGACGAGGCCGGTGACGACGCCGACATGCATAATGCCGCGAAGCAGGCTGCGGTTCCGGCGCACGGGGTCGATGGCGACCGGAATTGCCGACAGGAAACTGTAGGCGGCCTTTGCCGCGGCAATGCCGACCTGCTTGAGCCGGGCAAGGCCGTGTACATTGCGCCCCAGAAGATGACCGTGCGTCTGCCCGACGCGGAACCGGCGGCGGCCGAGCCAGTCGAATGCCGCCCTGGCAGGTGGCACCGCTTCGTCGACCCAAGCCTCCGGCGAAAAGGCGATGCGGCCGCCGGCCTTGACCATCTGGTCGAAGAATTCCGTATCTTCGCCACCGGTCTGGCCACGTGCCAGGCTGAAGCGCTGGCCGCGCAGGCTCTCAGCCCCAATCCTGAGCAGGACGTTGCAGGTATAGCCGGTGCGGATCTCGCCGCGGACCCAGACCGGTAGGGTCGAGTGGAAATCACCCTTGCGCATCCAGGCGGGCGCATCCGCCCGGTAACGGGCTCGCACCGGCCCGAGAACGGCCGCAGCACCAGTTGCTTCCGCCGTCGCCACCAGTTCGGCAAGCCAGCCGGCGGTGGCCGTCTCGTCGTCGTCGATAAAGGCGACGAAATCCCTCGCACTGGCATCGAGGCAAGCGTTGCGCGCGATCGAGATGTTGCGGGCCGGGGCGTGCCGATAGGTCACCGGCAGCTTCAACTCCCCCGCCAGCCTGGCGACCAGCGTTTCGGCCGTCGGCGTATCGTCGTTGTCCGCAACGATGACACCGACGTCGAATCCCACGGGCATATCCATGGCCGCTATGGAGCGAAGCGTGTCGGCAAGCTCCGGCCGGCGAAATGTGCAGATGCAGATATCGATGCTTCGATTTTTCCTGACCGGCTCCATCACGCTACCTCGCGCTGCGGTCGCGGTGCGAGCAGTTGCAGCCAGAAACCGACCGACCAGCCGAAATGCATAACCATCGCCGAGACCCCGGCAAGCGCAATGTCGGGTTTGCGCTGGCTGACGGCGGTCAAAAAGCCGTAGCCGAGGCAGACCGACGCCCATAGCAAAAGCGGCACGGCCGCCAGCCAGTGGACGAAGGAAAAGGCGGCGAGAAGAACCACGGGGAACACCAGAAGCGGCACCATTTGCCGGATCTTCGGGATCATGCGGTGCTTGAGAACGTTCTTCGCCCGGCCACGGCCATAGCCGAGATACTGAAAATAGAGGCCCTTTAGCGAGGAGCGCGGGTAGTAGACCATCTGCGTCTTGCCGGTCATCCAGATGCGGTAGCCGGCCTGGCGGAGCCGATAGTCGAGTTCGGCATCCTCATTGTGGCTGAACGTCTCGTCATAGCCGCCGACCGCGGTGAAGGCCGATATCCGCATCAGCGCATGGTGGCCATGATCGACCCATTCCCCCGCCGAAAGGTGCCGGTGCTTGGAGCCGCCGGTGCCGAGCCTGGAATTCTGCGCCGCTGCCGCTGCTTTCTGAACCATGCCGCTGCCACTGGTCAGCATCGAGACGACGACCGAATCCGCGCCGGTGGCCTGCGCTTCTTCGATCAGCCGGTCGCAATAATCCGCGGGATAGCCGCCGTGCGCATCGATGCGAATGAGATAGTCGACGCCTTCCCCGAATCTGGCGACGGCGAGATTGATCGCCGCGCTCTGCAAGCGCTTTTCATTGTGCAGCAGGGTCACCCGCTGATCTTTTGCGGCGATATCCGCGACGATCGTCCTGGTGCCGTCGGTACTGCCGCCATCGGCAACGATGATCACGGCGCCCAGCCTCTCGGCCGCAGGGCGAAGCTCTCGAAGCAATGCGCCGATATGGGCCGCTTCGTTCAGGCACGGAACCACGATCATGCAGGATGGAATGTCGGTTTGCGTCATCGGCAGTCCTTCTATGCCAATGCTTCGGCAGCATATGGACCGGGAGCCGCAGTCAGCCCGCGGAGCTTTTCCACAAACGCCCGGCAATCGGCGCGGTCGTGGCTCCAGGTGCGCGGATTGCGGGCAAGAACACGCGCCCTCAATGTCTCGAACCGATGCTGCTCCATCGTGCCGACTGCGGCTTCGAGCGCCTCGGGGGTGGCTTCTGACAATAGAACCCCGATGCCTTGCCGGTCGAGGAACCGGCCGGTTTCGGTGGTTCCCATCGAAATCGGCACAGCTCCGAAGCGGCAGCCTTCATAGAGCCGGTTCGGCAGCAGCCATTCGGAGTTCAGGCCCTGCTCAAAAAAGTCGATGGCCCAGGAAAAGTGAACCTCGTGGTAGATCGCCGCCATGTCCTCGGGATTGCGGTAGGGCCCGCCAAACGACAGCCAGGGTTCCGATTGAACAAAACCATGGAAATCGGGAAATTCGGACAGCGCCGGCCGGCCTCTGAGGACGATTTCAAAGCGGCCGTCGAGGCGGCGCGAAAATTCGGCCAGAAGCTCCAGGGAGCGACGGCAGCGGAGCGCACCGAACCAGCCGATCCGCCACGGCGGCGCAACGGGATTCTCCGCCGTAATGCGGTCATCCAGCGAAGCTGCGGCCGGCTCGAAATGCTTGTTTTCGAGCAGTTCGACCGGAGCGGCAACCTGTCCGAACGGCTTGAAATAGTTAGCGATGAAGGCCGGAGAGCTGGTCACCAGAAGCTTCACATCCCTGGCTAGGAAGCGTTCCGCACCGCGCATCGCCCAGCCCAGCGAATCGTCGCGAAGCAGCAGGCGATGGATGTCCAGGCACTCGTAGACGATCGGCACTGTTGCCTGGAAAGCCGACCTGGCGCGGCGGGCAAGCGCCAGCATTTCCAGATTGCGCGCGATAATGAGATCGGGCCGTGGCATTGAGCCCAGCTTCGAGCCGGTCGAGACCACCGCCTTCATGATCGCGGCCAGACGTTGGGCGAATCGGCCATCACGAGTCGGGCCGAGATCGATCGGCTGCAAGCCCTCGACATCAGCAACTGCGCTTGCCGTACGACGAAAGCCCGCCAGCGTAACCTGGGCGCCGCCTGCCTTGAGCATTATGATCCGCCGGCGCACTGCCGGGTCGGAGACGTCGTGTACCAAGTACAAGACATGCAGCATGAAAACTCGACCGCTGTTGGCCCGCCCGCGACGATGCTAGTACACCTCTTGCTGCATCGCAACATTTTTGGTTGCAGCGTAGCAAAGATCCACGTTTTTTGTTGCACTGCAAAATCGATGGGTTAATCTCGCTCTGCTTGGGCCGCATGGACCGCGCGCTGGCCTGCCATCGGACTGCGCGCCAATAATCACGACGCGAGGACCATCCTTGGCGTGCAGCATTTTCGGCCAACCCGCCTGCAATTCGCCCCTTCGCGCCCGTCGATGGAAGCACGGGACTACTCACGAAATGAGGTCATTCCATGAAGATCGCGGTTGAAAACACCGTCTGCCTGAATACCGGGGATGCAGCGATTCTCCTGGCGATTCGCCATGTTTTCAAGACGATCGTGCAGGACGATATCCAGTTCTACGTCTTCGACAGCCAGCCGGAGGTGGCGGCGAGGCTCTACACGAAGAAGGACTATCCGGACCTCGAATTCCACAAGCTGTTGTCGGAATCGCTGTTCCGCTACAAATACGGCAGCGGGCTGAAGAACCTGTTCAAGCCGATCTACAATCGGCTCGTCCTCAATGCCCTGCGGCGGTTCGGCATCCGCGGCGTTGTCGGGCGTTTGTTCAGCTCAAGCAATCGCCGTGGTCTCGAGATCTACAAAGACGCCGATCTCGTGGTCACGACAGGCGGAACCTATCTCGTCGAGACCTACAATCTGGAGCGGCGCCTCAAACAATTCAGGATCGACGCGATTCTGGGCAAGGACCCGGTCTTCTTCACACAATCGCTCGGCCCGTTCAACAAAAGTTACAATCGCCAGGAGTTGAGCCCGATCTTCGACCGGAGCCCGCTCATCCTGCTGCGCGACGAACGTTCGCGGGGCCACATTGTGGACATGGTGAAAAACCCCGGCAAATGCCACGTCGTGGCCGACGCCGTCTTTGCCCTGGCCGACACTGACAGGATCGGAACAATTCTGGCCTCCGGCCAGTCGGCCACCGTCACCGGCCGCGTCGCCATTTCCGTCCGTCACTGGAACTATGTCAGCGACGGCGAGGGCGGCATGCGCCGCTACATCGACTCGATCCGCGAGATCGCGACTATCCTGGTCAGGGACCACGCCAAGGAGGTCACCTTCGTCTCCACCTGCCAGGGCGTGCCGGAATACGCCCATGACGATTCCAAGACGGCGAGGGCGATCGTTGCCGAACTCGATCCGGAGATCGCCGAACATGTCAGCGTGGACGCTTCGTTCCACACGCCGGAGCAATTGATGGCCCTGGTGAAAGGCTTCGACTTCGTCGTCGCAACACGCATGCATATGATGATCATGTCGCTCTGCGTCGGCACGCCGGTGCTGCCGATCGCCTATGAATTCAAGACCAAGGAACTTGCCAAGCGGATCGGCGTCGCCGACCTGCTGCTCGACATCGATACGGTGACGCCCGAGGAAGCGAGCGAGAAGCTCGGCAGACTTACCGCCAATCTCGACCTCTATCGCAGGACGAGTCTTCAGGCAGTGCTTGAGGAGCATGCGTCGGCAATGTCGGCAGGTGAGCTTTTGAGGCCGGTGATTGCCGGCCTAGCGGGCGTTGCGCATGGCGCTGGAAAGCGTGGTGAACAGGGCGCTGCGCGACTGGCGAAGGGCAATCATGAGGACCAGGCCGATCGAATAATTGAGGGCAACCGCCAGGACCACCGCGAGCAGGTCTGACTGGCCAGTCAGCGATGCCGGCAGCTCGCGGTAGACGGACCAGGCAAGCAGCGACGACGCGATGAAAAGCCCCTGCATGACCAGGAAGTCGGCTGCGGTCACCGGGCCGACCCGGTGGACAAGAACGGCAAGTACCGGAACGCGCAGCACATAGCCGCTGATTGCATAGGCCGCCGCGACACCGACGGCGCCCCAGTGCAGGCCGATGATGAAGGCGGCGACCGTCGTCAGCGACGAGTAGATGCCCCAGTGGAACATGGTCTTGGTCTTGCCCTGGCAGATGAAGATCCATCCCGTGGTGCTCGAGACGGACTGGATCAGGCTGGCGATGCCCAGCCAGGCGAAAATCGGCGCCACCGCCGCCCAGCGCTCGCCGAAGAGAAGCCCGACGACCTGGTCCGACGTTAGCGTCAGCGCCGCGATGCCGGGCATGGTGACGGCCGCCAGCATCCAGTTGGTTCGCACATAGATGTCGCGAAACCGCGCCTTGTCCTCATGGATGCGGCTCAGCAGCGGCACCATCACGCGTGTCAGCGGCTGGTTGATGTTCTGCAGCGGGAACAGCAGGAGCTTATAGGCGCGGTCATAATAGCCGAGCTCGATCGCGCCCGAATATTTTCCGATCAGGATGTTGTCGAGATTGCGCGAGAAGAAGTTGGCCAGATTGAAGCCGGTCAGATTGGCGCCGAAGGACAATATGTCGGTATCGACCTTCAGGTCCGGCCGCGACGGCGTCCAGCGCGCCACCTGCCATGCCGCGGCCAGCGCGACAACAGCCGATACCGCCGGGCCGATGACCAGCGACCAGTAGCCCAGCCCCGCATAGGCCGCGGCTGCTGTAGTCGCAAGTCCGGCAGCAGCGGTTATCATGTCGTTCAGCGCGAGCTGGCCAAAGCGCAAGTGACGGTTCATCAGCGCCAGCGGCACCGCGGCGAGGCTGCCAAGCAGCAGCGGCAAGGCAGAGCCGATGGTGATCCCGACCATGCGTTGATCGCCGTAGAAGGCGGCGATGGCGGGTGCCAGGCATGCCACCATCACGGCACTGCCCAGCCCGACCAACGCACTGATCCAGAATACCTGGTTGAGCTGCTCGGTGCTGATATCCTTGCGCTGGACCACAGCCTGCTGCAGGCCAAGGTTTTGAAGCAGCCCGACAAAGGCCACGATCGGCCCGACGGAAGCGACCAGGCCGAAATCCTCGGGCACGAGCAGACGCGCAAGCACGATGACGGAGAGAAACTGGATCGCCATCTTGAAGCCTTGCGCGCCGATCGTCACCACGCCGCCGCGCAGGGCGACACGACCGAACTGGGGGGGCGGGTTGGCGTTCATGCCGGGCGCCTGGCTTCGGCCAGCTGGGCAACGATCTGCGCAAAACGTTCGTTGAGCACGTCCGCGTTGAAATCCTGCTCGATCTTACGGCGCGCCGCACGTGCGATGCGCTCGCATTTGCCCGGGTTCTCGGCCACCCAGACAAGCTTGCGGGCCAACGCCGCAACATCTCGCTCCGGTGCGAGGAAGCCTGTCTCCTGATCTTCGATCAGTTCGGGAATGCCCGAGTGATAGGTACTGACGACGATCAGCCCGGCGGCCATAGCCTCCATCAACGCCACCGGAATACCCTCGAGATCACCGTCTCGCGCGGTAACGCTCGGCAACAGGAATACGTGGGCATCACGCAGGCGCTGCTTGACCTCGGCGTGTGGACGCGGCCCGAGGAAAGTCACCCGGTCGGCAATGCCGAGACTTGCGGCGAGCTTCTTCAACTCTTCCAGCAATTCGCCGCCGCCAATCACCGCATAGACCCAGTCGCGCCGCGGCAGGCTGGCGAGCGCCCGAAGGGCGAATTCGATGCCCTTCTTTTCGGTCAGCCGGCAGACCGAGATGAAGGACAGTGTGTCCCGTTCCCAGGAACGCCAATGGTAGCCGATCTCACCGGGCCGCACGCCCATATGGTGAACCATGACTTGCGCCGGGGGTGCTCCGACGCCGATCAGGGCATCGCGGAAAAACGCGTTCACCGGGAGCTGGAGAACGCCCTTGTCGAAGACAACCTTGTAGCGCGTGAGCGTGTTGTCATGCAGCGGTTCCCCCACATCGCGGCCGTGGAATATGGTCACCAAAGGAGCGGAAATCCGGCCTCGTTTCATGGCGCGGGCGACGCGCATGCCGTTATTGCCGAAATGCGCGACGATCACATCGGCGTTCTGCAATTTGCGCGCAAAAGCGATGTCGACGGCGGTCGAGAGCTTATCCCAGAACCTGCCCGACCATTTCCTGAGCGTCGGGCGAAAGCGCCCCAGCCCGCCCCACCAGCAGACGACCTTGCCAGGGAGAGCCTGCCAGCGGCGATCGTCGATGTTGCTGTCCTTGCCGAAGGACGTCTCGTTGCAGACGACGCCGACTTGCATGCCGCGCTCGAGGCACCCTTCTATCTGGTCAAGGACGAAGGTCTCCGACAAAGAGGGGAACTTATCAACTACGAAGCAAATCTTCATCGAATGGACGATCTTTCGAGGCCGGTCGGCGATCTGCTCGCACGGATGAGGGCTGACGCCCGTCGTCGCCGTGCGAGGCGCTTCAAGCGTCTGGTGTTGTGCATGTTGTTGTCCCAAAGTCGCTCACACCCCGGTCAGGCGCAAAAGCGGGCTGTTGGGCGACATAAACGGTTTTGGACGAAATGCATCAGGCGGCACGCTCCAGCGCGCCTTGCCTGGCGTTGTCGAGAACGCCGAGGAAGGTCGTGAACTGACTGTCGGGGTTCATTTGCGGCCGCTCCGAAAACAGCTGCGCCGCCGCCGACAGCCGATCGTACTCGGCCTTGTCGCTCCATAGTCGCCTGACCGCGGCGACCCAGTCGTCGAGCGGTGCGTCATAGTCGAGCACAACGCCGCCGGCGCCAATCGCTTCCGGCAGACCGCCGCGGCGGGATCCGACGACTGGAATGCCGCTGCAATGGGCCTCGGATGCCACCCGCCCCCAAGCTTCTTCCCATTTGCTGGGCGCCAGCAGGATCTTGGTGCGGCCATAGACGGTCTTCATGTCGCTGGTGCGGCTTTCCAGCCTGACGTTGCGTAGCGGCGCGATGATCCGTTCGATCTGCGCCCGGTGGTCGTCGTCGAGCTTCCAGCTTTCGACGAACAGGAACGGGATTTCGGGGCATTGGCCGGCGATGCGCACGGCGAGTTCGAACCCTTTTTCATTGTAAGGATTGATCAGCGTGACGAATTCACCGGTGGTCGGCGTGCTGTAGAGCCCGGGATTGATGGTCGGCGGGATTACGGTCGAGTCGATGCCGAACTTTTCCTTATAGGTGCGCGCCGTGAATTCGGAGTTGGCGATATAAAGCGCCGAATGCAATTCGCGCAGGTCGCCGGCCAATTCGTGGAATTCGACGTTCCGCAGATAGACCACCAGCGGCACGCCGAGCGCCTGCAGCGCCTTTCCGATCGGCACCGATTTGTGGCACTGCACGACGGCGACATCGGGATCGAGCCGTTCGACGGCGAAGCGGGCCGCCTCCCAGGGAAACCACGCCCGCACGACAGGATAGCCGGGATAGCTGTCGATGACCGCGCGCTGGCGAAGGAGCTTCATCTTGGCGCGCGCCTTGAAACCGAACATGCCGTCACCGAACAGCGCCGCCAGCACCGAGGCGTCATGACCGTGCTCGCGCAGCTGCTCGACCAGATGGTGCGTGCTCGACTGAACGCCACCGCTGAACTGCGGTGTGTAGCCGTTGCCGCCTGCAAACAGAACTTTCATGGACCTGGCTCCTTGCTGGACCGCCCTAGCGTCACGCCGCCATTCTGCCGATGCTGTGGTATTCGATGCCGTGGCGGGCGATGACCTTGGGGTCGTAGAGATTGCGTCCGTCGAAGATGACGGGCCTGGTCAGCGCGTTCTTCAATGCATCGAAGGACGGCGCGCTGAAACTCTTCCACTCGGTCACGATCAAGAGCGCGTCGGCGCCTCGCAGCGCGGCCTCCTTGGTGCCGCACAGTTGCAGGTCGTCGCGCAGCCCGTAGATCGCCTGGCATTCCTGCATCGCCTCCGGATCATAGGCCTGGACATTGGCACCGGCGGCCCAGAGCGCTTCCATCAGCGTGCGGGCCGGGGCCTCGCGCATGTCGTCGGTATTGGGTTTGAAGGCGAGGCCCCACAGCGCAAAGGTTTTGCCTTTGAGATTGCCCTTGAAATAGCGGTGCACCTTCTCGAACAGGACCGACTTCTGCTGGTTGTTGCGCTCCTCGACGGCACGCAGCAGCTTGGCGTCGAACTTGACAGCCTCGGCGGTCTTGATCAGGGCACGCACATCCTTCGGGAAGCACGAGCCGCCATAGCCGAGGCCCGGATAGATGAAGTGGTAGCCGATCCGCGGGTCGCTGCCGATGCCCTTGCGGACCTCCTCGATGTCGGCGCCCAGTTGCTCGGCCAGGTTGGCCATTTCATTCATGAAGCTTATCTTGGTCGCCAGCATGCAATTGGCCGCGTATTTGGTGAACTCGGCACTGCGCACGTCCATCACGATCATCTTTTCGTGGTTGCGGTTGAACGGCGCGTAGAGCTCGCGCATCACCGCCTCGGTGTCCTCGTTGCTGGTGCCGACGATAATGCGGTCGGGCTTCATGCAGTCGCTCACAGCGGACCCTTCCTTGAGGAATTCCGGATTGGAGGCGACGTCGAAAACCAGATCCTCGCGCCCGCGCGCCTTCAGCGTCTCGGCGATCCTGGCCTTTATTCTTTCGCAGGTGCCGACCGGCACGGTCGACTTGCCGACGACGATCTTGGGCGCGTCCATCTCACGACCGATGGCCTCGGCGACGGCCAGCACATATTTGAGGTCTGCCGAACCATCCTCGCCCGGCGGCGTGCCGACGGCGATCATCTGGATCTGTCCATGTTTGATCGCCGCCGCGGCGTCGGTGGTGAACTTGATGCGGCCGGCGGCATGGTTCTCCTTGACCATGTTTTCGAGCCCGGGCTCGAAAATCGGGACATGGCCCTGGTTGAGCCGTTCGACCTTTTTTGCATCGATGTCGACACAGACCACCTGATGGCCGACTTCGGCAAGCACCGCCGCCTGTACAAGACCGACATAGCCGATTCCAAAGACAGTCAAATTCATTCGGTTTCATTCCTGTTCAAGGCTTCGGGCGTGTTCAAGCTTCGGTTTTCCGACCACCTTCGGCCCGGCCGGTTCAGATGCGCTTCTAGTTTGTGTTGCATGCCAGCGATTCCGGGAATTGGCAGGGCTGGCCGAGTGCGGTGAACGCAACGCGATCCACCTGCATGGTGAGCTTGCGGCCCGGATCCGAGAACGGCCCCATCCAGCCCTTCATCGTGTCGCTGCCCCACAGGCTGAAATAGATCCTTTGCGAATGGGTGGGCAGCTTCGCCGGATCGGTGATCTCGTGGACAAGCTTGCCGTTGACGTACCAGCGCAGCCGGTCTTTTTCCCAGACGAAGGCGTAGTCGTTGAAGGCCTTGTCGGTGCCGCCGGCGACGTCGACCAGTTTCTCGTTCTTGCCTTTGCCGGCTATGTAGGCGTTGACCTGAACCTTGGACGTGTCCTTGGTCAGCACCTCGAAGTCGATTTCATCATGCGGCTGCTTGTCGGCATCGCCGACGAAGCTGAAGAATGCCGCGTTGACGCCGGAGCCCGTGTCGGTCTTCATCCGCGCCTCGTAGGTGCCGTAGCCGAAGCGCTGCTTGGTCTGGATCTCGGCGCAGGCGAATTCGCGATCCTTCAGCTTGCGCTTCTCGAAACCGAGCGTCAGCATGCCGTCGGAAAGCCCGATCAGGTTTTTGGACCAGGTGCAGTTCTGATGCTTGCCGTTCGTCCAGCCGTCGGAAATGTACCAGCGCGCGCGACTGAGGCTGGTGAAATCATCGACAAAAGACGGCGCGGTTGGCAGATCCTGGGCACGGACGGGTACAAGGCCCGCAACCAGACTGACGAGAACGATCAGCAGAAACGCGCCGTCTGAACGGAGCGGCCGCAGCTTGCCTGAGATCGGGCGCGTGAACGGGGTGCCGCGGGGTGCCGGGGCGGACGTGCTTTTAAGATCTGCATTCATATCAAAACTCACCTTGTGCTGTGCGCCCCCAAAGCGATCGTTCGAACCGTGACGAAACAACCTGATCTTGACCTCTGTCGCTCCCAAGCTCCGTGTTGTGCCTAAACCATTGCGCCGACCCAGGGTGTTCGCTCAGCCCGTGCCGGAATCGGCGGGCTTCACAAAATCAGTCCTCATGTCGGGACCGTTCTGCCGCTTCGGCTCGAAGATTTCATCCAGCGAATGACGGAGATCCTTCATCATCTGCATCTGGCGCGACAGCGCTGTGATGCGCCGCTCGCAATTCAGAATCGACCTGGTCAGTTCGCCGACTTCGGAAGACCTGCGCGAGGAGACCGAACCGTTCTCCATCGCCTCGACCAGAAAGGCGGCATTGGTGGCCGTTGTCCTGTAGCGGTTCTCAAGTCCGCTCTTCTCCGCCTCGACTTCGGCCGCGATCTGGTCCAGCAGCTTTGCCAAGCGATCGAGGCGCGAGGTGTCGGTCTGCGTGTCGCGCGCCGGATCTCTCGATCGGAAGCGAAAGATCGAGGCCATGTAGTCAGCGCCCCGTCATCGTCGAGCTGGTGAACGGCCTTAGAGCCCGTCCACATTCAAAAGACATTTCTTGCATCGTCCAGCTCCTCCGACAGGGTATGTCTCGGGCCAGTTCGGTTGGCCGTCCAAAATTGCTGCACCGCAACATAGATTGCCATTCCCTGCGCGCATAGGCAACCACCTAGATCGTAAACTCATGAATCTCGTTGAAATGGTGCGAGCCGACCTAAGGGTAACGGAGTGGCTACCGCCATCGCACGTTGACGGGCCTAGCTATCGCTGGCCGTGCTGGTTCCGGCCATGAGGAAGCGCAGCGGCGGCACATGCTGACGCTTCGCGGCGAGGCCAGCGCGGCGAAACAGCGCATCCAGCTTGTCGGAGGCAACGCCGCGGACGACGGCTGTGAGGTTGGACGAGCCGGCCAAGGCGTAGGCCGCGGCCGGTGCCAACCCGCGCTCAGCCTTCACGTCTAAAAACTTCCGCAACCGGTATTTGTCGCGGATGTGCCGCTCGTGCCTTCTCAGCGCAGCCTTCGATGCCTCCGGCAAACTGTCGATCGCAAGCAGTGCCAGGTCGGCATCGGCCAGATGCTTCAGGTCCTGGGTCTTGTGCCGTCCGCTCAGCGAGTCGGCGCGCACGATCGCGCCGTAGCCACAGGATTTGATGACCTTGAAGCGCGCGCCATGGGCAACCGCGCGCGCATACAGTTCATAGTCTTCACCCAGGCGCAGCTTCTCGTCGTAGCGCAGCCCATGCCGATCGAGGAAGGCGCGGCTGATCACTGGCTTGAGGAAGCCCAGTTCCCCTCGTTGCACACGGCGCCTGGAGATATTGCCATCGACGAAGCCCTCGAAATCGAGGAATTCCGGCTCGGGCGAGAACGGTGGAGCAACGATTTTCGAAACGTCGGTTGCCGCGTCATCCCTGACAAGCATGATGTTGTCTGCGGCGAAATCCCAATCGGTGCTGGCGAACAGTCTGTGAAACCTGCCTTCGAAAAAGAAATCATCAGCGTCCAGAATGCTGATGAACGGCGACCTGGAACCGGCTATCGCGGCGTTGCGTGCAAAGGAGGGGCCGCGATTGACGTCGAAGCGGATGACGGACAGGCGGCCCGTGCCGTCGCCGGCTGCGTGGGCGACTTTCGCCGTATCGTCGGTGGACGCGTCATCGACGACGACAACTTCCGCAACCTCAGGTTCGCGTAATGCCGATGCAATGGCAGCCGGGATTGTCCGCGCCGCATTGCGTGCGGCGATGATCACGCAGACCTGGAATGATGTCATGGACATGCCTCTCGATTGCAGAAGTCGTTGCGGATTTCCTCGCCCCGACCGCTCAATGACCCACCGCCCAACCTGAAATGCATCGGCCCAAACGCCTATGCTGCAAGTGCGAAGCAAGCATCGCCAAAATCATCGGCGCCGTCCAGTTTTTCATTCTGCTGGGTGTCATGGCCCGGCTGGGCAGGCGGCGAGCCTCAATCGGGATGGCTCCAGAAATGCGCCGCTTGGCAGAGCCGTTCCTACACGCTCCATCAGAGCGCTCGACTGGCGGAAAACCAGTTGCTGGTCCTGGCCGACCGGACTGCGGCGGGGCGGAGCGAGCGCGTCGAGGCCCGCAGTGTCAAGGAAACGAAAGAACAGGAATGCCGACTGCCGGTGTTGTCGAGGCGAGCAATTCGTCAGAGGACCGGCGAGCTTAACCATAGGTCACATGGACATCGCAGACCCGGCCAGGCCCGAAATCAGTGAAGGCCTCTCCTTGCGCTGAATTTCTCGCCTTCGGCCGCCTCGTTCGAACTCAGCTTTCGTTCAGCGTCGCGAATTTTGTCGGCCGGGGTCGGGGCATTTCTGGCGACCATGGCAAAGACCAGTAGAAAATAACCCATTTGGATGACTATGGCACAGCCGATGACGCGAAACAGCGTCGTACCGAGCGAGGCGCCGCCCAAATAGGACCAGACGATCACGATCGCCAGCGCAAAACACATTCCGATAATGAACTTTGGCAGTGACATACCCGATAGCCCATCCACCGGCTCGGGAAAAAATGTCGACAAGCCCACCCCGAGCACCTCCCTTAAACTCTGCGAGCTTATTTAGGTTGCCCGCTTCTGGCCGGTTGCTTCCGGCCTAGCCCAATCTGTCCATTAGTCCGACAGAAACAATTTGCAACTCTATTGAGCCGCGCAATAGCCGGCAAGGGCAGCTGCGGAATAAATTTTAAACGAATCCTCGGGATCGACTCTGCCATGGTGCAATGCACACGTCGGCATCACCACTGATTGCCGGATATCGACTCGCTCCAGTAAGATTTATGATATCGACTAGTATTTTATCACAACATCAGTCGTTATTTCGAAATTCTAAATGACGACAAAGCTCCACAACAGGGTATAATGAGCGATTCGCCTAAAATCAGCCTCAAAATTGGACTAGCTTTTCCAAAATTGCCCATAATCCGTCTCTTTTGCGACATAAAGGCAAAATTTTGTGCAGGACGAGTTTATTATTTAGTCAGTTCATGACGTGACTATTACAGCCGTCTGGGAAATTGTGTGTTGCGCTGCAGCATTTTTTTGGTATCGTGCGGTAAACCATCCGTTCAACGTATGGAGTTTACGCATGAGGGACGTAGCCAAGCCGGCCGATGCGGATTTTTCGCAGGCCGGTGTCGATTTTCCGCCACCGATCGGCGGCCTGCTCAAACGCAGCTTCGATATTGCCGGTTCGCTGATCGGCCTGGTCGCTCTCAGCCCGCTGTTCGTGATGATAGCGCTGCTTGTCAAGTTTTCCGATGGCGGGCCGATTTTCTATGGTCATAGCCGGATCGGCCGCGGAGGACGGATTTTTCCGTGCCTCAAGTTCCGCACCATGGTTCCAGACGGCGAGCGGGTGCTTGCTGCCTATCTCGCCGCGAATCCGGAGGCCAGCGCCGAATGGATCGCGACCCGCAAGCTGAAGAACGACCCGCGGATCACCCGCGTCGGAGCGGTGCTGAGGAAGCTCAGCCTCGATGAGTTGCCGCAGATCATCAACATCCTGCAGGGGGATATGAGCCTGGTCGGGCCTCGTCCCGTGGTGCGCGACGAGCTGGAGATTTATGGCAATTCGGCCGTCTATTACCTGAAATCGCGCCCCGGCCTGACCGGGCTATGGCAGGTCAGCGGACGCAACGACGTTTCCTACGACAGCCGCGTCGCGTTCGACAGGCACTATGTCGAGAACTGGTCGATGTTCGAAGACATTCGCATCATCATCAAGACCGTACCTGCGGTCTGGATGTCGCGAGGCTGCTACTGACGGCCGCTTGCTGGCCGTACATCGAGGAGCAGCTGTCCAGAATTCGGGCCCGAAACTCAGGCCCCTAACTCAGGCATCGGCAGTTCATCGGGCGGGGCAAACCAGATCGGAAACGCTCAGTTGAAAGCAGATATAATCGATATTTTTTGCACCGGCATTCTCTCCAGACGCATGCGGCGAGTACGACTTTTGACGACTTGCCTTACAGTGGCGACCGGCCTGACGCTGTCGCTAGCCCTGCCACAGTTTGCCTTCGCCGACGACTATCGGCTTGGAGCACAGGACAAGCTGACCATCCGCGTGGCGGAATGGCAGACCGTCGAAGGCACGTTCCGCGACTGGTCGGCCATCAATGGAGAATACACGGTCGGGCCCGCTGGAACCTTGTCGGTTCCCTTCGTCGGCGAGATGCCCGCATCCGGCAAGACGACTTCGGAGATCGCCGCATCGCTCGGCGAGGCGCTGCAGCGCAAGCTCGCTCTGGCCGACAGGCCGGAGGCTTCCGTCGAAATGGCGCAGTACCGGCCATTCTACATCTCCGGCGAGGTGCAAGCGCCTGGCCAGTATCCTTGTGTGCCTGGGTTGACCGTGCTGAAAGCGATGAGCATTGCCGGCGGAGCCCGGCGGACCCCGGAGAGCGGACAGCGCTACGATCGCGACCTGATCAATGCCAAGGGCAATTTCGACGTACTACAAGACCAATTGGTCAGGCTGACCGTCAAGCGCGCCCGCATCGAAGCGGAACTGGCGGACAAGCCGACATTCGCGGTGCCGAAAGAGGTGGCCGACGATCCGAAGCTGCCCAGCATCGTTGCCGATGAGACGGCGATCCTGGCAGCCGACCAGAAGAAACTCAAGCTGCGCTTGCAGGCGCTCGACGATTTGAAGGCGCTGCTGCAGAGCGAGATCGATTCGCTGCAGAAAAAGATCGTCAACCAGCAGAAGCAGGTTGATCTGGCGAAGGAGCAGCTCAACGGCATCGGCTCGCTGGCGCAAAAGGGCCTGGTCGTCAACACGCGCGTTTTGAACTCGCAGCAAACCATCGCCGACCTTGAGGGCCAGATCCTGGATTACGAAACGGCGATTCTCACGGCCAAGCAGTCGATCAGCAAGGCCACCCAGGACGCCATCGATCTCGAGAACACCCAGAACTCCAGCCTCGCGACCGACCGGCAACAGACGGAAGCCGATCTCAACGAGGTGACGCTGAAGCTGAATATGGAAAAGGCCTTGATGTCCGAAGCCTTGTCGGGCAGCCCCATGCCGCAATTCTATGGCAACAACGAACCAGCGGCCTTGTCTTTTTCCCTGGTGCGGGTGGTCGACGGCAAGACCAGCGAAATCACCGCCGACGAAGACACGCCGGTGCTGCCAGGGGACGTGATCAAGGTTAAACCGGCGCCCCTGGCCATCCAGTAGCTTCTTTCGACCGGAGCGAAGCACCAACCCCGTGGGCAGCGGTCTGCGGGGTTTTTGCCGTTTGGTATCCGCCCGCTCTAGCCTCGCACGGCGTCCGGTTCCTCCAGATGGTCCGCGGCGCTCCACCGGGAAGCAGCGACGGCCGGCACCCTCACCAGCTTGAAGTAGCTATAGTACAGCAGGAACGATCCCATGATGTAGGGATTGAGGGTCTCGACCTCGACGAAGGATCGGATGAACAGAAGCACCATGACGCCGGCAAGAATCACGGAGTCGGCTTGCCATGTCCTGAATATCAGCGCCGAGACGTGACCCCAGAGCGTTCGCAGGATAATCAGCGAAAGCAGTGTCGCGCCGACGAAGCCGAGTTCCACCAAGGTCTCGATGTAGGTGTTGTGGAAGTGGAAGCCGCTTCGCGCGGCGATGTAGAATTCGTTCCACAGCCGCTCGGCCTCGGAGAAGCCCTGCACCCAATAGGCCGCGTAGCCGACGCCGAGCATGGGCGATTGCTGCGCAGCATTCCAGCCCTGCTGCCAGAGGTAGGTTCGTCCGGTGAGCGTCGAATCCTTGCCGAAAAGGCCAAGGACAAAGTCCATCAGCCCGAGATTCAGCGCAATCACGGTGCAGGCGACCAGCCCGCCCGCACCGATCATGAAAATCACCCGGCGATGGCGGAGCGAAAGCACCTTGCCGATGGAAAGCAGGGCGACCAGAGCGAGAACCGCCGGGGTCGATGCCATCGAAGTGGCCGAATGCGACACGACCAGTAGATAGCCTGATAGAAGGACAATCGGTACGATCAACAAAAAGCTTGTCCGGCCCCGCCTGAGAAAGGCGAGGTAGACAACGCAGAAATAAATGCCAAGCGATGCGACAAAGCCGATCTGGTTCTTGGAGCTGAACGCGCCGACGAAATTGTACGTCCCATCGAGAACGTCGTAGGAATAACTCGCGACCTTGAGCGAGTAGAGCAGGACGATGAAAATCCCGATCAGGGCGCCTATGGTCAAGGTCCGGACGCTGACGGTGCGTGCGGCAATGTAGGCGCAGGCGATATGGGAACAATATTGGACGGCCGTCCTTGCCGTGGTGCCGGGAGCTGCCGACCAGAACACCGAGAAGCAGACATAGGTTGCAAAGGCCAGCGGAAGCCAGGCGCTGGAAGCGTGCCTTAATATCTTGCGGTAGTCGACCAGGATGAGCGGCAGCCAGACTGCATAGTAGGCCAGGATCATGGCCTGGCCGAAAATGGTCGAGTAGGAGAACGCCCAGATCGAGACGGCAACGGCAAAGCTGCCATAGACCGTGTTCTTGTCCGGATCGATCAACAGAGATTTTGGAATCTTCATCTCGGTATCGGTTTTCCGTCCTTGCAGCTCAATGCCGTTTCATGGGCCGATTTCGTGGGCCGATTCATCGGATCGATGGGAGCCTCGCCTGCAGGTGCTCGCATTGTGCAGTGCAATATAACGCATCCGGCGCCGCCTGTCACCCGAATGCCAACTGGGCGCGTCGTTCCTGCAGTTCTCGCAATACCGGACGCGACGATTTGGCCAGGAGGCAGTGCCGTCCAATTGCCCGGTGCTGGCCCATCACAAGCTGTTCTGAGGCTGCGAGTCCGTGCTTGAACTTGTCCGCCGTTGACTTCACATTCGCCGCCGATTGGGAGGAAGACGACATGCCGATGAGTTTCGCGGGACGATTTGCCGGACGATCCGCTGTTATCACCGGCGGCGCCTCAGGCATCGGCCTGGCCGTCGCGCAAAGGATCACTGACGAAGGCGGACGTGTTTCGGTCTGGGATCGCGATGCCGCTCAGATCGAGCAGGCCAAGGCCATTGTTACAGGCCTGCACAGCGTCACCCTCGACGTCGCCGACCCCATAGCGGTCGAAGCCGCCGCAGGAGAGACTATCGAAGCGCTGGGCGCGGTCGATATCCTTGTCACCAGTGCTGCCATCACCGGGCCTAACATGACGACCTGGGAGTATTCCGTAGAGGATTGGCGCCGGGTCATCGACATCAATATCAACGGCGTCTTCTTCTGCAACAAGGCGCTGGTCCCGCATATGCTCGAACGCAATTACGGCAGGATCGTCAACATCGCCTCGATTGCCGGCAAGGAAGGTAACCCGAACGCCTCGGCCTACAGCACCTCCAAGGCGGCGGTGATCGGGATGACCAAATCGCTCGGCAAGGAACTGGCCAAGACCAAGGTGACGGTGAACTGCGTCACGCCGGCGGCTGTGCGCACCGCGATCTTCCAGCAGATGAGCCAGCAGCACATCGACTTCATGCTGTCCAAAATACCGATGGCGCGCTTCGGCGAGGTCGGGGAGGTGGCGGCGCTGATTTGCTGGATCGCCTCCGAGGAATGCTCGTTCACGACGGCTGCCGTCTTCGACGTCTCCGGCGGCCGGGCGACCTACTGAGGCCGGCCCGACGCAAACCGCCCGACGGCATCGCGGCGCCTCAGTCGTGAAGCTCCCGCGAGATCGGCGGGCCGATCGAAAAATCGCTGAATGTCACTTCGAAACCCTCGCGCTGCGGCGAACAGCACATCATGCCGACATCGACCGTTTTCGACGGCGGGAAATAGGCAAGCCGCACCGGTTTCCAGTGCTTGTCGGACGCGTCCAGATACTGGACGCGGATCGTCTCGGCATGGCGGGTCAGGCGGATCCTGACCCCGTCGGGGTCGGCTGGAATGCTGGCCAGCGACCAGTCGGAGGCATCGTTGGTGACGACGACGGAAAAATACGTCAGCCCGTCGGTGTATTCGATGCCGGCCTTTATCCAGTGCGTCTCGCTCAGGCGGACCATAAGCCCGGCCTGATCGTAAAGCACCTCATAGTGCCCCTTGACCGTGACTTCGGCGCTGAAATCGCCCTCGACCTCACGATAGAGGAAATGGCCATTGTCGCGCCAGAAGCCGTAGAATGTCTCGCGCCAGAAGTCGGTCTCCTTGCCGGTCCGTACATGCACCGTATTGTTGCCGAAGGCGTGGTGCGGCGGCGGATTGAGCCAGGTCAGGGCCGTATTCTCAGATGTCATCGATTTGCTCGCCTGCCTGGCTGGTCTGCCGCCTTTTCTTAGCCGGCAAACGTGTAAGCGGTCTTCACCGTGGTGTAGAACTCTGCGGCATAGCGGCCCTGCTCGCGCGGGCCGTAGCTCGATCCCTTGCGTCCGCCGAAAGGCACGTGGAAGTCGACGCCGGCCGTCGGCAGGTTGACCATGACCATGCCGGCTTCCGAATTGCGCTTGAAGTGCGTGGCATGCTTGAGGCTCGAGGTGCAGATACCGGACGTCAGCCCGAACGGCGTGTCGTTGGCCACCGCCAGCGCCTCGTCATAATCCTTGACGCGGATGACGTTGGCGACCGGTCCGAAAATCTCCTCGCGCGAGATGCGCATGGCGTTGGTGGTTTCGGTGAACAGCGCCGGCTGCAAATAGAAGCCGCGGGTTTCACGATCGAGCCGCTCGCCACCGAAGGCAAGGTCCGCACCTTCCTGACGGCCGATGGCGATATAGTCTTCGTCCTGTTTGAGCTGGCTCTGGTCGACAACCGGCCCGATCTGGGTCTTGGCGTCGAGAGCGTCGCCGACGACTAGCTTGGCCATGCGGTCCTTGAGCGCCTCGACGAAGCGGTCGTGGATGCCGTCCGTCACCACCAGCCGGGACGACGCCGTGCAGCGCTGGCCGGTCGAGAAGTAGGCACCGTTGATAGCGCAGTCGACGGCGACGGCAAGGTCGGCATCGTCGAGCACTACAAGCGGGTTCTTGCCGCCCATTTCGAGCTGGAACTTGCGCATGTGCTCGACACTGGCGGCGGCGACGCGTTTGCCGGTGCCGACCGATCCGGTGAAGGTGATCGCGTTGAGGTCAGGACTGTCGAGCATGGCCTGGCCGACCACCGAACCTTTGCCCATGACCAGATTGAGCACACCCTTGGGCAGCCCGGCGCGGTGCAGGATGTCGACAATAGTCCAGGCGCTCTCCGGAACGAGTTCCGCCGGCTTGAAGACGACGGTGTTGCCGTAGGCCAGCGCCGGAGCGATTTTCCAAGCCGGAATGGCGATCGGGAAATTCCACGGCGTGATGATGCCGACGACGCCGACCGCTTCGCGGGTGATCTCGACGCCGACGCCGGGCCGCACGCTCGGCACCAGCTCGCCCGACAGGCGCAACGCCTCGCCGGCGAAAAAATCGAATATCTGGGCGGCCCGCACGGTCTCGCCGATGCCCTCGACCAGCGTCTTGCCTTCCTCGCGCGCCAACGCCCGGCCGATTTCATCTTTCCGCGCGGTGATCTCGTCCGACGTCTTCCTCAGCACCGCATGGCGGGCCAGCAGGCCCGATCGAGACCATGCCGGAAATGCCGCTTTCGCCGCCGCGATGGCCTGCCGAGCGTGCTCCGCGCCCCCCGATGCATATTCGCCGACCACGTCGTCGAGATTGGACGGGTTGATGTTGCGGGAGCCGGCATCGCCTACCCACTCGCCATCGATGAGGTTCTTTCGAAACGGGATCATGTCGCTGTCTTCCTTGTCGTCTTTCGATCGCCGTCTATCTGGACCACCGACCGCCGCACCGCAAGGCCGAAGAAGGCAAACTTCTCCTTCTCGACAGGCATGTGATAGGTGTCGGGGCGGGAAAAGACGATTCTAGTGTGGTGCGACGCGGATCGCACGGGAGGTGAAGTATCATGTCCGACAGTGCCTTGCCCCTGGTGATCAGCGCACCCGAACCGCGCACGCTCGACCTGATCTTCACGCCGGCCGCGCTGGCGAACTTTCGATCGAAATACCGCATCGTCGAAACATCGCCCGAAGCGGTGGCGGCGCTGCCGGCCGATATCCTTGGCGAGGCGCGCTACATCGTCGGCCAGCCACCTATCGCGCCGGAGACGCTGGAAAAAATGAAGGCGCTGCGCTGCATCTTCAATGTCGAGAGCAACCTCATCAACAACATGCCCTACGAGACGCTGTTTTCGCGCGGCATCCATGTCGTCACCACCGGGCTGGTGTTTGCCGAACCGGTGGCCGAACTCGGCCTTGCCATGGCCCTCAACCTCGCCCGTGACATCGTCGACGCCGACCTCGCCTTTCGACAGGGCAAGGAGCGTTGGGGCGGCGACAGCAACCGGACGGCGCGGCTTCTTTCCGGCGCGGACGTCGGCATCATCGGCTTCGGCGATCTTGGCCGTGCGCTCAACCGGCTGCTGTCGGGCTTTCGCACGCGGACAAAAGTCTTCGACCCGTGGCTGCCGCCGTCGATCCTGATCGAAAACGGCGTCGAGCCGGCCTCTCTCGACGACGTTCTGTCGAACAGCGATTTCGTCTTCGTCGTCGCTTCGGTGACTAGCGAAAACCAGGGCTTCCTCGGCGCCGAGGCGTTTGCCAAGATGCGCAAGGGAGCCGCTTTCATCCTGCTCAGCCGAGCCGGCGTGGTCGATTTCCCGGCACTGATGGATGCTGTCCGCAGCGGCCATATTCTCGCCGCCAGCGATGTTTTTCCTGAGGAGCCGCTGGCCCAGGATCACCCGGTCCGCACATTGCCGGGGTTCCTGCGCTCCGCCCACCGGGCTGGCGCGCTCGACATGGCTTTCAAGCGGATGGGCGACATGGTGCTGGAAGACATGGACCTGGTCGACCGCGGCCTGCCGCCGATGCGTTCGAAGCGGGCCGAGCGTGAGACCGTTTCGCGAATGCGCTCAAAGCCGGTCGACAAGAATTAAGCCGCCTGCCGACGGGTCGCACATGCTCAGACGGTGAAGGACCAAAACAGGCAGGCCAGTGTCGCTGCGGCGAAGACGACGAAGAACAGGCTTCGCAACAGGATGTTGCGGCGCAGCTCGTTGATGAAGAGATGGCATCCGACGACGGCTGCGACAAACAGGAACCGCCAGTTCAGCAGTGCCGGGAGCACATCGCGCTGACCGAAAGCAAACCTCGCGGCGAGACATCCAACGATGACCGCAAACAACACGATGACCGTCCAGAAGATCGCATCGGCGGCATGTGTCAGGACGATGCCGGCGAGCCTGATCGGCAGAACCATCATCAGGAGTGCGCTGAAAAAATAGACCGCCGCGAGCGGAATGAACCTCCCCGCATCGGCGACGTCGCTCAAGCGCTTGGCGCCGATCGCGCCATAGGGATAGCCATGCCTGGCCACCGTCAGGCTGAGCGCCATCAGCAAGGCCGTCAGCACGGCGGCAAGCGCGAATGAGGTCAGGGCTTTGCTCATGAGGCTCCCGTTCCGAGCGAATCGAAGTCAGAACGTTGGTAGCCCATGGTTTGTAAATTGCTAGTAAGCATCATGCGGCGGCGCGGCAGAGTTCCTCGGCGCATCACTCCGCAGCTTGCAGACGCCGCCCGTCGATAATGGTCTTGATCTCGGCGCGGCAAGAGCCGCAATTGGTGCCGGCGTGAAGGGCGGCGCCGATTGCCGCGACGCTGGTACAGCCGCCGCGTACCGCTTCCGCGATCTGGTTGGCACCGACCCCGAAACAGGCGCAGACGATGGCACCGCGGTCGACGCTGTTGCCGCCCGGCCGCCCGGCGACAATCGCCAGTCGCGCCTGCCGATCGGCATGGTCAGCACCAAGTTGTTCGACCGCCCAGCCGCGCGACACCGCTACCGGCGTAGGCGCAAGATAGAGCGCGCCGACCAGCCGATTGCCTGCGAAACGGGCGAAGCGATGGTGCCTGCCGGCGATGTCGTGATAGGCGAGCGTCTCGCCTTCCATGCCTAACAGCGCGGCGGCCAACCCGGTCCAGTCGCGGCTGTCCTGCAGCGCAATTTCAAGCCGCCAGCCGGCGGGGCTGCGGGCGAGGCTCCAGTAATCGGCGTCGATCGATGCGGGCCGTTCGGCAAGCACGGCGAAGCCGAAGGCTGTGGCGGCGAACCGCTCAATGCGGGCAGCAACATTCTTCGAGGCCGGTTGGCCTGAAATCGCATCGGTCGTCGGCGCGACCAATGCATCGACGCGCGCGCGGGCGGAGAACTGATCGGTCCAGTGCATCGGTACGAATACAGAGCCTTGGCGTTGACGCACCGTCACCAGGGCGCGGACCAGCACCTCGCCATGGGCAGTCGAGACGCGGACGATCTCGGCATCGCCGATGCCGAAGTGCTGCGCATCCGACGGGTGGATTTCGACGAACGGTTCGGCCATGTGCTGCGACAAGCGCGTGCTCCTGCCGGTCCGCGTCATGGTGTGCCAATGGTCGCGCACGCGCCCGGTGTTGAGCACCAACGGGTAGTCCAGGCTGGTGCGGGTCTGTGCGGCTGGGCGGATGGCAATGAAGCGCGCCTTCCGGTCGGGCGTGTAGAAATTGCCGTTGGCGAAGAAGCGGGTGGTAAGTGAGGCTCGTCTTGCCTGAACCCCCAAGTCTTTTTCACTTTCAGCCTGAGCACCCCCCTCTGGCCTGCCGGCCATCTCCCCCGCAAGGGGGGAGATTGGCAGCTTTGGCGCCGGCTCTCCCCTTGCGGCATTGGAGATTAGCGAAGGCCCTGATGATAGCCGATCTCCCCCCTTGCGGGGGAGATGGCCGGCAGGCCAGAGGGGGGTGGCTTGGCTCGGCGCTGGCCACTGGAATGGCGCCAACTCCTCATAGGTCTCTGCATCCACATCGGCATAAGCGCCGATGTCGAAATCGCGAGCACTATCATTCTCGAATGCCGACAACGCCGCGTGCTCGGCGAAGATGTCGGCCGGCGACACATGCGAAAACGCCTCGCCAAAACCCATCCGCTTGGCCACTTCGGCGATGATCCACCAGTCGGCTCTTGCCTCGCCGGGTGTGGTCAAAAAGGCGCGCTGGCGCGAGATGCGGCGTTCCGAATTGGTGACGGTGCCGTCCTTCTCGCCCCATGCCGCCGCCGGCAGCCGGACATGGGCGTGGCGGACCGTGTCGGTCTCGCCCAGCACGTCCGACACCACGACAAACGGGCAGGCCTTGATCGCCGCTTCGACGGCATCGGCATCCGGCATCGAATCGACGGGGTTGGTCGCCATGATCCACAGCGCCTTGATGCGTCCGTCGGCCACCGCCTCGAACATCTCGACCGCTTTCAGGCCGGGTTTTTCGGCGACGGCTGGCGCGTTCCAGAAGCGCTGCACGCGGTTGCGGTGCTCGGGGTTTTCGATCTCCATGTGGGCGGCCAGCATGTTGGCCATGCCGCCGACCTCACGGCCGCCCATGGCGTTGGGCTGGCCGGTCACCGAGAACGGCCCGGCGCCGGGCTTGCCGATGCGGCCGGTGGCTAGATGGCAGTTGATGATGGCGCTGACCTTGTCGGTGCCCGAAGACGACTGGTTCACGCCCTGGCTGTAGACGGTCACCGTCTTCGCCGTCGCGGCAAACAGACTGTAGAAGCGGCCCAGTTCATCCTCGCCAAGGCCGGTGGCCGCAGCGATGCCGGCCAGGTCGAGCGCCGAGGCGGCGAAAAGCGCTTGCCCGAAGCCGGTGGTGTGTGCCGTGATATAGGTGCGGTCCAACGCGTTGTGCTGGCCGAGATAGGCGAGCAGACCGGCGAACAAAGCGACGTCGCCATCGGGCGCGATCGCCAGATGCATGTCGGCGATGTCTGACGTCATGGTGCGGCGTGGGTCGATCAGCACCACCTTCATCTCGGGCCGCTTTTCCCGGGCCGCGGCGATGCGCTGGTAGAGCACCGGATGGCACCAGGCGAGATTGGAGCCGACCAGCACGATCAGGTCGGCAAGTTCCAGATCCTCGTAATTTCCCGGAACGGTGTCCGAGCCAAAGGCGCGGCGGTGGCCGGCGACGGACGATGCCATGCACAGGCGCGAATTGGTATCGATATTGGCCGAGCCGATGAAACCTTTCATCAGCTTGTTGGCGACGTAATAGTCCTCGGTCAGCAACTGGCCGGAGACGTAGAGGGCGACCGCGTTGGGGCCGTGCTCGGCAATGGTTTGCGAGAAGGTCGAGGCGACGAGGTCGAGCGCTTCGTCCCAGCCGGTGCGGCGACCGTGGATTTCCGGATGAAGCAGCCTGCCTTCGAGATCGGTGGTCTCGGCCAGCGCCGAGCCTTTGGAGCAGAGCCGGCCGAAATTCGCCGGGTGGTCCGGGTCGCCACGAACGGTTATTTCACCGTCCGCGGCGACCTTCGCCAGCACGCCGCAGCCCACCCCGCAATAGGGGCAGGTGGTCCTCACCTCGCGCGCTTCATCAATCTGCATGGTTCACGCCGCGCGGCTGGCCAGCGCTTCCAGCGCAATGAACAGCCGCTCGCCGTCGATCCGCACCGTGATGGTGCGCACCGCGCCCTCGTCGGCGCCAAGCGCCTTGCCTGTCTCCAGCGAGATCACCCAATTGTGCAAGGGACAGGTCACCGCCGTGCCATGGACGATGCCCTGGCTGAGCGGCCCACCTTTGTGCGGGCAATGGTCATCAATGGCAAAGACCTGATCGTCGGCCGTACGAAAGACGGCGATCTTGCCTTCGGGCGTTGCGACGCAGCGCGCACCGCGACGCGGAATGTCAGACAGGGAGCCGATCGATACCCAATTCATGTGGCCATTCCTCCTTTGCGGGTATTCTTGTCCGAAAACCGCATTCCACTTTTCGGGGACACGCGCCTACTCCGCCGCCTGCGCAAAGCCGACCGAAGCCATCGGCCGGAATTCATGCTTGTCCTTGCCGGAAGCACGTTCCGACCACGGGTCGACCTGCGCGAATTTCTGCGAAAAGACGAAGCGGTCGAAATAGGCCCTGCGCTTCTCGCCATCGTCCATGATCTGACGCTTGATCTCGGCGATGCCGATGCGCTTGGCCCATTTGTAGATGCGCTCGAGATAGCGGCCCTGCTCGCGATACATCTGCGTCAGCGCCACGATATGCTCCAGCGCCTCGTCCTCGGTCTTGACCTGGCCAAGCACTTCGGTGCCCTTGATGTCGAGGCCGGCGGCGCCGGCGAAATGGATCTCATAGCCGCTGTCGACGCAGATCACGCCGACATCCTTGCAGGTCGCCTCGGCGCAGTTTCGCGGACAGCCCGACACCGCCATCTTGACCTTGGCCGGCGTCCACGAGCCCCACATGAATTTTTCGATACGGATGCCCAAGCCGGTCGAATCCTGCGTGCCGAAGCGGCACCAGTCGGAGCCGACGCAGGTCTTCACCGTGCGCAGCCCCTTGGCATAGGCGTGGCCGGAGACGAAGCCGGCCTGTCCGAGATCGGCCCATACCGCCGGCAGGTCTTCCTTGCGGATGCCGAGCATGTCGATGCGCTGGCCGCCGGTGACCTTGACCATCGGGATGTCGAACTTGTCGACGACGTCGGCGATGGCGCGCAATTCGGCGGCGTTGGTGACGCCGCCCCACATGCGCGGCACCACAGAATAGGTGCCGTCCTTCTGGATGTTGGCGTGGACGCGCTCGTTGATGAAGCGTGACTGGTAATCGTCGGCGTATTCGTCGGGCCAGTCGCAGACGAGGTAATAATTGAGCGCCGGCCGGCATTTGGCGCAGCCGCAGGAGGTTTTCCACTCCAGCTCCTGCATGACGGCGGGAATGGTCTTCAGGCCCTTGGCCTTGATCAGCCGGCGGACCTCGTCATGGCCAAGCGTGGTGCAGCTGCACATCGGCTGGACCGCCGCGGGGTTGTATTTGTCGCCGATGGTCAGCACCATCAGCCTTTCGACCAATCCGGTGCAGGAACCGCACGAAGCCGACGCCTTGGTGTGTGCGCGCACGTCATCGAGCGAGGTCAGGCCCTTGGCCGTGATCGCGCCGGTGATCTTTCCCTTGCATACGCCGTTGCAACCGCAGATTTCCGCATCATCCGGCAAGGCTGCAACGGCCGCCATAGGGTCCAGGGGGGCGCCTCCCTGGTAGGACTGGCCGAAGATGAGCGTGTCGCGCATCTCGGATATGTCGGTCTGCTTCTTCTTGAGGTCGTTGAACCAGGCGCCGTCCGCCGTCTCGCCATAAAGCACAGTGCCGATGATGCGGTCATCCTTGAGCACCAGGCGCTTGTAGACGCCGGCGGCGGCATCGCGCAGCACGATCTCCTGGCGGTCCTCGCCCTCGGCGAAGTCGCCGAGCGAGAACAGCTCGATGCCGGTGACCTTGAGCTTGGTCGGCGTGTCCATATGGACGAAAGCTGCCGCCTCGTTCCCAGCCAGCTGGCTGGCGGCGACGCGCGCCATCTCATAGAGCGGCGCGACCAGCCCGTAGACCTGGCCGTTGACCTCGGCGCATTCGCCGATTGCGTAGATGTCCGGGTCGTTGCTGCGCATGCCGGCGTCGACGACGATGCCGCGATTGACGGCAATGCCGGCTTCTTTTGCCAGCACCGCGTTCGGCCTGATGCCCACCGCCATGACGACGAGCGTTGCGGGAATGACGGTGCCGTCGGCAAGCTCCACCCGCTCGACCTTGCCGTTGCCGGTGATCGCCTGCGTGTTGGCCTTGGTGATGACCTTGATGCCGCGCTGCTCGACGGCACGCTGCAGGAGATAGCCTGCGGCCGGATCGAGCTGACGCTCCATCAGCGTCGGCATGACGTGCAGCACGGTGACGTCCATGCCTTGCGAGTTCAAGCCCGCTGCCGCCTCGAGCCCAAGCAGGCCGCCCCCAATGACGACAGCCTTGGCCCGCGACTGGGCGGCAAGCATCATGGCCCGGACGTCGTCCAGATCGCGATAGGTGAGCACGCCCGGCAGGTCATGGCCGGGCACCGGAATGATAAACGGCACCGAGCCGGTGGCGATGACGAGTTTGTCATAAGGTTCGGTCACGCCATGATCGGAGGTGACGGTCTTTGCCTGCCGGTCGATGGCGACGATCTTGTGGCCCTTGTAGAGGGTGATGCCGTGCTTGATGTACCAGCCGTCGCCATGGATGATGATCTCCTCATAGGCCTTTTCGCCCGACAGAACCGGCGACAGCATGATGCGGTCGTAGTTCACGCGCGGCTCGGCGTTGAAGATGGTGACCTGGTAGCGCCCAGGCGCCTTTTCCAGGAGATGCTCCAGCATGCGCCCGGGGGCCATGCCGTTGCCGATGATGACGAGTTTCTCGGTCATGTCCTGATCCACTCCGCTCTCACTCAGCCGCGTAGGAAAGGCCTGAAGCTTCGGCAGACGCCGTGCGCTCCATCCGCCGGATGGAAAAATGCATCCAGGCAAAGCAGGTGGCGACGATGACGAAGAGCAGCATGAAGCAGCTGGACCAGACGCCGGTGAGGTCGTTGAGCACGCCGAAGGCGATTGGCAGGATAAAGCCGCCGAGCCCGCCAATCATGCCGACAACGCCGCCGACCGCGCCGACACTCTGCGGATAGTAAGCCGGGATGTGCTTGTAGACGGCGGCCTTGCCAAGGCTCATGAAGAAGCCGAGCACACAGGCCACGGCTATAAAGGCGAGCGGGCCGATCTCGAAATGGAAGGCGATCGGCCCGCTGATACCGCGCACGACGTAGTCTGCCGAGGGGAGAGACAGAACGAGAGTCGCGACGGCACTGACAGCGAAGGTGCAGTAGAGCACGGTGCGGGCGCCGATCCGGTCGGAAAGCACGCCGCCATAGGCGCGGAAAATACTTGCCGGAATTGAATAGGCCGCGCCGATCATGCCGGCGGTCGCAAGCCCGAAGCCGTAGACGCCGATCAGGTAGCGGGGCAGCCACAGCGACAGCGCCACGAATGCACCGAAAGCGAAGAAATAATACAAGGCGAAACGCCAGACCTGCAGGTTCTTGAGCGGCGCGAATTCCTGCAAGAAGCTTCTCGCGGGTGCAGCCTTGCCGTCGCGGCGCTCGCGAATGACCGGATCGTCGCCGGTCGTGAACCAGAAGACGGCGGCCATGACGACAAGTGCTGCCGCCCAGATCAGCGCGACCGACTGCCAGCCCCAGGAGAGAAGCACGAACGGTGCCAGGAACTTGGTGACCGCGGCACCGACATTGCCGACACCGAAAATGCCAAGCGCCGTACCCTGCTTGCCGGCCGGGAAGAAGCGCGAGACATAGGCGACACCGACGGCGAAGGAACCGCCGGCGAGCCCAACGCCTAGCGCAGCGACCAGCATCTGCCCGTAGGTGTGCGCAAAAGCGAGCAGGAAGGTCGCGACCGCCGCCGCAAGCATGGTCGCGGTGTATACCAGCCGACCGCCAAAACGGTCGGTCCAGACACCCAGCACCATGCGCACGAGCGAGCCGGTGAGGATCGGCGTGCCGACGAGCAGGCCGAACTCCGTCTCGTTCAGCCCCAGCTCCTGCTTTATGCGCACGCCGATGATTGAAAAGATCGTCCACACCGCGAAGCAGACGGTGAAGGCGATGGTGGACATCACAAGCGCCTGCCGGGGAGCAGTGTCCTGGCTGCGCGCGGCTGGGAGATTTGCGGTCATTTTCTGGCTCCGGTTTGCGGCGAGGGAGGCACCGCCCTTGGCTGTTCGTTCGCGACTGTCAGCGGCGCAGCATCGGCGAACTGGTTGAAACCGAGCTGTGCACGGTCACTGGAAACCTTTGCCGTCAGTCTTGGCGCCAGCGGGAAAGAGCACGAGCGCGGCGGTGAACAGCACGCTGCTGGCCAGAAAAATGGCGGCGCGTGAATTCCGCGAGGCACGCGCCAGTTCCGATCCGTTTCGTCATCGTCGTCTCCGGTTGGCGCCGCTTGGGACCAGCGCCGTCGATTGCGTCAAAACAAAAAAGCCGCCGGCCAGGTCTTCGCGTCCGGGATTCCGGGAGCGCGTGTGGACCTGAGCGGCAGCTTTGCCTGTGGCGCCCGCCATTGGACGCCGTGTCACTTGGCCCTTGCGGGCCTTACATTTTGGAAAGCAGGAAGCGTGCCAATTCGACAGCGCTCTTAATTATCGAATGAAATCAATATGAACCGCAGCCGCGCGACTTTTGACCAAGCTCGGCAGCGGATCAAAGATTAGTCAAGATGCCTTGCACAGCAGCATAATATTTGTGCAATGCGGTAGATTGCCCATTGCCGATGCAGATTTCCAATGATGATGACGCGTTAGCCCGTTATGGCCTCACTCCGCGGCTTCGACGAAGCGGTGGCGTTCGTAGAGGAATTTCAGCACCGCCTCGCGGCAGCGTAGGAAGGTGCGGTCGGAGGAAAGCTCGATGCGCCGACGCGGCCGGGCCAGCGGCACGGGAAGAACCTCGCCGATGGTGGCCGCCGGCCCGTTGGTCATCATGACGATGCGGTCGGACAATAGCACCGCCTCGTCGACATCGTGAGTGATCATGATCGTCGTCGAGCCGAGCCTCGAATGGATATCCATCACCGCGTCCTGCAGATGCGCACGGGTCAGCGCGTCGAGCGCCCCGAACGGCTCGTCGAGCAAAAGAATCTTCGGCTCCATCGCGAGCGCGCGCGCAATGCCGACGCGCTGCTTCATGCCGCCCGAAATCTCCGCTGGGCGCTTGTCTTTCGCATGCGCCATCTGCACGAGATCGAGATTGCGCATGATCCAGTCATGCCGTTCGGCCCGGCTCTTTTTGCCGCCGAAGACCTTGGATACCGCGAGGTTGATGTTTTCGTACACGGTGAGCCATGGCAGCAGGCTGTGGTTCTGGAACACCACGGCGCGTTCGGGACCGGGGCTGTCGACCTCCTTGTCCTCCAACAGAACCGCGCCGGCCGAGACCTTGGTCAGCCCGGCGATTAGATTGAGCAAGGTCGACTTGCCGCAGCCGGAATGGCCGATGATCGAGACGAATTCGCCCTTGTCGATGGTCAGTCTTATGTCCTTCAGGACGTCGCTGACCTGGCCGCCGCGCATGAAGGATTTATCGATATGGTCGAGTTTCAGATAGGCCGTCATCGTCCCTCTCCTCACTTTGCCGTTGTGCCGCGGGTGACGAAGACGCCGACCGACGCGACCAGGCGGTCGAGGCAAAAGCCGGTGACGCCGATATAGGCGAGTGCGACGATGATGTCGGGCAGCCGCGACGAATTCCAGGCATCCCAGATGAAGAAGCCGATACCGACGCCGCCGGTCAGCATTTCGGCGGCGACGATGGCAAGCCAGGACAGACCGATGCCGATGCGCAAGCCGGTGAAGATGTAAGGTGCCGCGGCCGGCACCATGATTTTCACGAAGAATTCGAGCTGGTTGAGCCTGAGGATGCGGGAGACGTTGCGATAGTCCTCTGGAATGTTGCGGACGCCGACGGCGGTGTTGATGATCACCGGCCAGATCGAGGTGATGAAGATGACGAAGATTGCCGACGGGCTGGAATCGCGGAACGCCGCCAGCGACAGCGGCAGCCAGGCGAGCGGCGGTACCGTGCGCAGAATCTGGAACACCGGATCAAGGCCGCGCATCGCCCAGATCGACTGGCCGACCAGAGCGCCGAGCGCGACGCCGACGACCGCCGCAAGGCCAAAGCCGATGGCGACGCGCTGCAGCGAGATCAGCACCCGCCAGGCGAGCCCAATGTCCTGCGGGCCATTGTTGAAGAACGGATGGGCGATCAGGTCATAGGCCTCGTTCCAGACCTGGCTTGGCGGCGGCAGGCTGGCCGTCGGCGACGAACAGGCGACCTGCCAGACGACGAGCATGAGGGCGACGACGATGACCGGCGGCACCAGCGTGCTGGCCAGCTTGCCTGCGATTGCGGCCGGGTCGAAGCGACGCCGCGCCCTGGCGGTGAAGGCGATGATTTCGGCGGGCTTGGAAGGCGCGGGGAACGGCTTCACCTTGCGGTCCTCGATGGCTTGGATAGACATTTCTCGAATGTTCCTTTGGCATTTGGCGACAAGCGGCGCCGTTGCGCTTGCGGCGACAAACGGCGCGAGCGCCGTTTGCACCGTTCAGGCCGATGCCTTGATCTTCAGGCTGTCGAGATAGGCGGACGGGTTCTCCGGATCGAACACCTTGCCGTCGAAGAAGGTCTCGACGCCGCGCGATGAAGACGCCGGGATATCGGCCGCGGCGACACCAAGATCCTTGGCCGCTTCGCGCCACAGATCCTCGCGATTGACCTGGGCGACCAGCGCCTTGATGTCGGTGGTCGGCGCGAACTTGCCCCAGCGGATGTTTTCGGCGAGGAACCAGCTGTCGTGGCTCTTGAAGGGATAGGACACGCCGCCCTGCCAGAACTTCATGTAGAGATCTGTGCCGTTGGCGACGCGGCCATTGCCGTAGTTGATGTCGCCCTTGAGGCGGCCGATGATGTCGGCGGTCGGCACGTTCATCCATTGCCGCTTGCCGATGATGGCGGCCATCTCGTCCTTGTTTTCCTTGGCTTCGCACCATTGCTGGGCTTCCATGACGGCCATCAGGATCGCCTTGGTGGCGTTCGGATACTTGTCGATGAAGGCGGCGCGCAGGCCGAGCGCCTTTTCCGGATGGCCCTTCCATAGCTCGCCAGTGGTAGCGGCGGTGAAACCGACGCCCTGGTGGACGAGCTGCTCGTTCCACGGCTCGCCGACACAGAACACGTCCATGTTGCCGACCTTCATGTTGGCAACCATCTGCGGCGGCGGCACGACGATGGTCGAGACGTCCTTGTCGGGATCGATGCCGCCGGCGGCCAGCCAGTAGCGCAGCCAAAGGTCGTGCGTGCCGCCCGGGAAGGTCATGGCGGCCTTGACCTCCTTGCCTGCGGCCTGCTTGGCGGCGAAGGCATCCTTCAGCCTGGAGGCGTCGAGGGCGACGCCGGTGGCGGCATATTCCTGGGCAACGGAAATGCCCTGGCAGTCGTAGTTGAGGCGCGCCACGATCGCCATCGGCAGCGGCTGCTTGTTTTGCGTCACCTTGCCGGTGTGCATCAGATAAGGCATCGGCGTCAGGATATGGGCGCCGTCAATGCCGTTGGCTTCGCCGCCGAGCACCAGATTATCGCGCGTCGCCCCCCAGGAAGCCTGCTTGAGCACCTCGACATCGGGCATGCCGAATTTCTCGAACAGGCCTTTCTCCTTGGCGATCATCAACGGTGCTGCATCAGTCAATGCGATGAAGCCGAGCTTGGCGCCTGTGACTTCCGGTACGGCGGTAGCCGCATAGGCGCCGGAGGGCAGCAGCGCACGCGCCGCGGCCAGCGTTGCCGCGGTGGCCGCGCTGATCCTCAGGAAATCGCGGCGGCTGATCGCCGTTTGGGCGGAATGGCTCTTGATGCGTTTCGTCATCGTCATCTCCGGTTGGGCGCGGCTTGGGATCGGCGCCGTCGATTGCGTGTTCGATCAAAACAAAAAAGCCGCCGGCCAGGCCGCGCGCGTCCGTCCATCCGGGATCGCGTGTTGACCTGAGCGGCAGCTTTGCCTGTAGCGCCCGCCATTGGACGCCTATTCCGTGACCCCGAGAAGAGTCTGCCTATTGCAACGCAGGAACCGTGCCAGTTTCGGAATGGATGATAAACATCAATGAGATCAACGGCATGCCAAAATCGTCGGCGCCCCGGCCCGCCGGGCGAGCAAGCCAAAGATTGTTCATTAGCGCAGTTGCACGCACATTTTTTGTGCAGTGCACAAGAATGGCGCGGAAATGATCAGGCTTCAGCGCGCGCCAATTTCTGGCCGGCAATGTAGGCGTCGATCTCGTCGGGATCGAAGATCTGGCCATCGAAGAAACCGTCGGGACCGAGCACCAGGCTTGCCCCCGCCGAACCAACTGGGGTCGCGGCCTTCAGCGCGCCCTCGACCTTGGCATTGGCACCGGGAAGCGCCACGCCAAGCGGCTTCAACGCCGAGCGGTAGAGATCGGGGCGATAGCAGTCGCGGGCAATAGCGAGGTTTTCCGGCGTGTGCGCGACATGCCCCCAGCGCACCATCTGCGTGTAGAACCACAGCGCATGGCTCTTCCACGGGAAGTTCGCCGCCTTGTTGAAGGGCAGAAAGAAGTCGCCGACGCTCAGTTCGGCACCGCCGCCGAGCGCCAGATGCCCGCTGAGGATCGGCATCTGCAGCGCCGGCGCCAGGCCGAGAAAGGCCGGCTGCGCCATCAGGGCCGCGAGTTCGCCACGGTTTGCCGGGTCCTGGCACCAGCGCGCCGCATGATGCAGCGCGCGCAGCAGAGCCGAAAGCGCGTCAGGCTCTCTTTCGGCCCATGCCTTGCGCACGCCGACGACTTTCTCCGGGCTGGTCTTCCAGATGGCCGCCTTGACCGTGGCGATATGGCCGGTGCCGGCGACGACCGCGGCGCTGTTCCAGGGTTCGCCGACGCAGTAACCGTCGATCCTGCCGGCGGCGAGCGCGTCGGCCATGAATGGCGGCGGCACGATGACGATTTCGATTTCACGCGACGGGTCGATGCCGCAGGCGGCGAGCCAGTAGCGCAGTTCGTAGTTGTGCCCGGAGTGCGGATGGACGACGGCGAAGCGCAGCGGATCGCCGCCGCCATTCGCCCGATCACGGATCAGCGCTCGCAACGCCTTACCGGCCCGCGCCGGATCGAGATCGGGCCGGGCGCCGTGCGCGGCCATGCCGGCCCAGACCGCGTTCGAAACCGTCACGCAATTGCCGCCGAGGCCGAGCGAGAACGGCACGACGGTGTCGGAGGCGAGCGGCGTCAGCCCCAGATTGCAGGCGATCGGCATCGGCCCCAGCATATGCGCCAGGTCGAAATGGCCGATGGCGATGCGGTCGCGGATGTTGGCCCAGGACGTTTCCCGGTTGAGCGTCAGGTCGATGCCTTCACGTAGGGCGAAGCCGATTTCCTTCGCCGCGACAAGGATGGCGCTGTCGAAGAGCGGCATGAAGCCAACATTGATCCGGTGCTCGGCCGCCATTCTCAACTCTCCTCGGGATCCAGAAGCCCTGCCGCCGTCACCAGGCTCTGCGCGATTTCGGCGATCTTGCGGTTCTGGTTCATGGCTGTCTTGCGCAGCAGCGTGTAGGCCGCGTCCTCCGACAGGCCGCGCGACTTCATCAGGATGCCCTTGGCGCGATCGATCACCTTGCGGCTCTCCAACTCGCTGCGGGCCTCTTCCAGTTCGCGCGCCATGCGCGAGAAGGCGTTGAAGCGGCTGATCGCCATGTCGAGGATCGGCTTGACCCGCTCCTGGCGCAGGCCGTCGACGACATAGGCCGACACCCCGGCTTCCACCGCTGCCTCGATCGACGCCTGGTCCGAGCGGTCAACGAACATGGCGATCGGCCGCTTCACCACGCGCGAAAGCTGGAACATGTTTTCGAGCATGTCACGGTTGGGATTTTCGAGATCGATGACGATGACGTCGGGTTCGATCTCGGCGATCCGCCGCGCGATGCCGGCGACGTCGTGGATGACCGTGACCTGCTGATGCCCTGCCTCCCGCAGTCCCGCTTCGATTATGGAAGCGCGGATGTGGTTTTCATCGATCACCAGGACAGTGAGGGATTTGCGGATCATGCCGCATTTTGCGCAGGCGAGGCGATTGTGCAATGCGGCATAGCGAGATTCACGGAAACAAAGCCGACGCCGCCTGAGGCACTGGACGCGACGGCCGGCGCGACGGACTTGACGCCGCGGGCACCGGCACCCGCCTGATCGGCACTGGCTGCCTGCAGGTCTTACCAGCGTAGGTGATCGCCTCAGGCGCCAAGATCCCGGCCTTCCCGGCACCGGCCTGACCTATGGCGTGACCAACGCGTGCGCGATTCCGACCTCAGCGAACGAGTTATGACACGCCATTCCAGTGTATGATGGCTTCGCCAAATTGGGTGTGCGCTGCAATAACAGCCCGAGACAGCCGCGCTTGCCGAAGGGGCTGTCGGCTCTGGCGGGATTGGCGTAAGCTACCGACAGAGGATGCACGCATGCATCGCATCATCGCCATAGCGATCGCAGTTCTCGCGGCCGTATTAAGTTCCGCGCGGGCGGAGGTGCTGGTCGGGGTCTCGGCTGCGATGACAGGACGGCTTGCCTGGATCGGCGAGCAGGGACAGCGCGGCGCGGAGATGGCAGTGGCCGACGTCAACACGGCGGGCGGCGTGCTCGGCCAGAAGGTGAGGCTCATCTCGGTCGACGACTTCTGCGATCCCGAGCAAGCTGTGGCGGCCGCCAAGAAGCTGGTGGCTGACGGGGTCGTGCTCGTCGTCGGGCATTATTGCTCCGGGGCCTCGATCCCCGCATCAAAAGTGTACGAGGAGGCGGGCGTCGTTGAGATATCCCCAGGCTCGACCAATCCGCAGCTGACCGAACAGGGACGTGCCAATGTCTTTCGCACCATTGGCCGCGACGACGCGCAAGGTTTCATCGCCGGCAACTACCTTGCCGATCACTGGGGCAACAAGAAGATTGCGATCCTCCACGACAACTCGACCTATGGGAAGGGTCTCGCCGACGAGACCAGGAAGCAGCTGAACAAGCGGGGCGTGACTAAGGCCGTTTACGACGCATACATTCCCGGGAAGGACGACTATTCGGCCGAGGTCGCTGCGTTGCAGACCGCCGGCGTCTCCGCCTTATATGTGGGTGGGTATCATGCCGAGGTTGCGCTGATTGCTCGCGCTGCACACGACAGTGGCTACACGGTTCAGCTCATATCCGGAGATGCTTTGGCGACTGAGGAATTTGCCCTGATCGCCGGCCCCGCGGCGGAGGGGACCCTCTTCACGTTCCCGGCGGACCCGAGGCGAAGCCCCGAAGCGGCCGCGGTCGTTGAGCAGTTCCGTGCGGAGAATTTCGAACCCGCGGGCTACACGCTGTTGAGCTACTGCGCGGTCCAGGTTTGGGCCCAGGCAGTCTCGAAGGCAGGTTCGCTGGAGCCGAAGGCCGTCATTGCGGCACTGCACGAACAGGAATTCGACACTGTCATCGGCCGGGTCGATTTTGACGACAAGGGCGACCTCACGAAGCAGAGCTGGGTTTGGTACGTCTGGCGCGGCGGGGAATACGTGCCGGTTGAATAGGGTTCGCTGATCGCCGGCGTGCCGGCTGAGATGTCTAGTCTAATGCAGACCAGTGTGGCCGGACTGTTCCGACTCGCCGAGATGCTTGAACGCCTCGGCATACGCGGCCGGCTGTTGCTCGCCTTTTTCGGGATCAGCGCCCTTGCGGTGCTGGCAACCGCTGCGGCGCTTTATGCCTTCCTCCAGGTTGGCGACGTCGTCGACCGAATTACCATGGATCGAGTGCCGTCGGCGCTCGCCTCCCTCCAGCTGTCGCGTCAGGCCGAACGGGTCGCTGCTGCCGCGCCATCGGTGCTAGCAGCGACAAGCAGGGCTCAGCACAGCGAGGTGTCGGCTGCCGTCGCGCTCGAGATGTCCCGCCTCGAGGCCCTGCGCACGGACCTCCGGGATGCCACGCTGGGCACAGTGCATTTGGCCGAGATCGAGGAAGCCGCGATTGTTCTCAGGCGCAACCTGAAGGAGCTCGACTCTCTTGTTGTCGCCCGGCTCGACGTGGTCGCCCGCAAGGAGGAGCTCCTGAACCGCCTCGCCGCGACGACGACCGGAGCCCAGCGCCTTGTCGCCACTGGCATCCTAGTAATGGATTCCAGGCTCCCGCAATGGCGGGCGGTCGCGGCCGATACGTCGCTGTCGCCCGATCGACGCGCAGCGGCGATGGCCGAGCTGGTCCAGGCGATTGCGGCCTACATCCCCCAGCAGAAGGCGCAGCTGGAGATCTCGGCGGTCAACGACGCGCTGGTAAAGGTCGCGAACGCGCCGACGCCGGGCGACCTGGCGTTGATCCTTTTTCCGCTACGCCGTTCGCTCACTGCTCTTGAAAAGGTTTCCACGGAGATCGACGAAAAGCTGCGGACCCGCTTCCGGCAGCGTGTCGACGAGTTCAAGGGTTTGACCGACGGCGAGGACAGCATCCGCAAGGCGCGGGAGGACGAGTTTGCTGTCCTGGCACAGGGCGAAAGGCTTCTGGCCGAGAACAATCGACTGTCGCGCAATCTCACCGCTGGCGTCGATCGCCTGGTCGCCATGGCAGACCAGGAGATCGCTGCGTCCGGTCGCGAAGCCGCGCTCGTCCAGCGCTACGGCACCGCGGTTGTGCTCGGCTCCGCCTTCCTCAGCCTCCTGAGTTCGGTTCTGGTTGTCTGGCTCTATGTCGACCGCAGCCTCCTCGCCCGACTGGGGGCCGTGAGCCAAGGCATGCTCGCGATTGCGGGGGGCAACCTTCATGCGCCGCTGCCGGCGGCGGGCAGTGACGAAATCGGGCGCATGGCTCAAGCGCTGAGGCTCTTCCGGGATACTGCTGTCGAGGTCGAGGAAAAGAACCTGCGCGACGTTGCAGAAGCGCGTCAGCGGCTAGTCGATGCCATCGAAAGCATTTCCGAAGGTTTCGCTCTCTATGACAGAGAGGACCGGCTTGTCCTAAGCAACAGCCGCTACCGCGAACTGCTTTACGCTGGCCTGGAGACCGGGCTAACCCCTGGCACAGCATTCGAGGAGATCATTCGCCGATCCGCCGAGCGCGGCTACATCAGGGACGCCGAGGGGCGGGTCGAGGAGTGGGTTGCCGAGCGCCTGTGGCGACACCGCAATCCTGGCGAACCATGGGTGCAGCGGCGAGGCGACGGCCGATGGATCATGATCAGCGAGCGGCGGATCAGCGCCGGCGGCACGGTCGCCGTCTATTCGGACATCACCGAGCTGAAGCAAAGGGAGGAGAACCTCGCCGAGAAGTCCACGGCCCTAGAGGCGCTTTCCAGCAAGCTGGCCAAATACCTGGCGCCGCAAGTGTACAGCTCGATATTCGCCGGCCGCCAAGACGTTAGAATCGCCAGCCAGCGGAAGAAACTGACAATATGCTTCTCCGATATCGCCGGCTTTACCGAGACCACTGACAAAATGGAATCCGAGGATCTCACCCAGCTCCTCAATCACTATCTGACGGAAATGTCGAAAATTGCTTCGGATCACGGCGCGACGATCGACAAATATGTCGGCGACGCGATCCTGATGTTTTTCGGCGACCCTGAGACGCGCGGCGTCAAGGAGGACGCGCTGGCGTGTGTGCAGATGGCTCTCACCATGCAAAAGCGGATGAGCGAACTTGCCGAAATCTGGCGTGACATTGGAATTGAGACACCGCTGCGCTGCCGCATCGGCATCCATACCGACTACTGCACTGTCGGTAACTTCGGCAGCGAGGACCGGATGGATTACACGATAATCGGCGGCGCCGTGAATCTCGCCTCGCGCCTGGAACAGGAGGCGCCACCGGGGACCGTCCTCATTTCCTACGAGACGTTTGCGCAAGTGAAGGACATGATCGACTGTGAGGAGATGGGGCACGTCCAGGTCAAGGGGATCGCCTATCCCGTCGCCACCTACCGCGTCATCGACCTGAAGGCCAATCTAGCCGGCGCTTGTCGCGCCGTTCGAACCGAGCTGCCGCACTTCAGGCTGGAACTTGAACCGGAGCTGATGTCCGCTGACGAGCGTGGCGATGCCGCCACTGCGCTTCGAGACGCGCTGGATCGGCTTTCCCACAAGCACGGGCAGTAGGGCTTGGTTCACAACGACCCTCCCATGGACGCAAGGGGTAGGATGTGGGACGCAGCTTATCGGCGCTGTCGATGCGAAGGCCACAGAACGGTCGCAGTCAGTCTTTGAACTCGGGCGGAACGTCCGCATCGGAGCCGAGACTTAACATTCACAGCATCACTGGCAAGGTCCGGATATGGCGCTTTGCTGATGTTGAGCGACGTCAGTTTTCGCCTAAACCACCCCAATCAAACAGCCACCCTCCCCTGCTCCGCCTCCGCCGCATTCGGATCGCCCGGCGCCGTCGCCCAGGCCAGTTCGACAAGCGTCACCGTCCGCCTTCCGACCCCGTCGAGCTGGCACACGATCAGCCCCTGCTCCTCGATATAGGTCAGCAGGCGCCGGGCGCGGCGTAGCGAGTGCGAGCCATAGGCGCGGGCGATCGCCGCGTCGCTCGGGCAGGGCCAGCCCTCCTTGGCCGCGCGGGCGATCATCATGAACACGCCCTGCATATCCTCGGGCAGCAGCGAGGCGCGCGCCGAGACATCCTGCCAGGCGTCATCGCCTGCCATGTCGGAGCCGAGGCCGGCGCGGGCGCGCGTCAGCATGCGGCGGAACGCTGGCAGATCCGGCACGACCGAGGCGAGGCCCTCTATGCGGCAGCGGACCACGAACTCCTGATAGAGCACGCCGATGACACGGAAGCCCGCGTCGGGTTGCGCCAGCACAGCGCGCAGCACCCGGTCGACACGCTCGCGCCGCTCCGCCAAGTCCTCGGCGCTGATCGGCGGCTCCACCGCTTCGGGGCGGATTTCCAGCGCCGCCGATTTTGCCGCCATCAGTTGATCGAGCAGGTCCGGCGACGACCGGCGCTGCGGCCGGACGGTTTCGGGCGGCGGGGCCGCCAGGATGATCGCGCGGGCATCTTCCAACGCCGATTCCGGCAGCGGCATGAGGCGCGGGGTCGCGTGGCGCGGACTTGTATCGGTCGGGCCGATGCGCAAGCCGAGCGGGCGGCGCGACAGCGCCGGGCCGAGCGCCATGAACTGCCCGCGCTCGAGGTCGCGAAAGGCTTCCGCCTGGCGCCGCTCCATGCCGAGCAGGTCGGCGGCGCGCGCCATGTCGATATCGAGAAAGGTCCGGCCCATGAGGAAATTGGAAGCCTCGGCGGCGACGTTCTTGGCAAGCTTGGCCAGCCGCTGGGTGGCGATGATCCCGGCCAGCCCGCGTTTGCGGCCACGGCACATCAGATTGGTCATGGCGCCGAGAGAGAGCTTGCGCGCCTCGTCCGAAACCTCGCCGGCAACCGCCGGCGCGAACAGCTGCGCCTCGTCCACCACCACCAGCATCGGATACCAGTGGTCGCGGGCGACCTCGAAAAGCCCGCCGAGGAAGGCGGCGGCGCGCCGCATCTGGTTCTCGGCGTCGAGCCCCTCGAGATTAAGCACCGTGGAGACGCGGTGGATGCGCGCCCGCTCGCCGGCGCTCTGCAGGCCGCGCTCGGTATGCTCCTCGGCGTCGATCACCAGATGGCCAAAACGGTCGCCCAGTGTCACGAAGTCGCCTTCGGGGTCGATGATGGTCTGCTGCACCCAGGGCGCACTCTGCTCCAAGAGCCGGCGCAGCAGGTGGGACTTGCCGGAGCCAGAATTGCCCTGCACCAAAAGGCGCGTCGCCAGCAGCTCCTCAAGATCCAGTGCCGCCGGGGCACCTGCGCTCGTGTGGCCCATCTCGATCGCAACCGTCATGTCTTCGACTCTCCTTAAGGAGAGGGCTTACCAATGGGGTGGCAGCCCGTCGAGCGCCCATGGCAGAGCGCTCCGTGTTGCGCACAGGCTGGATGCTGCTCACGATCAAGGATCGTAGAGGATTGGAATGAAACGGGCCGTTTCGATTCGATAAGGAGGCGGTGCGGATGTTTCGCAGCCGTTATCCGGAGATCGAGGTGGATCTCATCGGGATGAATTCGCCATTGCTGGAAAGAGCACTCGCCGCCAGCGAGATCGACCTCGGCGTGCTGCATCCCCGCTCTCGACCCCGGAGCTGATCGTCCATGGCCTGCCCGACGAGCCGCTGGTGCTGGCGCTTCCGGCAACACACCGGCTTGCGGCATGCCTTTTACCCACTGACGTGGCGCCATTCACGAAACGACGAACAACAAAGCTCTCAGAATGACTGTATCGATCACTATTTCTGTCGAACGGAACATCCTGGAAAAACTCTCGTTGGGTATAGATCGCGATCCAGCGATGCAACTCGATGGAGACACTAAGATGATGAAAATTCTCTCTGCATCCCTACTTGCTATCGGCCTGGCCACATCTGCCATGGCACAATCAACCGGTTCGGGAACTGGCGGAACTGGTATGAACGGCAATACCGGCGTCGACACGGGCACCACCGGCAACGGCGGCAACAACGGGACCAGTACCACTTCGCCGAACCAGATCGATCCGAATGCAACGAACGCCACCACGCCGCAGACAAACGGTATGGGGGACCGCTGCAAGGATACGGCAGGCAACGACACCGACAACAACACCCCAAGCGGCGCCATGACGTCGGATATGCAGAACTGCAACAAGTAACGGAGTTTTGCTCAGCGGTCGTTTCAGCCCGCTGCCTGGTCCAGACCGGGCACGGGCTCACCATTTTAGATGGACGGCGAGCCGAGGTCGGCTAGCCATACATTTTGTCTCAGCTAGGTCGGCGACAGATGGCGGCCAGCCCGGGACCGGCGGCCGTTCTGCTGATTTTCGCGGATGAGCGGCCCGAGACATAGGTGACGATTTGTACCGGACACATAGGTAACACTTTTCGGTTTTTGCCGGGAGGTGTTGATGCCGTGGAGAGAGTGTTCGGTGAT